>JANOBZ010000145.1:0-55807 GCA_031411895.1 Acidobacteriota bacterium | reverse complement strand
ACAGAACGTGCAGTTAAAATGGCGCTTCGGCGCTGACGACAACACCGCCGGTCAGGGTCCCAATTCCGGCTGGTATGTTGACACGATCAGAGTCAACGGTAATTATGCCTGCTCGTTCAACCCGCCGACGGCGGTGGAATCGCGCGCCGACTTTGACGGCGACGGCAAAACCGACCTTTCGGTCTTCCGTCCGAGTGAAGGCAACTGGTATCTGAACCAGTCGCAAGCCGGTTTCGGCGTTGTTAAATGGGGCGTATCGAGTGACGTTCTGACACCCGGCGACTTTAACGGCGACGGCAAAACCGATCTCGCGATCTTCCGCGCGACTGCCGACAGCTCGCAGTCCGACTTCTACATTCTGAACAGCGGCACGTTCACTGTTTCGGGCGTTTCGTGGGGCGTTGCCGGAGATATTCCGGTGATTCGCGACTACGACGGCGACGACAAGGAAGATATCGCTGTTTTCCGTCCGTCAAATAATACCTGGTACATCCTGAAGAGCGGCGGCGGCACGACGTATCAACAATACGGCGTTTCCGGCGATGTTCCGGTTGGCGGCGACTTCGTCGGCGACTCGAAAGCCGATATCGCAATCTTCCGTCCGTCAACCAACCAATGGTGGATTTATAACGGTTCGGGCGACACGGTCATATCGTTCGGATCGGCGAACGATATTCTCGTTCCGGCTGATTACAACGGCGACGACAAAGACGACATTGCCGTCTTCCGTCCGTCGACCGGTCAATGGATCTACCAACCGAGCGGCGGCGGCGCGGCGGTCTTCACCAACTGGGGTGCGGCGGGCGACGTTCCGACACCGGGCGATTACGACGGCGACGGCAAGGACGACTTTGCGATTTACCGCAACGGCGCGTGGTGGATTCTCCGCTCACAAGCCGGTGCGGTTACCACAAGCTTCGGTCTCTCGACGGATAAAGCCATCCCGAGATCGTATGTTCCGTAAAGCGGATAATTAAACAAAACCGGGAAACTCGGTTTTGTTTCGAAAGCGGCTTTTCCTTAAACCGGAAAAGCCGCTTTTTTATTTCAGTTCATCGAATCGGAGTCGCTAACGTTGAAAAATGCAAAATATTTTTTTACATATAATTGCTTTTTAATCGGCAACTGATTGACTGAATAATTATTTTCTGATAAAAATAGTTGCTAACGTCAAAAATGTTTATCCGCAGCATTGTACTTTTCCAAATTGAGTTCTTTTTATAAATAGTCATATTCGTGTCGAATTGTGCCTGCTGTTTTTATAATTCGCATTTATATTAAATAACTTCCGGATAGTATTTTTTTCGTTTTTTTATTTTTATATTTGGTTGTTCAAATCTTTATCTTCGTCCTTATTTTTAAGGTAATAAATTCATCAACAACTACTTCCCGATAAGTAGTAATTCACCCGTTTTTAGCTTTGAGGAGGGCTTATAAATGCAAAAAAATTGGAAGGCGGAAGATCGTCGGAGACTTCTGCTGTGTTTAGTTATTTTTGGACTGATGGCGGCATTGTTCGTATTGCCGTATCAGTTCAGCTCACTGGCAGGCGGTAAACAAGTCAGAAAAGGACTTTTTCAACAAACCGTCAGTCAGGAAGTAGGATTAGAAAACTACGATATTCGCAACGAAACGAAACGCGACGAAGTCGCCGAAGCGTTTGCGAAATATCGTGAAAGAACCGGCAAAGATGCAGCGGCTGTCGCCGATATGCGAGCCGAGTTCGTGCGCGGCGAGGAACAATTCAAATCACGTTTCCCGACCGCAAAAATCGAATATAACACCGATATTCGAACACCCGAAGTTATCACTCCGGACGTTTACAAAGAAAGCGTCCAGTGGCTCAGTTCGCCTTCAACAATGAAGCGTGCGGAAATTCTTCGCGGCTTCGTTAAAGAAAACAATTCGCTGATCGGCGTTTCGGACGATCAGGCAGATGCGCTTCGCGTACTTGCCGATTACACGAACCCGAACGGCTATCTGTCGTTCGCGCATCTTGAACAGCGCATTAACGGCGTTCCCGTTTTCCGCAGCGAAGTCAAAGCAGGCTTTAACAAAGACGGTCAGATTATCCGCGTGATCAACAATCTCGCGCCGGGTCTCGACTACGATTCGCTTTCAAACGATTTCCGTAATCCGGTTGACGCCGTTAAAGCGGCGGCGCGCAACATCAATTATGAAGTTATTTCGACCGACATTACGCGCAACGATGCAGTTTCGACCGATCTGAAAGTCGTTTTCGGTGAAGGCGACTGGGCGACGACGGCAGAAAAAATGTACTTTCCGACCGAACCCGGCGTTGCCGTACCGGCATGGAGAGTATTGATCTGGAAACCCGTCAATGCTTATTACGTGATCGTCGATGCCGAAACCGGCACGATGCTCTGGCGTAAAAACATCGTTGAAGACCAGACTCAAACAGCGACTTATAACATTTATCGCAATGCCAATGCATTCATCGGCGCGGCGGACAACCCGGCTCCGTTATCACCGGGACCGCTCAACCCGACACTCGGCACGCAGGGCGCTATAGCGACCCGCAGCAACGTTACCCTGATCGGTAACGAAGTGCCGTATGCTTTCAACAACAACGGCTGGATTACCGACGGCGCAAATATCACCGACGGTAACAACGTTGAAGCCGGTATTGACCGTGTCGCGCCGAACGGCGTTGACGCGCCGCAGACCGGTACCCCGAACCGCACGTTCACTTCAACGTGGAACCCGCCGCCGGGAAGCCCGACCCCGGGCGACGACCCGTTATTGGTGGAAGCGCAACGCGGCGCGGTTATTCAGATGTTCTATGTCATGAACCGCTATCACGACGAACTTTATCGTTTGGGTTGGACCGAACAGGCGTTCAACTTCCAGAACGACAACTTCGGACGCGGCGGCGCCGGTGCTGACCGTGTCTCGGCTGAAGGACAGGATTCATCGGGTACGAACAACGCAAACTTTGCAACTCCGGCAGACGGCGGTCGCGGACGTATGCAGATGTTCCTTTGGACAGGTCCGACGCCCGATTACGACGGCACGGCTGACGCCGAAGTTATCATCCACGAAGTAACGCACGGACTTTCGAACCGTCTGCACGGCAACTCGTCGGGTCTTTCGACCAACATGTCGCGCGGTATGGGCGAAGGCTGGGGCGACTGGTACGCCTATACGATGCTTGCCGAACCGTCAGACCCGATTAACGGGCTCTATACGACGGGCGGTTATGCAACCTACTTGTTAAGCCCGACCTTTAACACGAACTATTATCACGGTATTCGCCGCTTCCCGCGCGCGCCGATCACCTTTACCGGCGGTCCGAACAACAAGCCGCATAACCCGTTCACCTTTAAACACGCAAACAGCAACTGCGACTCGACGCTCGGCACGACCGCAGCGGCAGTTGACAGCGCTTACCCGCGCAACGGAGTCATTTCGACCTCGTCGGGCGTTCAAGCCTGTGACCAGGTACATAATTTAGGTGAAATTTGGTCATCGGCTCTCTGGGAAGTTCGTAACCGTATGGTTACGCGTCTCGGTTTCACGACCGGCACGACCCGCGTTCTTCAGGTTGTTACCGACGGGATGAAACTCGCTCCGGTCGGACCGACCTTCATCCAGGAACGCGATGCGATCATCACGGCGGCATTAGCGCTGCCGGTTGCTCCGGAAGCCTCGCTTGACGCGCAGGACGTTCGCGAAGGTTTCCGCGTTCGCGGTATGGGCTTTAGCGCGAGCATTCAGAATGCAGGAACAGGCGCCAACAATGCGGCGGTTACCGAAGCATTCGACGTTCCGAACGCGATCATCGGTGCGGCAATTACCGTCAGTGATGCGCCGGGCGATAACGATACTTATCCCGAACCGACCGAAAACCTGCTTGTCAGCGTTCCGATTACTAACAATTCGGGCGCGACGATCAACAACGTAGTCGGCAACATTACCGGCGGCGGCAGTGCTAATTACGGCAATATCGCTGACGGCGCAACGGTTGTCCGCCAGATTGCTTATACGGTTCCGGGAGCAGCGGCTTGCGGCAGCCAGCACACGATTACCATCGGCGGTTCCAGCGCTCTCGGTGCATTGAATCCGCGTACGCATACTTTCACGCTTGGCATGCCGGTCGGCGGTGCGGACGTTACCGTTACCGGCGGCGCGATTGCCAACCCGGGAACCGGCACAGGACCGGGCAACGCTAATCCGTACGGGTCAACCGTCGTGGTTGCAGGCGTCACCGGCAATAAGAAGATTAAGCTCGAATTAACGGGTCTTAATACAACTTATCCGGGCGATATGGACTGGCTCTTAGTGAGTCCGGGCGGACAGAACTTTATGTTTATGTCCGACGCGCTCAGCTCGTTCACCACGCAGGCTAACGCCAACGTCGTCTTCACGGACGATGCGGCGGCGGTAATTCCGGCAACCGGAACGAACAACCTGAACGGTGAATGGAAACCGACCAACCACGATACGACGACCGATACCTTTACGGCACCGGCTCCGACGAGTGGTTACAATAACCCGGCTCCGGCTGGCAGTGCAACATTTGCATCTGTCTTCGGCTCGACCGGCTCTGCTTTCAACGGAACCTGGACATTGTACGGAAAAGACGATGTTTCAGGCGACGTAGCGACAATTACCGGTTGGAAATTGACGTTTGTTGGCAACGACTATGTCTGCGAAGTTACGACGACGCCGACGGCAGTCGAATCACGCGCCGACTTTGACGGCGACGGCAAAACCGACCTTTCGGTCTTCCGTCCGAGTGAAGGCAACTGGTATCTGAACCAGTCGCAGGTCGGCTTCGGTGTCGTCAACTGGGGCGTTTCAAGTGACGTTCTGACACCGGGCGACTTTAACGGCGACGGCAAAACAGACTTAGCGGTCTTCCGTGCGACTGCCAACAGCGCACAGCCCGACTTCTACGTTCTGAACAGCGGCACGTTCACTGTTTCGGGCGTTTCGTGGGGCGTTGCCGGAGATATTCCGGTGATCCGCGACTACGACGGCGACGACAAAGAAGACATCGCTGTTTTCCGTCCGGCGGATAACACGTGGTACATCCTGAAGAGCGGCGGCGGCGCGACCTACACCGTCTTCGGTCAGGCAGGCGACGTTCCGGTGGCAGGCGACTTTGACGGCGACGGCAAAGGCGATCTGACCGTTTATCGTGCAGGAAGCTGGATTAGCCAAGGCTCACTGGGCGGATCGTTCAACTCGCCGTTCGGCGCGGCGGGCGACGTGCTTGTTCCGGCTGATTACAACGGCGACAATAAGGACGACCTCGCGGTCTTCCGTCCGTCAACCGGTCAGTGGATCTATCAGCCTTCCGGCGGCGGCTCAGCGGTCTTTACCAGCTGGGGCGTAGCGGGCGACATTCCGGCACCGGGCGATTACGACGGCGACGGCAAGGACGATCCGGCGATCTATCGTAACGGCACGTGGTGGATTCTCCGCTCGACCGCCGGTACGCAGACCACCAACTTTGGTGTGACTACCGATAGAGCGATTCCCAGATCGTATGTTCCGTAAGAATTTTGGAATTGCAGTCGGTTGATTAAACCCGACCGGCTGCAAAACCGAGATTACAAATTAAAAGGCTGAGGATTAAAATTTTAATCCTCAGCCTTTTTCCATGTCTGAAATTATGCCGGCGCTTGAGCGATTGCTAAAAATTTAACATCGCAAAAATTGCCTTTCGGGCATCTTATCAATAGAATTTGTATTAGCCGCCGCGTCCCGCACAAATATTTTATGCTTGAAACAGTCAGAGAACCCGTTCCTTTAGTCGTTAAAGAAGAAAAGTCTGAAAGCCTTTTTGAATCTCAACCCGAAACAAATCCGTTTTTCAACCGCGAGCTGAGTTGGCTCGAATTCAATCGCCGCGTACTCGAAGAAGCGCTCGACGAAACGAACCCGCTGCTCGAAAGATTGAAATTTCTGGCGATATTCTCGACCAATCTCGACGAATTTTTTATGATTCGCGTCTCCGGTTTGAAAGAGCAAATCGCCGAAAACGTGAATAAACTTTCGCGCGACGGGCTTTCGCCTGCCGAGCAGCTGCGCCAAATCCGCGAACGACTGCGCCCGATGCTTGCCGAGCAGATGCGCTGTTTGAATGAAGACATTCTGCCCGCGCTTGCTGAAAAAGGCATAAAAATTTACGGTTATCAGGATTTGAACAAGGTCGAGAAAAAGCGCCTCGACGATTATTTTCACAAAAAAATCTTTCCCGTGCTGACGCCGCAAGCGGTTGACGTGAGCCACAAGTTTCCCTTTATTTCCAATCTCAGCCTGAATCTCGGGCTGATCGTCGAGCCGGAAGACGATTTTTCGAACGATAAACTCGGTCACCTTTTCACGAACCGCCGTTTTGCGCGAATAAAACTGCCGCCCAACGTTACGCGGCTTATTCCGATTGACGAAAGCGAAACGCGTTTTGCGCTTTTAGGCGAGTTGGTCGCGGCAAACGTCGGCTATCTTTTTCCGAATATGAAAACCGGCAAGCCGTGTCTGTTTCGCGTCACGCGCGACGCTGACATCGAAATCCGCGAGGACGAAGCGAACGACATTCTCAGCACGCTCGAAGAAGAGCTTCACCTTCAAAAGCGCTTCAGTTTTCCGGTGCGAATGGAAATTGCTGCCTCGATGTCCGACGAAATGATTGATTATCTTGCCGGTTCGATCGGTCTGACGGAACACGACGTTTACCTGACGGAAGGATTTTTGAATACGCCGGATTTGATGCGTCTTTATGCGCTCGACCGTCCCGAATTAAAGGACAAACCGATTGCTTACTCAATGCCCGCCGCATTAAAGCGCAAGGAAAATATCTTCGATATTTTGAAACAGCGCGATGTGCTGCTGCATCACCCGTACACGAATTACAACGCCGTGACGGATTTTATCAACGCCGCCGCCGAAGACGACGACGTGCTCGCGATCAAAATTTGTCTCTACCGCACGGGCAAGGATTCGCCCGTCATCAAATCGCTCGTCAAAGCGAGCCGCAACGGCAAACAGGTTGCCGCGCTCGTCGAATTAAAGGCGCGTTTCGACGAGGAAAACAATATCGAATGGGCGCGCCATCTCGAAGCCGAAGGCGTTCACGTCGTTTACGGGATGCAGGGAATGAAAACGCATTCGAAGGTGACGCTCGTCGTGCGCAGCGAAAACGATGAACTGCGCCGCTACGTTCATATCGCGACGGGCAATTACAATCCAATGACTTCGCGCATTTACACGGACGTCGGCTTGCTCACATCGGATGCCGAAATCGGCGCGGACGCGACCGATCTGTTTAATTTTCTGACCGGTTATTCATATCAGGACGAATTTCGCTCGCTTTTGATCGCGCCGATCAACTTGCGCGAACGGATGCTCGAAATGATCCACCGCGAAACCGAACACAGAAAAAACGGCAAAGAGGCGCGGATCATCGTCAAGATCAACAGCCTGACGGACGACAAGATCATCGACGCGCTTTACGAAGCGTCGCGGGCAGGCGTCAAAATTGACTTGATCGTGCGCGGAATCTGCACTCTGCGACCCGGCATCGAAAAGCTTTCCGAAAATATCCGCGTCATTTCGGTCGTCGGGCGATTTCTTGAACACAGCCGCGTTTTTTATTTTATGAACGACGGCGCGGAAGAAATTTACATCGGCAGCGCCGATTGGATGCACCGCAATCTCGACCGCCGCGTCGAAGCCGTCGTGCCGATCAAAGACGCCGCGCTGCGCCAATACTTAAAGGAAGAAATTCTCGCCGCTTATTTGCAAGACAACACCAATTCCTCGATTCTTCAAGCGGACGGAACTTACGAAAAAATCGTTCGTGCCGAAGACGAACCGGAATTCGACTCGCAAACCTTTTTTGTCGGGAAAGAGATTTGAAAGTAAAAAGTAAAAAGTAAAAAGTAAAAAGTAAAAATCCAGAGCGTCTTTTGATGGTAATAATAGAGCGAATTTCAGTTTAATGAAATACGCTTCGGAACAAGTGAGAAGTGAAAAGTGAGAAGTAGTAATTTTTACCTATTACTTTTCACTTTTCACTTATTCCGGTTGTTTGTGTTGCTCTTAACTGAAAACCGCAATAATTATCAAAGGCGCTCTAAATTTTTACTTTTTACTTTTGCCTTTTGCCTTTTGCCTTTTGCCTTTTGCCTTTAAATTCATTGACTTTCGCGACGGCAAAGAATATTTTTTAATAACAGGCAAAATTATTCGACTTTCGCCTTTCCCCTATCGTCAAACAAATTGATAAATCTTTTTTCAAACGGAGTTAAAACGAGAATGAAAATTGTTTCGCGTAAAATATTTTTTACGAAATTAGGCGTTATTTTCGCCGTCGCCGCGCTGGTTTTCGGGATTCAGATGTTTTCGACCAAGGTTGAAAAGGTTTCCGCTTCGGCTTCGGGTCCGACGCCGGGACATACGGGCGCGCCCGGAGAGGCAAGCTGCACGGCGTGTCACGGCGATTTTCCGGTCAACAGCGGCACGGGAAATGTAACGATTACCGGCGTTCCGGCGAATTACAAGCCGGGGCAGCAGTATCAGATCACGGTGCGCACAACGGAAGTCGGCGCGACGATCTACGGCTTTCAGCTGACGGCGGTTACCTCGACCGGCGCGCGTGCCGGTACATACACGCTGCCGTCGCAGATGCCCGCCCGCCTGCAGCTCGACGAAGGCTTTATCGGCAACAATTTCCGGCAGTATATCGAACACACGGTTGACGGCATTATTCCCGCGCAATTCGATTTTAATCAATGGACGTTTACCTGGACCGCGCCCGCGGCGCGCGTCGGTAAGATCGGCTTTTACGCGGCGGGCAACGCCTCGAACAGCGACGGCGGCACGGGCGGCGATTATATCTACACGACCTCGAAAGCGGCGCTTTCCGGAACGGCGACGAGCAATTTCGACACGGACGAAAAGAGCGATTTTTCGGTCTGGCGACCTTCGACCGGCGAATGGTTCGCGCTCAGAAGCACGGACAACAATTATTTCGCGATCCCGTTCGGCGCGAACGGCGATAAGATCGTTCCCGGTGATTACGACGCCGACGGCAAAACGGATTTCGCGGTTTTTCGCCCTTCGACCGGCGTCTGGTATATCCAGAAAAGCGCGGGCGGAACAGCAATCGTGCAGTTCGGACTGAACGGCGACATTCCGGTTTCGGGCGATTACGACGGCGATTTGAAAGCGGATATTGCCGTCTGGCGACCTTCGAACGGCGGCTGGTACATTTTGCGCAGCTCGGATTCGGGCTTCGACATTCGCCAGTTCGGCGTTTCGACCGACAAGATCGCGCAGGGCGATTATGACGGCGACGGCAAAACCGATCTTGCCGTTTTCCGTCCGGCGGACGGCGATTGGTATGTCTGGAAAAGCACCGACAATACTTACTTCACATACCATTTCGGCGTTTCTACGGACAGACCGACGCAAGCCGATTACGACGGCGACGGCAAAACGGATTTCGCCGTTTTCCGTCCTTCGAACGGCACATGGTATGTTCAGCGCTCGACCGCCGGATTCGGCTCGGTGCAATTCGGCGCTAACGGCGACAAACCCGTTCCGACCGATTACGACGGAGACGGCAAAGCAGATCAGGCAATCTATCGCAACGGTCTCTGGTTTGCGCTTCGAAGCGCGGATTTAGGCGTTTCGATCGTCAACTTCGGCGTCGCGACCGACATTCCCGTTCCGAGCGGCTATATTGCCGAGTAATTTTTATCCGGTCTCAAAAGAAAAAAGCCCGCGTTTTCGATAAACGCGGGCTTTTTTCTTTTCGCTTTTTAACCTTCGCCGGTTCCGGGCGTCGGCGTACTGACGGGCGTCGGGGTTGCCGTCGGAGTCGCCGGCGGCGGCGTCGCGGTCGGTGTTCCGGTCGGTGTTCCGGTCGGTGTTGCAACCGGTGTCGCCGTCGGTATGGGTGTGGCAGTCGGCGTCGGCGTCGGCGTTGCGGGCGTCGGCGTCGGCGTCGGCGTCGGTGTCGGTGTGATTACGGGCGGCGGTCCCGGGTTCGGCAGATCCGTATTGCCCTGCGAATCGCGCGGCACAATCGCCTCGGTAAACTGAATATTGCGAACGCCGATCGTGGTCGAACCGGCGACCTCTTCATAATCACCGCTGCCTTGAAGCCGATAGGCGGTTCTCACGCGCAAACTTAATTCGATCGTTCTGACCGCCGCCGATTCGTCAATATTGAGCTGTTCCTTCGGCTGGCTCAGAATCGTTGTAGCTTCGTCGGGTCTAACGATAAACCGAAAGCCCAGAGATTCGACGTGCTCGGCGACCACGCTGTCAATAAAACCGTTGCCTTTGACGCCGAAAACACGTCGCACCAGACGATTCCGGGCATCAACAAAATACTGGATGATCTGAACTCGCTGCAGAGTCGAAGGATATGTGCCGTTGTTCGTGACCGAAGCGATTTGTCCGCTCGGACCTGTCCGGTTGAGCCCGTAAGCATCGTTATTGCCCCAGGTTATTTTATTTGCACCCGAATTGACGCTCGTCACCGTTCCGAAAACTCCCGCGACACCATTGGAAATAAAATAAATTTCATTATTCGAAAAATCGCCGATGCGCGCCGCCGGAATATTTATCTGCCCGTTATTCGCGGTGCTGTCCGCAGGTTGAAGATTTACCGGTGAAAATGAAGGGTCGCGCGACAAAATCGTCAGGCGATCGCTGACCGGCAAAACATTGATCGCCGGAGTTGAAAAGCGAATCGCCGTATTGTTCGGCACGCTATTGTCGGAAATCATCATCCCGATATTAACGTAGCCCTGATTGGTCGGGTCAATCTGGTTTGCCGTACGCGCCGTCAGGTTGCCGGCGATAAAGGTTGTCGGGAGCCAGATATTCGCCAAGCCTTTCATGCCGTCGCCCGCGACGAGAATATCGCGTGTGATATATTCCTCGGCGTTGCGAAGTCCCTGCGTCGCGGTTGTCATCTCATAATTGGCGTTGGCGGTCGTAATGGCGCTCCGCATGAGCGAAAAAACCGCCCCGAGAATAATCAGAGTCAGCAGCATCACGATAATCAGTTCGATCATCGAGAATCCGTTCTGCTTGTTGTATTTTGTAAGATTTTTCATACTCTCTCTAATTCAAGATTCAAGATTCGAGATTCAAGCTCTTTTAATTTTGAATTTTGAGTCCTGAATCTCGAATTTATCTCAAGCTCTGTCGAAACCCGGTTGACTGCACGTATTGGAAAAACGGTGTCCCGGGCGGAAGTTTGTTGGGCGTCAGAAATGTGCTGTCAAAGCTCCAGTTGCGGCGCGGCGGCATATAAATAACCGCCGTCTCGTTTTCCCAGTTCGAAAGCGCCTGCGTCGAGCGGAAAAGCGGAACGAATGACCCCGTGTAACTCCAGACTTTTTCGGTTCCGTTCAGATTCCACGTTTCCTGAAAACGCGGGTAATTGATGATTCCGCCGTTGCGGCGCAGTCCCTCGTCGTCTCTGCCCGGCGTCTGCGTCAAAGCCGAAATCGTCGTCCCGGCGATAATTCCCGCTCTGACCGAAGTTCCTTCAGTTGTCGAAGCGCCCTCGTCCGCCATTCGATAAGATTCGCCGCCTAAACCGCGCGCGTTGCCGCTGCCTTCGGGATAAAGCGCGCTCGAAGCGTCGAACCACGTTCTCGAAAGCGGGAAAATCGCGTCGCAGACGATCGACGCCGGAACTTGCGCTCCCGCATAACCGCCGTCGTTGAGCGTCGAACCGCCGGTCGGAATGCTGGTCACGCCGGTCGTGTTGAAATTGCCCCAGATATAAACCATGTTTTCCGAGGAAACCGTAATGCCTTTGGTCGGCGAAAGTTTACCGCTCGCGCCGCTCGTGCTTAAAGTTTCACCGTCAAAAAGACGCACCGCGCGGCGGAAATAATTGTTCGCGTTAAAGGTCGAAAGAACCGTGTTGGCGCGCGCCAATCTATCGGTCACGGGCGTGGTCAGCGGCGTTGAAGGCGCTAAACCGACCGTTCCCGAATCGGGCAGCTCGAGCGTGTCTTTCTGCAGAGTTCCCTTTTTGCTCGTGCCGCCGACGTTCCAGCCGAAATCAATAACGTCTTCGCCCGCGTCCAGAGTGTTGTTCAAACCGTAAATATCCTCATTGTCAACGATGCCGTTCGTGCTCGCGAAAGACGTTCCGTTCGAAAGATATTCAGCCTTTACGCGGTCGCCCCGACGATCCGAAACGTAAACCACGTAGCCTTCTTCGGTGCCGATATTCGTGCTCACGGCGTTCGTTCCAGAAAGCAGATTGCCGTCGTAAACGCCGTCAACCCAGCGCGCGAGATTGCGCATATTCAGCTCGACCACGCTCGTGACGCCGCGCGTGTAGATATTAAACTCGCTCATCTGGCTCTGAATCCAGCCTTCGCGAACGTTATAGACGTTGATCGGAACAATCGCGTTATGCGCTCCGGTCGGCAAAGCCGCTCTGGAAACGACCCCGCCGTCGTCGTCCGCCAGCGAAACGCTCGCGTCAATAAAACCGCGGTTCACATAATATTTTCCGGTCGGATCACTGATTTCGCCGTCGCTGATTGATTGATAATTTCGCGTCAGATTTGCGAGCGTAAACGAATTTCCGCGCCGGTCGCGGCTTCCCTGCACGTAACCAGCCCAGAGCGGTCGCTGAAGGTAAACGATGCCGTTCGGCTCGCCTTCGGTCGCGCCCATACTCAATATCGTCTGCGTTACGTCAACCGTCGTGCCGTCGGGCTTGACGACTTCGATATAAATCCGCCCGTTGACGCCCGAACCCGGCGGAACGTATGGCGAAGCATCCGGATCGGTCGTGCTTTTAATCGCCCTGACAGTCGTTGCGTTGATGGTCGAGCCGTTCGTCTTTTTCTGAAGAACGGTCGATCCTGAAATCGTGC
The DNA here is from genome assembly GCA_031411895.1 of Acidobacteriota bacterium. Taxonomy (GTDB): domain Bacteria; phylum Acidobacteriota; class Blastocatellia; order Pyrinomonadales; family Pyrinomonadaceae; genus JAFDVJ01. Next base: position 42,914 of record JANOBZ010000145.1, on the reverse strand, counting down.
CGCCGTTCGAAATCTGTTTCAAGACGTTTTCGCCGTTGTTGAGCACCGACGGTATAAACTGCGAAAGCAGAACGCCTTTCCCTGCCGGAATTCCGGCGACATTCGCCGTGCCGCTGCCGGCGGATTCGTCGTCGAGCAGAATCCTGATTTTCGATTTGGTGTGATAGCGCGAGGTCGCAAGAATTTCATCGTCCGACGGAAGCGTGCGTTTAATGATCTCCGCCGGAGAATTTCCAGCCAGTTCGAGCGGCAGACGCAGGCTTGTCGCGCCGGTCGTCTGCGTCATGATCTGACCGCCGAAACGATTTGCCGTAGTATTTTGGGCGGGTTTTACCGATTCCGCTTCCCACTGCGGATTAACGACGCCTTGCGGGCTGTCGGGGAAAAGTCCGCGCAAAATAGTACTCAGGACTCCGCCGCCGGTTGTGCTGCCGGTCAAATTCGGTCCCCCGACCTTGCCGCCGCCTGCTTTGACGCTGCCGTTGCCGAGCGTGCTTTGAACATTGATGCCGTTGACTTCGACATAAACGTTGGTGTTGCCGCTCGAAGTGTTCGATTCGCCGCCGCGCGTCGCGTCGCGGACAAATTCGCCCGCCATCGTCAGGCGATTGAGAAATTTCGTATTTCTGAGCGCGTAGATATTTTTATTACTATGGATGCGCCCGTTAAACGTCATCAGCGGTCCGGGGTGAATTTCGATGTCCTCGTTGCTGAACATCCCGAATTGAAAAAGCGGCACGAGGTAATTGTTAAATTCGCGTTCGAGCTTAACTTCGCTGCGCGTCACGCGCCGCGACGCGGTCGAATTCATCTTGTACGGAATGATACTCGCATACAATCCGGCGTACGGACCGTCGGGAATATTGACGCGCGGATAGATATTGCTCGGCAGATTTTGAATCGCGCGCAGCTCGTTCAGACGGTCGGTGTCTTCGCGCAGCGTCTGCGTAAACGTAAAACCTTCGAGAAGCAGCGATTCGGGCGGCGCACCGGCGATCGTATTGAGATCGTCGAGCGTCGGATTCATCTTGCGGCGAAACAGGTTGCTGAAATCGTTAGTCATTTTCTCCAAACCAGCCGAAGATGCGTAAAATGTCTGCGTCCGCTGCAAATCGCTGCCGGCAATGCGCGCTTCGCTCGATGAAAAAGCGAGCGCCGTCAGTCCGATGACCGACAGAATCGCGACGACGATGATCGCGACCGCCAGAGCCGCGCCGCGCTCATCATTCAAAATGTTTTTCGATTTTTTTGTGTTTCCGTCTTTACTTAGTTTTTTTCCAATCATCCTGCATTTCCCCTGCTGCTTTATCGCGTTAAACGTCCTTCATCGTTTAAGTAACAAACGCCGGCTAGTTCGCCGACCGCACCGCCGCTGCCCAGATACCGCACTCTGATTTCGACTTTTTTCATCGAACCGCTCAGATTCGTAACCGTGATTTGCCGCGTGTAGCCGCTGCGCACGAACGCCGGATTCGCAAAATCGTCCGCCGTGCCGTAAGTATTGTCGGCTCCGTCGTCGATCAGATCATCGTCCGTTCCGTTGACGCCGTCCGGTCCCGGATTTAGCGACAATTCTTTGTATCCGGTGCTGAATCCGCCGAAAACCGCCGGTGAGTCCGTATTGTCAACACCGCCGACATTGGCGATTTGCTTAAAGTCGAGCCGCCGCGCATTTCTTAACGCTTCGATTTCCTCGATCTGCGCGAAGATTATTGATTTCGCGCTCGTCACGTTGCGACTGATGGTGCCGTAATGAATCGCGTAGCCGAGCGCGGCGGCGGTGCCGATCAGCCCGACGGTCATGACAAAAATGGCAACAACGGCTTCTATCAGAGAGAAACCGTCCTGCGCGTTCGTTAAATTATTTTTCGAGATTTTTTGTGATGGGTCATTCGACATAAGAATTTACACCTCGGCTGAATCGCCAGACCTTAATTCGCCCGCCCGCGCCCAAAACGGAAACGGCAAACGCCGTATCGAGCCGGTATTTATCGTGATAAAAATACATTCCCAGATTTTGCGGATTGCTGCTCGCATCCAAAACCGAGCCGTCGGGCTGAAACGTGATTTCGACCGCGTTGCTCGACAGGTTCGTTAAATTCGTCGTGTCGCTCAACGCCGAAGTCGGCACGCCGGTCGGACGTCCGTATTTAACGTCGCCGGATTCGACACCCGAACCGCTCAGCGGAACAACTTTATTTTTCGCGTCGCCGAGCGCGCCGAAATCGCCGCCGTAGGTAACGAGACTTTTATCGTTGTTATCGTAGCGAAATGTCACCGGTTTTCTTTGCGACATCGCTTCCTGTCTGGCTTCCCGCAAGGAAGTTGCGATCTGACGCTGAAAACCCGAAAAACGAAACAGCCGCCGCGAAGAAATTATCTGCGGCAGCGCGAGAACGAGAATAATCGCGATCACAAGCAGTACGACAGCAACTTCGGGAAGGCTGAAACCCTTTTGTCCGTTGAGTTTAATGTTTTTATTTATGAATGATAAGTGCGTCTTCATTTTCTTAAATAACCCGAGGGAGCGATTTAATCTATATCATCAAAGACTGAATAGCTTTGTTTTTTCAGAAAAAACAGTGTTTATCATTGATAATATTTTTAAGGGTGAACGCGAAGGGGCTTGAAGATTTATGAGTTTACGTAATTTGAAGGTGATTACGGATTGATGAAAAAAACCCGCCAGACGCTGGTAAGAGCCTGGCGGAAAAGAGGAAACTCAGATTTTTCTGTTCATAATACAGTTCTTTTTTTTGGAGAAGCTCGTCCGGAGCGTTTACTGCGGGAGCGAAGCGGCTGCCGGAAATTATAAATCGCGTGGATTCGATTTTGTCATTGTTCTTCGGAGGTCGGCGCCGAAAATAATTTTCGGTGCCGACCTCCGGCGAAGAACCTGCTGAAAGTCAGCTCTGTTAATTATCCCGATTACGGTTGTCTAACTGTTCCCGGAAGAATCTGCGGCTGAACCGGCACGACAACTTGCTGCTGCGGTTGCTGCGGTGTTTCCGAATTCTGGCTCGAATTCGACTGCGGATTGCCGAGCGGCACGGGCTGGAGAATCGTCGTCGTGCGGGTTCGGTCGCTGATTCTCGAAGGCAGTTGATTGCCGTTGTTGTCCGGACGGAAGATGCGCGGCGTGATGAAGAAAAGAATCTCATTCGTGACGCGCGAAACCGCTTTGCGTTTGAACAGGTTTCCTAAGAGCGGAATTCTCGATAATCCCGGCGTACGGAATTGATCGTCGCTTTCCTGATCGAGCAAAGCGCCGCCGACAACCGTCGTTCCGCCGTCGGGAACGGTAACCTGCGTCTTCATTCGCTGCGTGTTGATTCCCGGAACGCCGCCGACCGCAATCGTCGAACTGATCGAGTTGTTTTCGGTAACGACATCGAGCACGACCGTTCCGAGGTCGGTAATCTGCGGTGTAACTTCTAAACGAAGCGGAACCGAAACAAACGTTGTGGTGAAAACCGCGCCGCCCGTCTGGTTGCCGCTGTTTTGCGTCGTGACGACCGGAATCTGCGTGCCGCTTTCGATCTCGGCTTTGCGATTATTCAAAGTCGTAACGCGCGGCGTCGCGATGATTTTGGCTTGTCCTTTATTTTCGCCCGCCGTCAAAAGCAGGTTGATCTGCGCCGTTCCGAAAACGCCGGTCGTCAAACCGATGACCGTGTTCGCGAGCTGCGACGCCAGATTTCCGTTCGGCTGAACATTGATCGGAGCCGGAAGCTGCGGAGTGCCGGGTGTCGTCGTGGTTGGTCCCGGCAGCGTTCCGCCGCCGGCTGCCGCGCCGTTGTTGCCGAGCACGAGAGCCGAAAGCTGAACGCCCAGATCGCGGCTGAAATTGCGGCTCGCGATAACGATGCGGGCTTCGATTTCGACCTGCGGTTCGGGCTGGTCGAGCAAAACGACGAGCTGGCGAATCGCGTCGATGTTTTCGCGAACGTCGGTGATGATCAGCGTATTGCTGCGCCCGTCTACTTCGACCGCGCCGCGTTTTGAAAGACGTTTTTTAACGACGCCTAAGATGCCCTGATCGGCACCGCCGCCGCCGCTTGATCCCGAGACGTTGCCGCCCTGAAAAGAAGTTTGCGAAGCGCAGGCACCGGCGCAGGCGTAATTCAGACGGATAAATTCCGTATAAAGCGATGCGCTGTTGAGCTTGCCTTCTTCAATTAATAATTTAATGTCGTTTTCCTTGGCAAGCTTGGTTGATTCGGCAACGCGAAGAATCGGACCGTTCACCTGAACCGCCAGATCGTTTGCCTGAAGAATCGAATCGAGCGCCAGATTCCACGGAACTTCATTGACGTTGACCGTGACCGGAACCTGTTTGACCGAATTATCAATGACGAAATTGATCCCGTATTGTTCGGTAATGTAATTAAGAATGTCGCGGATGTCGGCGTTGACAACCTTTAAGTTGATCGGCTCGCCGACGAATCCGGCGCAACCGTATGTTTTACAGCTTTCCTGCGTCTGTTGTCTCTGCTGCGCGAAAGCGGCAAAAGCTAAAGAACTGATAATTACGAAAGCGAACACGGCACGACGGCACACGACGCTTGTATTCTGAAGAAAATTCATGTTTCCTCCCAAAGTATTTTCTATCTCTCTAACCGGAGAATTCGGACTTTAATTTTAGATTGGAATCCGGGACGTAAAACGCGGGATTGCAGCGCCCCGGAAATTTGATAAGTTAAGACTTTTTGGCAACTTTTGTCGGTTTTTTAGACCTTTTATTTTTATCCTTGTCGGAATTTTCCGGCTTGGACTCGGGCTGTCTGTTCATTTCGTCAACGGGCGAAATGATGACAGTGGGCGTAACTGTTCTGTTTTCGGTCTGCGTCGTGTTCGATTGCGTGGTAGTTGTGGTCGGCGTCGTCGCAGCGTTGTTTGAATTGTTAGTAACGACTTCCGTGCGGTTCGCGGAATTGTTTTCGGTCGGCGCGGTTCCCTGAATAACTTCTTGAACCGTAAATTGCCGGAGCGGTTTGTTTTCGACCGACGAAACGAATTTCCCGTTACTCATTTTCGTAACTTTGCGGAAAATCAGGCGGTTTTCTTCGATCGCCACGAGCTGTCCGTCGAAAAACTTCTCGCCCGGATAAATCGTGTATGACAATTTGATCGGGACGGCTTCGACCATCGCGGCAAATCCGCGCGGCGTTTTGAAGATTCCCGTAATCGACATCTCGTCGAGCGTCAGAACACTGGTCACTTTCGGAAGCGGTTGACCGTTTGCCGCCGCGATTTCGCGCTGCTGCTTGTAATAATTAATCCGCAGCTCGATCGAGGGCGCGATCACCGGAACGATTGCGGGCGGAACCGGTTTGGTCGGCTTGACTGAGCCAGTGGTCGAACCGGTTGTCGAGCCGGGCGTCACGGTTTTTTTCGGTTTTTTCCACGTTGGAGTTTCAAACGGGTCGCGGACTTGAGCGTTGGTTTGCGTAAAATGTCCGCCGATCAAAATAAATGCGGCAGCGGCTAAACCCAAACTCAGAAAGCGTGTCAATTTCGATTTATTCAACATAACTTTTCTCTCTCACAAAGAAATTTCTATTTTTTAATTATTTGGCGGCGGGCTGCTGCGGAGCGGCAGGCGGCGGCTGCTGACCGTTCGTTGCGGGCGGCTGTTGCTGTCCGGGTTTGGGCTGCGGTTTCAATTCTTCCGGCGCGGCATAATAAGCCGTGAGCAGGAATTTCGCGTGCAGCGTGCGGCTGCCGGTCTGATTCGTTAAGGTCGTCAGATCGAAGTCGGTAATCGAAACAATGCGCTGGAGTTTTGCCATTTTATCGAAAAAGTCGCGCAGATTATTGAAAGTGCTGTCAACTTCGATTTCGACCGGCTTCGCCATGATCGTATCCTGCTGCACGTCTTCGCGCGGCGTAAAGCGCATGACGACCAGCTGGCTGGCGTTTGCCGTATCCTGCAAACCTGCCAGAACATTCGTAATTTCGCGCTGTTCCGGCAGCAAAACTTTCAGCTCGTCGTATTCCTGAGATTTGCTGGCATAAAGCGAGCGAAATTCGTTAATCCGCTGGGTGGCGATGCGCGCCGCTTCGTTTTGCGAAGTCTTCTGGGCGATCTGGTCTTCGAGCGCCTGAATTTCGGTGCGTGTTCCGCTGGTCACAAAATACCAGACCGACAGATAAACAAGCGCCGCGATCCCGACCAAAACTATTAATTGCATGTGCCATGCTAAGGCTTTGAATTTTTCTAACATCTCGGTTTCCTTCTTTTCCTGGTTTTCTTATTAACCGAATCTAATTCTTAAAACTGTTTTTGTTAATTTTTGGCGACCTGTGTCTGCCCGCCGTTGTTTGCCGCCTGCTGATTGGGCTGCTGCGGCTGCTGGGTCGTGGAAGCCGTCGTCGCGCCGCTCGATTGAGCGGCTTTCGAAGGCGTGTAAGCGCAGCGAATGACAAAGTTAAACGTTACGAGCTTCGGCAGTTCGGCGGGATTTACCGTCGTCGGTGTGGTCGAAACCGCCGCCGGCGTGATGGTGTCTTCTTTACGGGCGGTTTCAATACTCAGGTTCGAAAATAATCCGCCTGAAAATTCGAGACTTTTACCGAACTGCGTCGGTGCCGTTTCCTCGTTCGAAGTGCCTTTGATTTCGAGAACGTCGCCTTTCTGCGTCACGCTGTCAAGAAAAATTCCCGGCGTCATCGTGATTCTTTCGCGAAGCGCTTCGAGAACCGCGCTCGGACCGGCTTGTTTCGAGCGAAGGTCTTTGATCGCGTTGATTCTCGCGTCAATCGCCTGAATCTTCGTTTCCAGTTCCTTCTGCTCTTTCATTACCGCTTCAAGCTCGGTCGCGATGCGTTTTTGTTCTTCAAGACGTTTTTCGGCATCAACTTTCGCCATCTGCGTACTGATTACGTCCCAACCGATAACTGCGGCGAGCAGAAAACCGACCGCCAGACACATTAAAAGCAGGCGCGATGCCGGACTTCCGACTTTGCGTTCGACCGAAGCAACCGCTCCGCTGTGTCTTTCCGTAACTGATTGTAAAAGGTTTACTCTAATCATCTTGCTTCTATTCCCCTCACTGCCAAACCGACGGCAACCGCCATTTCCGGCATAATTTCACTTAAATAATCGGGGTCGAATTTCCGCGTATCAACTTTGATCTGTCGGAACGGGTCTAAAACTTCGACCGGCAACTCAAGCTTGTTTGAAAGTTCTTCGGCTAAGCCGGCGAGTTTCGATCCGCCGCCCGAAATTAAAATCTTCTGCACTTGAACCCCTTGGTCTTCGGTCGTCGCGCGGTAAAAGTCGAACGTTTTCTGAATTTCCATCGCAACCATCTCGGTCACATTGTTCATCAGCGGCTCGATCGCTTTTTCGTCCATTCCGCCCGACGGATCAACCACGCCGCGCTTGACGGCTTCAGCCTGCTGGAAGCTCAAGCCCAGATTTCTTTGCAGAATGTCCGTAAACTGGCTGCCGCCGACCGTAATGTCGCGCGTGAAAACCGAATTGATGCCCTGCACGATATTGACGTTCATCGTCGAAGCGCCGATATTCAAGAGCGCGACGACCTGCGAACCGTCCGGCTGATAATTAATTTCGTAGCAGTTTTGCAGAGCGAAAGTGTCAATATCAATTATGACCGGCGTTTTTCCCGCCATCTGGACGGCTTGTTTCAAGCTGTCGATTCTTTCGCGTTTGCAGGCGGCGATTAAAACCTGTGTCGAGTCGTTGGTCTGATTCGTCACGTGATAGTCGAGCGAGACATCCGACAAATCGTAGGGAATATGTTCTTCGGCGTGCCAGTCGATTGATTCTTCAAGCTCGTCGCGGCTCATCGGCGGCAAAACGATATTCTTGACGATCACCGAATGACCGGAAACGCCCGTGACGACTTGATTGGCACTGATCTGATGGTCACGGCAGACGTTCTGAATCACTTCCGAGACGGCGTTCATTTCCATGATCTGTCCGTCAACGATCGTGTCGTCGGGCAAGTTCTCGTAGCCCAGACCGACCAGACTCAGATTGTTCAGTTTTCCTTCGAGTTCTACTACTTTGACCGAACTTGAACCGACGTCCAAGCCGGCAATACCTTTCTTTTTACCGAATAGCATCTTGTCTTCTACTCCTTTTCGCTTAAAGCGCCAATCTTTTTTTCTATGATTTTGTTTTGTGATTTAACCTAAACGATTCAGTCACCCGGCTTTTTAGCGGATATTTGTGCCACCTTTCAGGATTGACAGCAAAGACGGGACATTTCTTGATAGGTCTGAACTGATTGCAGAGCCGAGATTCCTGTTTCGTTTATTCATCCTTGATTTGTGCAAACTTGTTTTCGTTAAGAACCGAAACCGTTGCCGCGATGTATTTTTTGCTTTCAGGTGGCGATGGGAAACGATTGCTTGCGCATTCGTTACAAGTTAAAAGCTACAAGAGATACAAATTTTTGTCAACAACTATTTGCATTGTTTAACACAATTTGACAGATTTTTTTTCAAATTGATTTATCAATCGGTCAAAATGATTCGTTCAGGAATTGAAAAATATAATTAAATACTGTTATTTCAACATTTAGCGATTATTTTTATTTTTTGTGCGGTTTCCAGAGGTTTTTCAAATGGAAAGAGATGTGAGCCTTCGATTTGATAAAAATCTATCGGAAAATGTTTTTTCATAAAAGAAAGCCGTGCCAGTTCGCCTTCTTTCGAGCGGGTTCCGCCGACATAAGCGGTCGGAATTTTCAGTTTTCCGCGCGTACTCGGCAAGTGATGCGGAATTGTTTGGTAGATTTTCGCTTCCGTTTTCGGCGAAAAAAAAAGTTCGAAGCCCTTTTCAGTTTCGGTCGTGCCGAATTCGACATAATCGCGCAAAACGTCTTCATCAAACGCGGCGAATTTCGGCTTTTTCTTAAAATGTTCGAAGGCTTCCTCTTTCGAACTCCATAAATTTCGCCGAAAGCGCGTCATTTGCGACGGCGAATACCGGTCAATCAGCCGCGTCATTTTCAGAATCCGCAAGCCGTGACTGCTCAAACGGCTGATTACGGGCGCGTCGAGCAGGATGATCCGCCGGTAAAGTTCGGGATTTTCGACCGCGACGAGAAAATGCAGAACGCCGCCGAGGCTGTGTCCGACACCGATGATTTTTTCCGTATAGCGCCGCCGGATTTCTTCGCGCAATTCATCTTTTAAGAATTTCCAATTGTCGGAGACGGGAAATTGCGGATTATGCCCGTGGCGTTCGAGATAGCCGATTTCGAAATCGTTTTCGAGATAAGAGAAAAGTTTTGTATAGGTTTTAGCGGGAAAACCGTTGGCGTGCGCGAAATGAATTTTCGGCTTCGTCATACTTTAAAAAAAATCGTATGTAATTACCAAAACTATAAATCCGACAAACATCATAAAACCGCCGCTGACATAAAATTGAGTTCTAAACAGATTTTCGCTGCCCTTTATTTTTTTTCGGCTTAATTTTTTTTCAAGTTCAACCAGACTTTTGTTAAAAAGTATAAACATAAAACCGGCGGCAATAAAAAAAATCGAAACAATCATATTTCCTTTTTAATCGTCGAAGGTATTGATCAATTCCCAGTAGCCGACATCAACCCAGCGTCCGAGCTTGTAGCCGACTTCGCGGAAATGCGCGACTTTTTCGAAGCCTAATTTTTCGTGAAAGCGAACGCTTCCGTCGTTCGGCAGCGAGATTCCGGCGATGATCGCGTGAATGTCGGTTTGCCGCAGGTCTTCGAACAGTTTTTCGTAAAGCAAAGTCCCGATTCCCTTCTGCTTGGCGTCGTTGCGCACGTAGACCGAAACTTCCGCCGAATAAGCGTAAGCGCGCCGCATTCTAAATTGGTTCGCTTTTGCATAACCGTAGATTATGCCGTCTTCTTCGGCGACAACATACGGATAGTTTGCGCTGACTTTGGCAATTCGCGCGCGCATTTCGTCCGTGCTGATAAGTTCGGTTTCGAAAGTTTGGTGCGTGTTCTTGATGTAATAATTATAAATTTCGTTGATCTGCGCCGCGTCGTCCGGCTGTACGTTTCGGATATTCATTTTATTCAAGCGATAATTTTACTTCCTTCGGCTGATAAATCTCAACTACTCGGGCTATCAAATGACCTATAAAAAGCCACTGCAAGCCGCTAAAAATAACAAAGCTCAGCAGCCCTAAAATTTCCGTTAACAGATTTTTCCCAATTAATGACAAAACGGGATGAATAATAAATTCAATTATAAATATCGCCGGAGTGTTCAAATAAAGCAGCCAATTAAAAAGAATCGGTTCAGGACTAAAGACATCGCTATAAAACAACTGCCTTTCATAAAACAATTTAGGACTATAGACCTGCCTAAAAATAAAATGCCTTTCATAAAACAATGAAAATATGAATATAAGCCAATGCACAAACGTAATCGTTATTACGATTGGATTTGGAAATATTATTTTCAGCGTTTCCATAAAACTAATTTTCTCACAGACATTTGTTATTAGCTATGATTTTTCAATTCTATTTTGGCGATGGATTCAAGATGAACCTCGTCGGGTCCGTCGGCTATCCGCAGCATTCGCGCGACGATCCAGAAATTCGCGAGCGGAAAATCTTCGCAAACGCCCGCGCCGCCGTGAACCTGTATGGCGCGGTCAATTATTTTCAAAGCCATCGGCGGCACGACGGCTTTAATCATCGCGATTTCCCTGCGCGCCGATTTATTTCCGACCTCGTCCATCATCCACGCGGTTTTTAAAACAAGCAGCCGCGCCTGTTCAATCTCGTTTCTGGCTTCGGCGATCCACTGACGAATAACGCCTTGTTCCGCAAGCGGTTTGCCGAACGCGACGCGCTGTTTGGCGCGCGTTTTCATCAAATCCAGCGCACGTTCGGCGACGCCGATGAGCCGCATACAATGATGCACGCGACCGGGACCCAAACGCCCTTGCGCGATTTCGAAACCGCGTCCTTCGCCCAAGATCAGATTCGACGCCGGCACGCGCACGTTTGTAAAAGAAATTTCCGAATGACCGTTCGGCGCGTCGTCAAAGCCGAATACAAACAGATTTCTTTCGACCTTTACGCCCGGAGCGTCCATCGGCACGAGAATCATCGACTGCTGAAGGTGCTTCGCCGCGCTCGCGTCGGTTTTGCCCATAAAAATCGAGAGCTTGCACCGCGCATCGCCCGCGCCGGTTGACCACCATTTGCGACCGTTTAAGATATATTCGTCGCCGTCTCTTTGGATCGAAGCCGAAATATTCGTCGCGTCCGATGATGCGACTTCCGGTTCGGTCATCGAAAAACACGAGCGGATTTCGCCGTTTAATAAAGGCTTGAGCCACGTTTCCTTTTGTTCCGCCGAGCCATAACGGTCCAAAACTTCCATATTTCCCGTGTCCGGCGCGGAACAGTTAAAAACTTCCGACGACCAGAAAACCTTGCCCATAATCTCGGCAAGCGGCGCGTATTCGAGATTCGTCAAACCCGAAACTTCGGGCAGAAACAAATTCCACAAACCTTGACTGCGCGCTTTTTCTTTCAAATTTTCGATCAAACGAAGCGGCTGCCAGCGGTCGCCCGAATTGATCTCGCTGTGATAAGCCTTTTCGTTCGGATAGATATTTTCGTCCATAAAGTCTTGCAGACTTTTTTGCAGTTCGCGCGTTTGTTTGGAATAATCGAAGTTCATAAAGGTTTAAGCAAACAAATTACCACAAATTCGATGATAATTGCAGTTGCGCGAATGTATTCGACGGCGGATTGTCTTGAGCTAAAGAGGAAATTCCGCAAAATTCAGTAAATTAAAACGAAACTGCGGCGCACGGTTGACAACGATTTATGGCAATAACATTTAACAAGAAATATTTTTTACTCGCCGTAATTCTGTTTTTTGTCGAAGTTTTTATTGCGCTTTTCATTACGGATACGCTGATTCGACCGTTTATCGGCGACGTTCTGGTCGTTATGCTGATCTATTGCGCCGTGCGGATATTTTTAAAAGTAAATTATTTTCGGGCGGCGCTCGGCGTTTTAATTTTTGCTTTTACCATCGAAATTTTGCAGTATTTCGACTACGTCAAACTGCTCGGACTGGAAAAAAACCGCGTTTTGAGCGTTGCGCTCGGCAGAACTTTCGAATGGCTCGATTTTGCGGCTTATTTGACCGGATTTTTGATTATTCTGGCGATCGAAAAAAATCGTTCAAAAGCTTGAAAGACTTTAATTTACGCGCCCGACTTCAACATTGAAATCACTTTCGCAGCCTCATTTTAGACATTAACTCGATAAACCGCTTTTCATTTCTGACCGGATCGAACGACGGGTCGGCATTGACGCTCGGCAGATAGTCGTCGTGCTGCTCGAAAGCCATTTCGAGATACGTTAAAGCCTTCTCTTTTTCGCCGATCTGCGCATAAGAATTAGCCAGCGAAAACGAATTCCGCGCGCTGTTTTTCGAACCTAAACTCTCTTTAATCAGACTTTGCCAGAACGGGCGGAGATCGTTGGCGGCGATCGCCGCAGTCAACGGATGCGCCGATTTTTCGGCGTCCGACAATTTCCTAAAAACCATCTCCGACATTTCGGGAAACATTTTTTTCTGCGTGTAAATCTGAAACAGGTTTTTGCGAACACGCCAGAAATCCGGTTCGAGGTTTTCGGCGTAATAACACGCGGACAAAGCTTCATCAAAACGCCGGTCGAAATAATAAAGCTCGCACAGCGAAGCATTGTAAAAAGGCGAAAACGGTTCGGCTTCGATGGCTTTTTTGATTTCCGCCTCGGCTTCGACAAAGCGGCGCTCGATGCTTAATAAAACTCCGTATTGATTGTGCGCGTGAGCATAATTCGGATTCAATTCGAGTGCCTTTTTAAAAGATTTTTCGGCATTTTCCCAGTCCCAGTATTTGAAAAAATAGATCTGCGCCTGCGCCGTGTGCGCCTGCGCGTTTGAGGCGTCGAGTTCGAGCGCGCGGCGCGTCGCCTGTTCGATCGGCTCCCAGCCGGTCGAGTAGGAATCATCATTGAGCAGGGCTTCCGCCAAACCTGAAAACCCGAAAGTCCAATCCGGCGCAAGCGCGATCGTCTTCTCAAAATGCTTGATCATTTCTTCGTGCCGACGCAGCGCGCGCGTCTGCCAGATTCGGCGTCCGGCAAGATAGTTTTCGACGGCTTCCGGCGGCAGATTTTTATTTTGCAGCATTATTTCGTCTTCGTCCGGCGCGAATTTCTGCGAAAAAAGCCGCGCGGCGCGCAGCGCGATCGCCTGTTCGAGTTCGAGATTGCCTTTCCGTTTCGCCGTAAATATTTCCGTCCACAGCGTTTCGCCGTTTGCGACGCGCAAAACTTTAGCGGTCACGCGAACGTTTTCGCCGTCAAAACGGTAACTACCCTCTAAAATTCTTTCCGCCCGCAGCTCGCGTCCGGCGGTTAAAGCATCGAAATTCCGCCCGCTGTATTTTTGAACGGCGGCGAGCGGCAAAACCTTTAAATTTTTGACTTTGCTTAAATTCGTAATCAGCGCGTCCGTCAAACCCGTCTGCAAATTGCCCTCGTTTTCGTTGATCGGCAAAAACGGTAAAACCGCTAAACTGTTGATTTGCGGCGAGTTTGCTTGTGACGAAGTTTCGGTTTTCCGCCACGCAAACGCGAGAACGAGAAGGAAAATTATCGAAAATGCAGAAATGCCGATCAGCCAGAAACGCTTTGCGGATTGTTTTTTTTTTACGACGATCGGCGGTTTTTCTGCGGAATCGGCGGGGACAGTGATGTTTTCAGAGAGGTTTTCGTCAGATTTTTCGCTTACTTCGGCTGTAAAACGATAGCCGCGTTTGGGAACGGTTTCGACGAAATCTTTCCCGTCCGCGTTTTTGCCGAGCGCTTTGCGAAGCGCGTGGATGCAAAATCTGAGATTCGATTCCTCGACAAAAGTATCTTTCCAAACCGCATTCATGAGCTCGTCGCGGCTAACGAGCGCGCCGTGGTTCCGGACGAAAAACACGAGCATATCGAATACTTTCGGCTGCAGAGATACTCGTTGACCGAGGCGAAGCAATCGTTTCCCGTCCAGGTCAAGTCGAAACTCGCCGAATTCATAAGTCTTTTTATTCAAAAGGTTTTCTAACAAAATTCTAACATTTTTCTAACGCAATTCAAACGCAATATCCGATTACAATCAGTGTCTCGACTGTGGTGTGGAAGTTTTCCACAAAGAAAATTTTGAAGTTAGAAAATTAGAACCGGGAGAATTATTTATATGTCTATATCATGGGTCGAAGTTCACAGGTCTTTAAGCAGAACGTCAATCGCGGAGCGCGAAGACGCCGAAGCAGTAACCGAATTTTCGTCAGCCGCCGGGGCGGTTGTTCAATATTTGTTTGGCGCGGCTAACACACATTCGCTCGATTATCGAATTTATTCGGAACTTGACCGCATGGCATCGCAGGCGGAAGGATATATTCCTCCCGGCAGCACCGACGGCGTACTGGTTTTCGTCACTATTTCGACCGCGACCGACGGGTCAACGAGTATCAGCACTTCTCGATTTGAGTGCGCCAATTTTGTCGGACCGCCGTACAATTTTCCCGACGCCGCGCAAGCGCTTCATCATTTTCGTGGTCAGGGCAGTTTTTTGCCGGCGGGACCGCAAGTTTCGTCAACGCGTTATTTTTGGGGAACGCGGCGGTGAATATTGGTGGATTAAGCCGCGTTTTAAGAATTTATTTTCGGCGCGGAAAACTACCTGTCTTTTGAATGAATTTTAGATAGTGGGAGAAACAAAATGAGAAAACAAATTTTGGGAATTTTGATATCAGTAATCATGCTCGGAGCTTCGGTTTTCGGACAATCAACCGACGAAAATAATCCGACTCCGGTGACAAGCAGTGTTCTGACCGGCACGCTGACAGGAAGCGGAACATACGTTTATTCTTTGAAATCACGACGCGGCACGACCGTCAGAATAACGACAAATCTGACGGTCGCGGGCGACGGAAGTCAGGGATTTTCGCTCGATTTTCGCGGACGAACGGGCGTCAGCGGCGGACAGACGGAATGCTGCGTCGGCGAAACTTATATGTCTTTTTCATCCGAACCCAGCTTGCGAACCTCGTTTCGGGTTTTAACCGACGAAAATTTTCTGATGTTTCTGAATTTCAGCGCGCCCGACCGAGCGCTGCCTTACCGGATCACTTTCGAAGGGCTTAATTTTGACGCCGAGCCGGTCGAGACGGACGAAACGATAATCGTTCCGGGCAACAGCGGCAGCCGCTGGATTGACACCGGAATCAGCGTCCGGCGCGGCGACCGCGTGATTCTCTCAGCAACCGGCACGGTTGATGTTTCATCCGGTTGGGGCGTTCACGGCGCGCTCGGAACGACGCGATTTGCAAGAGTCGGCGGTTATCCGGTCAACAGCCCGCGCCGCTATGGTCTCGCCGCCCGAATCGGCTCGCAACGATGGGCTTTTACGGGCGACGATGTGATCGCCGCGCAAAACGGAAGACTTTTTCTGACCTGCAACGACAATTCGCCTTTTGACAACGACGGGAAATTCGTCGTCACCGTCGAAATCATTCGCCGCCGCTGAGGCTCGTAAATTAATCGCTTCCACTATTTTATTTTAGAAATCGGATGGAAATCGTTATCTATCAGGATTAAGACGAACTAAGCGCGGTAAGAGTATTTGAAATCCTTCGCGCCAAAGCATCGCAAATCAAACAGTAATCGGTCGAAAACGGCGGCCAATGTTATTGATTACGCTCAAACCCGACGGATTTGTCATAACGAAAAACAAAACATAAAATTACGACTATCAATACTTCGATAAATGCAATTTTATGTCCGATACAAAACCGATAAGACAAGGCGAAGAATTAAATGTTGAAAATCTGCAGGCGTTTCTGCGTGAAAATCTCAACTTCAAAATCGATGAAATCGAGATTTTGCAGTTTCCCGGCGGCAGCTCGAATTTGACTTACTGCATAAAAATCGGCGCGGACGAATACGTTTTGCGCCGCCCGCCGTTCGGCAATCAAGTTAAATCGGCACACGATATGTCGCGCGAATTCAACGTTTTGTCGAAATTGAGCGCGGTTTACCGCCCTGCGCCGAAGCCGCTCGTTTACTGCGGCGACGAATCGGTTATCGGCTCGGAATTTTATTTAATGGAACGCCGCAACGGTTTAATAATTCGCGGCAAATCGCCTGAAATTCTCGAAAATTCGCCCGAACTGCAAAGAAAAGTTTGCAAATCGTTTATTGAAAATCTGGTTGAGCTTCACGCGCTCGAGTACAAAGAAATCGATCTCGGCGATCTAGGGAAACCCGAAGGCTATGTAACGCGTCAGGTCGAAGGCTGGACAAAACGCTATTTTAACGCGAAAACCGACGAACACGCCGAGCTTGAAGCGGCGATCGAATGGCTCAATAAAAACATTCCCGAATCCGTCGGCGCGGCGCTCGTGCATAACGATTACAAATTCGACAACGTCATGCTCGACCCCGCAAATCTGACGAAAATCGTCGCCGTGCTCGATTGGGAAATGACGACGATCGGCGAACCGCTGATGGATTTGGGTTCGAGCCTCGCTTACTGGATGTCAAAGGATAACGGCGAAGCGATGCTCTCGATGCCGTTTAACCCGCGCGTTTTGATGGAAAACATTTCGCGCACCGAACTCGTCGAAATGTACGAGAAAAGATCGGGCAAGCCGGTTTCCGATATTCTTTTTTACTACGTTTTCGGCACTTTCAAGCTCGCCGTCATCGCCCAGCAAATCTATTTTCGCTACGCTCGCGGATTTACGCGGGACAAGCGTTTTGCGACTTTCAACCATTTCGTCAACTCGCTCGGCAAAATCGCGTCCGGCGCGATCGAAAGCGGGAAAATCTAAATACTATGCGCTGCACATTTTACTTTGCGAATTTGCGCCTTTGCGGGAAATTCACTTTTCGACCGCAAAGGCGCAAATTCGCAAAGATTCTATAAAAAATGTTGTCAGAAAACTATTTCAGAGACCGCTAAAAAGACATTCCGCAAGTTATTAAATATAATTGTCTTTAACCCAAATCATGCATTTTTAACTTTATGTCTTTAGCCGAAAGTTCAGAACCAATCGAGGACGCCGAACCAGCCGCAAAACCGCCGGTGAAATCTAAATACGACCGTTCGATCATCGAAGGCTCGCTTCCGCGCGCGGTCTGGAAAATCGCCGCGCCGACGATGCTCACGAATATTTTCGCCGGTCTTCAGGGCTTGGTGGATCATCTCGTCGTCGGCAATATGGTCGGTTTCAAAGGCAACGCGGCGATCGGCGTGAGCTGGCAGATTTTTCTCGTCGTGATCGTTTTCATCGGTTCGATCTTTACCGGAATGAGCATTCTCGTCGCGCGATTCGTCGGCGCGGGCGAAACCGAGAAGGTCAACCGAACGGTTTATCAAGCGTTTCTGACGGCGATTTTTATCGCATTGGCGTTGATCGCGCCGATCGGATATTTCGCATCGCCTTTTTTGCTCGACATCGTCAACGCCGAAGCGGGCGTCAAGGCGGAAGCGCTGCCTTACCTGCGGATAATGTTTCTGTTCAGTATCGGGATGATGATCTATTTTATGCTCAGCGGTGCGCTGCGTTCTGCCGGCGATGCGAAAACGCCGATGCTGCTCGGCATCGTGATGACCATTCTCAATCTGATTTTCAACGTTATTTTCATCGCCGGATTGGGACCGATTCCGGCATACGGCGTAATGGGTTCGGCAATCGGAACGTGTCTCGCGTCGGGTTTGGTCGCGGTTTATTCTTTCTGGAAATTGTGGAACGGCGATTGGGTCGTTTCGATTCGCAGCCAGAGCGGCTACGCGCCGGATTGGAAGATCATCCGCAGACTGTTCAAGTTCGGTCTGCCCGCCGGATTTCAGGGAATTGCGATGAATATCGGCGGCGTTTTGATGCTTTCGTTCATCGGTTCGCTGGCACAGAGCGCGGCGGCGCAGGCGGCATACGCGATTTCCTACACGCAGCTTTTTTCGCTCGTCTCATGGACGGCGGTCGGACTGATGGGCGCGGCGGCGGCGGTCGCCGGACAGAATCTCGGCGCGGGACAGCCCGAACGAGCGACGGCGGCGGTTCATACAGCCGCGCGTTTTGGGCTCGTCGGCGCATCGTTCGTCGGATTGTTTTTCCTTTTGTTTCCCGGTCAGTTGCTGGCTTTTTTCGGAATGCGGGAACCGGCAGCGGTCGAGATCGGCATTCAGCTTTTGCGTATCTTGAGCGTCTCGGGAATTTTCATTTCGGTCGCGCTGACCTACACGGGCGGTTTGCAGGGAACGGGCGACACGAAAGGTCCGCTCTATATCTCGATCATTTCGCAGATCGTTATTCCGCTCGGCATCTGTTTTATTATCAAGCACACAATCGGACTCGAACCATGGCACATCTGGACGGCGATTCTCGCCGGACATATCGCGCGCTGCGTCTTGAGTATGTGGCGTTTTCATCAGGGCAAATGGCGCAATATCAAGGTTGACCTCGAAACGACCGTCAGCTGATTTTGATCGTCACGGAAGTAACTATTCGGGCAAGCCGATATTTCTGATCAATTCTTTAAAGCGCGGGTCGTCAGCCAGAAAAACATAAACTTCCGATGTTTTGATCGTCACCAGATTCGGGTCGCGTTCTTCAAAAGCCGCGCCGAGATATTCGAGAGCTTTCTCCTTGTTTCCGGCGGCGGCGAAGGCATAAGCGATGCCTTCGCTGTTAAAATAGGCGGTCGGGTCTGTTTCCAGCAAAGTTTTCCGTTGTTTCTCGAGGTTTTCCAAATACGCGCCCCAAAAGCCTTTCCAGCCGTTATCCTTGAAAGCCGCTTCGAACTTTTCGATGTCTTCGGGTTTTTGTCCATCCAGTTTGAGTCCGATGAGATATTGCCCGACGGCTTCGGAATACATCCGCTTCGCCGCATAGGCTTCGCCGAGATTGAATCTGACGATAGAATTTTCGGGATATAACTCGATGGTTTTCTGCAGCTGAACGATCGCTTCGTCGTATCTTCCCGCAAATCCCAATATATTACCCTTCATCCGATTGATAACCACCGAGAACGGATCGAGTTCGAGCGCCTTTGATATTTCGATAAGTGCTTCATCCGTCATTCCTCTGAATGCCAGATGCTCCGCATACCACTGGCGCGCGGTCGCATAGTTCGGATTAAGCTTGATCGCGGTTTTGTATTCGCGCTCCGCGCCGTCCCAATCGAAATTGTAGGTATTTATGATATATCCGAGAGACGCGTGGGCTTCCGCCAGATTCGCGTCGAGTTCGAGCGCTTTTAATGCCGACTGCCGAGCTTGCGGTATGTATTCTTTCGGTCTGAAATTGCCGTACAAGGGCATCAAAGCATATGTGTTTGCCAAGCCCGTGTACGCCAGCGCATAGTTCGGATCTTTTTCGACCGCCTGCTTAAAATATTCGGCGGCTTTTTCAAAATCTGTTTTATTTCGCTTGTTCCAGTGAAAACGTCCTTTCAGGTAAAGCTGCTGGGCTTCGGAATTCGTCGTGTAAGTCTTGGCGACCTGCACCTGTTCAGCCCTTGTCAGTTTCAGCCGTAAATTCTCCGAGACGTTACTGGCAATTTCACTTTCCAGTGAAACAAGCCGGTTCAACCTGCGTTCATAGTTTTCCGACCACAGCACGTCCTCTGTCGAAGTATCAACCAACTCGAGGTGCACTGTCAGGTCATCTCCGCGCCGCACGAGACGTCCGAACAAAACGGCATCAACATTTAATTCCTCGCCGATTTTTTTTGCCGTCGTCGTCCTGCCCTTATATGTAAAAACCGTGCTTCTTGCCTTTATCAAAAGCTGCGGAATATTTGAAAGCCGCCTGATCAGGCTTTCGGTCATTCCGTCCGAAAGATATTCAACATCCTGATTGCCGCTTTGATTGACGAACGGCATCACGGCGATAGATTTTATTTGCTTTTCGGTCGTGAAAAATCGGAAGCCGAAAAATCCGACGGCTGAAACAAGCAGCACTGCCAGGACAATCGCCGGCAATTTTTTCAGCGCCCGCCGGCGGCTGGCAATCTCGTTCGTCGTCTGCCGCCTTTCGTTCCCGGTCGCCGCTCGACGGCGGTCAGTTTGCGGCGCGTTATTTTCCGTCGAATAAAGTATTTGCTGCGTATTTCTAACTGCCGCCAAATCCTGTTTCGCATCGTTTAGCGCGATCAGCACATCTTTGATGGTTTGATAACGTTCGTCTCTATTTTTCCGCAGACACTTGCCGACGATTTTTGCTATTTCAGGCGGGATTTCGTGAATTTCGAGCGCTTCCGCTTCTTTGTGCAGGATCGCGCCCATTATTTCAAGCGGCGACTCGCCTTCAAACGGAAGCCTGCCCGCGAGCATTTCGTAGAGCACCACACCGAAACTGAAAATGTCGGTTCGCGCGTCGATCCCTTTCCCTTTCGCCTGTTCGGGCGACATATAATTTGCCGTGCCGATGATTATTCCCGGACTGGTCGCTTGCGGATTTTTATGGTTCAATTGCGGCAGATCGCCCCGCTCGCTTTGAAATCCGAAATCCGGGTTCCCGATTCCCAAATCCGACGATAGTTTGGCGATTCCGAAATCGAGAATCTTGACCAAGCCGTTCGGTCGAATCATCACATTATCGGGTTTTACGTCGCGGTGAATTATCCCGGCGGAATGCGCTTCGTCCAGCGCCGACGCGATTTGAACGGCAATTTCCAGCGCCGAATTGAGGCTCAAAGGCTCGCTTTTTGTATGTTCTTTTAATGTTTCGCCGTCAATATATTCGGTCGCGATAAAGTGTGTGCCTTCGAATTCGTTGATTTCGTGAATCGTGATGATGTTCGGATGATTGAGTGCCGAAGCTGATTTTGCCTCGCGGATAAAACGGCTCATCCGGTCTTTATCCTCGGCAAATTCCGGCGGCAGACATTTGAGCGCGACCGGACGATTAAGTTTTTTGTCTTCGGCAAGATAAACTTCGCCCATTCCGCCCGCGCCCAAAAATCGGATGATCTTGTAATGACTGATTTCTTTGCCCGCGAGATTCGTGGTGTTTTCTTTTTGAGAAAACATCTCAGCGGCGAGCGCTTCGGGCGGCGTATCGAAAATATTATTTGAAGATATTTGAACGGCGAGCAGCGATTCCACTTCCCGGCGCAAATCTTCGTCTTCTCGGCAAATTTCGACCAAAAACGATTGCCGTTCGGCAGGCAATGTTTCCAGCACTGCGTGATAAACTTCCTCCATTCTTTTTAGTCTTTGAGCGTCCATCAATAGTTAAATATTTTTCGAAATTTGAAAATGCTTTTCCGCTCCGAATCTCGAAGGTCACGAATTTCGGAACGCTCCGACCATCTTCGCTGCCTTATTCCACATTCCTGATGAGCACCACTTCGTCGGCAGTGTTTCCGCGCACGATGTAAAGCCGTTTGCCGTCGCGCGAGATTGTGTAGTTTAAGATTTTCTCGATGTTGAAGTTCGTGATTTTCGAGAGCTTTCCGGTAACCAAGTCCTTTTCCGCCATCTCCGTATCATTTATTTCCGTCGGGCTGCCGCTGTAAGGCGTGAAATAAACTTTGTTTCCGTCGTTTGAAAAAACGAAGCCTTTGCTGCGCGTAACGTTGACGAAAGGTTTCGGCTCGCCGAGTTTTTGCCCGTCAAAGCCGGCGAGGAGAAACGATGCGAACTGCCCCGGATTTTTTTCGTCGCGGGCGGTATAAGCTATCAGGTTTTTATTTCGGAGAAAGCCCACAATAAGAAAAGTATAGTCTTCGCGTTCGAGAACGGGCGTCACGGTGCGCGTCGCAACGTCGAGTTTTTGGATGGAATAAGGGTCAACGGTTGCGAACAGAACATACGTCGAGTCGGGCGCGATTGCGCCGAACATCTTCTTGATTTGCGGCGTGTCGGTCAATTTTTCCTTGCCGCTTCCGTCCAAATTTATCCGCCAGACGTCATTATCGGAAACATAGTAGCAGTATTTCTCGTCGCCCGTAATCGCCGCTCTTTGCAGCGGTCCCGAATTCTCTCCATCATAGAGCGTCAGAAATTTCTCGTTCGTCCCGTCCGCATTGACGAGCAAAAGACCGTCTTTGCCCTTGTTGTCGGTTCTGGTAATCAGCAGGCGATTGTCCGATGTCGCGTCTTCGACCTTCAGTTCGTCTTTGGTCGTCGGAATAGTTTGCCTCACGGATCTGCCGGCTACGTCGAGTTCCCAAACGCCGTTTGTTTTGCTGGTTTGCAGCGCGACGAGAAAATTGCCGTCCTTTGAAACGGAAACGCGGGAAAACGTGCTCGTGCTCGTCGTCAGCGGCGTAAATTCGCCCTGCGGAAAAGAAATTTTGTAAAGCTGCCCGTATTTTTGATTGGGCAAACGACCTGCCACCAAAAGCCCGGAACCGTCACTGAGCCAGTCAAAAGTTGCGCCGAATCTGATGGCGGTTTCCGAAACTTTTCGGAATTCGCCGCCTTCGACCGGAATCCAGCTCAAACTAAATGTGTTTTCACCATCGGCATTGGAAACGAAAGCCGCGATTTTAGTGCCATCGGGCGAGAAGGCGACCGACTGAATCACTCTGTCTTTTACGCTCACCGGAACATATTCTTCATGGGTCTGCAAATCGTGGATAACTATTTTGGACTCGGTGCGCGAAGGTTCATCTCTGACAAAAACTATCCTGCGCCCGTCAGATGATACCGAAAAGATTCTGGCGATTTTTTCGACAATTTTTTCAGGTTCGCCGCCGAGCAGCGGAATTCGAAAAACGTTCACCTGCAAATCGGCGGTCGCCAAAGTTTCGTAGGCGTAATAAAAGTAATTTTCGTCGGGCGAAAATTCGATATCGCGAACATAGCCGATGCCCATCGGCAGAATCTCTTTTTCCGCGCCGGTTTCCATCTGCCGCAGAACGAGCCGCATTTCGTTGCCGCTTTTTCGCTCGACGTAAGCCAGATAACGTTTGTCGGGCGAAATTTCGGTCAGCTCGACGTTTCCCTGGATCGGTATTTTCTCGAAAGTCGTCCGGTTAAACGCCGTTTCGATTAAACGTCTCGGCTTGAAATAGAAATACCCGAAATACGCCAGACTTCCGATCAGCAAAAGCCCGACAGCCGCAATCGTCCGCTTCCGGTAGCGGCGTTTAACTTTTTCGACCTCAATGCTGTAAATTAAATTATTTTCGCCCGTCGGCGGCGCGTCGTTTCTCGCCGTTTGGTTTCTGCCCACTTCGTCAAAAGTTTGCGTCTTCTCGTTTTCATCGGTCGAAAGACGAGCGGCTGCGCTCGCTTGCGCGGTTTTCAGATTCTCGATTTCCCCGCCGATTTCCGTCCCGCGCCGCAAGGTTTTCAGATCGCCCATCATCTCGATGGCGGTTTGATAACGCTCGCCCGTTTTTTTTGCCAGCGTCCGGCTGATAATCCGCTGTAATTCTGCCGGACAATCCGCGATAAATTGCGCGAGCGGCGGCGGTTCTTTCGTCAGAATCGCCGCGACGCAATCGCTCATCGTTTCGCCCGCAAAAGGTAGCTGTCGAGTAATCATCTCATAGAGCAGCACGCCGAGACTCCACAGATCGGTTCGTGCGTCGGTTTGCTTTCCGCGAGCCTGCTCGGGCGACATATACGAAACCGTTCCCATCACCATTCCGGGCGTGGTGTTGAACCGTACCTGGGTCGGGTCTTCCGGCTCGATTGCGGTCGCTCCCGGTTCGGTCAATTTTGCCAAGCCGAAATCGAGGACTTTAGCATAACCGTCTTCCCGGATCATGATGTTTTCGGGCTTGATGTCGCGGTGAATTATTCCCGCCCGGTGCGCCGCCGCAAGCCCTTCGGCAACCTGTACGGCGATCGTCAGAACTTCGCTCAGAGAAATTGATTCATCCGCCGAAAGATACTCGCGCAGGGTTTTGCCTTCGATAAATTCCGTCGCGATGTATTTTGTACCGTCGGCTTCACCAATTTCGTGAACGGTCATAATGTTCGGATGATTGAGCGCCGATGCCGCTTTCGCTTCACGGATAAAGCGGTTCAACTTATCGAGATTGCGGCTGAAATCCGGATTCAGAAATTTGACCGCGACCTTGCGTTCGAGCTGCGTGTCTTCGGCGAGATAAACCGCGCCCATGCCGCCGCGCCCGAGAAGTTTTTTGATTTCGTAATGCGAGATTTTCGTGCCCGCGAGATCAGCCGTTTTTTCGCCTTCAAAAATCATTTCGGCGACGAAAGATTCGGGCGGCGTGTTAAAAAGATTATTTGAGGATATTTGAACGGCGAGCAGCGACTCGACTTCGCGGCGCAAATCTTCGTCGTCGCCGCAAATTTCAACTAAAAATGAAAAGCGTTCGGCGGGCGCGATTTCCATCGCCGCGTGATAAATTTCTTCGGTTTTTTTCAGTCTTTCAGCGTCCATACGAAAATCGTCGTTTCGATAACCCGCTTGATTGTGAGAAAAATTTGCTTGTAAGAGATGTAATAATAGAACAAATTCGGTTTTTTGAATAATCCGCCACTCAATTTAAAACCAAAATTCCACTTTGCGCCTTTGCGCCTTTGCGGGAAACTTTTTCTTTGAAAATCTTTAACCCGACGAAAAATCGTTCCCGCAAAGGCGCAAAGGCGCAAAGATAAAATAATCGGCTATATTTTATCTTCCCAATTCACGGAGCAGCCAGGTCTGCGCAAAGCTCCAGTCGCGTTTGACGGTTTCGGGCGAAATCTTTAAGACTCCGGCGATTTCTTCAGCCGTCAGACCGCCGAAAAACTTCATCTCGACGACGCGGACTTTCCGTTCATCGAAAACCGCCAGTTGATTGAGCGCATCGTCGAGCGCGACGATTTCCGCCGAGCGCCCGCTCGAAACCGCCGCGTCTTCAACAAGCGTTACGCGATCCTGCCAGCCGCCGCGTTTGCTGCGGCTTTTAGAACGCGCGTAATCAACCAGAATATGACGCATCGCCTTTGCCGCGACGCCGAAAAAATGAGCGCGGTTTTGCCACTCTTTCTCTTTGCCGGCGGAAATTTTCAAATAGGCTTCGTGAATCAGTTCGGTCGTTTGAAAAGTATGTCCCGACGGCTGCTTGCGCATGTAGCTTCGCGCCATCCGGCGCAGTTCTTCATAGACGAGCGGCATTAGTTGTTCGATCGCATGCTCATCTCCATTACTCCAATCGACCAGCAGCAGCGTGATCTGATGAGAACTGTCTATCACCATAAATTGTGCGGGAATTCTCATTCGATTATAGAGCAAAACCTTATAAATAAAAGAATCAAACCCCGAAAAGTTACTTTAAAAATTCGCTCAATATCATTTAGCGTAAAAAAAAATCACAAACGATGACCCTTTTTCTCTCGAAACGTCGTTTAGGTAGGCAGGTAAAGCACCCAATTTAAGTTAAAAAATCAAGTACAAAAGGAGAAAATGAAAAATGAAAAAAGTTAGTTTAACAATCAAAAACTTCCTCTTGATCGCTTTGGTTATGACAGTTCTGGCAATCGTTCAGGTCAATGCCGGAACGCGGCAGAGACCGTTTTCGGACTGGCTCTCGGCGCAGGGCAGTTTTGTCAATCCGGTGACCTGCGGCGCATCGATTTTCGGGTGGCTGCCACCGGATTTTACGACCTTTGCCCTTGCCGATTATTCGGGAAAAATCGCTCAATGCATTACAAATCACGGCGGACCCGTCTTTAACCCGGAGTTTAGCGGCACAGTCACCGAGCGCGACCTGGCGGACGGCACGGCGGAGATTCATGTCATTCATCATTTCACCGATACCTACGTCGTGGCGCGAGATCAAACTCAAGCCGGAAGCCCTACGATATTAGGTTATCGAGCAGCCGAACTCTTCGGTCAGCCCAACCGTCAATCGGCGCTCGCCAACGGAATGATTCAGGTCAAATTCATCATTGCCCAGCCTGGCGATCCGCTGCCTGATTTAACTTCTATTTCAAATGTTTTGTCATTGAGCGCGCGAATCCGGGGCGAAGGTCCGTTGCGGGCGGCGTTTGGAGTTGACGAAGGAACACCGGGCAAGGTCATGGTCAGCCAGACCGGACTTTTCGATATTCCGGGTCGGGGAAACGGTGTTGCCGACAGTTTTCCGGCAGAACTCGTCCGCGTTTTCAAAACGGGTAATTAAAATTCCGTTTCAAATAAACTGTCGATCACGACCACAAAAATGCGTTCACCCGTAAACAGATGAACGCATTTTTCGTCAAATAATCAAAGGAGAATCGAGTTATGAAAAATATTTACCTGCTGACACTAACCGTTTTAGTTTTGGGTTTTACGGCTTGTACGCAAAATCAATCAAACGCGCAGACTCTGTCGAACGGGCAAACTATATCGAATACGAATGTTCAGTCAAATTCGCCGGTTCAATCGAAATCGTTTTCAAATCTGACGGAGAAGGAAAAAACGGATTTCACCGCCGCAAAGATCGATGAAATTACGGTGAAAATTTCCGGCAAAAAATTTCCCTTTAACGCGGATTTTAAGGCGCAGGTCAGAAAGTATCTCGAGTCCTACGCCGCGCGGATCGGAAGCAAAGTTGAAAACCGCTTTTTCGGAGATGATTTGAATTTTGTCTTCGAACGCGGCAGCCGATCTGCGCCGGCGATCAATGCGGTTTTTGACCAACACGGCGTATCCAGATTATCGGGTTTGTATATCGCAATGATCGAAACCGAATTTAAGAACGATCTGGTCAGCCCGACCGGCAGTTCGGGAATTTTTATGCTCACCGCCGACCAAGCCAAAAAATTCGGAATGACCCAAAAAGACCTCGTCGATCAAACCAAATCAGCGGAGATAACGGCGCGGCTGTTGATCGAAAATCAAAAGAAATTCGAATCGGACAATATGAGGGAATTTCTGGCGATCCTCAGTCATAACCGCGAG
This sequence comes from Acidobacteriota bacterium, assembly GCA_031411895.1. GTDB lineage: Bacteria > Acidobacteriota > Blastocatellia > Pyrinomonadales > Pyrinomonadaceae > JAFDVJ01. The sequence continues at coordinate 16,018 of JANOBZ010000145.1, read as the reverse complement.
TCCAAGGCGATCATGGCTGATTTGAATCGAAAGATTGTGGCTGATTACCGGGATTGCAGTCTGTGCGGGATGAGCGAAAATGCCGCGTCCTTAGACAAACAATTTCAGGCGGAATCCGTGAAATACATTCCCAAATTTCTGGCGGCGGCGATCATCGGCGAAAATCCGAAGGATTTCGGATTAAGCACAAAACCGCTTTCGATGCTCAGCGCGGAAACTTCTCAAACAATGCTCGATGACGATCCGGCTTTGAATGTCAGTTTTGAATACTGGACTCGGCAAAAAAATAAAGCGCTCGAACCGCGCCAGTCGCCCGCCGGTTTTGACCTGAAAGGATTAATAATTCCCGAAGAATTGATCGGCTTTTACGGCAAACAAAAAAGTACTCTCGAAGAAATGAAGACGCAAGGCGCTGCCGTCCCGATGGATTTTTTCGACCTCGCCGAAAGAAACTTGAAGAAAGAATTGGTTGAGCTTCCATCAGCAACTGAAACTTATGTTATGGATGTCCGCGGAAACGCCACGGACAAAGTGTTTACCAAATTTAATTTTACGGACGGAGCATCAATTCCGGCGGCAGACTCCGACAGTCAGAGAAAAATGAAAGAGTTGGCGGACAATTTCAGCCTCAACTTAAATAATCCGAATGACCGAAAACAAATTCGTCTGCGGCTTTTACGAATGATTAGCCCCAAGGCAAAACCGGTTTTAGAAGAAATTGCTCAAAAATATCAGGCAAAATTTAATCGTCCGCTGCTCGTAACTTCGTTAATACGCTCAATTGACTATTCAATAGATTTGAACAAAGTTGATGCCGATTCATTTAAAGTGCGCGAAGACGGCGGCATTCCGCCGCATTGTTCGGGATTGGCTTTTGACTTTGCCGTTAAAAATCTGACTGCCGAGGAACAAAATTTTATCGCGAATATTCTTGCTGAAATGGATAGAAACGGAAAAGTTGACGCTGTTCGGGAATCCGGAGCGAATGCCGCTTTTCACGTTTTTGTTTTGTAGAAGTGCTTCAAAATATTTTGAGCCGCTCATCGGAAATTGATAGCGGCTTTTTTATTGAAAAAAATTTCAGGCGATGACCCTTTTTCTTCCGAAATGTCGTTTACGCGGGCAGAGAGAAAGTTTTATTCAAGGCAATTGAGTAATTTGGCTCTAAATCATAAAGGAGATAAGAAAATGAAAAGAAGTATATTGAGAGTTTTACTGGTTGGCTTACTGTCTTTCGGAGCGTTTTATTTGCCGTCAACAAATATTGTCGAAGTGTCGGCTCAAGGAGCGCAGGATTTTACGGTGATTAATAAAACCGGCTTCGAAATCCACGCGCTTTACATGACGCCGCACAACGCCAAGGAATGGGGCGCGGACATTCTCGGCGTCGATACGCTGGCTCAAAACGATTCGGTGGCAATCGTCTTTACCAGAAAAGAAAAAGCGAAGCTCTGGGATTTGCGCGTCGAAGACGCCGACGGCGCGTTTATCGAATGGGAAAACTTAAATCTGCTCGAAATTTCGAGCGTCACGCTTTACTACAAAAACGGCAAAGCGACGGCGATTTTCGATGAGAATCTGGTCAATCTCAACGGAACCTGGCTCGGTTATTACGACGACGGAACGATCTCGGAATACGTCTGGAGCATCGGTCAGACAGGCTCGACCATTATGATCGTCGAATCGGGCGACCCGCAAACCAAATCGCGCGGCACCATTCGGGGCGGCAATATATTCGCTCAGGATTTTGCCACCCAGAACGGCAAACTGTCGGCTGACGGCAACCGGATCGTCTGGTCGGACGGCGTTGTCTGGGTCAGGGCAACCGACCGCAATGATATTACCGGAACCTGGCGTGGTTATTACGAAGACGGCACAAAATCGCCGTATGTCTGGTCAATTATCCAAACGGGCGCAAACATTTCCATTCAGGACGCGAACGGCGGAAAAACCAAATCCAGAGGAACTTTTAAGGGCAGCAGCGTTTTTGCGCAGGACTTTGCCACGAAAAACGGAAAACTTTCGGCTGACGGCAGAAAAATTACCTGGTCGGACGGCGTTGTCTGGGTAAAGCAATAAAATCAATCAAAAAGGAACGAATCACAATTCACAGAAAATAAAATATGAAAAAACCAATTTTTACGGCAATCGCAATTTTAATTTTCGGTCTCGGAATGACCGGATGCAGCTTTAGCGTCGGAACCGGGAGCAATACTTCAAATACCGCCGCCACGACGAACACGGCGACGAACACGGCGGCGAACAAGGCGACGAACACGGCAGCCAACAAGCCGGCTAACTCGAACAGCAGTTCCAACGCTCCGACAGCGGTTTTGAAGGATGAAAAGAAACCGACCGACGGCAATTCCCAAAAAGCCGCCAAGAACAATCCGGTTCCCGAAAGCTGGATCGACATTTATGACGAGCAGAAAGGCTACAGTTTCTCGGTTCCCGAAGGCACGACGGGCGGTTCGGACAGTAACGGCGGCGTCGATGTTTATGTCGCCGCCACTCCGGCACCGTCGGAGATCGGCGTTTATGTTCTCGCGTTCAAGGACAAAACTTTGAGCAAGGAGGATTTAATCGAAACGGCAAGGAAATTTATGGTAGAAATGTCGGAAGGAACGGGGACCGCCACAATGGGTTCACCGAGAGCCGAAAGCGAAATTTATTCGATCGTTGATGCGGCAATTAAAAATCAGGGCAAATCAAACAAAGCCCGCGTTTTGGTCGGCACGGACGTGACGGACAACTACATTATGATTCTCCTTTGTGAAAACGAAGAAAAATTTGCCGCCAACGAAAAGGTCATTGACGAAATCTGGGGCAGTTTCGAAATCTGGAGCCAGCGATAATTAAACGGCTGTTTCCGAAAGGAGAATGAGATTTCAAATTTCGAGGTTTCCTGTCTTCTAATCTCGTTTCCCGATCACAATCTCCGAAAGCGACTGCCGCCCACGAATAAACGCGGAGCGCGGACAAATATTGTCCGCGCTCCGCGTTTGCGCTTTTTTTGCCCGCAAATCGATTTTTCGCTCAATTTGCGGCGATGGGTTTGAGATTTTTTATGAGTTCAATCGTGGTTGTTCGTGGCTCAACTGATTTTGTTGTAAAATTGAAGTTTTTATGAGCAATAGAAAACTCGGCATAGCAGTAATCGGATTAGGCGGCGCGGTCGGCACGACGATGGTCGCCGGAATCGAACTTCTCAAAAAAGGCAAAATTGACGCGGCAGGTTTGCCGCTCGCGAATCTCGACGCGGAATTAATCAAAGATTTGGTGGCTTACGAAAACATCACGTTCGCCGGTTGGGATTTGTTCGGCGAACACCTCGCAAACGCCGCCGAGGAACACGAAGTTCTCACGCATAAACAATTCGTCGCCGTCGAGGAAGATTTGCGGCAGATCAAACCGTGGCGCGCCGCTTCGAATAAAGAATTTCTCGCCAACATCGAGGGCGAAAACACGGTTTCCGGCAATGCTCATCGCGACACGGTCGAAAAGATCCGCGAGAATTTGCGCGAATTTAAGAAGTCGTGCGACGACACGGTCGTGATAAACCTCGCTTCGACCGAAAAATTGGCGGACGAAGGCAGCGAGATTTTCAACGCGCTCGCCGCTTTCGAAAAAGCTCTCGACGAAAACTCGCCCGAAATCTCCCCCGCGATGCTCTACGCCTACGCGGCGATTAGCGAGGGCGTGCCTTACGGAAATTTCACGCCGTCGGTCGCCGCAGACATTCCCGCGCTCGTCGAATTTGCCGAAAAACAAAACGTCCCGGTCGCCGGAAAAGACGGCAAAACCGGACAGACGATGATCAAAAGTGTGCTCGCACCGGCATTTAAAGCGCGCGCGCTCAAAGTCGAAGGCTGGTTTTCGACCAATATCTTGGGCAACCGCGACGGTCTTGCGCTCTCGAACGCCGGTTCATTAGCCTCGAAAGTTAAAACGAAAAGTTCCCTGCTCGACGATATTTTGGGTTACGAGGTCGAAGACCACATCGTCGATATTCGCTACTACAAACCGCGCGGCGACAACAAGGAAGCGTGGGACAACATAGATTTAACGGGTTTTCTCGGACAAAAAATGCAGCTCAAAGTAAATTTCCTCTGCAAAGACTCGATTCTCGCCGCCCCCTTAGCGATCGAAATCGCGCGCTGTCTCGATCTCGCCAAACAACGCGGCAGCGGCGGAGTCTTAGAAGAAGTCGGCGTGTTTTTCAAATTTCCGATGACAAAGGTAAAGGGTGCCAAACCCGAAAATGCTCTGCACAAACAGGAAGATATTTTGCTCGATTGGTTAAAACCCGCCTGACTTGTCGGCTAAGTTAGTATTACTGAACGGTCGTCTGCGTGTCCCATTTTACGCTTCCATTCCAAGCCCCAAGGCTAATTTCTACTTTTGTCATAACCCATTTTCCGTCAGTGTAATGAGTGAAAGTAGCTGTGGCTTCCTTTCCTTTGTATTGTTTTCCGTCTTTGTCTGTAAAGTCGTCAACATTTAATTTAGCGACCGCTGCGTTTTGGGATGGTATTTCCTGCACACCACCTTTAATAGTAATCCGCCCACTTCCGTTTGCAGAGGCAAATTTGTTAACCGCATTCTGCGCCTTTTCGGTTGTCAGAACACCGCTTGTGGAAGAAGTGGAACTGCTGGAAGTTGAACTACTCGAAGAAGTTCCGCTTCTGGAAAACCGCCGTCCGGTTTGAGTAATTAAAGCATCACGATCTATTGTTAAAATTGCTGATTTGCCCCGAAACTCTGGATAAATTACGCCTTCATCATAAGGTAGCTCGTCTCGCATCAATGACAAAGAAATTGTATCTCCGTCCATAGAACACCAAAACATTCGGTTTGAGTTTCTGCCGCTATTCGACACAACAGAGCAACTTCCATCTTCGTTCATCTGAATATACAAAGAAGGATTTTTTTCGTCTGAATATTTTCCAACAAATTTGCTGTTGATCCTTTTAGAACAACCCGCAAAAGCAAAAATCAAAACAGCTAAAACCAGTAAACTGTTGCGGTAATAATTTTTAGTCATTATCGTTTCTCCTCGATTTTTCGGAAGCCGATTATTACACCAGAGTCACCCAGCTACTTGTTATCCCAAGCCATTCGGGATAACGCACGTATTTCGGGTATTATGCCGATTAATTCCGTGTAACAGCTCTAAAGTCGTAAATTGTGCGAAAGTGTTCAGGGCAATAATTTTATAAAAATGGCTTGATTATACAATAACTTTCGGAAATTGCAACAGTTTTCCGTTCTGACGACCGAGGCTTGAAAACAAACACTTGGACGATGATTATTTTAAGAATTTTGAGGCATGTCTTCAAGCGGCTTCCGACGACTATTGTGGGCGTTTGCTTGCTAAAACAGGGACTCAAAACAAAATAAAAACCTTCGCCGGTCAGTACGCGGGCGGCTCATCCGCGAGCGTCTAAAACACGTTGAAAACGTTTCATTTTATTGAACATTTAAGTTCAGGAATTGCTTTTGAACGCTGCGCATGTTCTGGCGCACGAGCCGCTCGCGCTCCGTCTGAAGCACTTTTCGGGTAAATTTTCTTTACTGAATATTCTGCAATCCCTGCGCGATTTCGAGATAGACGTTTTTGACGCGCAGTTCGAAATTTATTCGCTGCTGCGAGAGCGTGCCGTGAAAAAACGGGCTTAAGGCTTCGGATAAATCCCACCAGCCGCATTGGTTCAGGTGGTCAGCCGGAAACGGAAACTCGTTTTGCGCGATCCTTTTGCGCGTTCCGTCCGAGGCGATCAGTTCGCTCTGCCATTTTTGCGAGCTGACCGGAACTAATCCGTCGTTGCGACCTTCGACGGCGCGGATATACGCCCACGACGGAAAAAGCGGCAGAAACATATCTTTGCCTTCTTCGAAGCTCGAATAGGTTTGATAAACGACATTGTTTTTCGCTTCCGCGTCCGCCAATCGGCGGTTAAACGCTTCGCACGAAGTGATTCGCAGATCGTTGAAACCGTCGAGATTAAGCCTCACGGCTTTTTGCAGAAAATCTATCCATAGACTTCCGCCCTGACTGATGACGTGATCCGCCAAGCTCGTGCCGAGATGCGGCGTGCCGATCGTCGTCAGACTCGCAACGCGCCGCGCCATTTCCAGTTCGGCGATCATCAAACGCGCGTCGAGTCCGCCCATGCTGTGCGCGATGATGTGGACTTTTTCAGCATCCGGCAAAAGTGCATTGATCTGATTTTTTAGTTCTTCGGCGCGCTGCTCGACCGAACCGGCAAAATTAACGTTCGTGTTAACGACTTCGCCGAAACCGTTTGCCGCGAGATATGTGCGGACGTTTCTGAAATACTGCAATTCGTCGTCGAGCGGCGTCGGCGGCAGATCGAGCCGCTCGTCAATTCTTTCGCGCAAAATATCGAACCGCGCGATGCCGTGTGCCAAAACTATCGGAAACATATTGACCTCCAAAAAAATTAATTAATTGATAATTACCGTCTTATCCGCGACAAATCCCGCGCTGCTTATTCACAATTCCAAAGCTTTGAAAGGAGAATCATTAATCCGTTTTTTTTCATGGGAAAAAAGAAAAAAGAAGCCGGGAAATGTTTCTCCGTTGGCAGAAGTCTCCTGATAAAAGATTAATCGTGAACGCCAAACACTCTATATCTTTTCCCGAAAAACTTCAAGCATTTTTTTATGGCTCGAGAGCCGAAGAAAAACCGGCTGATAGAAATATCGCCGGTTTCGTTCATAAAAAAGTCTGAGTTTTTTATCCGTTCGGTTATTGTTTTTCTCTATCCAAAATGGCTTTTTTGCGTTCGACGCCCCACCGGTAGCCGCTCAGTGCGCCGCTTTTTCCGACGACGCGGTGACACGGAATAACGAGCGCGACGCGGTTCGAGGCGCAGGCGGTCGCGACGGCGCGGACGGCGTTTTTATTGCCCAGAGATTCGGCAACCCGCGAGTAAGAAACCGTTTCGCCGTACGGGATTTTCCGCAGTTCGTCGTAGACGCGCATCTGAAAAGCCGTCGCCTGCAAATCGAGCGGCAGATCGAGCGTTTTATTTTTTCCTTCGAGATTCGCGAGAATCGCTTCGACGAATTCCTTCAAGTTCGTATTATTTTCCGCGATTTCCGCGTTTTTAAATTCGCTGAAAAGATTTTCGGTCAAAGTTTTCGTGTCGTCGCCGAACGTCACGGCGCAGACGCCTTTTGCGGTTCGCGCAACGAGTAATTTCCCGAGATCGCAATCGGCGATCGTAAATTTTATCGTCATATTTTTTCCTTTTTTCGCATACTCGCGCGGCGTCATGCCGAGTTTTTCCGAGACGTTTTCATACAGACGGCTTGCTGAACCGAAACCGGCTTCGTACATCGCGTCGGAGATTTCCCTGCCGCCGCCGATTTCCGTCTTGAATTTTTCGAGCCGCCGCATTTCGGCGTATTTTTTCGGCGAAACGCCGATGATTTTCTTAAAAACCCTTTGCAGGTAAGCCGCGCTCAAATTTAATTCGGCGCTCAAATCTTCGAGCGAAACGCGTTCTTCGCGTTCGAGAATCTGCGCTGCGCGAAGCACAGTTTCTGTCTGCGCGTTAAGCGCCGCGCTTTGCGGCTTACACCTTCGGCAGGCGCGAAAGCCTCGTTTTTCAGCCGTTTCGACCGACTCGAAAAACGAGACGTTTTCGCGTTTCGGCAAACGCGACGCGCACGACGGCTTGCAGTAAATTCCGGTCGAATTGACGGCATAAACGAACGCGCCGTTAAACCTGGCATCGTTCGTTTCGACGGCTTTCCAAAAGATTTCCGTTTCCATAACTTTGATTTTAGGCGATGCGCGATTCGGAATCTATCCGAAAATTGCGGTCTAATTTTTTATTTGCCGCGGATAAACGCGGATTTCGCGGATTAATACCGATTTCTTTGCCGCTTTGCGCCTTTGCGGGAAATTCTTTCTGTCTCCCGCAAAGGCGCAAAGGCGCTAAGTAAATCAAATAAGTTTTTATCTGCGAAATCCGCGTTTATCCGCGGCTGAAAAATTTAGTCGGATTTTCAAAAAACGCGCTGGTTTATGATAATCTGAAATTTCAAAATTATGCTAAATTCTTTGACCTATCAATTACCCGGAAACCTTGAAACCATCGTTCGCGAAAAATTCGACCAATGGCGCGAGGAAAACAAGATCTCGCGCATCTGGCAAAAAGACGCGTCCGTCTGGACTGGCGCGGACGAAGCAAAATGGCTCGGCTGGCTCGACTCTGTCGAGGCGGAACTTGAAAAAGTTCAGGAATATAAAGATTTTGCCGACGACGTAAAAGCCGCCGGATTTACCGACGTTCTGCTGATGGGCATGGGCGGATCAAGCTTGTGCCCCGAAGTGCTCGCGAAAACTTTCGGCAAACAGAATTTTCACGTTCTCGATTCGACCGTTCCGGCACAGATCAAAACGATCGAATCGAAACTGAACTTTGAAAAAACGCTTTTTATCGTCGCCTCGAAATCCGGCTCGACGCTCGAACCGAATACGTTCAAACAATATTTCTTCGAGCGCGTGGCGGAAAAAGTCGGGCGCGAAGCGGCGGGCAAACAATTCGTCGCGATCACCGATCCCGATTCGAAAATGCAAAAGACCGCCGAAGCCGACGGATTTCGCAAAATCTTTTACGGCAACCCGGAAATCGGCGGCAGATTTTCGGCGCTTTCGCCCTTCGGAATGACGGCGGGTGCGGCGATGGATTTAAACGTCGAAGATTTTTTAACGCGCGCGAACGAGATGGTGAAGGCGTGCCGCAACGAAAATCCGGAAGCGAACGAAGGCGCGGTTTTGGGCACGATCTTAGGCGTCTGCCAGACGAACGGGATTGATAAACTGACGATTTTCACGTCGCCCGAAATTTACGATCTCGGCGCGTGGCTCGAACAATTGATCGCCGAATCAACCGGCAAACAGGACGTTTCGATCATTCCGATCGACCGCGAACCAATTCTCGAAGTCGCGGATTATTCGGACGACCGCGTTTTTGCTTACCTGAAATTAAAAGGCGACGATTCATTCGACGCGAAAATTGACGCGCTCGCCGTCAAAGGTCATCCGGTCGTCAAGATCGAGCTTGAATCAAAAGAAAATCTCGGACAGGAATTTTTCCGCTGGGAATTTGCGACCGCCGTTGCGGGCGCGATCATGGAAATCAACCCGTTTAACCAGCCCGACGTCGAATCTGCAAAGATCGAAGCGCGAAAAATTACCGACGAATACGAAGCGACCGGAGAACTGCCTGCCGAAACGCCGTTTTTTGAAGACGCCGGCATCAAGCTTTTCACGAGCGAAGATTACGCCGCCAAGCTCGGCGAATACGGCGACGGCAAACGATCCTTAAAAGGTTATCTCGAAGCGCATCTTCAGCATCTTCAGGCAAACGATTATTTCGCGCTGCTCGCCTACGTCGAAATGAACGGCGAGCACGAAGAATTATTGCAAAAGATTCGCGAAAAGGTTCTCAGAAAAGAATTAACGGCGACGTGTCTGGGATTCGGACCGCGATTTCTGCATTCGACCGGGCAAGGATATAAAGGCGGCGCGAACAACGGCGTGTTTCTGCAAATCACGTCGGACGACGCCGATGATTTCGAAGTTCCGGGACAAAAATACACGTTCGGCGTCGTTAAAGCGGCGCAGGCGCGCGGCGATTTTCAGGTCTTGCTCGACCGCGAACGACGCGCTTTGCGCGTTCATCTCGGCGCAAACGTGAAAGATGGCTTGGAACAGCTTTTAGAGTTGATTTAACGCACGGAACGCCGTCATCTTGACGGCACACGGCGCGCAAGCGACGCTCAAACGTCTTCATTACTTTCAATCATTAAAAGTAATGAAGACGTTTGAGCGGTTTTCAAACGCTGTGCCGTCAAGATGACGACGTTCCGTGCTTATCCTGAATTGATTGTTAAATATAGGCAAATAAAAAAGCGTTAAGGTTCGCAAACCTTAACGCTCTTTTATTTCTTGACTTAAACTAAATTCCGTCGTTTTCGTCCTTTTCTTTCGGATTTAGCAGATTGCCGCTTTCGTCAATCGCATCCCGGTCAACGTGCTCCTGCGGCGTTTTCTTTCCCGGCTGCGGCGCGTGTTCGGGGTGTTTTCCTTCTAATTCCGAAGTCGTTCCTTCGTGTTCGTTTTGTTCCAGTGCTTTTTTGTCCTGGGCGACATCTTTTTCATCCGGCATAATTTTTATTTCTCCCTTATTCGTTCTGATTGTAAAAAATTTTAGCCGCAATTCGCTCGCGGCTAAAAATACTCTGTTAAACTCCGACCGTTTCGTTTTCTTCTTCTTCGACGAGGTACGGCGTGACGGCGGGTTTGTCCAAATCTTCCTGTAAAACCTTTGCGATCACCGGCAAACTCAAGCTGCGTGTTTTCGCAATGCCCGGAACTTCCTTGCCTTTCGCGTAAACCGCGTGGCGTCCGTTTTCCTGATACCATTCCGACAAGCTCGCCGTTTTGTGCATTTCTTCGATGATCTGCCGCCAGCCGACACCCGTGTTGTATGCGCAAAACGAAATTTCGCCTTCCTGCGTGCCGTAGGGAATGACGCACATTTCCGTGCGGCGAAAATCGTAGTTGAACAAATCCTGAAACCACATTCCTTCGACACACAGAACGCGCCAAACATCCGAATCGTCGTCGCCTCGGGTTTTCATGCGATCGTTGCGGTCTGAATTCGAAGTCGCCGACGACGGTTTGAAAAGATTCATGATCTGCGAGATCGGGAAACCGTCGGGCGCGTTCGATGCGTCGTAGTTGCGCATGATCGCCATGCCCAATTGCGCCATCGTCAGCTTTTTGCCGCGCGCCGTGTCGGTGATCGTCGCGACGTCTTTCATAAACTGCTCGTAGTTAAAAAACTCGAACAAGGAACGCATCGCGCCGGTCTTTTTGTTGACGACGACGAGCGTGAAAATTCCGCAGTTCGGGTGACAATTACACGACGACCAGCCCCACGGCGCATCCGCGCCCTGCAGCATATCCATCACCGATGTAAACGCCGAATAGCTTGAGAGCGGAAACCAATCGCGCAAGGGTTCGAGCGCGACGCTGCCGTCGAGTTGCCCTTTCAAATCGTGCGTCATTCCCGCCAAAGTGTAGCGCTGCTCGATGCGGTCTTTATCCGAAATATCTTCGTCGCGTCCGGTGAAACTCACGGGCTGAAATGCGATGGTTTGGACTTTATCAATATTTTCCGCCGCGAATTTGACGATTTCGCCGATCGCGTCGTTGTTGATCGTGTTGACGATCGTCGTTACGAGCGTGACTTTAATGCCGACCGACGCGAGATTTTCGATCGCTTTTAATTTCACGTCGAAGAGATTGCCGACGCCGCGATGTTTGTTCTTTTCTTCGGAAACGCCGTCAAACTGCAGGTAAACGCCGTGCTGTCCGGCTTCTTTCGCCGCCTTGCAAAACTCGATGTCTTCGGCGTAGCGAATTCCGTTCGTTGCGGCTAAAATTCGGTAAAAGCCGATCTTTCTGGCATACGCGACCGAATCGAGAAACGTCGGCGAGATTGTCGGTTCGCCGCCTGAAAATAAAATGATGATCTGGCGGCGCGGCTTGAACGAGATCGCGCGGTCGAGAATCGCTTTCGTGTCTTCAAACGTCGGTTCGTGAACGTAGCCGACCTGGTTGGCGTCCATAAAACACGGGTTGCACATCATATTGCAGCGGTTCGTCAGGTCAACCGTGAGAACCGCGCCGCGCCCGTATTTAATGTCCGATGTGCCGTGTTTGTGAATGTGATCGTCTTCGGCGGATTTGAAATCGCGCCCGAAAAACAGTTTTTCGATGCGGTCGAGAAACTTTGAGTCAGTCGCCAAAACGTCAACAAATTCGCCGTGCGTCGGGCAGGTTTTGCGCATCACAACCTGTCCGTTTTCCTCGACGATCTGCGCTTTGATCTCGCCCGGATGCGAGTTCATCAAGATTTCGAGCGGAATTGATTTATTAATCACGCCTTCGCGCACCTGCTTGACGCAGGTCGGGCAAAGCGAATCGGTTTCGCGCGGGAAGCCGAGCGGCGGCGCGGTGCGCTCGTAAGATTTTAAAAGCGGTTCCGCCGCCCATTCGGGTTTGATCGACTGACCTTCGGGCAAAGCCTTATTGACCGCCTGAAACGCCTTCCAGCCTAAATCCGCTAATTTCGAAACGGCTTTCGAACCCGTCTTTTTCTCGCCGCCGCTCTCGCCGCGTCTGAAGTTATCACTGAACATAGTTTTGTATTATAACAAGTTAGTTAAAAAATTTTGATTGATAGATGCAGAAATGCAAGGTTAAGGCTAACAAATTTTACATTTATTGCCAAATTTATTTGCTGTTAACGGCTTTGTCGGATAAATGATCGCGCTATTTTCGCATGGTAATTTGGCGTTGAATAATTTTCATTTGACGAACAAACGGCGAGTCATCGAAATAAACGGGACTGAAAAGTTTCGAGCCGTATTCGGAGAAATACAGTCTTGCGCCGCGCGCCACATACCACATTTCGTAGGTCGTGCCGTGCAGCAGAATATTTGCGGTTCGGGGTTCTCCGTCCTTCGGTTTGATCAACAGTTGCTGCGACTTCAAAGCTTTCGCGACACTTTCGATTAATTTCTCGCGCCAACTTTCTTCAAGCTTCGCAGAAATATTAAATTCGCGTTTCGCAACGCCGATGCTTTGCACAATTTTCGAAGCATCGCTGCTTCCGGTGCGCTGAAGATATTCGTTTGCCTTGAATTCTATATCGCCGTTCGAAACGTATTCCGTAACAAATATCTTTTCGTCGCGCGCGGTAAATACGATCTGACGGCTGCTTTCAAATGTCGGGCTGTAACGCAAAACGAGCGTAAATTCATTATCCGTCGCATCGAGCGAAAACATCTGCTCGACGATTTTTTGATAAATTTCGCCGTCAATAGTCGGCACAACTTTCGGCAGATCGTCGTCCTGTTGGGCATTGACGTTCAAACACGCGGTTATTAGAACCAGAAAAATTAACGATTTTTTATTTCTTAAAGAGGCAATGTAATGTGTGAAACGACGCATAGTTTATTTCTCCGGCAGAGCAGATTTTAATGCAGTTTGAATATGAAAACAACGATTTTTTCGTAATCGTCTAAAATTAAATTCTTTTTTATTTTCCCGCGTTACCTTCCGAAAACTCACGACCACTTATTCTATGTAGATAACAATCATTCAACATTTCAGAGTGGAAATCACAGCAAAGAAGGGAGAAATTTAATGAATAAGAAGGAAGTTGCGCAAACTCGCAGGAGTTTCGTGATTGGTTTTGTATTTTTAGCCTTAATCGCGGCATTTGTTTTATTGCCGCTGCAATTTAACCGGCAGGCGGAAGCCGCCAAACAAAATAACCCGAACGGCGCTCAGGAAGAAGCCGGAAAAATCGGTTATTACGATATTCGCACGGATAAAAAATCTTTCGACGTGCTCAACACTTTTCGCGCCGCCGAGGATTTGACCGCGGTCGAGATGGCAGACCGGCGCGAGGCGTTCGTGCGCGGCGAAGAATCGCTCAAACAAACGATTCCGACGCTCAAGGTCGAATACAACGCGGAACTCGGAAATCCCGAGATCATCGCGCCCGACGTGATGCAGGGACGCGCTTTGATGACCGCGCCGTCCAGCGGCAAGCGCTCGGAGATTTTAAGAGATTTCATCAGAGACAACGACGCGCTCGTCGGTTTGACGCCCGCTCAGATTAACGATTTGCGCGTTGCGGCGGATTACACGAACCCGAACGGCGAGCTTTCGTTCGTCCGTCTCGAACAGTTTGTAAATGATATTCCGGTGTTCCGCGCCGAAGTCAGAGCCGGATTCAACAAACAGGGCGCGATGTTTCGCGTCGTCAGCAATCTCGCGTCGAACGCGGATTACAATTCAGTTTCGAACAATTTTGGCGAGCCGCTCGCGGCAGTCGAAAAAGCCGCCGGATACATTGATTACCGGATGAAAGATAGCGATAAGCAGTATAATCCGGCGGCATCAACCGCGCTCAAAGCCGTCTTCGGGACCGGCGACTGGGCGACGACCGCGGAAAAAATGTATTTTCCGATCGAAGGCGGCGTTTTAAGAGCATCGTGGCGCGTTTTGAACTGGCAGAAGGGCGAGGCTTTCTACGTGATCGTTGACGCCGAAACCGGCACGATGCTCTATCGCGAAAGCATTACGCATAATCAAACGCAGGCGGCGACCTACAACGTTTACGCCAACACCAACAGTTTATTAAAAGCGATGGCGAACCCCGCGCCGTTAGCCGCACCCGGACTTTTGAACCCGACCTTAGGGACGCAGGGCACGCTTCAGCCGCGCACGAACGTCACATTGATCGGCAACGAAGCGCCGTATACGTTCAACAACAACGGCTGGATTCCCGACGGCGCGAACGGCGTCAACGGTCAGACGGACGGAAATAACGCCGAAGCCGGCGTTGACCGCGTTTTGCCGAACGGCGTCGATGCGCTCGTTCCGGGAACCAACCGCGTGTTTAATTTCGCATACACGCCCGGTGCGGGCGCGAACAACAGCGGCGGCGACGATCCGCTTCTGGTGCCTTACCAGAACGGCGTTTCGACCAACCTGTTTTACGTGACCAACCGCTTTCACGACGAAACGTATCTGCTCGGCTTTACCGAAGCAGCGCGCAACTTCCAGCAGGACAACTTCGGTCGCGGCGGCGTCGGCAACGACCGCATCTCGGCTGAAGCGCAGGACAACACGCAGAATGCGAGTTTCTGCCCGACCCTGCCGTGCTTTAACAATGCCAACTTTTCGACTCCGGCTGACGGCGGTCGCGGACGTATGCAGATGTATCTCTGGAACCAGCCGACGCCCGACCGCGACGGTTCGGTTGATGCTGAGATCATCGTTCACGAATTAACGCACGGGCTTTTCGGCAGACTCCATAACGGCGTCGGCGGAACGCAGGCGGGACAGATGAACGAAGGCAGCGCCGACTTCTTCGCGCACGTGCTGCTCGCCTTAAACGACGATCCGATCGACGGCGTTTTCGTGACCGGCGGGTATTCGACACTGCTTCTGCGCAGCGCCGGTTTCACGTCGAATTATTACTACGGAATCCGGCGCTTCCCGAAAGCAGTTCGTTCATTCACGGGCGGACCGAACAATCGCCCGCATAACCCGATGACGTTTGCCGACATCGATACGGCGCAGTTCAATATCTCCGACGGTGCGTTTGCGCCCGCGTTTACGGGGGGCGCGACCGGCTCGCACGACGGCGGCGAAATCTGGAGCAGTATTTTGTGGGAAGTCCGTGCAAAATTGATTCAAAGATTAGGCGGCGCGGCAGGCAACAAGAAAATTCTTCAGCTTTTTATGGACGGAATGAAGGTTTCGCCGACAAACCCGACAATGCTGCAGGAACGAAACGCGATTCTTCAAGCGGCGGCGGCGAACGGCAATGCAGCGGATGTCGGCGACATCTGGTCAGGCTTCGCGGTTCGCGGACTTGGCTTCAGCGCGACAAATCCGACCGGCAATACGGTTACCGAAGGATTCGACGTGCCGAACCTGTTCCAGTCGCCGACGATCAGCGTCAGCGATGCGGCGGGCGACAACGACGGCTTCCCCGAACCGGGCGAAACCATCTCGCTCAACATTCCGCTGACCAACAACACGGGTAATCCGGCAACCGGCACGACGCTGCAAATCGTCGGCGGCGGCTCGGCAAACTACGGCACGATCGCCAACGGTCAGACCGTTTCGCAGGCTGTCAGCTACACCGTTCCGGCAAATACGCCGTGCGGCAGCGCTTTGACACTGACATTTAACGTCAACAGCAGTCTCGGCGCGACGAGCTTTACACGTGTCATCATCGTTGGTGTTCCGCAGACGACCTTTACCGAAAACTTCGACGCGGTAACTGCTCCGGCATTCCCGGCTGGCTGGACGGCGACATCTGTGCAGAACGGTATTACGTTTGTCAATTCCACGTTCAACGCTGATACGGCACCTAATTCCGCA
>JANOBZ010000144.1:0-9189 GCA_031411895.1 Acidobacteriota bacterium | reverse complement strand
AAGCCCGCGCGTGAGCAAGGGCGGAAAATATAGGCGAACTTAATCCGCCCTTGCTCACGCGCGGGCTTCTGAAAGGTTCTGCTCAATTAAAGACAAAGTTTTGTTTCCTAACTCGAACTTTTTAACTTATAATCCAAATGGTAAGACCAATTTGTAAAAAATCAGGAGTTCTCGAAAATGAAACAGATACTGCACGCGTTTCCGGCGATACTATTTCTGCGGAAAATTGATAAAGTTTGCCTGAAAGCCTCTCGAAATATATTTAAAAATCTTTTCCACGGTTTTCTCGCCGCCGCGTTTCTTTTATGCGCCGCGTCGCCGATTTTCGCTCAAACCGGCGACGACTGGGCGCGCGCCGACGCGATCGTGCGCGGCATCAAATTGCCCCAAATTCCCGCGCGCGATTACGTTATCACGAATTTCGGCGCTAAAAGCGGCGGCACGATTGATGCGCGTCCGGCGATACAAGCTGCGATCAAAAAAGCTTCGACCGAAGGCGGCGGGCGCGTCGTCGTTCCGGCAGGGAAATGGCTGAGCAAAGGACCGATTCATCTGGCAAGTAAGATCAATCTGCATGTTTCGGAAGGCGCGACGCTGCTTTTCAGTCCTGAAACGAAGTATTATCTGCCCGTCGTGCTGACGCGCTGGGAAGGCACGGAAGTTTACGGTTATTCGCCTTTGATCTACGCTTTTGAAGTGAAAGACGTTGCGATCACCGGCAAAGGCACGATCGACGGCAACGGCGCGAGCGAGTTTCTTTCGTGGATTCCGAAAGCCGAAACGGATTTTCAGCGTCTGCGGCGGATGGGCGCGGACGGCGTTCCGGTCGCCAAGCGCGTGTTCGGCGAAGGCACTTCCTTGCGTCCGCCGATCATCCAGTTTTTCCGCGCCGAGCGCGTTTTACTCGAAGATTACACGGTCGTCAATTCGCCGTTCTGGGTCAATCATTTCGTTTATACCGACCACGCCGTGATGCGGCGCGTGCGCGTTGACAGCCACAAACCGAACAACGACGGCGTTGATATCGAGTCGAGCCGCGAGGTTTTGATCGAAAACTGCTGGTTTCGCACCGGCGACGATTCGGTCGTCGTCAAATCGGGGCGCGATCGCGACGGGCGCGACATCAATCGCCCGAGCGAAAACATCGTCGTGCGCAACAACGACATGGGCGGCGAAGACGGCATCGCTCTGGGGAGCGAAATGTCGGGCGGCATCCGTCACGTTTATTTTACGGACAATATCCTGCGCAAAGGCACGTCGGCGATTCGTTTCAAGGCGAATCTCGATCGCGGCGGCACGGTCGAACACATTCGCGTCCGCAATTTCACGGTCGAAGAATTCGACACTCTGTTCTGGTTCCAGCTCGATTATCCCGGTCAATTAGGCGGCAATTTTCCCTCGACCTACCGCGACATCGTGTTCGAGAATTTCACGGTCGAACGCGCCGGCACGATCTTTAACGGCGACGCGCCCGCCGCCGCGCCGCTGCGCGACGTAACGCTGCGCAACATCAACGTCAAACAAGCCGACCGCACCTTTATCCTAAAAAACGTCGAAGGCTTAAAGCTCGAAAACGTAACGATCGGCGGACAACGCGTTGACGGTCGCCTCGACTGGCGACTCTCCACCGCGCGCCCATAAATGCCGACGAGCAATATTTCTCGGGCATAATTTCAGTTTAATGAACTGCAAAACAATTAAGGAACGAGTGAAAAGTAAAAGATGACAAGTGCTTATCTTTACACTTTGCACTCGTTCCTTAATCTGGTTTAATACAAAATAAGAAATTCCTCGATATGAAAGGCTACACGCAAATTAAATTCCTGAATATTTTCGGCGCGCCGGTTCATATTCACTGGTCGGCGCTTATCGCAATGGGAGTTTTGTTTGTGTTTTCAATCAAAACTCCGCTCTACGCCGTAGTAACCATCTGCTCATACTTCGGCATCATTCTTCTTCACGAAGCTGGACACGCCTATTTCGTCCGGCGTTTGGGCTACCAGCCTAGAAATATCTACTTAGGACTCATTCACGGCACATGCGAATTCGACGCGCCGTTTAGTCTGCGCGAAGAATGCATCATCGCCTGGGGCGGCGTCGCGGCGCAATTTGTCGTCGCGATACCGCTGATCGTGTTTAGCCTGACAACTCCGCTTGACCGTTTGCCGTTTACCGGTCCGATCGTCGCGTTCTTAGGCTACATCAGCGTGATTATTGCCCTCTTCAACCTGACGCCGGTGATGAATCTCGACGGGGTAAAGGCTTGGCAGCTTTTCCCGCTTCAGTACAAGTATATGCAGAATAAGGCTGCTGCCAGAAAAACCACTGAAGATATAATTCGTCGCTTGAAAAAACGTTAAAAGTAAGCTTAAAAGCTTTGATTCGGGAAATGATCGAAAATTAAACTTTGTCTGAAAAAAAGCCCCTTTGCTAAAATTTTACATAGATTTCGAAAGGAGAAAGAAGTGAATCACAAACTTATATATTTTCTGGCAATGGCAATTTTGTTTCTAGCGTGCAGCACACCCAAACCGCCCGAGAGTGCTTTTCCGCAGCGCATCGGTAAATTCAATAGAGAGACAAGTGCGCCTTCGAAAATCGGGAAAAACGGACTCAATGCAAGTTATGATTCGCCCGATGGCGTTTCAGCATCATATACGGTTCTCCCGTTTTCATCACCCGAAGAGGCACGAAAGGAATTACAGAGAGAGAAGCAGGAAGCCGCCGAGTTCAGCAAAAAAATGGACAATCCTCTTGAAACGGTCGAAGCCTCGGATTCAAAGTTTATCCTGACAGGTCCTCGCGGCGGCAGGGTCGGTATGGTTCAGGGTTCGATGGTAATTTTAATATCCATGCCTAAAGACCCGGGAGAGAAAGATTTTGCTGAATTTATAACCAATCTTCCCTACGATGCGTACGGGATTAAATAGTTTCGCCCCGACCTGACAGGCATTTCGAATCTTGCGAAATCGAGAGTCTCGCATGGCGGCTGAAATCGGCAATTGATGTAAAATAAACGATAGTTCGATCCCGGTAACTCAAATATGAAAGTATTACGCTCTGCATTCGTTCAATTATTCGTCATTGCCGGTTTTATCCTGACGCTCGGTTTTCAGCTTTTCGCGCAGCAGGATTCCGAGTCGGTTAAAAATCAGGCTTCGCCGGCTGAGTATTTCGGGCAGTTCGATACGGAACTGTCGCCCGATTTGAAATATATTTACGCCACCGGTTTTAAGCCCGCCGCCGGCGTTTCGAAATATAAATTCAAACGCGCGCTTGAGAAAGACGCGGCTGTTTCGATCGGCACGATTTACGATAATCGAAAGGGTTCGGGCGAAAAATTAGAATTGCTTTTCGTCGAACCGAAAAACGAAAATCCATACATTTACGCCGATTCGAACGCGGACGGCGCGTTCGACGAGTCAGAACGATTAACGCTCGCTCCGGTCAAAAACAAACCGTCGGAATTCGAAGCGGTGTTGAAATTGCCGCTCAAACACGAATTTTACAAATTATTTCCGGTTTATCTGGTTTTCAGACGTGATTGGCGAAATTCGAAAGCGCCGGACGAGCGCATCGTTTTTCAGTCGTTTTCGGCGCTCGCTTACGGCACTGTCAATATCAAAAACAAACCCGTGCGCGTGCTGTACCCGTTCGATCCGACCGCAATTTCGATCAGCACGACCGAAGGTTTGTTCGGGATCGACGCGGACGGCGACGGCGCAATCACCTACGAGCCTTTCTCGCTCGAAACTTCTTACGCGACAAAAGATGAGATGATTTTCCGGCTTGGCGAGCTGTATTTATCCACCAAAGAAACAGACCTGCGCGCCAATAAAATCGTCATGCGCGAGCGGAAAAAGGAAGAATACCGCCGCTTAGAACTTGAAATAGGCAGGGAAATGCCCGATTTTTCGTTCGTTGACTTTGAAAACAAAAAGCGTTCGCTCAAGGAATTCAGAGGAAAATATCTGCTTGTCGATTTCTGGGGATTATGGTGCGTTGATTGCATTCGCGAATTACCGTTCCAGACGGAAGCGGTCAAAAGATTCAAAGCACGCGGTTTTGAAATTCTCGCATTGGACAGCGACAAGGCGGAAGAGTTTGAAAAAGTGAAAGCCTTTCTCGTCAAAAACCGTATCAACTGGACGCAGGCGCGTTTCGAAAGCATTCAAAGTTTGATCGAAGTCAGGTATCGAATACAGGAATATCCGTCGGCGATTCTGCTCGATCCGCAGGGAAAAGTGCTGGTTTTAGACCAGAAACAATTGACGGGCGAGCAATTGTTCGCAACGCTCGACCGAATTCTGCCGCGATAGATTTTGACGAAGATAACTAACATTTTGTTTTTCAGGTAGAGAGTTTAAAATTAAAAAAGTGTCAAAAATGCTCCCTTTGAGACGCGGCGGAATCCGATGATTGAGTACACGATTTATTGCGACGTTTGCGGAGAGATGATTGATCTTCAAACGGGCAGCGCGCGGCAGGCAAGAAAAAAAGCCAAAGCAAAAGGCTTGCTCATCCGCATTCTGCGCAAAGACTATTGCCCGCGATGCGCCGCGAAACTTCACGCCGAAGGAGAATTGGACGAACTTATCAGTAGACCGCGAGGCAAAAAAACTTCAGCGGCAGATTAATTCAAGATTAGCCACGAATGCACGCGAAAAAAACACGAATATTTGAAATTATTTCGTGTAAATTCGTGTGCATTCGCGGCTAGATTTAGTTTTTAGGTAAAGCGCTCGGCTTAGTCCTGCTTTGAATGAAGAGCGCTCAGGCATTTTGCGCATTTGCAGCCTTTCGGTTTGATGAAATCTTCGAAGTATTTTTTGCCGTAATCGTATGTGATTTCCTCGCCGGCTTCGATCTCGCGGATTGACCATATCCAAACTCTCACGCCGGTTCGAAAAGCCTTCGCGTTCGGTGCGCAGGAATGATTGATATAGCGCGCGGCATTGCTGCGCGGGCTGCCGTCAATAAAATACTCGTCGTCAATCGCCATCAAAAATTTGCCGCTTTTTTTAAGAGTTTCTTCCTTCGTTAAGATCGGACCGATATATTCGATGATTCTTTTGTCGGCTTTGACGGGAAAAAGCGTAAAAAAGCCGAGCCCGCTGGCAGTTCGCTTGATACGGTAACGTTGTTTCTCCGCGTTCATAGCGCGATTTTAACATTTTTATTGTCTGCTTTTAGATTATAGTATTAGAGAATATGGTTGATAAGAACGAGCGGATTGAGGATTCGCAGAAGCCGCTTTCGGCGGACGAATTGAACAGATTATGGCAGCACGGGCTGCACGAGGAAAGACTTCTGCACGATCGTCTGAATTATTTTTCGGCGGTCGAGATCGGCTTGCTCTCGGTGTTTGCGATTCTCTACAACAAAGATCAGCCGCTCGGTCTGCTCGCGCCTTTGACCGGCGCGGCGCTCGCTTTTACGATCTTCTGGCTGATTTTGCAGTATAATCACTGGCGCTACTGCGTGTTTCTCTATTCGAAAATCCGCGAGCTCGTGCCGGAATACCGCAAGACGGTCGAAACATATTTCGGTGAACGAGGCGTGCGAAACAGCACGACGGCGCTTTCTTTCACGAAACCTTTATCGCTCGCCGCGCCCGCGCTTTTCGCGCTCACATGGGTCGCCTTTTTCGCGTGGATAATCGTCAAACAATTCAGCAATGCTCGATAACCTCAATCGAATTAAAGATAGGCGCGGGAATGAAAGATGGGATAAATGAGAGAAAGGAAGAGCGATGAATTGAAATACATTTTTCACCGCTCTTCCCTTATTTTTTACTACTACTTCACGTAAGCATTCGGAATCGGCTGGTCGCCCGTCACGCCGAACTGTACGACGAAAACGCCGCTCGCACTCAGCAGAACATACCAGAGTCCGTCGCGGAAAACCGCGACGTCCGTTTTACGGTCGCCGTCGTAATCCGCCGGAACGATCGTATCGGTCGAAACGCCGAACTGCGCCGACGTGAATCCGGCGCTCGAACGAAGCAGATACCAGATGCTTTCTGAGGGTCGGAAGACCGAAAGATCGGTTCGCCCGTCGCCGTCGAAATCCGACGAATCCGCGCGGAAATTCGGCACCCAGCCGCCGAGAACGTTTGCCGGATTGCGCCAGAACGCCGCTTCTTCCGCCGTTAACTGGCGCGAAAGCGGGTGACGCTGGCTGACATCAACCGGCAAGCCGGTGTTGATGTCGCGGCTGTTGTATTCCCAGAAACGAATATTCGGATAATTCGCCGGAACGGGATCGAGACTTGGATTGTTGATGAGCCAGCCTTCGGGACGGATGTGTCGGTCCATCAAAGTATCAATCCAGACGACTTGCGAATACGGAAAATCGTCGGGGTCAATGCGCGAAAGATACGCCGAATTGTCGGGCGTGTCCGCGTTGCGCGTGAGACGGCAGTTAACGTAAACGTTGCCGTTTTTACCCTGCGGATTGCGAATCTGCGAATAATAAGACTGCGGTCGCGCGGCGGGCGCAACGTCTTTTAATTCGGTGTTAAGGAAAAACGCCGTCCCCGCGCCCCATGTGAAATCAACGTCGCCTTCGATGTAGCTTTCATAGACGAAACCGCCCTGCGGTCCCTGCGATTGCAGTAAAAGCGTGTCCTGAAAGCTCAGCAAATTGACGCGATTGATAAAGATGCGGTCGTTGTTGCCGCGAAACGCTTCAGCCTGCCGCGTAGTGCCCGAAACGTTCAATTTCGAGGTCGTGTTGTGCAGCGTGATGTGTTCGAGCGTAAAATCCGGAGCGTCAACGCCGAACATCGTGCGCGCGAGCGTTCCCGAATTAAGATTTTCGTTGTTCGCATATTGAATTCGCGCACCGCTGCGGGTTTCGCCGTGGACGGTGATAAAGCGCTTGTTCGAGCGCACGTAAACGATCTCATTGTACATGCCGTTGCGGACGAAAATCGTGATCGGCTGTGTGTTGCCGGTCGGCACGAAATCGATCGCGCCCTGCACGGTGCAGAAATCGCCGACGCCGTTATCGTCAACGATAACGCGCGAAGTTCCTGCCGCCGGAGCAGTCGCTTTGGTCGTAAAACGCCACGTGTTCGGGTCGGAAATTCCCGCAATCGGCGCGCCGGCAGCGTCCGTAATCACGCCCGAATCGATCAAAACGTAATACGTCTGGTTGTAGTCGAACTTCTGGTGAAGATAAATCGAAGCCGTGTTGCCTTCGACCAGAATCGGATAATAATTGAAATTCGACGAAGCGCCGCCGATCGATTTCTGCTGCTGATTTCCCGGAACATTGACGCCCGGAACCGTATCGATCGACATATCGATCGTGTCAACCAGAGTTCCGTCGGCGCGGAAAACGCGAATCAGACCGCTTGTTCCGGCAAACGGCGTTTCGTTGAAAGTGATGCGCAAAGGCGTATCGATACAAACGTTCGTCGCGCTGTTCGGCGGCTCGAAACCCGTCACGGTGAGCGTCGAAGAAATCACGGTCAGACGCCCCGGACTGCTCGTGACGCTGCCGCCGGAATTGCTCACGACGACCGTATAAACGCCCGCGTCCGAAAGCTGCGCGTTCGGAAAACTCAACGTCGGACTGTTCGCGCCGCTAATCAGCACGCCGTTTTTATACCATTGATAAAATAGGTTATTGCCCGTCGCCGTGACGGACAAAGTCGCGGGCGAGCCGAGCGTCACCGTCGTGTCATCGGGCTGGTCGGTAATCACCGGAATCGGATCAACCGGACCGCTCGTGACCGTCAAACTGACATCGTTGCTGTCCACGCTTCCGCCGGCATTGCTGACGACGACATCGTAGGTTCCCGAATCGCTCGTTTGAACGTTGGTTAACTGCAAGGTCGCGGTCGCCGCGCTCGGATTGATCGCTGGATCGATCGGAATACCATTTCGACGCCATTGATAAGTTAATCCGCTGCCCGTTGCCGTGACCGAATAAGTAACGTTCGCGCCGACCGGCACGATTTGATTCGCGGGCGACGGCTGCACCGTGATGACGGGCGCTGCCGGTGTGTAATCAACGCGCCACTGCGTAAACGTGATCTGCGAGAAAAGTCCGTTCGGAACGCGAAAACCCGCCCAATCGAAAGTCGTGTTCGGCGTCGCGCTCGATTCGACCGCCGACGAATTCAGGTTAAAACTTCCGGCGTCGGTGATCGAGACCGTCAGACGCGTGTCGGTCGCCGATAATCTTTCGACCGTAAAGGTAAAAGTGTAAGGCGTATTGTTTGCCAGCGGCGCGCGCCCCGAGTCGGTGACGGGCGTGATCGCCGTGTTATTCCGCCGCTAAAATATTAACCAGCGGATCGGTCGCGCCCGGAATCGTCGTGCGCCGGTGAAGAGTAAAGGGCGGCGTATTGCTCGTCGCCGTTCCCGCCAGACGAGTCGCATAGCCCGTATCGTCGGTAAAAGTCGGGCTGTTTATTCCGCCCGTCGTGTTCGCCGTCGTGCGTGTGCCTTTCGAATCGAACAAGCCGAACCGGAGATCGGCAAAGTTGTTGGTCGCATTAATATTCTGCGCCGTAAATTTGACCTGCACCGTCAGGCTGTCGCCGACTTCGAGGTTGACCGGCGCGCCGTCCGTAAAAAAGCCCCAGAAACCTTCCGAGCCGCCCGACGCGGTTGTGTCGAACGTCACCGACCCGACCGCGTCCGTGCGAACCGTTCCCGCACGTCCGTTGAATATTCTTATCGAATTATTTGCTAAATCCTGATTCTGACTGTTTCCGTCAGCAAAAATATCGTTAATTAAAGTAGCTGCGCTGCTCATAAACGGCAGAGTCAACGCGCTCAAAGTAATAAAAAATGCTACTGCAAGCAGTAATTTTGATCTAAATTTTTTCATATAACTATCGCTCTCGTCTTCCGTTTGGCAGAAGATTGAGTGTTTACTCGAAATATAATTTCGTTCCTTCGTGAACCGGACATTGAGTGTCTTCCGCCGGTTCATAATTAATTGCCAGGTTTTACCGCGTTTACAAGAGAGATTTGTAAACCGTCGTATTATTTCGATACCTAGGCTGTATAAAGTCGGCAAGAGTCGTTCCGAAGTCGCCTTAATGTATACCGGGTTACAAAAAAACGAAGAAAAAAGCGGCGCGAGGATTCGAATCCTCGCGCCGCTTTTTTGTTGGTTTCGGGGAAAAAAAATAAAATTCTATTAGCCGAAATTTAGTAAACCCCGAGT
>JANOBZ010000143.1:0-13578 GCA_031411895.1 Acidobacteriota bacterium | reverse complement strand
CGCGAAAACCGCCGAGCGCGTCCCGATGACGACGCGCGCCTCGCCCGACTTGATTCGCCGCCATTCGTCGAAACGCTCGCCGACCGACAGAGACGAATGCAAAATCGCCACCGCTTCGCCGAAAATCACCCGCAGACGACGCGAGAAAACCGGCGTCAGAGCGATTTCCGGCACGAGCATCAAGCTCGATTTCTCATCCTTCAAAGCGTATTTCATGGCGCGGATATAAATTTCCGTCTTGCCGCTGCCCGTCACGCCGTGCAGCAAAAACGCCTTGTATTTTTGGAGTTTTAAGGATTTTTCGATTTCGAGCAAAACGGTTTCCTGTTCGCCGGTGAGCGTTAAATTCAAAAGGTCGGGAATCTTCGCGTCTTTTAACGGGTCGCGCAAAACTTCCTGCACGAAAATTTCGACAAAACCGTATTTGGCGAGCGTGTTGATCGAAGACGCGCCGATGTCGGCGATTTCGAGCAGTTCGGTAAAAAGCATCTCGCCGTCGAATTTAAGAAGCGTTTCGACGATTTTGGCTTGCGCGCCGGTTAAAGGTTTGGTGTTCGTCCGATGATTGTCGGGCGCGAGAAGGCGGACGGCTTTACGACGTTTGGGTTTGACCTGCGCCGTCAAAGTGCGGTGAAAGGTCGTAATCCAGCCGTTTTTCTGGAGTTCGCGAACGGCGCGCTGCGTCGGCGTCACACCGAAATTCGCCGCCAACTCGCGCACCGGCGTTTCGTTCGCGTCCGCCAAGTAGCGTAAAACCTGAGTTTTGACGGTTTTTGCCGACGCGACGCGCAAAAGCTCGTCGCGTCCCTTGGCGTTGATCGAAGCGATCTGCTCGACGCTCGCGTTGATTCCGGCGGGCAGCGACGCCTTTAAGACTTCGCCCCACGAGGACGCGTAATAATCCGCCGTCCACTGCGTTAATTTCAGGATTTCTTCGGTTATCAGCGGTTCTTCGTCAATCAATTCGATCGCGTCCTTGATCGCGTCCTGTTCGATTTCGATATCGTCGCTGAGGCGCACGTGAAGCGCGACGGCATAACCCGTCAGTTGGCGTTTACCGAACGGAACGAGCAGCCGCGCGCCGGTTTTCACGTTTTCGCGAAGCCCGAGCGGCAGACGATAGGTAAAAGTCTGGCGAAGCGGCAAGGGAAGCGCCACTTCGACAAATTCAGGAAAAGGGAAATCTTTCGCGGCAATATTAGGCATCTAAAGACAAGAGTTTTCGTTTTACTTGTCTAAAATGATAACCTATTGGAACTTTTTAAGAAAATAATGGTCTAATCGATTTTGGAATTTAGATTTTGGATTTTGGATTGTTTTTGGTGATGAACTTACCCGTTTATTTTTGAATCGCTTCTTTAAGTGAAAACGTTTGGTAAAGAGCGGCGTTTGAGAGAAAGCCAATCCAAAATCAGAAATCTAAGTTCCAAAATCGAAATGGGAGAAAGGGAAATACGTGAATAAAAGTTTTCTGGTCGCAATTTTGATCGCCGTTCTGATTGTGGCGGGCGGCATTTTATTGATTTGGAAATTACAGCCTTCGATGCAGGAACAGCAGGAACAGGCGCTTGCCGGCGCGTTTCGCGAAGGAACGCCCGAATTCGACGCCGTTTCGCGCCGCATCGTCGCGGAAACAAATGAAGAAAAAACATGGTCTTCGCCGGTCGGCACGGGCGGAATTATGATGAATATCGCCGGACGAATCCGCAACAACGGCGACAAGGTCATCACCGGAATGGAAATCAAGGTCGGCGTCGTGGACATTGCCGGTAAAGTCATTAAAGAAAATACTTTGCTTGTCGTGCCGAACCAGAAAAAGACCTTCGCGCCGAAAGAGCAGATGGACGTAATCGTCAGGATCGACGGCTTCAGGACGGATGACGACCTCGCCAATATCCGCTGGAAAGTGACGGCGATAAAAACTCAGTAATATTTAACGGGAAACGCAAAATGGAAAATGGATAATTAAATCAAAATATTATCCATTTTCCGTTTCCCGTTATTTTGTTATTCCGTTTCTCTGACGAATAATTCTTCGAGCGATTGTTTGACGGGCTGGACGGACACGAGTCTGCCGCCTTTGGCGCGGGTGATTTGCAGAATTTTATCAATGTCGGCTTCGTCCGTCACCTGAACATTCGCGCCGCTCGGCTTGGCGAAAATCTCGGCTCCGGCGATTGCGGCGATTGCCGGTCTTAAATCTTCCGCCGAAACGCCTTTGACGTTGATTTCAAACGATTGGCGTTCGCCGGCTTCGTTCAGCAGATCGTCGAGCTTGCCGGTCGCGGCGAGCTTTCCTTTACGCAGGATCGCGACGTTGTCGCAGAGCGCTTCGATGTCGGACAAAATATGCGTTGACATAAAAACGGTCGTGCCCTGTTCGCGCAAACTTGCTATTAATTCGCGAATCTCGCGGCGACCGATCGGGTCGAGCCCACTCATCGGTTCGTCGAGAAAAACGATTTCCGGTTCGTTTATCAAAGCCTGCGCAAGCCCGACGCGCTGGAGCATTCCTTTCGAGAATTTTCTGAGCTGGCGGTTCCAGGCTTTTTCTTCCAAGCCGACTTTCGTTAATAATTCCTCGGTTTTTCGCTTGCGCGTCGCGGCGTCGTAGCCGAACAGCTCGCCGAAATAGTTCATCAATTCCGAGGCTTTCAGATAATCGTAAAAATACGGGTTTTCCGGACAATAGCCGATGCGCGAGCGCATTTTTACGTTTGAAATGTCTTCGCCCAAAATGCGGGCGCGTCCTTCGGTCGGGAAGATCAGCGACATCAAAATTTTAATGGTCGTCGTTTTGCCCGCGCCGTTGCCGCCGAGGAAGCCGAAAATCTGCCCGCCTTCGACGTTTAGCGTCAAACTGTCGAGCGCGCGGACTTTTTTCTTTTTCCAGAATCCGACTTCGTAATCTTTGGTTAAATTTTCGATTTCGATGATTGTCTTCATTTTTTTGAAAAGCGTGCCGGCAAAAGTTGATTTGGAGGCATCGGCTCGATAGTTAAAATTGTGCCTGAAATATTTATTAAAAAGACCTGTCGGTCATGGTAGTATTTCAGCAAAGCTTCGTTTTTGTCCGGTTCGAGATAATGCGCCCAGACGACCGGCAGGTTGTCTAAATCGGCTAGATTATAAACGATTTCATCGTCGAAACTGTAATCCGGATCGTATTTGACGACCAACAAATATTTTCCGCCGCGCTCTTTCAGCATCCGCTCGATTTGGGCGCGCAGGTGAACCGCCTTTTCAGGTTTTTCAAGCTCGATCAAGCTCTGGCTGAAATCGATAGATTGATCCGGCTGGTTACCGTAAAAACGAAGGATTTCGTCTTCGCCCGTCGCTAAACGAATAAACGAAATCAGCACTAAAACCAGCACGCCGAAAAACGCGAAGCGGTCGTAGATGACTTTTTTTTGTTTTTTGCACAATAAAATAAAATAGCGCAGCGTTTCGATTCCCAGCAGATAAAAGCCGCCCGCGAGATGCGCCGAATAGTGATAGTGGTCCCAAAACGTCGCCACCGACATCACCGCAAATGTAAACGCAATCGCGCCGAAAATTAAAAGCAGGGATTTTTTCTTTTTTAAAAGAAAAGGTAGCGTAACCAGAAAAAGCATCGTCAGCGCCGAATAAAAATAAAAATTCGGCATAAAAACCATGAGGCAGGCAAAGAAATAAACCGGGCGCAGGTAATTATTGTCGGGCAATTCCCAAACTGCAAAAAAAGATTTGGTAAAGCGCGGTTCGGTGTAATAGGCGGAAAGTCTCTGGAGCCGCTTTTGCCCCATCAGCGGATGTTGATTCGGTGTCTGAAAAATAAATAAGGGCGCGGCAAAATACTGCTGCTGGTGAATGGCGTAGGGCATCTTGAAGGCGTCGCCAGCGACCTTGAAATTGTAAAATCCGATGAGACCGAGCATCGGCGCGCACAGAAGAACGGCGGGCAAAATGACCTTTTTGATAATTTCGGAAAAAGCATTCCGGCGTGTAATTAGTAAACGGCTGGCGAGCATCGAGAGGACGAAAAAAATCGTGATAAAACCTTCAAACGGACGCGCGTTGATGAGAATCGCGCCGCCGAGCGTCATCATAAGCGTATCGAACGCGTTAATTTTTCGATACAAGCGGCGAAACCCGCCAAACAATAATCCGCCCGCCAGAACAGCGACCATTCCGCCCCAGTAACTCTGTGCCCAGTAACTGTTGATGCCAATGAAAAGAATCATCAACAGCGTGCCGGCAAGCGCCCAACGGCGCGAAATCCAGCCCTGCATCATCCAGCAAACCGCTGCCGCCGCCAGACCGCAGCTCAGCCAGACGCCAAAAATCGGATGCCCGAAAATCAGCTCACCAGCGGCGAGAAATAAGCTCTGCATCGGCGGGTATTTTGACATGTAGCTCGGCAACATCAACAAATGCGGCGATTCGAAACTTTGCCAACAGAGCGGCGTCAGATTCGTCCAGCGTCCGGAAGCGAACGTGTCCGCGCCGAGCAGGTAAGCAAATTCGTCCTGTACGCGCGGGATCGGAACGCCGGCAAAAAGCGCGTGAACGGCAGGCAAAATAAAGCCTAAAACGCCACAGACAAGGACGGCGAGTTTTTTATTGCGCAGAACTTCTGATTTAATCCGTTTTAAAGAGCTTAGTCTCGGCATAATTTGGATTTGAGGTCAGGGTCGGTATATATTTGCCGGGAGAATGAGATTTACCGGCAGGCAAGACGCGCAACGAAATGCAGCGACCGACCGAACAGCCAATCAACGGTTTTCGGGTAGATATCAAGATCTCTTTCCCAGACTTCATTTTCGAGATTCAGTTTTTCGATAGCATCGTTCCATTGGTTTCGCGACCAGTAGTTATAGGGAAGGCGAATGCCGTGCGGCTTGTTGCCGACCCAGTCCATAAACCGTAAAGTTTCGTTCGAAAGCAAGCCGTCGTCCGTGTGGTCTTTTAAGACGAGGCATTTCGAAGCGACGCGCGACGCTTCGGCGAGCAGAAGCAGCGGGTCGTCCGTGTGGTGCAGCACGTCGACAAACATCACGACGTCAAAACTGTCGGCGTCGAACGGGATTTTGACGCCGTCATACTGCGTGACTTTGATGTGCGTGTGCGGGCGCACCAGCACGTCAATGCCCTGAATCGAAACATCGGGTCGCGCTTCCTGAATCAAACTCGCAATCAGTCCGTCGCCGCAGCCGACATCCAGAATCTTTGCCGAAGCCGGTAAAACTTTGCTTAAATGCGAGCTGAGCTTTAACACGCGCCGATTATGAACGACTTTTCCGTGAACATTTCCTAATAAACTCATTTTCTTTTCAATCCTAAAATACTTACAAAAAAACTGGAGAACACACTCTGGATGCCGAGCGCCGTCAGCGTCGAACCGGGAATGACGAAACGCATCGTTCGGCTGTAGTCTAAATCGCCGAAGCCCGCAATCCGCCAGTCGTTGATGGCAAACGCGAGCAGCGCAAAACCGGCAAACAATACTAAACTTCCGGCAATCAATCCGCGTTCGAGATTTACGAAATCGAAGATTTTATTCATTTTCGGGTCTTTCGGCAGGAGACCTTCGCTGATCGCGAAGATCTTTGTGAAAAACGCGAATAGTATAACCTGAAATCCCGAAAGAATAAACAGGCTGGCGAATAAAAGCGAGTGAACGTCGAAAGTTACCGGCGTGTCGAACAAATTCAGCTTGAGCTGCGGCAGCGCGAGGGCATAACCGGCAAGCCCGAGCAGCATAAAAAGCAGTCCGGGCAACAGAAACAGCCAGCGCGGCGTGTACATCACATAAAGCCGCAGATGCCGCCAGCCGTCGCGGAAAGTCTTTAAGTGCGGCGCGTGCGATTGCCGCCCGTCTTTATAAAGCGTAATCGGAATCTCGGCGATTTTGTACCCGTAAAGGCTTGCCTTTATTGTCATTTCGGTCGCGAACTCCATGCCCGAGCAGCGTTGGTCGATTTCGCTGTAAAATTTCTTGCGAAATGCGCGCATGCCGCAGTGAACGTCGTGCAGAGGCGATTTGAACCAGAGCCGCGCCATGTAGGAAAACATCGGATTGCCCCACCAGCGGTGCAGGAAAGGCATCGCCTGCGGCATGACGCGCCCGCCGCCTTTCGGCAAGCGACAGCCCATCACCAAATCATAGCCTTCCTTGAGTTTTGCCAGATAGCGCGGAATTTCGGCGAAATCGTAAGAGTCGTCGGCATCGCCCATCAAGACGTATTTACCGCGCGCCGCCGCGATTCCGCCCATCAGCGCGCTGCCATAGCCCTTTTCTGGAATATGCACGACCCGTACGCCTCCGAAGCGGTCGGCAATGGCGACCGAATCGTCGGTGCTGCCGTTGTCGGCAACGATAATTTCGCCGTTGATTTTGTTTTCTTCAAACGCGCGACGGATTTTCTGCAGACAGATTTCGAGCGTATCGGCTTCGTTCAAACACGGAATGACAACGGAAAACTCGGGAAGTCTGACCTTTTTTCGGCGGTCTGATTGAGCCGGCGACCATGCATTACTGTTCGTTAAATTTTTGGTTGATTTCAACATAATTTAATTAGGTTTGTTTGGATAAACTAAAAAGTAGATTCAGCAGAAGAGCAAGCTACGCGAGCCGGGAAATCTTCCGGGCAATTTCGTTAATTGTGCTCACTGGTTATTTGGCTGGTGCTTTTTGGATAAAAGCAGTTGAATGAAGAAAATCAGGAGCATTAAAATCCATGCCGCGACGGAAACTTTTCGCGACCAAAGACTTTTTGGCGGTTCCTCGAAAAATAGTCGAACGTTCGAGAAATTTTCCGGCAGTTGAAGATTGACGGAACCGTCCGCGCCTTTCAGCACTTCCGCCGACAGCCCGTTGATCGTGGCTTTCCAGTGCGGGTAATAAATGAGCGGAACGCGCAATCTGCCGCTTTTGCCGGCAGCGACCGAAAACTCGCGATTCTCGTTTTCCCAAACCGTGACAGCGACCTCGCGACCGTTTGCGGAAATTTTCGGTTCTTTTTCGAAAGTCGTTTTATTGACCCACGTCGGCAGCCAGTGCGGCAAGCCTTCGCCGCGCTCGGCGTCCGACCGCATTTTATTAAAAGTCGGCAGATCGTAAAAAACCGCTCCGAGCGCGACCTGTTTGATCGAAAACGCCGCATATATGAGCAGCGCACCGGTGAGCAGTAAAATTAACGGACGCTTTTTGACCAAATTCGACCGGTTTATAAAATCCAGCGAATAAGCGATCAGAATGCTCGCGGCGAGCGTTAGAATAGTGAAAAAACGCCACGGAAACTGAACTTTCTGTAGTAGCTCGACATGATCCCAGACGAGCCGGCTGACGGGAATCATCATGAGAAACGAAAAGCCGCCGAGAATGATGACCTTTCGGATGTCCGGATTATGCCAGGCTGATTTGAATTTTCCGCTCAAAGCGAGGGCGAAAAATACTAAAAACACCGAAATCATGACCATTAGCGTGACGAACCAGATTTCTTTTTGATCGATCTGAAAAGTCGAAAGCAGAAAATGGTTGCGATAATCATAGTCCGGGTCGGTGTTCGGTTGTGAGACGTTGATAAAATACATCTCAGAAATCATCCTCACCCAGTAGAAGGAAGTTGCGGCGAGCGCGAGAAGAGCGGCGGCGGCAAATCGCGCCGCCTGCCTGACAAAATCGGGTTTATTCAGATAAAGCGAAGCGTAGAGCCCGAGGCTGACGGCGGCGATCACCATTTGCGGAAGATTGCTCAAAATAAGCAGGGAAGCCGCCGCCGAGAAACCGAGAACATCCGTCAGCCGGTTTCGCTCGCACAGTTTCTTGGCGAAAAAGAACGCGAACGGCATGATCGAGATCGCGACGAATTCGCCGAACATGAAAGAGAGATAAAACTGCGCCAGATGATACGGAGCGAGCATAAAAATCAGCGCGGCGGCGAAAGCCTGCCAACGCTTTCCGAGCAATTCACGCGACCAAATATAAACGCCGAGACCGCCGATA
The DNA here is from genome assembly GCA_031411895.1 of Acidobacteriota bacterium. Classification (GTDB taxonomy): domain Bacteria; phylum Acidobacteriota; class Blastocatellia; order Pyrinomonadales; family Pyrinomonadaceae; genus JAFDVJ01. The sequence continues at coordinate 5,591 of JANOBZ010000143.1, read as the reverse complement.
AACGACCAGAACGTAAAAGCGGAGAAAAGCGCGAATTGCCAATCGCCGGTCAGATACCGGAAAATCGCGAGCGTGTAGCCGATCAACGGCGGATAAAATCTGATCGTGACCGCGCCGTACCCGTTATTTTCCGCGAAAACCCAATTCGGAAACGGATTGCCCTGACTTATCGAATCGAAAAAAGCATGTGAAATCTGAAGATGATGAATAAAATCCACGCTGCCCGCAGGAATGCCGATGAACAGCGTCGGCGAAATAATCAGAACCGAAACCACAAAAAGCAGTGAATAATAAAATAAATCATTGTTTTGTAATTTCTTGAAGTTAATCATACTTTAAAGAGTGCTTTTTGAATCCGTTTCAGGGGCTTCCGGAATTAAATCAGCGTGTCTTTCGGTTACGATCCGAGTCGAAAAGATCGGTTTTTAATAAACCGCGAGGTTTTGAAATTTATAAACCCTCCGAAACTCTTGCTACTCCGGATAAGGTTCGCCGGGGTTCGGTGAAATACGAAATTTGTTTCGCTTGATCTTGACGAACAGCGGTTTTCGGTCTTTGTAAAAATTCATTAAAGCGTGGTTTTTTTCTTCGCTCAAATGCAACGCCCAGATGACTTTCGCGTTTTGAAAGTCGGACTTATTGAAGACGATTTCGTCGAAACAGTGAAAATTTTCGTCGTAATCGACGATAATCAAATACTTTTGCGCGTCCTTTGCAGCGGTTTCTTCGATAAGTTCTCGGTACTGCGTTGCCGTGACGGTAATATCAAATGTCTGCGATTCGGCTAAATTTAATTTGATATTTGAAAAATCCTGCTTTTCGATGCTGTGCACGAGAACGAACATCCATTCGTAGGTCTCGAATTGTCGGTAATACGCCGAAGACAGAGTCAGCATAATCAAAAGAACCAGCGTCAGTTTTCTTTTTTCGGCTTTCTGCGCCGTGACCAGAAAATAACGAAATCCCTGCACCAGCAATAGATAAAAAAAACAGCCCAGCGGCGCGACGTAATGCGTAAAATCCCAGTAAGTGGCGAAGGAAATACAGGCGAAAGCAAAGACGATCGTGAAAAGCACGAAGCGCATCCATTTGCTCGCGCGCACTACAAAAAAGAGGCTAAAGACGAAAAAAAGTAATAATGGCGGGTAGAACAGCGCGTAGAGCAGATTTAGCCACAAATAAACAAACGCGTAAACCGGATATAAATATTTAACGTCGGGCAAACTATAAGAATTCAGATCTCTGATCAACCCCGAAGTGTGCAGGAATCCATAAAGCTCGCGGATGCGCCGATTTTGTGAGTTTGCGGCTTCGACTTTATTTTGAAAAATAAAAAGCGGCGTCGAAAAATACTGCGACTGGTGTTCGGTGTAGGGAAGTCGAAAGGCGCTGCCGGTTATCCGGTAATTAGAATAACCCATCGCGCAAAGCGTCAGACAGGTTATGAAAACCCCTGGCAATACGATTTGCGCAAGCTTTCGCGGGTAGGAGATTCGCGTACTGCTTAAAATTCTGTAAAGCAGCAAGAGCACGGCGGGAATCATTGTAATCGTTCCTTCGAACGGTCTTGAGTTGACGAGTATGACGCCGCCGAAAGTCATTAACAGCGTTGAGCCGAATAACGCCTTTTCTTTCATAATTCTTCTGAAGCCGCCGAAAAAAAGCGCGCCGCCCGCAAAGGCAGCCATTCCGCCCCAGTAACCCTGCGCCCAATAATAATCGGTGCCAATAAAAAAAATCGACAGCAGCGTGCCAATAATCGCCCACGGCGGGCGTGTCCAAGCCAGCAACATCCAGAAAAGCGCGGCGGCGGCAAGAGCGCAGGAAAGCCAGACGCCGAAAATCGGATGCCCGAACAAAACCTGTCCCGCCGCCATAAATAATGACTGCATGGGCGGATATTTCGAGGCGTAGGTCGGTTTTATGAGAATGTGCGGCGCTTCGAAGTGCTCCGAGAAGGCAGGCGTCGGATTCGTTAAACGACCGTTCGCAAAAGTGTCCGCTCCTAAAAGGTAGCTGAATTCGTCGTGAAAATAAGGAGCCGGAAAGCCTTTGAGACAGCCGTAGAGCAGCGGCGCAAAAAAACCGATCAGCGCAAAACAAGCGACGAGAATTTTTTGCTGGCTTTGCGTCGGAGAGCAGACGAGCCTTTTGATGCTGCGCCGATTTATTTTCGAAAGCCGATAATTCATATTTTCATTTATTTTCTTCTTTTTATGGCGCAGTTCTTTAACACTTATGACAAATCAATGGAAGCGAAAGACCGATTTAATGTATGGGTCGTGTGCTGAAAATTGCTGAGGTTTTATAAGACTAGAATTGAGAGTCGTCGCCAATTAACGACGACGATTATATAATAAATTAGAAACAACCAAATGTAAAGCCTGATTTAACATGGTTTATCATTAAAATGGCGTGGAAAAAGCGGCGATTTCGGTGATTTTCCTGCGGCAGAAATAATTATTTGAGCGGGACTTTGGAAAGATCGGCATTAATGGTCACGTCGCATTTTGGCGTAACTTGAAGAAAATACGGCGCGTCTGACGGATCAATCGGCGACAGCGTGGCGGCGTCGAATCGTAAACCCTTTCCGCGACTTGTTTTGAGCGATCGAAGCAGCGGAAAAATTTCGCTCCAGTTTGCCGCGCAGCGGTTGTTGCGCTTTTGAAATTCTTCGAGCGCCAGCTGGATTGCATCGCGTTCATCCATCGAATCGAGTTTAAGAAGATGAAGCAGCGCGTTTTCCTTCGTCTGCTCGTCCTGTGCTTCGCGGTGCATCTGTTCGTAGATGGCGCGCGCGGTTTCGCGGCTGCCGCCCTGACTTTTCATCTGCGCCGTCATCATCTGCAAAAACACCGGCGCGCCTTCGATCTTCGCGCCTTCGGCGTAAACCTCAGCCGCTTTTTCGTAAGCTTCGAGACGCCAGTAGATATAGCCGAGATGCTGGTAAAGCCGCCATTCTTTCGGGTTGTTGGCGATTCCTTTTTCGGCGATTTTGATCGCCTGTTCGTGATTGATCGCGGGCAGAACGACCGCGCCGTAGGAATAGACGGTCATAAACTGCGGGTCGAGATCGGTCGCGTTGTCGAGCAAAGGGTAAAGCAGGCGCGGGTTGAGCGGCTGTAAGTTTTCGAGATTAAGATCGCCTTCGCTTTTCGTGACCTTGTCGCCGATATACTGCAAAGACTGCATCCAGTACCAATCGGCGATCAAACCTTCGAAGCCGAGCGAAAAACCTTTGAGCCGCTTGCCCTGCAAAGCCAAATCCTCGTCCGCATAACTTTCGGGCAGACTCGGGCGGTTGTCCTTGGCGAAATTACTCAAAACAAAAACAAATGCGAAGCCGATCAGAATGGCGGCGAGCGAAAAAATCAGTTGTTTTGAATTTTTGGTCATAAGCTCTATGTTTTGAGTCCCGCCTTCAGGCGGCAAGCCTATTTCAGGTTTTAAGTTTCGGAATTTAGGTCAGCCTGTTTTGTAACTTAAAACTCGCCGAAGAAGCCGCGTAAACGCGGGACTCAAAACTTTTATTTAAAGTTGCGGCGGCTGAAAATTAAAATCGTAATAACGAGCAGAATCGCGACATAAACGGCGGCGTATCCGAGCGCGCCGAAGATCATCGACGCGGGCGGCGTCATTCCGTGGGCGGTTTCGGTGCGGAAAACGTAAAGCGAAAGATTCGGCAGCACGTAATAGATCGCGCCGAAAAAGTATTTCGCGAACGACGAACCGAGATTGCCCGCCAGATCGTTGAGCGACGCGCTGAAATGTCCGATGATAAAGACGAAAAACGACAAAAGCGCCGACAAAGCGGGCGAAGAAAACGACGAAAAAAGAATCGCGACGGCGATCAGAATCGTCATTTCGAGATAAATCAGAAAAATCGCGCCCCAGATTATCACCGCAAAATCCTTTCCGCCGACGTATAAAAGCGCGAGCGAAACGCCGACGCCCATGACCAGAACGTTGACCAGAAGCGTTAGGCACAAGCCGAAATACTTCCCTAAAATAAATTCGGCGCGGCTGATCGGTTTGGAAAAAATCGCGTAAACCGTGCGTTTTTCGATTTCTTTCGAAACCAGGCTGACGCCGACGAAAATCGAGATAAAAGCGCCGAAAATAAGACACGCTCCCAAACCGAGATTGACGATCGTGCGCGCTTCCTGACCGGCGGTCAGTTCGCCGAGAAAAATCGCGCTCGCCGTTAATAAAAGAACGAAAAGCACGAGATTATACAAAACGCGGTCGCGGACGGCTTCGCGGAAAGTATTTGAAGCAATCGAAAAAATGCGTTTAAACGGAGATGTCTGGTTATCTGATTGTCGGCTCACTTTGGTTTGCTGGCGCGGGGCGCTGAATGCTGCTATTTTATAATACGTCATTTTTTTGAAAAACGGCAAAGCCAACCTTTGTTAAATTGTGTGAATTATGTGTAAAAGTTTAAGCGGGTTGTGTTTGAGAGGTTTCGGGAAAGTTTTTTTTGGCAGGAAGCCTGGATTTTTAATAAGCGTCGAACGGCGGAGCGGTCTGGGCGGTTGTCGAATCAAAGGCGATTCCGAGATTTGCCCAGTCAGCGCCGATGACGCCTTGCTGGGTTATGCAGTAACGGCGGGTTCCGGTTTTCATCGCGCCTGATGCGCTGACCGGATTAGCGGAAAAGAAAAACGTCGCGCCGGGAGCTGAACTGTTGAGCGTAATCGCTCCGACATACTTGTAATTGCTTTTTGTGCCGGCTCCCATAACCTCATCAATCATACCTTCGGCGTTAAGGAGTGCGAGTCCGGCGGTATCGCCCGTCGCGCTTACCGTTCCGGCATAATTTCCGGCTCCGGTAGTTGTTTTATAGGTGAGCTGGGCGCCGTGGATTGTGCGTAAACTGGCAATTGCCGAACCTTCGTTTGCCGTGCGTCGGGCGGAAATAATATTCGGGATAGCGAGGGCGGCAATGATTCCGATGATTAAAATAACAATTATCAGCTCGATGAACGAGAAGCCCTGCTGATTAGTTTTCGGCTGCCGGTCGTTCATCTTCTTTAACCTAAAAAAAAGAGAGAAACATTTTCATGCTTCTCTCTTTTCAAACAACTATCGAGAATTATTAGTTGCTCAATACTGTACCACCGGTGACTACGCGAGTCGTTCCACTGGCAGTCGGAGCGGCTGAACCAGCCTGAAAGTAAAGAACGCCGACTTCACCGATGTAGAAGGCGCGTGTGCCGGTTGCCGAGATTCCCGAAGAGACCTGCGGTTCAGCTTTCGAATCAAAGAAAGCGGGTGCGGTCGAGGTCGGGGCAATCGGGGTCGCCGTGTATTTGTATCCGCTCTTCGGCGAATCTGTATCTGTTGAACCCAAAACGCTGTCGATGATGCCTTCCGACGCCAACGCGGTCAGTGTACCGTAGGTGCCGGCACCTTTGGTTGCCTGATAGGTCATTTCACCGCCGTGCAGCGTGCGCAGGCTGGAAATCGCCGAACCTTCGTTAGCTGAACGACGCGCGGCAAGCAAGTTCGGAATAGCGATGGCGGCGATAATGCCGATGATGACGACAACGATTAAAAGTTCGATAAGCGAGAAACCTTTTTGATTTTTC
>JANOBZ010000142.1:0-7900 GCA_031411895.1 Acidobacteriota bacterium | reverse complement strand
GCGACGCAGGCGGCAGCCCGGAAATGGACGATGCCGATCCAAAACTGGAAACAGGCGATGAATCGATTCGCCATTGAGTTCGAGGAGCAGCTTGCTCCTTATATGTAAAAAAGGCAGTTACACAATCTGCTTGACAGGCTCGAAAAATTATGACGCATCGTCATTAGTCCATAACAAAAAGCCGAAAGCTGTGAAAACTTCCGGCTTTTTTGTGTGGCTAAATTTGCTCTTACCAAATCTCGCACATATCTTTTCTGACCATCTGCTGACCCGATTTGCAGTTGAACGCTTTGGCGAACTGCGGCATATTCGAGAGCGGTCCGTTGACGCGCCAGCGCGGTAAGCTGTGCGTGTTAGTTTCGACCTGAAGGCGTTCGGCTTCGGGCGTGTATTTGCCTGCCCAGACCTGCGCCCAGCCGAGAAAGAAACGCTGTTCGGGCGTGAATCCGTCAATGTTTGCGGGGCGCGGTTTGCCTTCGAGCGACTTCATAAAGGCGTCGTAAGAAACCGTCAGACCGGCAAAATCGCCGATGTTTTCGCCGAGCGTTAATTTGCCGTTGATGAACAGTCCCGGCTGAACTTCGTATTCGCCGAACTGCTTGATGACACACGCGGCGCGTTCTTCGAATTTCGTGCGGTCGTCCGCCGTCCACCACATTTTCAGGTTGCCGTCGGCGTCGAAGCGGCTGCCCTGATCGTCGAAACCGTGCGAGATTTCGTGACCGATAACGCCGCCGATGCCGCCGTAATTGAGCGCGTCGTCGGCTTCGAAATTAAAGAACGGCGGCTGCAGAATCCCGGCAGGGAAAGTGATGTCGTTGTTCGATCCCGAATACGAAGCGTTGACGGTCGGCGGCGTAAAGCCCCAGCGCGTGCGGTCAACCGGCTTGTTGATGTCTGCGAGATTGCGGCGCACCTGGAATTGGCGCGAGCGCATAACGTTTCCGGCGTAGGATTTTTTATCAACCGTCAAACCTTTATAGCCGCGCAGCTTTTCGGTCGAGCCGATCTTGCGCTTAAAGGTCGAAAGCTTGCGCATCGCCTGCGCTTTGGTGTCTTCGCCCATCCACGCGAGATTGCTGACGCGCGATTTCATCGCGATCAAAAGATTGTCGATCAGTTCGTTCATCCGCGCGCGGGCTTCGGGTTTGAAGGCGCGTTTGATGTACTGTTCGCCGAGCGCTTCGCCGAGATTGTTGTCGGTCGCGCCGACACAGGTTTTCCAGCGCGGCTGGCGTTCTTTCGCGCCGCTTAAGTAACGACCGAAGAAGTTGAAATTCTCGTCCGAGAATTTTTTCGAAAGACTCGGCGCGGCGGAATTGACGACCATAAAACGCAGGTAAGTTTGCCAGTCGGCAAGCGAAACTTCCTTAAACATCGCGTTTACTTCCTTGAAAAACGTCGGCTGACCGATATTAAAGTCGGCAACCGCCGGCACACTGCGCACCGTCATATAATCGTTCCACGAAAAATCGGGCGTCAGGCTTTGCGCTTCGGCGAGCGTTACTTTTTTATAGCGATTGTCGGGATTGCGCAGATCAACCTGCGCGAGCGAGGCTTTCGCAAGCCGCGTCTGAACGTCCATCACGGTCTTCGCGTTTGCCGCCGCCGTTTCGGGCGTATCGCCGAGGTTTTTGAACATATTCGTCATATATTCCATAAACTTCTCGCGCGTTTCTTTGAATTTTTCGGTCGTATAGTAATCGCGGTTCGGCAGACTGATTCCGCCCTGACCGGCATTGACGATGACCATCGAAGAATTTTTGGCGTCCGCGCCCGCGCCGAAGTTAAAAACGGCGGGCATTCCGGCGTTATGCATCACCGCGATCTGACGCTGCAGATCGGCGGGCGTTTTGATGGCTTTGATTTGCAGGAATAACGGATCGAGCGGTTTCGCGCCCGCTTTTTCGATCGCCGCTTCATTCATACACGACGAATAAAAGTCGCCGATGAGCTGCATATCCGTTCCCGGCGCGGTTTTGGTTTTGGCGGCGCTTTCGAGAATTTCCCTCAAAATCGCGTTGTTGTTGTCCGCGAGGATATTGAATGTCCCCCAGCGCGATTCGGTCGCGGGAATTTCGGTATTTTTAAGCCACGTGCCGTTGGCATACTGAAAAAAGTCCGTGCAGGCTTCGACCGTTTTGTCCATCCGGCTCGTGTCGAACGCCTTGCTCTGCGCCAGAGTCGCGCCCGCGAGCGACGACAAAACAGCGAAAGCCGTTAATAAACGAAAATAGATTTTACGCATTGTTTCTCCTTAAAATTTGGAAAGATTTTGTCCAGAATTTTACGCAATTATAGCAGAAAGGTTTCACTCTTTAGAAATGGTATTGAGTCCCGCCTTCAGGCGGCTTTACGTTTTTATTAAATCAATTCTTCAGACAAACAAATTCCGCCTGAAGGCGGGACTCAAAACACGTAATTTATATCACCGGAATAAATTTTTCGCTCACTTTTTCGTGGAGTTCCTGCGCGAGTTTTTTGCGGTTCGGATTGGCGATCGGCGCGTCTCCGAAATTGATGACGGCGGTAAATCCCTTCACACTGAACAGGCGAAGCATATGATTCATAAACGTCGTGTCGTCCCACCAGCAGACGGCTTCGCTCGCGGGCATCTCGCCCTCGGGCGTTTTGTAATAGATCGAGCAATAAGAAACCGCGAGATCAATGCGCGCGGCAAATTCGAGAAAAGACGAGTTAAACGGCAAAACTTCTTCGCCTTTCGTGCTCGTGCCTTCGGGAAAAATCATCACGCCTTCGCCGTCGTCGAGATGCTCGATGATTTCCTGACCGGCGCGCGGAATGTCGCGCCGGTTCTGGCGATTGATAAAAATGTTTCCGATATCGCGGACGATTCTGCCCGCCAGAAACCAGCTTTCGATCTCGCCTTTCGCGACGAAAACTCCGTCGACCACAGAGCGGAGCGCGGGAATATCGACATAGCTCAGGTGATTGCAGACCAGAAAAAACGGCGCTTTCGGCGGTGTGCCGATAACCTCGATATTCATATTCGCGATGCGCTGAAAACTCTCCGACCAGAGCTTGAAAATCAGCTGTCGCCAGTAAATTTTATTTGGAATAAAAATAACGGCGAGAAACCAGAGCGAGTAAAACCCGAGCGTAGCGATAAAAAATAAAGTAAAACGAACGGCAGCGCGAATATTTCTCATCAGGATTATTTTAATCTTAACGTCAGTTCGGGATAAGACCTAAGAAACTAAACAAAGCTCTTTGATATTGTAATTGAGCGACGGTTTCTTCTCGCGCCACGAATAAGCAATCAATCCTGATGCGAGATTGACCAGAAAATTCCAGAACGAGCGATGACGAGTGTGTTCAATTTGCGAAATATTCTTCAACTGATCGAAAACCGTTTCGATGATCACTCGTTTTCTTAACAGTAGTTTGTCGCTCAAATTGAGAAACTTGTTTTTCATGTTCTTTTTCACCTTTGTGATTAGCTCCAGATTCTGCTCTCGGAGCACGATTTTCAAAGGTTCGGACAAATAACCGAGATCGCCCAACAGTTTGCCGAACAGCCTTTGTGCTAATTTTGGGACGGGACGCCGATCATCGATGTTGCCGGGCGTTACTTGCCAACCTAAAAGCTCGCCGCAATCGCTGACGATCAAGTGCAGTTTGAAGCCGTAAAACCAGCCGAGACTCGTTTTGCCGCGCGCCGCGATGCCCGTAAATTGCCGATGCTGGGGAATCCGAAGGTTCTCGCAAACTGCCAATTTCGTCGAATCGATGAACGAAATGCCGCTGCAGCGCCCGCGTCTGCTTTGCAAATAAGCTGACAGCGGGACGAGCGCATCACGCTCGAATTCAATAAATCGGTTGTAACTGACAAGGTGCGGAAACTCGGCTCGTAAATACAGGCAGACGAATTCGAGATAAAACTGTTTGAAATTGCGATAACCCGACTGATGAAACAAAACCAGGATCGTCATTACTTCAGAAACCGACAGACTTCGACGGCGATTACGTTTTCTGCAATTTCGAGCAATCAAATGTTGATTCCAGATTGGTTCGAACCAACGGCAAAACTCGTCAATTTCAAAGAACAGCGGTAAAATGTTCATGGTGGAAAGCTCCTTTCAAATGAATGTTTCTTGGTAAATTCATTTTACTTGAAAGCGTGTCTTTCCATCTTTTCTTATCCCGAACTGACGTTAATTAGTTACTGTTATTCAATAACTGTCTTGAGCCACTAAATTTATTCCCTCTAAATCTTCCATAGCGTTAATAATCAATGGATCGAATCGAAATCGTTTAGCTTGAACCGTAATGACATATACTTGACCGGCAGCAACTTCATCGAATCTAAAATTTCCAAAGAAGTTTGTCCGAACTGCCCGCGTTGTGCCATCTTGACTGGTTAATAGAACGGTGGCGTTGGCAACGCCTCTTCTTCCGTCTGTCGCTATGCCTGACAGAGAAACCGTTGCCGCTGTCGGAATTAACGTCCCTGTTACGCTGATGTCGTCAATGCCGATCCATTCATCCTCTCCGATCGCATTGACCGTCATTACTCGGATCTCTAAATCAGCCGCATTGTTAGCTGCAGCCGGTAGAATAAAATCAATCGGTGTAACCAGCGTCGCTGTCACATCATGCGTCGCGTCGGCGATGTACGCACTCGGGACGTCAATAAAAGGTGTTCCTGGTTCCTCGGAGATACGATACTGCACGGCAACTTGCTGCACGGCATTATTAACCGTACTTAAGTCACGAATGTTTGCTCTAAACCTGATGTTGTTATATCCAGTCGTTCTTACCAGCACGTTAATATACGGCGCGTGTGCCGTGTCCGAACCTTTCAGCGCAATGGTCGGATTACTTATTTCAAATTCAGCGACTCCACCCTCAACCAAAGTATCCGGATTCGTCTGATTAGCCTTGACATTAAGGATAGCCGAATCAGGCAAAACAGTCCGAGCATCCGTGCCGGGCGCGACTGGTATGTCGGCTCCCGAATAACCTCTAATGCGTAGCTCTGTGTTGCTTAAGTCCCAAACATCGTCCATGGTAATCAAGTTTGTATTTGACCAATCTATGGAATAGGGAATTGAAAGGTGTGCTTCTACCGAACGCACAAATCTATCCGAAAAAGAAAATATGCTAATAGTAAAAATGGTAAAAATGCTGAAAATAACAGCTTTTTTTCGTTTCATAAAAGTTTTCATCATCTGGTAATCTCCTAAAATTTGTGAAATTTGAATTAAAGCAAAAACGTAAGTAATGAGATATGGGATAGGGTATATACTCCAAAGATAAGCTTTGCCTAGGTGTTTAGTTCCAAAGTGTGATGTGTATTCTACACCATCCCAAATCAATAAGTAAACACTATGGGACAAATTCTACAGGTCTGCGCCCGCACGACTGCGGCACTTCGCCGAACGATTAATCATAGTCAAGAGAGCCCGGCTCGGCTCGCCGCATGTTATGAAATCCATGGTAATCGGAATTGTTAAACGCTCAGACAAAGAGAAAACACTCAATGTTTTGCCGAAACGCTGGATAGTTGGACGAACTTTTTCATGGTTAAATCGCAATCGGCGATTGAGGAACGATTATAAAAGAAAAATCGAATCAATCGAGGTCTGACTTTATTCTTCGATGTAAATTTTGTGCTCAAACGTCTGTCGTCCTAACTTCTAAACGGGCTCTTAGGTAATCTAGCTGAAATTATAGATTTTCATGATCATTTTACAAAACTTTATTTGAAAGTTTTCGGCAGAATAATTTAAGGACTTGTTTTTTTCATTATCAGCGCAATCGAAAGAAACTGAAAACGCAGGACGGTCGGAAACTTCGCCGTTACAAGCGGCGCTGGAAAGTCGAACGTCTTTTTGCGTGGCTCCATAAATTTCGTCGAGTCGTTGTTCGTTACGATTATCATGCCGAGAATTTCCTGGCTTCGTTCGTTTAGCTTGCATCAAGATTTTGCTCAGATGCTATTTACGAGACTGTTTCTAATTACTATGACGTTGCCGCCATATCCGAACTTCGGCATCGCCGAGGGTAGCGGGAAAAATTTGAATCTCCTCCCAATCTTTTGCAATCTGCGCTTCGAGGTCTGGAAGTGTAAAATGAAGACTGCCTTGAAAAGTAGTTACCAGATAAACGCCCTTACCGCTGTGGCTCGATAAAACCGAATCGAGTTTCTCGACCGAACGCACATAGAACAAATCTACGTCCTCTGTCAAATTGAATTCTCTGGCGTAAAAACGATAACCATTTTCCATGTGATGAATGGCAACTATTATTTCACTGGGTTGGCGACGCGCTTCAATAAACGCCAGCGAAGTGCGGTAAGGCTGTTTCGGCACGGAGTAATAACGCGGGAGTGAAGCTAGCGAAATCAGACATCCCAAAATAACAACCGCTGTTGTAAATTTTGCCGCCAAAGCATTCGGCTTTTGACTGATTTTTTCGGCAATGAATTGAGCAATACTGTCAATGCCCTGAATCGTAACCAGTAAAGCTAGAGGAAGCGCCAGCAGAAAAAATCGCGGATAAATGGCGAGACGATTTAATATCACGTAAGCGAGCGTCAAAATAATGGGCAGAACAAGCGATGCGATTAATACCCACTGGCGTTTGAAAGAAACTACAAACCCGACGCCGGCGACAATGGCGGCAAAAGGAAACGCCAGTAATATCAAACTTGTTCCGAATCCGGCGGAAATACCGCGAATCATTTCCGCTAAAAACACAGGTGAAAATAGCGAAAACCCGCTTTTCGGACCGCCCCAGGTCGTCTGAATATAAGCGTAGGCTTGTGGTATAAAGCTCGCATAAAGTTGAAAGACCAGAAACGCCGTTACGCCGAAGACGGCAATCAGCCGATACAACAGCGGAAACGGCGAGTCTCCGCGCAACCGGATCAGGATGAGCGCTGTTGCGCTGATTAAAACGTGCGCGGCAAAGACAAAACCGCTGTTCAATAATGACGCCATATTAAAGAACATTGCCGCGACGTAAAGAATCCAGATGCTCAGGCGGTCTTCCTGCAATCCTTTGACCAGTAATCCACCGGCAAGCGTTGTAAAAAACAACTGCATCGAATAGCCGCGCAAATTTTGCGAATAAAAGATGTGATGATACGAAACAGCCAGAAGAAGCACGGCTAAAAGGCTGGAGCGCCGCGAAAGCACCAGACGCGCAACCCAGTAAAACACGGGAATCGTCGCTGCGCCGAAAATAGCCGACGGCAGGCGAACCACCCATTCCTGTTCGCCGAAAAACGAGACGGCGAGCTTCATCAACAAAGTGTTGAGCAAATGATTGTTGGCGCTGACAAAACCGGTGAGAACGTGCAGTGTCGGCATCGGGCTGTAGAAAAAAATCGTCGTGATTTCATCAAGCCACAGTTCCGAACCAAGTCGAAAAAGCCGCAGACCCAAGGCTAAAACCGTAACCGCCGCTATCAACAAAAACCAGGCAGAGCCGAAATCGGTTTTGTTTTCTTCGACGGTAATTAAAAGCCGTTGGTTTGGAGAGAGCGGTGCGTAAGTCCGGCGTTTCCATCCGAGCCAAAGAAACGCCAAACCTTCAATAAAAAAGGAAATTTGCAAAAGCGTAACGCCTTTTATCGGCGGAATTTGGGTTGGCGCGGCTGGCTCATCCTGTCTGATCCACGTCAAATCGGCTTCGGATTTCGGCACTGCGTCATACCAATCTCGCGGCAGAAAAATTCCAGTAAGAATAAAGATTATGCCTAAAATCAAAAATACTTTACGCCAATTCATAATAAGTAGCAACTGTAATAAAAATCAAATAGAAACCGGCAACCATGGTTTAGCGTCTCTGGCAATGGCATTCAAAAAGCATAGTAACTTTCTGGCAGCCGCGATAATTGCCACTTTCGTCGGTTTACCGTGTTCTTTGAGTC
>JANOBZ010000141.1:0-61978 GCA_031411895.1 Acidobacteriota bacterium | reverse complement strand
GGAAATACTTTCTCCCGCAAAGGCGCAAAGTCGCTAAGAGGAAAAAAACCCGTTACTGATAAGTTATTAATTTAATCCGCGAAATCCGCGTTTATCTGCGGCTAATTTTAGAGTTGTTTTTGCCGTTTCCCGCTTCTTGTGAGAAAATCTTGTTTTTATCAAATACACTTATTTTAGAGAGGAAATTTACATAATGGCTGGAAGATTTAAAGTTACGGTGGTCGGCGCGGGAAACGTCGGCGCGACCGCCGCGCATTGGATTGCCGCTAAGGAATTGGCGGACGTTGTCTTGGTTGATATTGTCGAAGGAACGCCGCAGGGTAAATCGCTCGATTTGGCGCAAGCCGCGCCGATTGACGGTTTCGACGTTAAATTGGTCGGCGCGAATTCTTATGAAGAAACCGCCAACTCGGACGTCGTCATCATTACCGCCGGACTCCCGCGCAAACCCGGAATGAGCCGCGACGATTTGCTGAAAACCAATTCGGACATCGTCGGCGGCGTCACCGACCAGATCGCGAAACATTCGCCGGACGCCTTTATAATCGTCGTTTCAAACCCGCTCGACGCAATGACGCAGGTCGCTTTCGTGCGTTCGGGTTTCCCGAAAAACCGGGTAATGGGCATGGCTGGCGTTTTGGATTCGGCACGTATGCGCTGTTTTGTCGCCGAAGAATTAAACGTTTCGGTCGAAAACGTGACCTGTTTCGTTCTCGGCGGTCACGGCGATACGATGGTTCCTTTGCCGCGCTATTCGACCGTGGCGGGAATCCCGATCACCGAATTGATTCCGCAGGATCGTCTCGATGAAATCATCAAGCGCACGGCAAACGGCGGCGCGGAAATCGTCGGCTTGCTCAAAACCGGTTCGGCATATTACGCTCCGTCTTTAGGCGCGGTCGAAATGGCAGAAGCGATTTTGAAGGACAAAAAGAAAATCCTGCCGTGCGCCGTCTATCTCGAAGGCGAATACGGCATCAATAACCTTTTCGTCGGCGTCCCGGTCAAACTCGGCAAAAACGGCGTCGAACAGATCATCGAGATCAGCTTAACGAACGAAGAACGCGCGGCGCTTCATAAATCGGCGGGCGCGGTTCAGGAATTGATCGATGTTTTGGGAATTTAATAGTTTATAAACTATTAATAAAAGACCGTTCAAATATTTGAGCGGTCTTTTTTTTCAACTTGATTTCTTACTTGGCGGTCTTTGCGCCTTTGCGGGAAATAATTTTTCTCCCGCAAAGGCGCAAAGAAAATCCGAAGAATTTGGTTATTTTTGAGATAGCTTTTAGTATCAGAATATGCGAAGAAAGATTTGGCTGATCACCGGGCTGTTTATTTTGGTAATGTCCGGCTGCCCTTTGTCGGAAACTTCTGTAACCAATGCCGTTAACGAACCGGTCACGCCGCAGGTTAATACGACGGAAGCGCTGCCAATTTCGACGCCGCGCAAAACCGCCAAAAGATATTCCGGCGTCGCGGTCGGCGATCGTCGCCTCTGGAGCGAAAGCGTCAATACGCCGAACGGATTCGACCGCGCTTCACGGGCATTGATTCTTTTTTACGCACTCGAACTCGGCAGACAAAAAACGGCTGAAAATAAAACTTTTAATCGCCTTTCGGTCAATAAATGGCTTACCAAAGAATTAAATCTGGCGCAGCAAAACTATCAATCTGCCGCAAAAACCTGCCAGTCGAACGATTGGAGTTGCATCGGCGCGGCAAACAATTCCGATGATTTCATTGCCAAGGCGAGCGCCTTGCAGATTCCTGCCGCCCTTGATTCGTGGCGGGAAAATATTTCTGAATTCGTGGGAGTTTACATTGCCGAACAGATTCATCTGGCTGACGTTTTCCCGACGACGAGCAGCGAAATCGAACTGTTCAACGACAACGAATGGAGCGGCGATAAAATGCCTGACCGCAAGTTTTTTCTCACTTTCGACGACGGTCCGACCGTCGCGAACGGAAACACCGACAAAGTTCTCGAAATGTTAGCCGCGCAGAAAAAGACGGCAGTTTTTTTCGTGCTCGGTCAGCAGTTTGCCAATCGCCAAAAAACGAACGGCGCGGGCGCGATTGCTCGGCTTTATAAAGGGCAATGCGTCGGCGCGCACGGCTTCGAACATCTTTCACACGAAAAACGCTCGAAATATGCGGTTGGAAACCGTTGGCAAACTTCCGTCACCGACACGATCGCTTTGATTAAAAACAGTTTCGACGGCACACAGGTTTTTCTGCCGCTTTTTCGTCCGCCTTACGGTCAGCGCAAACCGGAGAGCGGCGCGTTTTTTCAAAAAGAAAATTTGCAGGTCGCGCTCTGGAATATGGATTCGCAGGATTGGAACGCCCAGATTGACGCCGAAGACATCATCAACCGGATTGAAATTTTAATGCTTATCAAACGTCGTGGCGTTTTATTGTTTCACGACATTCATCCGAAAGCCGAAAAAGCCGTGCCGACTATCATCGAAGAGTTCGGCAGCGCGGTCGAATGGGGCGATTGCCGTCAAATCGCCGAAAAATAATCTTCTAAAACGACCACGAACGAAGAACGTGCCGCGCTCCATAAATCGGTATTCTCGGAATATAAAATTTTGAGATTATTTTTCTTTTACCTGGATTCCGAGATTTTTCATCCGGCGATAAAGGTGGCTGCGGTCAACGCCCATCGAGTCTGCCGCTTTCGACACGTTGCCGTCGAATTCGTTCAATTTATGCATGATAAATTCGCGCTGGTAGGCGTCGGTCGCGTCTTTGAACGACGGAAAGCGAAACGACGATGCGGGAGCATCTTCCGAAACGTTAAAGCGCGGCAAATCTTCCGCCGAAATTTTTTGTTTTTCGACCATAATAACGACGCGCTCGATCGTGTTTTTGAGTTCGCGGACGTTGCCGAGCCACGCGTAATTTTGCAGCGCTTCGAGGGCTTCCAAAGTAAGTTCTTTCGGTTTTTTGCCGTAGGCGGACGAAAATCTGCGGTTGAAATGTTCGGTCAAAAGCGGAATGTCTTCGAGGCGCTCGCGCAGCGGCGGAATCTGAAACGGAATAACGTTCAGGCGATAAAACAGATCGGCGCGAAAATCGCCGTTTTCGATCAGCGCGGATAAAGGTTTATTGGTCGCCGAAATAACGCGCACGTCAACTTTTACCGGCGTATTACTGCCGATCGGCTCGAAGCGCTGTTCCTCTAAAACACGCAGCATTTTCGCCTGCACGCGCGGCGACATATCGCCGATTTCGTCCAAAAAAAGCGTCGCGCCGTCGGCAATTTCAAACTTCCCTTTCTTCGCCTGAATCGCGCCCGAAAACGCTCCCTTAGCGTGCCCGAAAAGTTCCGATTCGACTAAATCCTCGGGGATCGCCGCCGAATTTATCTCGACGAACGGCGCGTTTTTTCTTCTTGATTGAGAGTGAATCGCCCGCGCGACCAATTCTTTTCCGGTTCCCGATTCGCCCGAGATCAAAACCCTGCCGTCGGTCGGCGCGACGATCGAAATCTGTTTCCGCAAAGCGCGCATCGCAACCGATTCGCCGATCATTGCGTATTCGTGCGAAAGCCGTTCGACGAGTTGCGCGTTCGTGCGCTCAAGATCGCGCTGCCGGACGGCGTTGCGAACGGTCAAAACGGTTTTTTCGAGCGATAAAGGCTTTTCGATAAAATCGAACGCGCCGAGTTTGGTCGCATTGACGGCGGTTTCGATATTGCCGTGCCCGGAAATCATCACGACCGCCGAATCGTTTCCGTTCGCGCGCAATTTCTCTAAAGTTTCGAGTCCGTCAATTCCGTCGCCGAGCCAGATGTCGAGCAAAATGCACGAAAAATGAAACGTCTCGACCGCTTTCAGACAATCTTCGCCCGTCTCGACGGTTTCGACCTCGAATCCTTCGTCTTCCAAAACCCCGCGCAAAGTCTCGCGAATCCCGCGCTCGTCATCTACGATTAAAATTGAATTCATTTAGATTTTATAAAAGCAATTACAATTGTAGTAATTTGTCGAAGAGGACTCAAAATTAAATACACCACTGCTATAGTGCTGAAAACCGGAGACGAATGTCTAAAAAACGGTTCGGGAACAGTCGAATAAATCCCAAAAGACAACGGCTCAAGTCTTAAACAATACCAATAAGTTACAAGTAATATAATTCCGGTCATCCACAAAATTTGATTAAAAACAAAAGCTTTTTCTGATTTAAAAAACAATGAGGCAAATTTAGCGGCAAAGACTAAAAAGATTACCGACTGAAAGATGACTGCGGGTAAAAGAGCCTGTATTTCGAAGAGTATTTGTACACCGTAATTTCCGAGATAAAAAAAATGTGCAATGTTATAAAGGCTTAGAATTGCGAACAGAGAAACGAGAAATGTTCCTAATTTTGAAACAAATCGCATTTCATTAGAAAGTCTTTGATATTCTTCAAGCCATTTTGCAAACATATTTCTGCCTCAACTAATCACAGGTAATTCTACAATAAATTTCGCGCCGCGCGGAGAGTTGTTGACGGCTTTGATTCTGCCGCGATGTTCGGAAACGATTCTCTGGACGATCGCCAAACCCAAACCCGTGCCGCGTCCTTTGGTCGAAAAATAGGGCTGGAAAAGCTTCTGGAAATCCGACGGCGTGATGCCGTCGCCGTTATCCGATATTTCGGCGACGATCAGATCGCGTCCCGGATCGTAAAAGGATTTAGCGAAGATGCGTTTATTTTCCTGCAATTTATCGAACGCCTCGACGGCGTTTTCGATCAGATTTACGAAGACGCGTTTTAATTGTTCTTCGTCAATCATCGCGTTCGGCAGATTTTCGGCTAGATCGAGTTCGATTCGTGCGCCGCGATCTTCGTAAAGCGCGGCTGACTGGCGAATAATCTCGTTCAGATTGCCGCTTTCGAGCCGCACGTTCGGCAGCCGCGCAAAGCGTGAAAACTCGTCAACCATCGCCTTTAAACTACTGACCTCGCGCAAAATAGTTTCCGTGCCTTCTTTGATAACGCGCGCGGTTTGCTCGTCGGTCGGCGGCGACGGCGCGTCCTTCGGTTTACTCGAAAAAACATCGAGAAAACTCTGAACTTTCGATTTCGGACTCTGCGCTGCCGAAAAGCGTTTGGCGATGCGTTCGGCGGAAAGCTGAATCGGCGTCAAAGGGTTTTTGATTTCGTGCGCCATCCGCCGCGCGACTTCCTGCCATGCCGAGGCGCGCTGCGCCGTGATCAACTCGGATAAATCTTCGATCACGAGCACGACGCCGCTCGATTCGCCGAATTGTCGCGGCAGCGCAGTCGCCGTCAGCGCAACCGAAAGATTCGCGTCGCCCGCGCCGTTTCCGTCCACGTTTTCGCGCTGGAGCGCGGTTTGCTCGCTCGCCTGACCGATGCGGCGCGCGCGATTGAGAAGCCTTTCAAGGACGATGCGGTTTTCTTCCGCGACGAGCGCGCCGAGTTCGACTCCGATAAAATCCGCGTCTTCGAGCCGTAAAATCTGCACCGCCGATTTATTGATCGTCGTAACTTTATTGTCGGCGTCGAACGAAATCACGCCGGTCGGCAGCGATTGCAGAACGGTTTCGATATAGCGGCGGCGTTCTTCGAGTTCGGCGGAGTTTTCTTCTAATTTGGCGGACATCTGGTTAAAAGATTCGACCAGCAGCGCCAATTCGTCTTCGGCTAAAACATCGACGCGATGCCCGAAATTGCCCTGCGCGATCTTATCCGCGCCTTCCGCCAAAGCCTTGATCGGCACGGTCAAACCGCGCGCGATATAAAGCGCCGTCCAGCTTGATGCGAAAATCAGCAGAAACGTCAAAACGCCGAGTGTCGAAAGCCCGATCTGCCGGATCGTGACTTCCTTTTGTTTTAATTTTTCAAACTCGTTCAAAGAATTATCAACTATCCGGCTGACGTTTTCTTCGGCGTAAAAATCCGGCATGATGACGAGTTTTCTGCCGTCTGCAAGCGGCGCGAGCACGGCGTCAAATCCCCGGCTATCGAGCAAAACCGGCTCGTCCATTCGCCCGTTGCGGATCAATTCCAGAAGATTATCGACTTCCGCTTTCTGCTCGTCGGCGATGTTTTTTTCGTAAACCGCGACGGTCATGTTTGTTTTCGAGAGAATTTCGACGTGCGTCAGGCTGCCGGCTTCGGCGATTCGCCGCAGATCATCGCTCGACGTTTCGCGGTTATTCAGACTTTCGGCAAGCATTCGCGCCGTTTGAGTCAATTTTTCGGCTTGCGATTTGATCGCCTGATTCTGCACTTCGCGGGCTTCGATGATCGCGTTGCCGGGAATCGATGTAAACCAGCGTTCGAGCGCGCGGTTCATAAAAAGATACGAAAAAACCGCCATCGCGATGATCGGCATAATTGACACGGCGAAAAAATAAAGCCAGAGCCGCGTTTTGATCTTCGCGCCGAGCTGCAGAGCGCGTCGTTCGCGCGCCAGTTTGATCAGATTTCTAAGCAGTATGAAACCGAAAATGACGAACGCGAAAAAGTTCAGAGACGAGAGCGCGTAAAGCAGAAGCGTGTCGTCAGCCGACGAGATCGAGAAGGTTTTCCAGAGATTCGACGATTGCAGCAAGATGAGAAAGGTCAGCAAAATCAGCACGAATCCGCCCAGAAACCACGGCGCTTTCGTTTTTTTCGGTGTCGGTTTCGGCTCGCTCATTGCTAGAGAAGTTTAGCATAAATCGGCGCTTTGTTCGTCGTCCGCATTTCGGCTAAACTCGTTACCATGAAATCCAAAAAATTGCACTTTAAGCAGTCGCGCAAAATAAATTAATGCAAATCAGCCGCAGATAAACGCGGATTTCGCGGATTAATATTAAGTTGTTGTAGATAATATTTATTGTAAATCTATGGTTTTATCCGCGTAATCCGCATAATCTGCGGCTATAACTTTAACTTTATTTTGCGCGACCGCTTAAAGTAAAAATGTTCGGACTGGTGAAAATTTATGAACTTTAACACCATTTTCTTCAACGAAGCGGGGCGCGTCAGAAGCGGCTGGCGGTTTGCGCTTTTTCTGATTTCCTTTTTCTTTTTCGCGACGATGCTGATCGGCGCGGCGCAGGCTTTCCTTGCGGCGACAGGCATCGGATACACGCCCGGAACGCCGCGCTATCTTCTGGTAAACAGCTCGCTTTCGCTTGCTCTGGCGCTCGCGCTCGGCTGGTTTTGGGGCAAATCTCTCGAAGATTTGCCGCTGCGCGCGCTCGGCGCGAATTTTACGAAAAACTGGTTTAAGGATTTAGTCTGGGGCTTGATTTTCGGCACGCTTTCGATAGTTTTGGCAATCGCGATCGCGGTCGCTTTCGGCGGTTTGAGCTTCGAATTCAACCGCAATCACGGGACGACGGCGATTCTTTTGACGCTCGGCATATCGCTCGCGGTTTTCACTGTTGCGGCGGCTTTCGAAGAAGCGCTTTTTCGCGGTTATATTCTGCAAACCTTCGCGCGCGCGCGGCTCGCATGGCTGGCGATTTTCCTGACTTCGTGTTTTTTCGCGTTGGCGCATAACGGCAATCCGAACGCGACCGTTTTTTCGGTGATCAACACGGGTCTCGCCGGTGTCTGGCTCGGCGTCGCCTACCTGAAAACGCGCAACTTATGGTTTCCGTTCGGCGTTCACCTGATGTGGAACTGGATGCAGGGCGCGTTTTTCGGCGTCGAGGTGAGCGGGCTTGAGCAACTCATCACCGCGCCGTTTTTGCGCGAGATTGACGCCGGTCCGATCTGGCTGACGGGCGAAAACTATGGCATCGAAGGCGGCGTCGCCTGTACGGTCGCGCTGATTGTTTCAACCGGCGCGATCTGGTTCGCGCCGTTCTTAAAGCCGACCGAAGAACTGCTCGCCTTTTCGAGCGAGGAAAACGAATTAAGTGAGAATTTAGAAGTGAGAAATGAAAAGTAAGAGCTATTTTGTCCTTTACTTCTCACCTCTCACTTCTAAATTCTCACTTCTTAAGAGTTTTGCGTCGAGCACTTCGAGAATCTGTAAAACGTGGCGGCGGTTTTCGCCGAAATCGCTTTTGCCGACGCGCGAGTTCGAATGAATATTGACGACAATCGAATCGCCGACAGCGTCCTTTTCGGCTGTAATCCGCAAATCGTCGGTAAAAACTACGACCGGAACTTCCGCTTTGATGACTGCCGAATTTTCGTTCTCATCGGTCGAAACGTATTTCCAGTTTTTGCCCCACGTCGAAAGCGTCGGAATTAGCTTTTGCGCTTCGGCGGCGAAAATTTTCAAATCGGTTTTGTAACGCCGCGAACGCATTTTTTCTTCCGCGTGATTGGGCGCGGTTTCGGCAACGTTCGTCGGGTAAAGCGTCCGCGTGACGGTCAATAAGCCTGCCGATAAAACTCCGAGAACAAGACTTCCGATAATGATCTTCTTTTTCATAGCCGTGTCTCCAAAGTGGTGAAAAGTGAAAAGTGATCGTACAAAATTAATCAATAGGTTCGAATTGTTAGAGTTACGCCTTGAGGCGTAACTCTAACCTTTAATTTTGCACGATTACTTTTCACTTTTCACTTTTCACTTTTCACTTATTCCGAGTTTTTATGGCGCGATCCGCGCGACGATTCGAAGCCAGATTTGCGATTCCATAATCATGAAGCGAAGCGGCACCATCGCGATTATCAGGAATACGCCGGCGGCAAAAATCTTGTTCAATTTTCGATGCTTTATCGTGTGCCAAGCTAGTCCTGCGACCGCCAGCAGCGCCGGAACGCCGAATGCGAAAAATCCCTGATATTCGGGCGCGACGAGCGGAACGCGAAACAATGCGGCGGGCAGGAAATTGATCGCCGTCAAAAGCATCAAACTTTTATGTTCAGCCGGACGCTTGCGGTAAATGAGCGCGCCCGCGAAGAACAGCACGAAAAGCAGCATATCCGACACGGGAAGAAAAAAGAATCCGTGCGGATCGGCTCCGGGCGGCGCGCTGCGGCGGACGAGCTGCGCGTCGTAAGCGGTTGCCAGTCCGACAATTACGACCATCGCCGCGAGCGCGATGCCGCCCAGTCCCATCGTCATATGCAGACGGATATTTTTCGTGCGGACGAGCGCAAACTGGACGATAAAAAATATCACCCACGCCGTCATGACGATGCCGTGCGCGTGAACGAGCGCGTTCGCGACCGGTCGCGCGTCGGCGAAAAAGGCGCTGAAATAATAAGACTTGAAATAACCGATCAGCACCAAAAGCGGAAAGCCGATCGCCGCCGTTAAGAACAAACCGCGGTCTGACGGGCGTTTTAGAATATTTGAATTGACTGCCATAACAATCTCCCTCCGTTTGTTAACGCGGAAAATAAAATAAAATAGTTTCAATTCAAATAAAAAATTTTACCGGCTGGTTTGTCAGATTTTTTTGCCGCAGATAAACGCGGATTTCGCGGATCAGAATTAATTTAGTTTTCTTTGCGTGCTTTGCGCCTTTGCGCGAAACAATTTCTCCCGCAAGGCGCAAAGCACGCAAAGAAAGATTAAACGTCTTAATCTGCGAAATCCGCGTTTATCCGCAGCTAATTTGAAACTTAAACCGTGTGAATCTTGAAGGAAATATCAACTGCCCGCGCCGAATGCGTTAATTTTCCGACCGAGATCAGATCAACGCCCGCCTCGGCAAACGAGCGCACGCGGTCTAAATCCATACCGCCCGAGGCTTCGATCAGCACGTTCGGGTTTAAGGTGCGCGACATTTCGACGAGTTTCGCGGCTTCTTCGGGCGTCTGGTTGTCGAGCATGACGATGTCCGCGCCCGCTTCGACCGCTTCGCGAAGCTGCGCCCAGTTCGAGATTTCGACTTCGATTTTATGCAGATGCCCGACCATTTTTTTCGCCAAAGTAACGGCTTCGGTGATGCCGCCCGCAAGCGCGATGTGATTGTCTTTAATCAGAACGCCGTCGTCCAAACCGAGGCGGTGATTCTTGCCGCCGCCGACGGTAACGGCGTATTTTTCGAGCATTCTGAGTCCCGGTGTCGTCTTGCGCGTGTCGACGATCTCCGCGCCCGTGCCTTCGATCGCCTTGACGAATTGGCGCGTTAAGGTCGCGATGCCCGACATTCTCTGGATCAGGTTGAGCGCCGTTCGCTCGCCCGCCAAAAGCACGTCGGCAAATCCGCGTAAGGTCGCAAAAACCGTTCCCGATTCGACCTCGTCGCCTTCGTTGACCAAAGTTTCAAGCTCGGGCGATTCTTCGTCGAGATGAACAAAGACGGCTTCCGCCACGTCCAGACCGCAGACGACGAGTTTTTCCTTGGCAAGAAATTTTCCCTGCCCGCGCGCGTCCGGCGCAACGCAAGCCTGCGTCGTAATGTCGCCGCGTCCCAAATCCTCGCTCAAAAATTCGGCGATGCTCGCTAAAATATAGCTGTTTTCAAAAAGATTCATAATGTTTTATTTTTCCAGATCGTCAATCTGAATGACGATCGGAATTGCGCCGGTTTCCTTGACGGCATCAATTAATCTCACGACTTCCCCGTATTTTGCCGAAAGCGGCGCTTTGATAATCACGGTCTTCTCGACCTCGTTCGTGCCTTCGCGAAACACGCCCGTCGTTTCGCGATACTTAAAGATTTCGGATAATGATTGCTTGAGTTCGTCGAGCGTTTTACCTTCCACATTCAAAAGATAGATGCCGTCCTTCAAAAACGTCGCGACAAGCGTGTTCGGATTCGGTTTTTGCGGGATGCCGTCCAAGTGTATTTCCTCGGCGATCTTGACATTGAAAACGTCCGTCGGCTCGCCTTTTTCGTTCTGGCTGACGACGAACCGCGCGGTTTCGATCCGCCTGCGCCGCGCCAGTTCGAGAATCCGAATCACCGCGCCGTATTCGTTTCCGGCGTCGGCGATGATATAAATCGCCTTCGCGTCTTTCGAACCGCCGTCCGCCGCGCCCATATATTCGTCAAACTTTTTGCCCAGATCGTCTACGGACAATTTCTGCTCGTCCTTGCGGTATAAAATATCCGTGTTGTTCGGCAGCGTCACGACCGCCGCGCGTTCCTGCGCTAATTCGCCGTCGCGATAGGCGTTTTTCATATTGCCCGGAAGATTCACCCCGCTTTTCGCCGCCGACGCGCCGTTCGAAGCGCCCGAGCCGTTCGCGCTCTGCCCGCTCATCTCGCGCATCGACGAACAACCGCCGAAAAGCGCGAGCGCCAAACACAATCCTAAAAGTTTAAGATTTTTCACATCATTCTCCAGCCAGCTTCAAAAAGTTCCGGTTTCGCCTAACCCGAGTTATTCGACAAAATACCCGCCGGAATATTTTTTTGTTAATGGTGATTATCAAACAAACCCGCAGCAAACGCAAAGATATCCTTAAAATCGCGCGTTTAACTTTTTCTTGACTTAATAATTAAAATTTTGGAAGGCAGCACCTTGAGTAGAACAAGTCTGGAAGCAAACTATCTTGCCGATTTACAGGCGGCGATTCATGAATTCGAAACTAATCTCGTGCCGCCCGAAATGGCGGCAGACGCGCGCGTCGAAGCGACCGCGCAAGTCGGCGAAGCCGTTCGTCGCGGAATGATCGCCCACCGCATTTTGCAGGATTTGATGAAGCTTCGATACAAAACCAATCCCGCCCGCATGCGCGCGTGACTTTCGGCAAGCCACATCGAACGCGACAACAAGGACGGGAAAGAAACGCCGACGACGTAAAGCAATTACGGATTACGGACGAAACACCCGTCTGTGAAGGCATCCGAGTATTTGAAGAATGTTCGGATGCCTTCATTTATTAATCAGGATTCGTTCATATCGAGGCGTTCGACATCGCTTTACGACATTCACGGATGGAAATGTTCGCATTGATTACAGCCGCCGTCGGAATAATGTCCGGCGGTCGGTTTCCGGAATTGTTCGGAATCGTTTTTTTTAGCGGCTGAAAAGTTTCCAATCGCTTTTTCTTAAGGATTTATCGGCACTTCGGTTGTCGTTCACAATTTTTGATCTTCGCGAATTGTGTCCGATTTTTAATGGCACGACGGTTGCAATTCATAGCTTACATACTTGTCGCGGATGTCTCAATTTGATGCAGTTCATCGAGATTGAAGACGCGCAAGGAACGAATAGATCAAAAATCAAAAAGGGAGAACATATAATGAACGAAAATACAGGACAAAATAGAGTAGTATCAGGACTTTTTAATGACCGCGAAAGTGCGGAACGCGCTTATTCATCGTTGAATAGCCGAGGATACACGACGGACGACGTCAATTTATTAATGTCGGACGAAACACGCGATCGCCATTTCGGCGACGGAACGGCGGATACCGAACTCGGCAGTAAAGCGCTCGAAGGCGCGGGCGTCGGCTCGGCGATCGGCGGAACGCTCGGCGCGATCATCGGCGGTATTGCCGCGATCGGCACCAGCGTCGCGCTTCCCGGACTTGGTTTAATCGTTGCCGGACCTCTCGCCGCTGCCCTTGCAGGCGCAGGCGCAGGCGGTTTGGGCGGCGGATTAATCGGCGCGCTCGTCGGTTCGGGCATTCCGGACGAACACGCTGCCGAATATGAAGAAGGCATCAAAAACGGTGGTATCTATATGGGCGTCAATCCGCGCAACGACGAAGACGCACAATATTTACATAACGAATTCAACACTAACGGCGGCTCGCACGTTCTCGGAACGGGCGTCGGCATAGCCGGCGGCGCAGCAACCGGCGCAGCTATCGGCACTGCCGTAGCACCGGGTATCGGAACTGCTGCCGGCGGAATTGTCGGTGGTGTTGCCGGCGCAATCGCGGGCGGCGCTGCCGGTCATGAAATTGCGGAAAAGGTAAACCCGCAGCCGGGCGACGAGCATGACGGCGATCATACACTCGGAACCGGATCCGGCGCTGTCGGCGGCGCGGTTACGGGCGCGACACTTGGTTCGGTCGTTCCCGGCATCGGAACGGCGATCGGCGGAGTTGTCGGCGGAGTCGGCGGCGCAGTTGCCGGTCACGAAGTTGCTGAAAAAGTAAATCCGGACGATGAACTCAACGACGATGTCAATCGCGCTAAAAACCGTCTGACGTAAATTACCTGTCAACAAAACACAAAAAAAGGGAAGCTTTTATGAAGTTTCCCTTTTTTTCTTGAAATCGATTTTTATTATTTTATCGGCGCTTCAATTTTCAGGTTTTTCGGATTGTATTCGTATTCAAACCGCTTTGTATACTTAATTTCTTTTGACTGCGGTTTTCCGGACTGCGTTTCTTCTCTGATTACCAACCCCTCGTCATCAACCCAAACTTTATTCTCGAAATACCCCTGTTTCTCCTCTCCCGGCGCTGGTGAATATTCATTATAAACGGCATAAAATATGTAAAGTTTAACGGTTTTGTTATTTAGAGTAACTGTCTCAACCAAATACGAAGATCGAATCGGAACCGGAATTCCGCTTAAAGAGTCGGGGAGATTCCATTGTTTTTCCTTCGTCCATTTTCCGTTATCCTTTTTCTGGTAATATCTATTTTCGATTTTTATCAATTCCAGTTTTTCAATCCTTTCACCGACCGTTAAAGTCCGTAAATACCGCCGATTGTTCGGAAGATCAAATTCATCCGTTTCCTCTTTGATCTCCTTTACAGCTCCTTTCGAATAAATTGTCGACGTCCTTTTCTCACGGCGAGAAAGTTTAAATCTTTTATTTCCGGCATCATTAATTATGGAATAGAATTCTTGACCGGTGATTGCGCGCCCCTGACCAAAGATATTCAGAGACGCGGCAATCAATATAACGAACAGCAATAAAATATTTTTTTTCATATTACTTTAATGCTTCCAAATTCTGCCGCAAAGCTACGACCTGCGTTTCGATTTCGGCGACGCGGTCGCGGATTTCCTGCACTTTTTCAGCCGGTGCGCGGTCAACGAAATTGGCGTTCGAAAGCTGACCTTTGAGCCGCGTCTGTTCCGTTTCGAGCTTGTTGAGCTGATTTTCGAGCCGCGCGACTTCCTTTTCGAAATCAATCAAACCTTCGAGCGGCAGAGCGATTTCGGCAACTGCCGTAACGGCTTTTGCAGAAGCACGCGGCACATCGAGTTTTTCGCCTAAAACCAACGCTTCGGCGCGCGCGAGCTTTAAGATTTGCGCTTCGTTGGCGGCAAAAATCTGCTGCGATTCGGCATTTGCCGCGACGTGTATGACGGGTTTGTCCGACGGCTTGATCTGCATCTCGGCGCGAATATTGCGAACCTTCGAAATCAATTCGATCACAGCTTGCATCTCGGCTTCGGCGCGTTCGTCGATCAGATTTTTATCGCCCAGAGGATAATCGGCGAGCATCACCGTTTGTGCGGCGTTTTTGTAAGCCGCGTTGTGCAGTTCGTTTGAAACGCCGGGAAGTTTTTGCCACAGTTCTTCGGTCAGATACGGCATAAACGGGTGCAAAAGCCGCAAAGCCTGTTCGATGATCGTCAAAATTCGCGAACGCGCCGCGTCGCGCGCGGTGTTCACGTTCTCAGACGTGATATCGTCTTTGACGAGTTCGATATACCAATCGCAGAAATCGTCCCAGAAGAAATGATAAAGCAAGGATACGGCGGTATGAAATTCGTATTTGTCGAGCGATTTGTTAACGTCGAGCGCCGTCCGGTTAAGTCTCGAAATAATCCAGCGGTCGGCGATTGAAAGATTTTCCTTCGGATTATCTTTCACGAATTCCGGCTCGACCTTGTCTAAAAATTCTTCATCCTCTTCGTCAATATCGTCAATCAACTCGTCGCCGATCGTTTGAATTATCTCGACGGTTTCGGCGCGCGGATCGAGATATGTGTAATTAACCTCGGCGCCTTCCGAGTTCATCAGGCAAAAACGCGTCGCGTTCCAGATCTTATTGGCAAAATTGCGATAGGTTTCGATCAATGTGTCGTTCCAGCGAATATCCGCGCCGGTCGCGATCGAGGCAAGGTAAATGCGCGTCGCGTCAACACCGAATTTATCGAACATTTCGAGCGGATCAACGCCGTTTTTGCGCGATTTCGACATCGGCTTGCCGTCTTTGCCCAAAACCGTGCCCGTGATAACGCAGTCGTCAAATGCGACTTTATCAACGAATTTTTTGGTCAGCATCATCATTCGCGAAACCCACAGAAAAATAATGTCGCGTCCCGTGACGAGAACGTCGGTCGGCGAATATGCCTCCAAATCTTCGGTTTCGGTAACTTCGCCGTTCCAGCCGAAAGTCGAAAAAGCCCACAAAGCCGACGAAAACCATGTGTCAAGAACGTCGTCGTCCTGCCGCAGATTATCGGTTCCCGCCGTATTTCGCGCGTCTTCGAAACTTCGCGCGACAAAAACTTTCCCGTCCGCGTCATACCACGCCGGAATTTGATGTCCCCACCAAAGCTGGCGCGAAATCGTCCAATCTTTTAAGTTTTCGAGCCACGTCGTATAAACTTTTTCGTTCGGAACCTGCGGGTAAAAATGCGGTACGCCGCGCTCGCGCATCATATCCAGAGCCATATCGCGCATTTCGTCCATCCGGCAAAACCACTGTTCAGACAAAAGCGGTTCGATCACGTTTTTACAGCGTTCGCACGTCGGCAGACTGACTTCGTAATCTTCGATCTTTTCCAAAAGCCCTAATTCTTCAAAGCGCTCGATGACTTTTTCGCGCGCTTTATAACGATCTAAGCCTTCGAAATCCGCGCCCGCCGCCGCGTTCATCGTCGCGTCGTCGTTCATGATGACGAGCTGTTCGAGATTGTGACGAACGCCGAGTTCGTAATCGTTCGGGTCGTGTGCGGGCGTGATCTTGACCGCGCCCGTCCCGAATTCGGCGTCAACATATTCGTCGGCGACGATCGGAATCTCGCGATTCGTTAAGGGCAAAAGAATCGTTTTACCGATCAAATCTTTGTAACGCTCGTCCGACGGATTAACTGCGACCGCCGTATCGCCGAGCATCGTTTCGGGGCGCGTCGTCGCGACCGTCACTTTTTGCTTCGAATCCTTGACCGGATACTGCAAATAGACGAGTTTTCCGTCCTTTTTCTTTTCGTCCTTAACTTCGGCGTCGGAAATCACGGTTTTATCGTGCGGGCACCAGTTGACGATGCGACGCCCGCGATAAATCGAGCCTTCGCTGTAAAGTCGGCAGAAAACTTCGATCACGGCGCGTGATAAACTTTCGTCCATCGTAAAGCGCAGCCGCGACCAGTCAACCGACGCGCCTTCGCGTTTCATCTGCTCGGTGATGGTGTTGCCGTAAAGCTCTTTCCAATCCCACGCGCGGCGCAGAAATTCTTCGCGACCGACCTCCTGAGGCGTTTTTCCTTCATCGCGAAGCTGTTCGACGATTTTTCGCTGCACCGAAATCGAAGCGTGATCGGTTCCCGGCAGCCAGAGCGTTTTATAGCCCTGCATCCGCTTGCGGCGAACGAGCGCGTCCATCAGAGTGTGCTGCAACGCGTGTCCCATATGAAGCGATCCGGTCACGTTCGGCGGCGGAATGACGATCGAATATTTTTCGGCTTCGGGGTTTTCGTTGATTTCGGGAGCGAAACAATTTGCCGCTTCCCATTTCTGATAATGCGACTCTTCAGCTTCCTGCGAGTTATATGCTTTTGCGATTTCCATAATGTTCGGTGGTCGGTGATCGGTGATCGGTGATCAGTATTTGTCTTTTCTGACAACTGAACACCGATTACCGACCACTGCAAAATCTAAATTCTAAAACAAAAACGGCTGTTTTTCATCTTGCAAGAAAAATCAGCCGCTTTACTTTTTACCTTTTTACTTTTTACTTTTTACTTTCCTGATTTTCTTCCGCCAATTTTCTCATCACCAGTTCGGTGATGTGCGGCAGTATGTCGGTCATCGTCCGCGCCGAGATTTTTTCCGCGACTGCTTGCGCGATGGCTTCGATCAGTTCGGGCGGAAAAGAAAGCGCGATTTCGCTTTCCGCGACGGTTTTCGTAAGGGTTATTTTCGATTCGGGTTCGGCAACCGGCGCTGCGGCAGCGACGATTTCGGGAACGAGCGCTTCGGCTTTCGCCTGCGGACGAATGCCGGTTTCTTCGACGAGCGGCGGAAGTTCGAGCAGATCGCCGTCGTCAAAATCCAGCGCCGGCGCGTTTTCCGAAAAGTAAATCGGCGTTTCTTCGATTGTTCCGAAGTCTTTCCGCGATTCTTCAGCCTCGAAATTTTCCTGCTTTTCTTCGGTTTCCGGTTCTTCGGTTTCCGGTTCTTCGACCTTCGCTTCTTCGACTTCCGGTTCCTCGACTTCCGCCGGTTCAGTTTCCGATTGTTCGAACGTCGCAGCTTCGGGTTCCGGCTCTTTTGTTTGCGCTTCTTCGACTTGTTCGGTTTTATCGGGTTCGATTTCCGTGTCCGAAAAATTTACAGGATGTTCCCACGTTCCCGATTCGGCGGTTTTTTCCGTCGTTTCAGGTTCTTCCGTTTGAGGTTCTTCGACAAAATTCGCGGCGAAAGTTTCCGGCGTTTTTTCTTCGACAATTTCCGGTTCCGATTCACGAACGGCTTGCTCCGTTTTATCGAAATCGGCAGGTTCGTCCTCAGCAAACCAGGACGGCGTTTCAGCCTTTTCGCTTGTTACTTCGGCTTCCGGCGCGGTTTCGTCTTCCGCTTCGATGGTCGCCTGACTGAAATTCGCTTCGCGCGGCTGCTCCGCTTCATAAGAAACTTCCGGCGCGAGCGTTTCGGCGTCCGAAAGTTCTTTTTCGAATTCCGGTTCGTTCGGCAG
Organism: Acidobacteriota bacterium; assembly: GCA_031411895.1. GTDB lineage: Bacteria > Acidobacteriota > Blastocatellia > Pyrinomonadales > Pyrinomonadaceae > JAFDVJ01. Next base: position 44,270 of record JANOBZ010000141.1, on the reverse strand, counting down.
ATAATAATCTATCTGCGGCTCGGTTTCGGATATATTTTCAGGTTCTTCGTCGCTTTTCGGCGTTTCCGAGTTTTGCGGCGTTTCATCGTTTTGCGATTCGCGATAGCTTTGCGGTGCTTCGTAATCTTCCGTCTGGTCTAATTTTCTCGCCTCTTCATCGAACGAAGCGGGTTCCGATCGTTCGTCCGGTTCATCGCTGCGTTCGGTTATCGGCGGCTGAACCTCATAATTTTCAGAAGATTGCTGTTGTTCCGCATTTCCGCCCGAAATCATCTCGAAACCCTTTAGATCTTCGGCGTTCAAAGGCTGGGTTTTCGCGTAATCAATCGTCGTTTCGGCTTGATAAACCGAGTCCGAACCGGAAACGTAATCGTTCGCGGGACTCGTTTCGATCATTTCGTCGTCCATTCCGGCGTCGCCGAAATCGCTCGAAATTTCCGTCGGGCGATCGTCAAACCCGTTTGAAATACTCCGTCCGAGTTCGAAATCGTTCGAAGTTCTCACGTCTGCTGATTCTTCGGGTAAATCTTCCTGTTTATCGAATTGGAGCGTTTCGGCAAAACTGTCAACCACCGATGGCGGCGGATTTTCCGTATTAGCAGTATCCGTCGCCGATTTCTCGCTCCGGTTCAGCAGATCGGTAACTTTGTTGACGAGCTGGCGAATTGACTGGAAAGGTTTCGTCAAAAAATCGTCCGCGCCGACTTCTTTCGCTTCATTTTCATCGAACGGCTCGAACGAACCGACGAGCAAAATCACCGGAATGTGCTGCGTTTCTTCGGTGTTTTTGATAATGCGGCAGACTTCATAGCCGTTCAAACCCGGCATATTGACGTCAGCCATCACCAAATCCGGCATAAATTCGTCGAACTTGCGCATCGCCGAATCGCCGTCGCCGACCGCAATCACCTCGATCCCTTCATCGGCAAAGGTCAAATTGACAACTTTCTGAATTGTTATCGAATCATCTGCTAAAAGCAGTTTACGTTTGGACACAGGGCACTCGCTCCTTTTTGATTAGGCACTAAATTTTGCCGAAAAGTTGTTTCGACTTGAAAACTATCACTCGTCGGGGTTTATCGTCAAGAAAAACGGCTAAAAATCATTTAGCCCGAAAATAATCAAGACCAGAATATAAAATGTCGTATCAAAACTCAAAAAAATCCGCTCCGTCAGGCGCATTTTTGTTTATCCCTGCCGGATAAACATTCGGAGCATCGTCTGAAGCTGGGTGTTGGTAAAAGGTTTCGGCAAAAAAGCGACCGCGCCTGCCGCAAAGCTGTCCGAAGAAAGCCGCGAATTCTGTTCGGCGGTCATCATAATCACCGGAATTTTCATCAGACGCTTTTCGGACTGCATATAACGAACCAGCTCGGTGCCTTGAATATACGGCATCACCACGTCGAAAATCGCAGCGATAAACGCTTCGCCCGATTGGAGGAGTTTATAAGCTTCCTTGCCGTCGCGCGCGGTTATCACTGTAAAACCTTCTTTTTCGACAATCGCTTTAACCAGACGCAAGATCGCCGGGTCGTCGTCAGCAACCAAAACTTTCGGTTGTCCGTTTTCCGAAACTTCACTCATCTTACAAAATTTTTCCCTCTTTTCCGACTAAAAACTTATTCTAACAAAGTTTGCCTTTTTTATGAATTTAAAGCCAGTTCGGCGGCTAATTTTATCGCCGTCCGCATACTCGACGATTCCGCCAGATTTTTGCCCGCGATGTCGAACGCCGTGCCGTGATCGACCGATGTTCTGACGAGCGGCAATCCCAAAGTAACGTTGACCGACGCGCCGAACGAGAGACATTTGACGGCGATCGTCGCCTGATCGTGATAACACGAAACGACACCGTCGAATTCGCCCTTAAATCCGCGCAGGAAAATCGTGTCGGGCGAATACGCGCCGGATACGTCAATGCCGTACGTTTCGCGGCATTCGGCGATCGCGGGCAGAATTTCGCGCGCTTCTTCATCGCCGAACATTCCGCCTTCGGAAGCGTGCGGGTTGAGTCCGGCAACCGCGAGCCGCGCTTCTCTTTTCAATAGTTTAGAGATTTCGCGGCTGCTGAATCTGATCAGTTCGACGAGCTTTTCCTTTTTCACGAGCGTAATCGCATCACGCAGAGAAACGTGTGTCGAAAGCAGCACGACGCGCAGTTTTTCGGCAAAAAAAGACATCGCAAATTCTTTCGTGCCCGTCAGATACGCTAAAAACTCGGTGTGCCCGGGATAATCGTAGCCGCCGAGATGAATCGCCATTTTACTGATCGGCGCGGTCGAAATCGCGTTGATCTTTCCCGCTTGCCAGAGGCTGACGGCTTCCTCGATATATTCGGCGGAGGCTTTGCCGCCCGCGCCCGATTCTTCGCCGTAACGAACTTCGCCGGAAATATTTTCCAAATCGTAAATTATTATTTTATCCGAACCGGACGGAATTTCGGCACCTTTTTTAATCGTCGTAAAATCTAAATCCAGTTTCAAATCCCGCGCCGTCTGCCGCAAAATCCGAGCGTCGCCGATAATTACGGGCTGACAAATTTCAAAAATATTTTTATCGAAAAGCGATTTGAGAACGATTTCGGGACCGATTCCGGCGGCGTCGCCCATCGTTATCCCGACGCGCGGCAAGGAATTTTCGTTGGCGTCAATGTTCACCAATTCAGAATAACACTCCTTTAAAGTAAAAAGTAAAAAGTAAAAAGGTAAAAATCATTTCGGCTTTCCTCTTCACTTTTTACTTTTTACTTTTTACTTTTTACTTTTACTCTTTGTCCCGGTCTTCGGCTTTGAACATATATTTGATGTTATGTTTCAAAAGCAGAATATTCGGCGCCTCAGCGCGATTTACCTTGAGCGCGTCGCGGTCGTACCATTCGATCGTGCCTTCGATTTCTTCGCCGTCAACCAGCACGATCGTCATCAGCGTGCGCGAATCTATCTGCTTTTTATAGTAATAGATTTCGGCGTTCGTTTCGTTCGGCGGCGATTTGCGGCGCGCGTCTTCTTCTCTTGACTGCCTCTGATAATTTTGCGAATCGTATCTTTCTCTCATTTAATTTTCTTTCTCCATACCAACCAGGTAATTTCGGAATCGAATACTCTTTCAAAATCTAAAAGACGAATGACGGCGAGGCAAATATAGCAAACCTATAAAAAATAAACAAATTAATCCGCTTGACGGCGAATAAAGGTCGGAACGTTGATATCTTCTTCACGTTCGGGCGGCGCAAATCCGGTGCGCACACTGTAATGCCCGCTGACCGCCTGCGTTGCGTCCGACTGCTGCCCGCCGGACGGCATTACCGCGTAATGTTCGCTTTCGAATCCCGTGGCGATGACGGTAATTTTTACCGAATCCTCCATATCGTCGTTGAAAACCGTTCCCCAGATAATATCTGCTTCGTCGTGCGCTTCGGATTCGATCAGGGCGATCGCGTCCTCGATTTCGTTCAGAGCCGTGTTTTTCGAACTCGTGATGTTGATGAGCGCGCCCTTCGCGCCTTTGATCGAGTTTTCTTCGAGCAGTTTCGAGTCAATCGCCGCTTTCATCGCTTTGACGGCGGCGCCTTCGCCTTTCGCTTCGCCGATGCCCATCAGCGCGACGCCGCGACCTTTCATCACGGCGCGCACGTCGGCGAAATCGAGATTGATGATGCCGGACGTAGTAATCAGATCCGAAATACCCTGCACGGCTTGCAGAAGCACGTCGTCGGCGCGTCGAAACGCGTCCATGATCGAGATTTTTTCTTCGACGTCCTTAAGTTTCGAGTTCGGAATCGTGATGATCGTATCAACACAGCCGCGCAGCTCGGCTAATCCCTGTTCGGCTTGCGCCATGCGTTTTTTGCCTTCGACGGTAAAAGGCTTCGTCACGACGGCGACGGTCAGCGCGCCGAGTTCGATGGCTAAGGAAGCAACCACCGGAGCCGCGCCGGTTCCCGTTCCGCCGCCGAGCCCGGTCGTCACGAAAACCATATCCGCGCCTTCGAGAACGTCCATAATTTTTTCGTGGTCTTCGAGCGCCGCGTCGCGCCCGACCGACGGATTCGAACCCGCACCCAAGCCCCGCGTGAGTTTGCTGCCGAGCTGGATCTTCATCGGCGCTTTCGAATCGTTGAGAGCCTGCACGTCGGTATTGACCACGATAAACTCGACGCCTTTGATGCCGGCTTCGATCATTCGATTGACGGCGTTACTGCCGCCGCCGCCGACGCCGATAACTTTGATTTTTGCTCCGGTAACAGGGGGTTCGTCTATTAAGAATTTGATGCCGTTATTTTTCATTTGAAGACCGTCTGTCATTATAATTGCTTCCTTTTTTAAGTGTATTAAAACGCAAAATCGTGGTATTACTGCTGGAGAGTTGGCATTTTCGACATTCAACAATATATTGTGCCTACGGCGAAAAAGCATACAACGATTGGGGGTAAAAATCCAGCCCAGAAGTTACATTTATCTGAATTTTTCACGAAAATTTTCAAACCACTCGGCAACCTTGCGGGTCGCCGAACGACCGTTGCCGGATTGCCTCCGAATTTGCCGCCGCATCGAAGCCAAAGCCAGTCCGCAGGCGGTTGCCCATTCAGGCTTTTGCACCTCGACCGCGAGCCCGCCGAAGCGCTCGGTATTGACAAATCCGAGCCGCGTCGGCGCGTCGAAAACCTGTTCGGCGATCTCGACCATTCCTCTGACCTGCGAGCCGCCGCCGGTTAAAACGACGCCGCTTGATATCTGCGCGCCGGTCTGATTTACCTCGTGCGCGAGATGCTGCAAAATTTCGATCGCGCGCGGCTGCATGATGTCGCACAGGATTTCCTTCGAAAGCCCGCGCGTTTCGTTGCGCCCGACCGGATTGATCTCGATAATTTCCTGTCGTTCCTGCTCGTCGATCAAAAATCCGGCGACGCAGCCGTAATTGTGTTTGATCTTGTTCGCCTCGGGAATCGAAACGCGTAAGCCCGTCGCGATGTCTTTCGTAAAATGCATTCCGCCGAACGGAAAAACCCGCGTGTGCTGAACCGCGCCGCGCCCGAAGATCATCAGGCTCGTCAATTCCGCGCCGATATTTATCAAAGCGCAGCCGTATTCCTTGTCGTCGTCGGTCAGAGTGCTTTCGGCGGCAGCGAGCGGTTCGAGGATCATTCCTTCGACTTCCAATCCGGCGCGATTGATCGCTTTTTCGATATTCTGCTTGCCGGCGCTCGGGCTGATGATGATATGCACGCGGCTCTCGAGCCGCGAACCGCGCATCCCGACCGGTTCCGAGATTCCGTCCTGTCCGTCAACGATAAATTCCTGCGGCAGTCGGTCAATGATTTCCCAACCGGCGGGAAGCGGCATCGCCGACGCCGATTCGACCGCGCGCGCCATATCTTCTTCCGTAATTTCGCGTCCCGCGCCCGCGACGGCGACGACGCCGCCCTTGTTTTCGCCCTGCAGATGCTCGCCCGAAAGATTGACGGTCGCCATCTGGATTTCCAGACCGCTCGTTTGTTCGGCTTCCTCGACGGCACGGCGGATCGATTCGGCAACCGTATCGGTCGTCGTCACGATTCCGCGCCGAAGCCCGCGCGATTCCGCCTGACCGATGCCGACGACGTTCATCAAACCGTTCTCCGAAGGTTCGCCGATTACGCACCGCACTTTGCTTGTGCCGATGTCCAACCCGACTGCATGTATCTCTCGATTTATCATCAAATTCCTAAAATTTTAGCCGTTAATTTTAATTTTCCGCCTTCAGTCTGAAACTGTATTTCGCCTGCACGTCCGTGACATCGACTCCAGCGACCTGTTTTCCTTTTCCGGCAACGCTTTCCAAGGCTAATTGCAGTTTTTTACCGAAATTGTCTTTAGCCAGAACGATCTCGACCGCTTCGCCCGAATCTTCGACCGTCGCTTTCGGCTTGGTTAAATCCGCCATATCAACAACTTTCACACGCTTATCAAGCTCGAAAGTTTTCCATTCTTCGAGCATTTTTTGATACAGTTTGACGCGCATCTGATTCTCTTTGACGGCTTTGTCCGATTTCGATTCGTCCCAACCGCGCATTACAAACGGCGGCAGCGAGCCGGATTTACCGACCTGCGCGATAATGACGCCTTCGTCGTCCGCCCAAAAATCGCCGCCCGCGAGCCGCACGACCGCTTTCGGTACACGCTCGATGACATTGACGCGCACGCCGTCGGGCAAAACGCGCGAAACGGCTGCCGATTTGACGAAATCCAACCGCTCGACCTTGTCTTTAATATCTTTCAATTCGGCGTTCCAAACGCCCGAACGTTCGGTGTTTGCCGCGACGATCTTCTCGATGTCGTTTTTCGACGCAAACGCCGCGCCGCGCACATCAATCTTTTTGACATTGAAAAATTCCGAAGCCGTCACGGTGCGATAGCCCATAAAGCCCAGAAATCCGAGACAAAACAAAATACAAGAGATTAAAAACAGAGGGACGAAAAAGTTCGCAAAATTGCCGCTCGCGTTCGACCGCCGCGCGGCAGGTTTCGCCGTCCGCCGCCGCTTTGCCGGCGCTGCCGCTGCCGGTTTGCTCTTTAAAGTAGTTTTGCGTGTTCGTGTCGCCATATTTTTCGGTGGTCATTGGTCAGTGTTCGGTTTTGTTCTTTTCTGAACACCGACCACTGTTCACTGCTCACTGCTTAATTTTCTCCCAAATTTCGTCGGAAAGCCGCGTGATGCTTCCCGCGCCTAAAGTAATGACCAGATCGCCTTCCTGTAAAAACGGGATAACTTTATCCGCCGCGCTTTCGACATCGCCGATGTAGGTCGCATTTTTATGCCCGAATTTCTTGATATTCTCGGTCAGGATTTCCGCCGTAATACCTTCCATCGGCTGCTCGCTCGCGGCGTAGATATCGGTTACGAAAAGCACGTCGGCGTTGTTAAAGCAGAGCGCGAATTCGTTCATTAATTCCTTTGTCCGCGAATAGCGGTGCGGCTGAAAGACGACGACCGTGCGCCGTCCGCCCGAACCGTTTTTCGCCGCCGAAAGCGTCGCCAGAATTTCCGTCGGGTGATGACCGTAATCGTCAACGACCGATATTCCTCTGGCTTCGCCCTTAAACTGAAAACGGCGATTCGCGTTTTTGAAAACGGCAAAGGCTTCCGATATTTTTTCGAACGGAACTTCGAGTTCGAGCGCAACGGCGGTTGCCGCTAAAGCGTTGTAAATATTATGAATTCCCGGCACGGGCAGATTAATTTCGCCCAATACTTCGGTGCGCCGCAGAACTTTGAACGTAGAACCGAAATTTTCGTTGTGGCGAATTTCCTGCGCCGAAATGTCGGCTTGCGCGGTCATTCCGTAGGTCACGCGGCGGCGTTTGATTTTCGGGATTATAAGCTGCACGTTCGGGTCGTCGAGACACAAAATACACGCGCCGTAAAAAGGAACTTTATTGACGAAATCCGTAAAGCACTGAACGACGTCATCCATTCCTTTATATGACTCCATATGTTCCTTATCAATATTCGTAACTACTGAAATAGTTGGATATAACATCAAAAAAGAACGGTCGGATTCGTCCGCTTCGGTGACGAACCAATCGCTTTTTCCTAAGCGAGCGTTCGAGCCTAAAGTGTCCACAACGCCGCCGACAACCGTTGTCGGGTCAACGCCGGCATGTCCGAGAACGGTCGCGACCATCGAGGTCGTTGTCGTTTTCCCGTGCGTTCCGGCGATCGCGACGCCGTAAGGCTTCAAGGTCATCAATTCCGCGAGCATTTCGGCGCGCGGGATGACGGGAATGCTGTTTTCCTTGGCGATCACGACTTCCGGATTGTCTTCTTTGACGGCTGACGAATAGACGACGACCTGCGCGTCGCCGACGTTTTCCGCCGCGTGACCTTCGAAAATCCTGACGTTATGCAGCGTTTCGAGCCGGTCGGTGTTTTTCGATTTTTTCAGATCGGAACCCGTAACCTGAAAGCCGAGATTGCACAAAACCTCGGCGATGCCGCTCATGCCGATGCCGCCGATGCCGATAAAATGAATATTTTTTACGTGTCTAAACATAATTTTTAACGCAAAGACGCAAAGGCGCAGAACCGCAAAACCGTAGAGCAAATCTTAATTGCTACTTTCCCCTTTGAATCTTTTCAAAAATCCTTTGCGCCTTCGCGTCTTTGCGCCTTTGCGTTAATTTTTCTTCCTCAATTCCTCGATCAAATCCACCGTCGCTTCCGCCGCATCAACGCGCGCGAGTTTTTTGGTCGCGGCTTCCATCGCGGAGATTTTTGCGGGATGATTTATCAAATCCAAAATTTCGTTCGCCAAAGATTCGCCCGTCAAATCGCGCTGCAAGATCATTCGCGCCGCGCCCGCCGTTTGCAAAGCTTCGGCGTTTTTGCGCTGATGATCGTCGGCGGCGGTCGGCAAAGGTATCATGATCGCGGCTTTTCCTGCCGCCGAAAGCTCGGCGCAGGTCGTCGCGCCGGCGCGGCAGATAACCAGATCAGCTTTTGCAAATTCGTCAACCATATTCGAAATATAAGCGCGCACGTCGGCTTCTCTTGCGGAACGCGAATAAATTTCCTTTAGCTTTTCAAAATCGGATTCGCCCGTCTGGTGCGTGATCCGCAAATTATCGCCCGATAAAAACGCCAGCGCGTCGCCCATCGCGTTATTGATCGCCTTTGCGCCCTGCGAGCCGCCGAAAATCAGTAAGTTCACTTTTTCGCCGCGCTCTTTCGGCGCGATCCCGAAAAACTCCTTGCGCACCGGATTCCCCGTGACGATGCCTTTTTTACCGAAAAACGGCATCGCCGCGTCGAATGTCAAAGCCGCTTTCGTGACGAATGGCGCTAAACGCCTGTTCGTAAATCCCGGCAGCGCGTTCGAATCCATCACCAAAGTCGGCACGCGCATCAAACTCGCCATCAACAAAACCGGTCCCGAAACGTATCCGCCCGCGCCGACCGCGACGTCTGGCTTAAAATCCTTGATCAAACGCCTTGCTTCGAGAAAGCTTTTCGGCAGAATTAACAAACCTTTGAGTTTGCCAACAAATCCGACATTTTTCAAACCCGCGCTTTTAATTAAAGAAAGCTGAAAGCCGTTGTCGGGCACGATCTTCGTTTCCAGCCCGCGCGCCGTGCCGACGAACAAAACTTCCGAAAGTTCATCGCGCCGCAAAATCTCTTTCGCGACCGCAATTCCCGGATAAATATGCCCGCCGGTTCCGCCGGCGGCAATCAGCACTTTCATTTTTTCAATTTTGTTTTGAGTCCCGCCTTCAGGCGGCTCTTGTTTCATATCGAATTACCGCATCCAAACGTTTAGCCGCCTGAAGGCGGGACTCAAAACTTTTAATTCACTGCAAATTTGCTTTTGCGCTTCTTTTTGCGATGGACGAAATTGTTCGTCGTTTCCGTGATCGTTTCCTTCGAGACAAAGCCCGCGTACTGCGAAATATTCAACAAAATTCCGACCGCAAAAAGCGTGATAATAATCGACGAACCGCCGTATGAAATGAACGGCAGCGGAATTCCCTTCGCGGGCAAAAGCGAAATCACGACCGAAATGTTAAAAAGCGCCTGTACGATCAAGCCCGTGATAATTCCGATGCCGAGAAGCATTCCGAAACGGTCGGGCGCAAGCAGCGCGGCACGCGTTCCGCGCCATAAAAGCAAGCCGAAAGCGACGACGACCGCCAAAGTTCCGAGCAAGCCCAATTCCTCGCCGACGACCGCGAAGATAAAATCCGAGTACGGGTAGGGCAAATAGAATAATTTCTGCTGACCTTTGGCAAAACCTTCGCCGAGAACGCCGCCCGAACCGATCGCGTAAAGCGACTGGCAAACCTGATAGCCCGCACCCGCCGCGTTTTCGGGCGCGCACGGGTCGAAGAAAGCCATCAGCCGCGCGACGCGCCACGGCGCGAAAATCAGCGCCGCCAATCCGCCGACGAGCATCACCGCGCCGACCGCCGCGAGATGCAGAATCTTTGCGCCCGCCGCAAAATAGACGCTCACGAAAACCGCGCATAAAACAATCGTCGTGCCGAGATCGGGTTCGAGAACGATCAAGCCGCCGAAAAAAGCGAGCACTGCGAGCGACGGCAGAACGGTTTCCTTCAAATCGCCGACCGACTTCTCTCTGATCGTCAAAAACCACGCCAGAAATATCGGAATCGCGATTTTGGCGATTTCCGAAGGCTGAAACGAAACGCCCGGAAAACGAATCCAGCGCCGCGCGCCGTTAATCGCCGGAAACGCGTAAACCGCGATCAAAAGTATCGCCGTCACGCTCAAAATTCCGATCACGACCAGTTTATTCTGGTAAATTTTGTAATCAACCTTGCTCGCGACATACATCACGACAAGTCCGAAAATCGTAAAACCGAACTGCTTGAAAAAGTATGAAAACTGCGTCGCGCCCTCGGCGCTGTCCGCCGTTTCCTTGAGCGAAATCATCGCCGACGCCGAATAGACCATCACCGCGCCAAACAGCGCGAGTCCGGCGGCAATCGCGAATAAAAACCAATCTATGCGAAGTTTTTTAGCCATTCTTTACTTTTAGCTGCGGATTAACGCGAATTTCGCCGATTAAATCAAAAATAAAATCTGCGTTATCCGCGTTAATCTGCGGCTAATTTTCTTCCAGTCAAATTCAATACTTCTTCCTTAAAAATCGTTCCGCGATCTTCGAAACTCTTGAACATATCGAAGCTCGCGCACGCCGGAGCGAGTAACACGGAATCGCCGCTTTCGGCGTTCTCAAAACTCATTCTAACGGCGTCAGCCATCGAACCGGCGCGGACGATTTCCGCCGAGTTTTTTAACTGCGACTCGATGTTGTCGGCATCTTCGCCGATTAAAACGAGCTTACGGACTATTCTTTCAACGAGCGGCGCGAGCGGAGCATACGGCGCGTTTTTGCCGCGTCCGCCTAAAATTAAAACCGTTTTTCCGGCTTCTTCGCTCAAAGCTTCGAGCGCTTTCAAGGTCGCGTCAACGCTCGTCGCTTTCGAATCGTTGTAAAATTTCACGCCTTCGATCTCAAAGACAAACTCGATGCGGTGCTCGACGCCTTTGAAATTCCGAACGGTTTCGCGCATCGAATCCGGCGAAGCGCCGCACGCCAATCCGGCGGCAAACGCGGCAAGCACATTTTCGACGTTGTGTAAGCCCCGAACGAAAATCTCGTCGCGCGTCGTTAAAACCTTTTCCTTGCCGCCGCTGCGCGAAACCAGTTCGCGTTCGCGCAAAAACAAACCTTCGTCTAATTCCCTTTTCACGCTAAAAAGCGAAACGTGCGCTTTCAATCCGCTTGCCCAGCTCGCCGTCGTTTCGTCGTCGGCATTCAAAATCGCGACGTCTTCCGCCGTTTGATTCATAAACAGGCGATGTTTGGCGGCGGCGTAATCCGAGAAAAAATCGTAGCGATCCATGTGATTCGGCGTGACATTCGTCGCAACCGCCACGGCGGCGCGAAAATCGCGAATCGTTTCGAGCTGAAAACTCGACAGTTCGGCAACCGTCCACGTATTGTCGGTCGCGGTTTCCGTCAAGTTCAGAAGCGGCGTTCCGATATTGCCGCCGACGAGCGTTTCGATGCCCGAATTTCGTAAAAGCTCGCCGATCAGAGTCGTCGTCGTCGTCTTGCCGTTCGAGCCGGTGATGCCGACGATTCTGCCTTTCAAAAACCTGTATGCAAGCTCGACCTCGCCGATCACTTCGCCGTCCTTGCGCTCGACATAGCGCGCCGGAATCGAATTTGTCGGAACACCCGGCGAAATCACGACCAGATCAATCTGATCCAGAAGCCACGACGGCAAATTTCCGTCAATCAGCCCGACGCCGAACTTTTCCTTCAAACCTCGCGCTTCGTCCGACCAGCTTTCGACCGGCTTTTTGTCATGCAGCGCAACCACCGCGCCGCCCGCCGCCAAAAACCTGGCGGACGCAATGCCGGATTTCCCCGCGCCGAGAACTAAAGTTTTTTTACCCGAAAGTTCCATTTGTACAATCGGCTTTTGGCTTTTGGTCTTTGGTTTTTGCAAAAACCCAAAACCTAAAACCCAAACCCCGCTTATCTCAATTTCAAAGTCGAAAGACTCATCAAAGCAAAAAGTATCGCGACGATCACGAACCGGAAAACGATTTTCGGTTCCTTCCAGCCCGAGAGCTGGTAATGATGATGGAGCGGCGCTTGCAGAAAAATGCGCTTGCCTTTGCCCTGCCGCTTCGTGAATTTGAAATAACCGACCTGCAGCATCACCGACGCGGCTTCGATAATAAATACACCGCCGATAAACGGCAAAAGAAATTCCTGCTTTGTCAAAATCGCGACCGTGCCGAGTGCGCCGCCGATTGCCAGTGATCCGACATCGCCCATAAAAACTTCCGCCGGCGGCGAGTTATACCATAAAAATCCTAAACTTGCACCGACCATCGCGCCGCAGAAAACCGTCAATTCCGCCGCTTCCGGCTTCCATGTAATGTCGAGAATATCCGACCAGCGGCGATCTGACGCGACATAAGTCAGAGCCGTCAATGCCGACATTGCGATAAACGTCACGCTCGATGCCAAGCCGTCCATTCCGTCCGTCAAATTTACCGCGTTTGACGAGCCCAGCAGAACGAAAATGATAAAGAGCAGATAAACCCCGGGGTGAACGCATGAAACACACGGATTGATCAGCGCCGTCGCCTTAAAAAACGGCACGCTGATATTCCACGGGTAATTGCTCGTCGCCCACATCAGACAGCCCCAGACGACGACGGCGGTGATCAGTTGTCCGGCGAGCTTTTGCCGTTCGGTCAATCCGAGACTGCGTTTTTTGACGATCTTTATGTAATCGTCCACAAAACCGATCAGCCCGAACGCGGTCGTCGCCGCGAGCGCGAGCCAGAGATATAAACTGTCGAGCCGCGCCCAAAGAATCGTCGAAATAAAGACCGAACCTAAAATTAAAACTCCGCCCATCGTCGGCGTCCCTTTTTTCGCCTGATGTTCCTCGGACAATTCCTCGCGGATTTCCTGTCCGATTCTCAGTTCCTGAAGTTTTTTGATCACCCTGCCGCCGAACAAAAGCGTGATCACGAGCGCCGTGATCGCCGCCCAGGCGGTGCGGAACGTGACGTATTGAAAAACGTTCAAGCCCTTGAAAAAAATCGACTCGTTCGCGCCGCCGTATTGCTTGAAAATCAGTTGATATAAAAAGTAATAAAGCATCTTCGGATTTTGGATCTTAGATTTTGGATTTTGGATTTCAAAATATCCGTCTGTCCAAAGTCTGCCGTTTATTTCTCCAATTCAAAATTTTCTAACAACTTCTCGACCACCTTTTCCGTCCGCACACCGCGCGATCCCTTCACCAGAATCAAATCGCCTGTCTGAACTTCCGTTAAGAATTTTTCGCCCGCAACTTGCGAATTTTCATAAAATCCGCCGCCTTTGAGTCCCGCGCTTTTTGCGCCTTCCAAAAGATTCTGCGCCAAACCTTCGACGCCGTAGAGCTTATCAATGCCGAGCGCGGCGATTTTTTTGCCGGTTTCAAAATGAATTTTTGCCGATTCCGCGCCCAATTCGCGCATTTCTCCGGCAACGACGATTTTTCGCCGCGCGCCCGCGCCGCCTTCGAGAAGCGTTTCGACCATCGAAAGCAATGCGTCGGGATTCGAATTATACGTATCGTTGACGACCGTAAAGCCTTTGGCAAAATGCAGAACCTCGCCGCGCTGCGGCGGCGACGCGACCGTCTGCAAACTTTCGCCGATTTGCGTCGCCGGCATTCCGAAAACGTGTCCGACCGCCGCCGCCGCGAGCGCGTTCAAAATGTTGTGGCGACCGTTGAGCGGAAACGCGACTTCCGCCGAGCCTTCGGGCGTCGTCAAAGTAAAACGCGTTTCGCCGAATCGTTCGAAACGAATGTCTTTCGCCATCACGTCCGATTCGTTTTCGATCCCGTAAGTAACGTTCGTTCCGTCGTGTAGGTCGCGCATCGCGAGAACGCGAAAATCGTCCGAATTCAAGACGGCGGTTCCGCCCGTTTTCATTCCTTCGACGAGTTCGGCTTTCGCGCGTCCCACATTTTCGATCGAACCGAGATGCTCGACGTGAACCGGCAGAACGTTCAGCTCGACCGCTACGTCAGGCGGCGTAATCCGGCAAAGGCGCGCGATTTCGTTATTCGGCGTGCTCATTCCCATCTCCAAAACGGCGATGTCGAACGACGCGTCTTTCGCGAGATTTAAAACCGTGATCGGTAAACCCAACCCGTTGTTGTAGTTTTTGATATTCCGCAGAACCTTTCTGCCCGACGCGGATAAAACGTGCGCGATCAATTCTTTCGCGGTCGTCTTTCCGGCGCTGCCCGTGACGCCGACGACCGGCTTGTTCCACTCAAGGTAAACGCCGTGCGCGAGTTTTTGAAAGGCGGCGATCACGTCCGGGACGAAGATCAACTTGTCGGCGTGTTTTTCGAGCGTCGCTTTGTGTTCGTCGAAACGATCTTCGCGGACGACCGCCGCGACCGCGCCGTTTTCGAGTGCGGCGGCGGCGTATTTCGTCGAATCTTCGAAATCGCCGTTAAAGCAGTTGTTTTTATATTCCGGCTGCGAGAGCGCAAAAAACACTTCGCCCGCCTGCGTCTCGCGCGAGTCAATTGCGAATGAATCGACTTCTGCGCCAAGCAGAGCGGGTTTTAAGCGGGAAGCCTCGGCTTCCATAAATTTTATCGCCTGTTCAAGTTTCAAGTTTTCTCTTCTTCCCTCACTGCGCCCGAAGATTTGTTTTTCGGTCTGTCGTAAATTAAAGCCGCTGTTTTCGTCTTCGCGCCTTTTTTATCGGGCGCTTTGTTTTCCTTTTTCGTATCCTTTGCATCTTTCGGCTTGATCGTTTCAGTCGTCTTTTTGTCCGATTTTTCAACCTTTGCCGATTTTTCCGCCGCCGGTTTCACTTTGTCGGAAGTTGTCGGCGAAGTCGCGTCGATTTCCGACGGAATTTCCTCTGCCGTAAACGTTTCCTGACGAATATTCGCGTCCGGCGCGACCTCTAGTTCGGGCAGAATCTGTTCGGCGATTTCCCTGAATACCGGCGCGGAAACCTGTCCGCCGTCGCGCGCGCCGCCCTGCGGTTCGTCCATCACGACGGCGATCACGACCGACGGATTTTCCGACGGCGCGAGACCGATAAACGACGAAACGTATTTACCCGAATCAACCTTCTTTAATTTAGCGTTGTATTTCCACGCAGTTCCGGTTTTTCCCGCCGACGTATAGCCGTTTAATTGCGCGCGTTTGCCCGTCCCTTTGACGACAACTTCGCGCATCATTCTTTTCAAAAAACGCGCAGTATCAGCCGTCACAACCTGAGTTTTCTGTGCTTCGGTCGAACTAAAAACCTTCCCATCTTGACGTATTTCTTTGATTATGTGTGGCTGTACTCGAACACCGTTATTCGCAATTGTCGCGTAAGCCGCCGTCATTTGCAAAGCCGAAACACTGATTTCATAACCGATGCTCATCGATGCTAAAGAGTCGCCGTACCACGATTTCGGCGAGCGAAAAATCCCGTTCGCTTCCGCCGGTAATTCGATGCCGACGGGCTGTCCGAAACCGAATCTTTGCGCGTAATTATAGAAGTTTTCTCTCCCGACCGCCTGCGCCGTTTTGATCGCCGCGACGTTGCTCGAAACGGCAAACGCTTCGTTATAACCCATCCATTTCGTCGCGTGCGGATCGTTGAAACGATGCCCCGCGACTTCGATAAATCCGCGCGTACAGTCAATCTCGCCGTCCGGATTAACAACGCCTTCATTGATCGCCGCGCTATAGGTCACGAGTTTGAAAACCGAACCGGGCGAATAGACGTCGTGAATCGCGCGGTTGGTGAAAAATTCGGGCGCGAATTCGTTGTATCTGTTCGGGTCGAACGTCGGGTAATTTGCCATCGCAAGAATTTCGCCGGTCTGCGGATTCATGACGATTGCCATTCCCGATTTCGCGTTCGCGTTTTTCACTCCGGCGGCGAGTGCCTGTTCGGTTTTGTACTGGATCGAATGGCTGATCGTGAGCACGACATCCTTCGGCGGTTCGCGCTCGGCTTCTTCCGATTCGTCGTAAACTCTGCCGAGACGGTCGCGGTCCTGCCAGCCTTTGATCACCGCGCCGCGCAGATTCTGTTCCTGCGACTGCTCGATGCCTGCGCTGCCGATATCTTCGGCGTTTGCAAAACCGATCACCTGCGCCGCGAGCGTGTTGTACGGATATGTTCGTTTCTGTTCTTCGCGCCAGTGAAGTCCGGCAAAACGCGGCAGATCAGCCTTTCTTAATTCCTTGACTTCGAGCGATTCGTTGATTTTTTGAACCGTCTCTTCGTCGAGCTTTGCGGCGAGCACGACGAATCTTTTATTGGCGGTTTTAGCGTCCTTGATTCGTGCCGCGATTTCCGTTTGCTTGACCTTCAAAACCCGCGCGACTTCTTTTGCCGCCGCGTCAATATCTTCGATTTCCGACGGGTCGGCGTAGAGCGATTTAACGTTGAGACTCATCGCGAGCGCGCGTTCCGAGCGGTCGTAGATCGTGCCGCGAAGCTGTTTTTCCTTTGTTTTGTCGCGCCGCTGGTTGAGCGCTCGTTCGCGCAGGACTTCGTGCTGATTGATTTGCAGGTAAACCAGCCGCGCGCCGATGCCGCCGATCCAGAGAACGAGAAAAGCGACGATCAGCATAAAGCGCGTAAACGCCGTCTGCATCGGGTTGCTGTTTATTTTTTTCTTCGCGCGTGTGGACATTTTTCAAATTGGAACGCGGGCAAATCTATCGCTCGCAAAACCTCGAACAACAAAACCTTTAACCTACTTTTTAGCGTTTTTAGCGATTTGCGCCGGAGATTTTTCCTTCGTCTCTTTTTTCGCAATCACCGGCTGATTTTTCGAAACGCCGTCTTTACCGAATTTCTCGACGGGTTTGACGTCAACCGTTTTTTCAACCACCTGTTTCGACTTTTCTTCCGTCTTTTTGGCCGTTACGTTTTTTTCGGTTTTTTCCTGAATTCGTGAACCGAAAGTTTGAAAACTGCTCGCAGAAATTTCGGTCAGCCCGAGTTTTTTTGCGGCTTTCTTGATCTCGGTCGGCGACAGAGCGGTTTCTCGCAGCCATTGCAGACGGCGTTTTTCCGACTCCAAATCTTCGAGCTGTTTCTTTAAGGTCGAATTTTTGATGCCGAAATCGATCGAGGAAAAATGCGCGCGCGCGGCGACGAAAAATCCGCCGACCAGAAACACGCCGCAAACGAGCGTCAACAAACAATAGCGCCACGGGATCGGGTCTTTCTCGCGACGGATTTTTTCACGGGATTCTTTTTTCGGCAGGTTTCTCTTTTTCACGCTTTTTTACTCTCCAGTTTACTTATGCTTTTTCTTCGACTTATGCTTTTTTACAGACCCGCAGTTTGGCGCTCCGGGCGCGAGGGTTTTCCGCTGTTTCCGAATCGAAGGGGACGATCGGTTTGCGCGTTAAAATTTCAATTTCTTTCTTCGCCCCGCAGATGCACTGCGGCAGGCGCGGCGGGCATTCGCATTTTCCCGCCAATTTCTGAAAAGTCTGTTTGACGACGCGGTCTTCAAGCGAATGAAACGTAATCACCGCGAGACGTCCGTCTTTTTTCAAACATTCAACCGCGTCGCGGATAAATTCTTCGAGAATCTCGATTTCGCGATTCACCGCGATGCGCAAAGCCTGAAACGTGCGCGTCGCCGGGTGAATCTTGTCCTTCGGCTTTCTGCCGATCGCTTTTTCAACCGTTTCGGCAAGCTCGCGCGTCGTTTTGACCGGCTCGCCGATTTCTCTTTTCCAAACAATTCTTCGGGCGATGCGCCGCGACATACGTTCTTCGCCGTATTTATAGATCACGTCGGCGATTTCTTCTTCGGAAAGCCTTTGGAGCATTTCGGCGGCGGTTTCGTAATCCGATGCGGCGTCCATCCGCATATCGAGCGGCGCGTCGAACCGAAAACTAAACCCGCGTTTCGCGTCGTCGAACTGCAAAGACGAAACTCCTAAATCCGCCAATATTCCGTTCACTTTTTGAACACCTGCCTCGGTGAGAACCGACTTGATCTCGGCAAAATTCGCGTGAAAGATTTTTATTCTTTCGCCGAATGGCTTCAATCTTTCGCTCGCCAGAGCGATAGCTTCCGTGTCCTGGTCGATGCCGACGACTCGCACACTCTCCGTCGTTTGCAGAATCGCTTCCGTGTGCCCGCCCATTCCGAGCGTGCAGTCTACGAAAATTTCGTCCGCGACAGGCGCGAGCCATCGAACGGTTTCGTCGAGCAGAACGGACTTATGTAAATTTTCAGCTTCCATCTCCGACGCGTTCAAAGAACAAACTCGATTTCAAGACGCAAAAAGACTGTTCAGTCAATTGTCAAAACTTACAGACCTAAACTAAATTGTTCCTAATGTAACGCGGGACACCATGAATACTTTTGACCGTCTTTTATGCTTCCTGCAACATTCCCGCGTGTCACGAACCTGAAAACTTCCGGGGCAAACTGCTTAAACACTTAAACACTCTGTCCTGTGGAAAACTTTTTTCCCCGAAAATCATTATTTGGGGTAATTTTCAAATACTGCAAGCATATTACGATGTTTTTTTATGGTCTGTCAAGAAGTTTCTACTAATTTTTTTGTTAATGAAGTGTTTAATCTTTGACTGCTTAAGCTGTGGAAAACTTCTCAGATTGACCGACTAATTTTTATTTCGCGCGTAATTGGTTTAAAGTTAAGAATTTGCATCTGACGCTATGGGCGCATCTTTCGTACAGCTACTTATTTTCGGACTTCTGACGGCTTCGGCAAACGTGCTCGGAGGGCTGATTCTTTTTCCGGCGGGGATTCATAAAAAACTAAAAACCGTGCTCCGGTACATCCTCGCGCTCGGCGCGGGATTTATGTTGAGCGTCGTTTTTATCGAAGTTTTGCCCGAAGTTGTCGAACTCTGGCAGAAAAAGGAAAACTCGTTCAGCGCCGAGACGCTCGTTTTTCCGATGATCCTTTTGCTCGCGGGTTACTTGCTGACCCAGTTTTTCGAGCATACGATCGCGCCGCACATTCATCTCGGCGAAGAGATGCATTCCGACCATCTGATTTCGACGCGCTCGGCTTATACGGCGGTCGGCGGGCTGCTTATTCACACGTTTTTCGACGGCGTTTCGATCGCGGCGGCGGCGCAGGTTGATTTCAAGGTCGGTTTTCTCGTCTTTCTCGCCATTCTGCTCCATAAATTCCCCGAAGGCTTTACGATCGCCTCGATGATTCTGGCTGCCGGAAAGGGGCGCAAGCAGGCTTTGATCGGCACGGCGCTCGTCGGCGCGACGACGCTGCTCGGCGTATTATTATTTTATTTCGTCGGCTCGTACATCGGTTTTACGGTCGCCTACGCGCTGCCGCTCGCGAGCGGCGTGACGCTCTACGTCGCGGCGAGCGATCTGATTCCCGAAGTCAATCATCACGGCGGCAAAAGCCCGCTCGTCTCGCTGTCGGTCTTCGCCGGCGTTGCGCTGTTTTTTATCCTGCATTTCGCGCTTCACTCGTTTTTGGAACAATAATCTTGTGAATACCGGTTCGTAAGCTGTGAATCTTCAATCATCACGAGTGAATCTTCGCTCGTAAGCTGTGAATCTTTGTCGCTTAGCTGTGAATGGGTATCGTTCAGTTGTGAATCCTTAAAGTTTACCTTTGAATCTTCGTCGTTCACTTATGAATCTTTAAAATCGCCGTTCACGTGTAAATTTTTGAAGTATCGTTGTGAATGTTCGTCGTTCAGTTGTAAATCTTTGTCGTTTAGCTGTGCATGTTCGTCGTCGCATTGTGAATCAGCTTCGTTCAATAATAAATGTGGAATGTTTCTTGCTGTCTTGGAGTTAGGTTTCGGAAATAGGAACAATTGTGTCCGAAATTCGTACTTTTTTTTTACGGATTTAATATAATTAACATTGCAGATGAAAAAAATTCTTTCGTTTATCAAAATTTCGGCGCTTTTACTCGTTTGCTGGACAGCTACTTTTCCGCAGAGCGAAACGCCGTTTTCGATCAACGAAGCGCCGATTCCGAATAACGGTCAGCCGGTCAACGATTTTGCGAACGTTATAGACGACGCGACCGAACAGCAGCTCAATCAAAAAATCAAGGATTTTAGAGCGCGCAGCACTCCGCCGGTCGCGCTTGTGGTGGCGACCGTGGCGACGACGAACGGGCGCCCGATGGAGGAATACGCGCTCGCGCTTTATCGCGGCTGGAAGGTCGGCGACGCAGGTCAAGACAATCCGGGCGCGCTGCTTCTGATCGCGGTTAACGACAAAAAATACCGCACGGAAGTCGGTCGCGATCTGGAAGACGAGCTGCCCGACGGCATCGCAGCACAGCTTCAGCGACAGTATCTCGTGCCCGAACTGCGTCAGGGAAATTACTCGAAAGGCGTCAACGACACGATTGACGCATATATTCGCACGATCGAACAGCGAACGAGCGGCACGGTCAGCGACACCGCGCCGCAAACCGAACCGACACCCGGCAGAACGACAACGCGCCCGACGAATTCGTCAATTTCGACCGGTGCGTGCTGTGTGATTATTTTAGTAATTCTGATGATTATTATTTTTAGCCGAGGCGGTCGCGGCGGTCGCGGCGGCGGCGGATTCGGCGGCGGCGGCGGTATGCTGCCGTGGATTCTCGGTTCGATCATCGCGAATAACATGGGCAATCGCGGCGGCGGATTCGGCGGCGGATTCGGCGGCGGCGGCGGCGATTTTGGCGGCGGCGGCGGCGGTAGTTGGGGCGGATTCGGCGGCGGCGGCGATGCCGGCGGCGGCGGCGCGGGCGGAGACTGGTAATTCGATTTTGGATTTCGGATTTCGGATTTCGGATTTTTTAGTTACAGAAAATTCAGTTCGTAATTGAGAAATTTAGAGTCTGAACACTAAAGGCTGAAACCTAAGTTTATGAAATTTGAAGCATTTCTTGATGATTTGAAAGGGGCGCACGGGGAAAATCTGGCGAGCGTTATTTTGTACGGTTCGGCGGCGGCGGGCGATTTTGTTCCGCAGGCTTCGGATTACAATCTGCTGATCGCGCTGCATAAAATCACGCCGAAGGATTTGCGCAATTCGAATGCCGTGATGCGCGAATGGATGCGGCTCGGCTATCACGTTCCGGTCTATTTTACGGTTGACGAACTCGCGTCGGCGGCGGACGTTTTTCCGATCGAGTTTCATAACATGGAACGCGCGCGCAAGGTTTTATTCGGCAAGGACGTTCTGGTTGATTTGGAAATTTCCGACCGTTTTCTGCGGCATCAGACCGAATACGAGCTGCGCAGTAAACTGATTCGCCTGCGCCGCGCGTATATTCCGGCGTCGGCTTCCGTGGCGGGTTTGCTCGATTTGATGTCGGAAAGTCTTGCGAGCTTTACCGCGCTGTTTCGCGCCGTGCTGATCTTAAAGGGATTACAGCCGCCGGTGACGAAACACAAAATCGTCGCGCTGACCGCGCAGGAACTAAAGCTCGACGGCAAGCCGTTTGAGAAGATTTTTAATATTCGCGAAAAAAATTTCGCGCAGAAACTCGACGATGTTTCCGCGAACGAGCTTTTCGGCGAATATATGGAACAGATCGAAGCCGTGATCGCGGCGGTCGATGATTTGCAGTCTTGAGTCTTGAGTCTTGAGTCCTGAGTCAGTTCGACTCCGACTTAAGACTTAAGACTTAAGACCTAAGACTTAAAAACGATATCGAACAAAAGGAGAAAATTATGAGAAGAGCAATATTATTGACAATCGCGTTAGTGTTTGCGTTCGGACTGTCAGGCTGCAGCTACAACGACCTGACGGCGAAACAGCAGAAGGTAAAATCGAGTTGGGCGGGAATTGAAACACAGCTACAGCGGCGCGGCGATTTGATCGGTAATCTCGCCGAAGCCGCGAAAATGGCTGGTGTTCAGGAACAGGAAGTATTCGGTCAAATCGCCGAAGCGCGTTCTAAACTTCTGAATGCGCAGCAATCCGCGCCGGCAGGCAACGAAGGCGACAAAACGCCCGAGCAGAAACAGGCGATTTTAGACGCGAATAACGGATTGGGCTCGGCGCTCGGACGGCTTCTGGTGATACAGGAAAATTATCCGGTTCTGCGCTCGAACGAGTCGTTTCTGAAATTACAGGACGAATTGGCAGGTACGGAAAACCGGATCAGCGTTTCGCGTATCGATTATAATAAATCGGTCGAAGAATACAACACGACGCGTAATTCGTTCCCGACCGTTTTGACCGCGAGTTTGCTCGGCTTCAAGGAAGAACCGTATTTCAAAGCCGACGAAGGGGCGAAGCAGAATCCACAGCTCAATGCCAACGATATGCGTCGCCAACAAGCGCCGCAGCAGACCGCACCGGCGGCAAATTCGTCAACAAACAGGTAATTTGGAATCCGCGCGAATTACGCTTCGCGCGCCAGATAATCAAAAGGCTTGCCCGAAACATTCGGGCAAGCCTTTTATCTTTTGATTTGCCGCGTAATCGTCGGGTCGGCAATGCGCGTATCGTCGGCGAGCATAAACGCCTTGCTCAAAATAATCGACAAAACCCGGTCGCCTTCAAACGGGAGAAAAACCTTGCCATTCCCGAATGTTTCCGCGCCCGCCGACGGCACGATGCAGAGATATTGGTCGTCAGGCAGCATCAAAATATTTCCGCTTCCGAGATGAATTTTGTAGGTTCGCAAATCGCCCTTGACGAGCAAAAATCTATCTTCAAACGCGCATTTCGAAGCGATTTTCAGACGCGGAATCATTCTTTCCAAAATCTCTTTACGCGTTTTCGCGGTCGCCGAAAGATCGCCGAACGAAAAATCGCGCCAGTAATCGTTATGCCGCTCGCGCCCGTTGTCCGCCCAATTCGGATCGTTGCCGATACTGCACACGCCGACGAACATATCCACATCGCGCATTATTTCCGAAAAAACGAGCGGCGGGATTTGGTCGAGCGCGAGCGGTTCGACGCGGCGCGGGTCATTCCAGCCTTCGTAAAAACCGCCGCCGTAGCCGTGTCCGTAATGAAGCGGCGCATCGGACGGATAAAACCTGACCTGATCGGTCGCGAGATACAGATAAGTTCCGGTTTCATTCGAATCAGCGCCGAATTCATCGCCGATCGCTTCGACCCAAAACTCCGCCCGCAGATTCGACTTTGAAATCGAGCGCATCGGCGCGTGAAAATCGGCGTCAGCCATGATTCGCAGCTGATTTTTCCAGCCACGCTGACCGCACAAAGCGTTGAACTGATGCTGCCGGATAATATGCGCGGCAAAACGGTTTGAATAAACGTTCGTGCGGCGCTCGGCGTCGGTCAAAACGTAAATTTCGCGGTGTGCCTGTTTAAAGGGCTGGCGGATTTCGTTTTTCTCCAAAAACTCGCGCCATTCTATAACGTCCCGCGTCGGAGAATGAAGCGGATGCCAGAGTTCGACCTGTGATTCATCAAAAAGCGTCAACTCCCGTTCGTCTTTATCAACGAGTTTCCCGTCCAGAAGAATCGCGGTTGTCGCTTCGTCAAAACGCCAGATCAAACGGCGCGCGATCGTGCCGACCAGCGGATGCCCCAGATATCTTTCGCGCCAGATTTTATAATCCCAGCGCTTTTCTTCCGTGTAGAGATTTTCGATGCGGTCGCGCTGCGCGGGCAGCATTTTTTTGATGTCCTTGATCGCATTGTTTATTTCCTTGAGTTCTTCGGCGTGATTTTCCTTAACAAACGACGGAACGCTCTTTTGCTGTTTTCCCTGCGCGTTAAACCACCTGATTTCCGCCGTATTCGTGCCGGTTACGAGCAATTCCGCCGCAAAATCGCCGAACGATTTTGTGAGACGCCCGACCTCGGTCAAACCGTAATTCGGGACTGACAATTCTTCCAATTCTTCGGCGGGAAGTCCGACCTTTTTCGCCGTTTCGTTTAAAGCCTTTTCGATTCCCTTCTGCGCCGTGCCGAATTTCACCTTGAGCTTGAGAATCGCCAATTGCCCGACGCCGATCAAATTCATCTGTCCCAAAGCCCAAACGCAGGAATTTCCGACACGCACGCAGCGCGGTCCGATCATCGGCACTTTTTTATACGCCGAAATCGCCAAAGCCGTCAAAGCGCGCGCAATTTCCTTATCTTCCCGCAGACCGCACAGCCAAACCAAACCTTTCAAAATGTCGGCGTTGACATCACTCAACATCAAATTCGGATTCGGCATCCATTCCGACCACGCGGCGATCTGCGCCGTGCGCGGTTTATCAACCAGCGGAAACCATCTCAAAACGTGCGATTTGAATTCATCGAAACCGATTTTTTCAAGCAATTCACTGGCAGTTTTCAACCATTTTTTGTTCGGCGCAGAGCCGTTTGCTTTCTGACATTCGCCGATCAGCTCGATCCAACTCGTTTTAGCCTCCTCGTTAAAAGCCGAAATATCCGCCAGCGCCGCGTCCGACCACGCTTCGCCGGCGACGATTGAATTTCTCAAGACCTCTTCGCCGAGAACTTTCTCTAAACCGCTGACCCATTTTCTCGTTTCGGAATTTTGATAATGATTGCCTTTAATGGATTTTTTAAGTTTGACTATTCTTTCCTTCAATTCATCGGTCAAATCATTTTCTTTCAAATGATTTTCCAGAACCCTGACGAGGCGACCGACAGATAATCTCCAGCTGGTGTTTTTGTTTATTTTCCAGTCTAATAACTGATAAATCTCGTCGTGCGTAAACGGTAATTTACGAGCCAGCAATAAATTCAGAAGACCGCTGATTAGCCATTGATTTTGAGAGGTACCGGTGGAATATTTTGCACCCGTTACGATGAATTCGCACTGCTCGCGAAAACTTAACTGCTTTATTTCCTCGGCACCGCCGTAATCTTCGATTTTCCGGCAATTGTAATAGTTCTTTTCCGTCGCTATTACCTTTTTCAAAAGTTTTTCATATTTTGCCGGTGATTCTTCGGAATTGATAAATAAATTTGAAATTATCGACAGCATTTTTTAACCTCCGACAAGTGGCACGAGCTTGAGAAAAGTAACGGTTGTTTTTGCTTCGATCTCGATGATTTGGTCGAGACTTTCGACCTGCAAATCGTCAACCAGAATGATAAAACCGTTGCGGTCGAAGGCGTGAATCGCTTTTTCGTATTGCTCGCGCTCGCCGATGCGTCTTTTTTCTTTGAACTTAAAACCGTTCAAAACGCGCTCGGAAAGCGTCGGCTGGACGAGCATATTAAAAATTTCGGGTTGATTGGCGTTGTAATTTTCGACTTCTTCACGCACCCGCGCTTCGATCAGTTCGCGGACGGAAATATGATTTTTCGGGAAATTAAGCGCGATCGCAAACCTGGGCGACGTTTGCCCGTAGATCGCTTCATCTGTAACATTTAACACGACTTGCATCTTTTTCACCTCGCAGATTTTGAATCAAAAAACAGCATTATTATAACACCGTTTCACAGATGAAACAAGGGATTTAAAAAATTTTCCGTCGGTTAAAATCCGCGCGAATTGCACATCGCGCAGTGGTCGCAGGGCTTGGCGGTCGGTTCGTACGGACAGGCTTTTTCATCTTCAAGGCTCAAGATTATTTCGTCGGCGATTTCTTCGAGACTTTTGAATTTTTCCTGACTAACATGTGTGGATTTGGGATTTGGGATTTGGGATTTGGGATTTGAAGTTTCGAGCTTCGATTCGATTCCGTCCAGCCGCGCGTTGATTTTTTCGAGCGATGAACGCAGAAAGTCGCGGTCGCTTCCCGGTTCGTTTTCCTGCAAAAGCTGGGCAATGCGTTCGGCTAAATTTTGAGTGTTTCCGTTTTCCATAATTCGGAATCTGAAATCTGAAATTATTTTTCGTCCGGTAATAAGTCAACGTAATCAACGACGCCGACGATTGCCGAATCAATCGCCGCGCCCGCTTTGCCGGTGGCGGCGGTTGACGCGCCGAAACCTTCCTGCACGATTAGCACAATATCGCCTTCACCCGCCGAGACGGAATCGAGCGCGAGACACGTGTAATCCAGATCATCGCCGTCGGGCGTAATCTGCCGGCAAAGCATTATCCGCGCGCCCTCATAGCGCTGATTTTTCTGCGTCGCAACGACATTTCCGATAACTCTGGCGAGAAGCATAATTAAAATGGAAAACGGAAAGTGGAAAATGGAAAATGAAGATTTTTATTATCCATTTTCCACTTCCCGTTTTCCATTATTGTAAACGTGCGCGTCGGAATCAATGATCCCGACGATCGTGCAGTCGGTCGGCGTGTCGTCGCGCTTAAAGGGAAAACTCGCCTCTTTTCCGCGACACCAGAAAACCAGCTCGCCGACGCCTGCGCCGACCGCGTCCAAAGCGACGAGCGGATTGCCTTTCGGCTTCAAATCCGCGTCCAAAGTCTGCACGATCAAAAACTTTCGACCGTGAAGCGATTCATTTTTCACGGTCGAAACGACATTTCCGATAACGCGGGCAATCTGCATTTTAAGTTCGTAGAGTTTTTAGAGTTCGTTGAGTTCGTAGGGTTTTTAGAGTTCGTTGAGTTAAATACCAATACTCAATGAACTCTAAAAACTCTACGAACTCTATGAACTCTATGAACTAATAAAGTCAATATTATCGATCACGCCGATAATCGCCGCATCGATCGGGCAATCCTTGTTGCCTTCCGCAAGCCGCGCCGACGAACCGGCGACGACGATCACTTTTTCGTGAAAGCCCGCGCCGACCGTATCAATCGCGACGATATAGCCGCTCTGGTCGGTGCCGTCGAGGTTAACCGGTTTGACGATTAGAAGCTTTTTGCCCTGTAAACGCTCGTCCTTCTGCGAAGCGACGACCGTGCCTAAAATTCTTGCGATTATCATTTTTAAGAAGTCAGAAGTCAGAAGTCAGAAGTCAGAAGAAAAACAATCGCTGTCTTCCGTCTTCTGTCTGCAGTCTTCTATTTCATAACTATCGGCAAATTTTCGTCTACGCTCGAATGCGGACGCGGAATAACGTGAACCGAAACGAGTTCGCCGACGCGACGGGCGGCTGCCGCGCCGGCATCCGTTGCGGCTTTGACCGCCGCGACATCGCCTCGCACGATCGCGGTAACAAATCCCGCGCCGATTTTTTCGTAGCCGACAAGCTGCACGTTCGCCGCTTTGACCATCGCGTCCGCCGCTTCGATCGTCGCGACGAGACCTTTTGTTTCAACCATTCCCAATGCTTCTTGCATTAAATTTCTCCTAAAATTGTCTGTTAAAATTGCAAAAGAAAAATAAGTTTAACCTACATTTGCCGCCTGCGCCAAAAGTTCGATCAATTCTTCGCGCGAAAGCGAGATTTTTGCGCCGCCTGAACCGTTTGCGCCGTTCGAATTGTCGTGAACATCGCACGAAATTCCCGCGTCGTCGAGATAACCGCACGCCTGACAGCGCGCTTTTTCGGTCAGATATCCGGCTTTTTCTCGGATATTGATGAGTTTTGAGATCGCATCTTTCGGCAAATCGTTTGCGCCGCCGAGCGCGCGGGCGAGAATCGCGATTCGTGCCGTGTGTTCCAAAGTTTCCAAACGATCGAACGCCTGCCATAAATCCGCGCCGTAAGCGACCGCGCCGTGATTCGCCATCAAAAGCGCGTTGTGATGCTCGACAAAGGGTTTCATCGATTCGGTCAATTCGTCGGTCGAAGGCGTTCCGTAATCGGTCAGAGGCACACAGCCCAAGGTTAAAATAACTTCCGAGAGAATCGGCTCGTCAATCGCCAGACCGGCGACGGCAAACGCGGTTCCGTGCGGCGGATGCGCGTGGCAGACGGCTTTTATGTCGGGACGCATTTTGTAAATTAAAAGATGCATCGCGAGTTCCGACGAAGCTTTTTTGTCGTTCAAAGCCTTGCCGTTCATATCGGTGATCGCCAAACCGTCTTCGGTCATCCGACCTTTACAAGTCATCGTCGGCGTCGCGATCACGCGGTTTTCGTCCAAACGAATACTCACATTGCCGTCCGACGAAACAACATAGCTTCGTTCGTAAAGCAGTTTCCCGACTTCGATAATTAATTTTCGCGCGTTCGATTCTTCCATTAAGAATTTAATAAATCGTAAAAGTATATTCGACCGGTTTGGTCACCGAATAAGGCACGTTTCCGCGCTTTGCCGGTTCGAATTTGATTCCTTTTGCCGCTTCTTTCGCAACTTCGGTCAAGCCGTCGGGTAAACCGGAAACCACCGAAATCGCGCCAATCGAGCCGTTTGCGCTAAACGTGACGCGCAGAACGACTTTTCCCTGAACGGAATTTATCCGCGCCGCGTCGGTATAATTGGCGCGCGGTTTTGAAATAACACGCACGCCTTTGGTCGGTTGCGGTTTCGCGTCTGATTTTTTCGAAGTTTTGCTCTGAAAATTTCGCGAGTCGTCTGGTCCAAAATCTGCGCCGCTGCGTCCACCTCCGGGACCGCCGGCTCCGTCACCGTTGGTTACCGCTGAAACGATTTTCGGCGCGGGCTTGGATTCTTTTTTGAAAATATTCGAAAAACTAATTCCGTACAAAAATGCCGCCGCGAATAAACCGAGTGCGAGCGCGAGACCGAACGGCACGAATCTTTTATAAAAATCGTCAAAACTCATAAAAATAATTACTGCGTCTGAAGATCGAAACATCGTTCCTCGTGAAGCGAGTATTGGTATGGGTCCGGATACTGCGGCGAATTATACAATGGCTTTCTGGCGCTTCTTTCCTGGTTTTCCTGCAAAGCTTTTTTATGATCGGCTTCTTTTTCAACCTGCGTTTTCGGCTCTTTGATAACCATGTAATATTCGACTTCGCCCTTAACGACTACGCGTTTAAATTCCACACTGTCGTCGAGCGGAAGGCAAGCTTTCGCTTTGGGAGCCGAGTTGATTTCGGCTTTTTTGTTTTCGGACGACGATTGTTTTTCAGTTGAAAACGGACATACCGTTATTTCTGCCGGAATAGGTTTGTTTAAGTTAAAAAAACCTGCGATAAACACGCCGAGCGCAAAAGTCAGAGCAAAAATGAAAACTTTTTTCCAGTACGCAAAATTACAGCACATCTTTTATTTCCTCCACCAAAAACTTAACCACAGATTAACACAAACGAAGAAATTCTTCGACGGTTAATCTGTGGTCAAAAGTTTATTGCGTATGCCGGAAAACTAGCGCGATTTATACGGCACGGTTTTCATCGGCACGACGTTCAGCTGCGGCGGTTCGGGCAAAGCCGGCGGCGCGACGTTGATTTCCTTTTCAAGAACCCAGTCGCGTTTTACCATTTCCGTCACCTGGTTTTTCAGGCGCAGATTTTCTTCGCGCAAACGCTGATTTTCGCCTTCGATCCGGCGATGATATTGACGATGCTTGCTCATTCCGCGTTTGAACTGAAAGTTCGGCGCCGCGACCGTGACAAAGAAGCTGGCGATAAATAATCCGACCGCGAAGGTCAGAAAGAAAGGAGCGACTCTTTTTACGATTGATACAAAATTCATACTACACATACCTCTTAAATTCTATAATGCCTAAAACTTGAGTAAATTTGCGGAAATTTTATTTCCTATTCCTTTATTCGGCTTTTCGCCGCGCTCGGTTTCAAAATTTTGCCGTTTTTGTTGCTCGGTTTCGCTAAAAAGTACGACAAACTTTCGAGCGAAATAGTTAAATCCACGTTTTTGATCTTCACGTCGCCGTGCGGACGAAGCGGAATCGGCGCGAAATTCATCAGAGCTTTAATGCCCGCACCGGTTATCAATTCTAAAACGTCTTCAGCAAACTCTGCCGGAACAGCGATTACCGCTACATCTATCTTATACTTTCGGGCGGTTTCCGCGAAGCTTTTTATGTCGAAAATCTCGACTTCGCCGACTTTTTGACCGATTTTTTCCGTGTCGGCGTCAAAAAGCGCGGCGACCGTGAAATTAGACTGCGCGAAACCGTAATAATCCGTCAAAGCCATGCCCAGACGTCCCGCGCCGATAATGCCGACGCGATGCTGTTTGTCCAAGCCGAGAATTTTCGTCAGATGCTTGCGCAGCTCGTCTATATAATAACCGACGCCGCGCACGCCGAACTCGCCGAAATACGCTAAATCCTTGCGAATCTGTGCCGAATTGAGATGGAATTTTTTCGCCAGCCCGTCCGACGAAACCGTTTTTGCGCCGTGCGCCGCCAGATCGTTCAAACAGCGCAGGTAAACACTCAGGCGGTTGGTGGTCAGTTCTGAGATTTTTTCAACTTTCATCGCATTTTCCGGGCTTCAGTAATTATAAATGATATTTTGTGAAAATAATAACTTGCTGAGTTGATGAAATAATTTTTTCTATCGTTGCCCTTAAAGACTTTATAATTTACAATTTATGTTTCACAGGTGAAACAATGATTGCATATCTGTCAGGAAAAATTTTAGAAAAAGACGCGAATCTGCTGATCGTCGATGTCGGCGGCGTCGGTTATGAAGTCACGATTCCGCTTTCGACTTTTTACGAACTCGGCGAAGTCGGCGAAGACGTTCAACTGCGCATTCACACGGTCGTTCGCGAAGACGCATTTGCGCTGTTCGGTTTCAAATCCGTGCGCGAAAAAGAATTGTTCTTACATCTCATATCGGTTTCGGGCATCGGTCCGAAATCGGCGATCACGGCGCTTTCCGGCATGAGCGCCGACGAGATAATTTCGGCGATTCGCCAGAATAATCTGGCTCGCTTAAATTCAATTCCCGGCGTCGGAAAAAAAACCGCCGAACGCCTGGTCATCGAACTGCGCGACAAAATCGGCAAGCTCGCCGGAATTGCCTCGGAAGAAATGCGCTCGGAAGGAATCCCGCAATCGTCGGGCGACGACGTTTACGACGACGCGATTTCGGCGCTCGTAAACTTGGGCTACCAGCGAAATGCGGCGGAAAAAGCCTTGAAACAGGCGATGCAGGAAGGCACCGAACTTTCCGTGCAGAAACTTCTGCGCCGCAGTTTGCAGCTTTTGGCGAAAGGTTAAAGCTTTATGGCGAAACTCGACAAAATTCACGATGCGGTCAAACGTGCGCTCATCAAAGACGGCTGGACGATTACGGCTGACCCGTTTCGCATAGAGTTTGAAGAATACCGGCTCTACGCCGATCTTGCCGCCGAACGTCCGATTGCGGCGGTGCGGGCAAATGAAAAGATAGTTGTTGAAATTAAAAGTTTTCTGAATCGTTCGAGCGTCAGCGATTTTGAAAACGCGCTTGGACAATATCTGATCTAACGGCGGCTACTTTCGCAAATCGAACCTGAAACCAAAATCTTTTTGGCAATCAGCGAAGGAACTTACACGGATTTTTTCACCTTGAAAGCGACACAGTTTATTATTGAAACCGAACAAGTTTCTCTTTTTACGGTAAATTTGCAAAACGAGGAGATTGAGCGATGGATAAAACATTGAAATACAAAAAATTGGTTAAAGAAATCTTGAATCGTTACGTCGAAATTGACCGTCAACAACCGCAGGAAGGCATTGACTATTTTCTGGTTGCCGACGACGCGCAGGGTCATTATCTCTGGACGAGTTTGGGCTGGTCGAAAGGCAAACGAACGCGATACGTTCACGCCCATCTTCGCATTAAAGACGAAAAAATCTGGATCGAAACCGACTTGACCGAACAAGGCATCGCCACCGATCTATTAAATGAAAGCGTTCCAAAAGATGATATTGTTCTGGCTTTTCAAGAACCTTCGATGCGAAAATACAACGAATTTGCAATCGCTTAAACTTTTTGATGAAAGAATTAAGCGAGAAGAAAATCATTAGTTGACTAAGAAATTTTATGATTAGGTGAAACAAAAATGGAAACCTCAGTAGGAATCTATCAAATCGAACAAACTCCGAAACTAATTCAAAAAAAGTGTTTAATTGTCGGTCTTTTTTCAATGAAAGAAAAAAATATTGAGCATAAAATAAATTCCGTAAAAAACTTAATTGAACTAGACAAAGGGATTGTTGTCGAAAATTTAATTCAGCGTCGAGGCGTTTCACGGGCAAAGAAAGTCGGCGGTTCTAAAAAACTTGATAAACCGATGAATCTCGCTACTTTTATCGGAAAAGGCAAAGCCGAAGAATTAGCAAAATTGTCTGCGGAAACAAACGCTGAAGTAATAGTTTTTATGAATAAATTGTCAAAAAATCAGAAGCAGCATCTTTCCGATATGACAAAATGCGAAATTATTGAGTGTAAAATTTTACAAGAAAATAAATGACCGAAGATTTAGAAAATTTCGATAACCGCACCGGAACTGCTCTCGACGACGAAACGCAGATGGAGCTTTCTTTGCGACCGACCCGCTTAGGCGAATATATCGGGCAGCGCAAGATCAAGGACAATCTGCGCGTGTTTATGAAAGCCGCGCTCAAACGCCGCGAAGCGCTCGACCATATTTTATTGTTCGGACCGCCCGGCGTCGGGAAAACCACGCTCAGTCTGATCGTCGCCAACGAAATGGGCGCGAGTTTGAAATCGACCGCCGGACCGATCATCGAAAAAGCAGGCGATCTGGCGGCGATCTTGACGAATCTCGAAGAAGGCGACGTGCTTTTTATTGACGAGATTCACCGTATGAATCCGGCGATCGAAGAAGTTCTCTATCCGGCGATGGAAGATTATTCGCTCGATATCATGATCGGGCAAGGCACGGCGGCGCGTTCGATCAAACTCGATCTGCCGAAATTCACGCTCGTCGGCGCGACGACGCGTCCGGGCTTGATTACCGCGCCGCTCAGAGGTCGTTTCGGGATCGTTTTTCATCTCGATTTTTACACGGTCGAAGATTTGCAGACGATTATCGAGCGTTCGGCGAATATTTTGAACGTCGAAATTGAAGAATCCGGCGCGCGCGAAATCGCTAAACGTTCGCGCGGAACACCGCGAATCGCCAATCGCCTGCTGCGGCGCGTGCGCGATTACGCCGAAGTCGATTACGACGGGCGCGTGACGGAAGAAGTCGCGAAAGATGCTTTGAACCGGATGGAAGTCGACGTTTTCGGGCTCGACGAAGTTGACCGCAAACTGCTTTTGACGATCATCGAAAAATTCGACGGCGGTCCGGTCGGCATCGGCACGATCTCGGCTTCGATCAGCGAGGAAAAAGATTCGATCGAGGAAATTATCGAGCCTTATTTGATTCAAATCGGTTTCCTAAACCGCACGCCGCGCGGTCGAATGGTCACGCGTTTGGCTTACGAACATTTCGGACTCGATTCGCTTCTAAAAACTACGAACGCGCCGAGTTTGTTCGATTAAACCCGCTTTCTTAGCGCCTTAGCGCCTTTGCGGGAAACTGAAAATATCTCCCGCAAAGGCGCTAAGGCGCTAAGAAAACGTATTCGATTAGTATTTAAGTGAATTTCAAGAATCTTTTACTCGGAAAGTTTAACTGGAAACGCGTAATGTGGTCGCTAATTTTAATTCCGCTTTTCGTTTATGTCGGTTTGGGATTGATCGCTTATTTTTTCGCGGACAAAATTATTTTCCAGCCGCAGCCCGCTTTTTCAGTTGATAATAATACGACTCTCAAACTTGCCGCGCCGAGCGGTGAAAAGATTTCGGCAAAGTTTTTCCCGAATCCGAACGCCGAATTTACGATACTTTTCAGCCACGGCAACGCCGAAGACATTTTCGGTTCGACGCCTTTTTTCGAGCAATTGCGCGACGCCGGATTTAATGTTTTCGCTTATGATTATCGCGGTTACGGAATGAGCGAAGGCGCGGCGTCGGAAGAAAATTCTTACGAGGACGCCGAAACCGCCTATAATTATTTAGTCAACAATCTTAAAATTCCGTCCGAAAAAATCATTATTCACGGTCGCTCGCTCGGCGCGGCGGTTTCGATCGATCTGGCGGCGCGCAAAAAATGCGCCGGTTTGATCGTCGAAAGCGCGTTTGTTTCCGCTTTTCGCGTTCTCACGCGCTACACGGTTTTTCCTTTCGACAAATTTCGAAACCTCGACAAAATCAAACAAATAAAAAGCCCGGTTTTATTCATTCACGGAAGGAAAGACGAGATAATTCCCTTTTGGCACGGCGAAATCCTGTTTGCCGCCGCCAACGAACAAAAGTTTTCGCTCTGGCTCGACGCGGCGAAACACAATAATGTCGCGAGCGCCGGTAAAGAGGTTTACCGGCAAGCAATTAGAGATTTTGCCGCCAATCTGCCAAAATAAAATTTAACTTTTTACTTCGGAAAAAAAACTATGAAAGGATTATTTTTGAGTTTTACGCTGCTTTTGTCTTTCGCTGCCGTCGCTTTCTCCCAGAATAAATTCGAGGGCTACAATTTGATCTTGAACGTGCCGGAAGACCAGCGCGTGGCGACCTGCGCGATGCGTTATGTGCCGCCGACGACCGCGATTACCGTCTCGGATTTGAACAGCGCGACGCCGATGAATCTGAAATCGTGCGGCGGTTCGCAGAGCAGTCTGACGAAAAGCACGGCGACGACTTTTTCCTTAAAAGCCAGTCAGACCGATTATAAATGGTGTTTCGAGGGCGAGGACAAGCGCTACCGCATCTCGTTTGCGGGCGATAAGAATACCGGAACCGTCGTTTACGACTGGATTCCCGTGCCGGACGAACGAACGGCGGGAAATTACAATATCAAGGATTTCGGCGCGGCGGGCGACGGAAAAACCGACGATACGATCGCGATTCAAAGCGCGCTCGCGTATATCGCCTCGCGCAACGGCGGAATTTTGTTTTTTCCCGAAGGCGATTATCAGGTCGGAAACCTGCCTAATTTCAAAGGCATCGCGCTGCCTT
The DNA here is from genome assembly GCA_031411895.1 of Acidobacteriota bacterium. Classification (GTDB taxonomy): domain Bacteria; phylum Acidobacteriota; class Blastocatellia; order Pyrinomonadales; family Pyrinomonadaceae; genus JAFDVJ01. Next base: position 9,456 of record JANOBZ010000141.1, on the reverse strand, counting down.
CGAACGTCACGATTCAGGGCATCGGCGGGCTTCATTCGAATGCTTCGACGAGCGATCTGCCGCGAAAAAATCCGACGCGAATCACTCTGAACGGCGCGAACCGCGCGCTTTTCCGCATCGGCGAATGCATGGAAAAAATCTCCTTCAAAGACATCGAACTGATCGCGACGAGCCAGCAGAACACGATCGGCGTCGAAGCGCTCGGCGCTTACACGGCGGCGCAGGACACGTATTTTGAAAACGTCACGTTTCACAGTTTTACGCGCGGAATTTCGGCTTACGGCTTGCCGCAGACGAATTTGAACTGGCAGTTCGACTATATTCAGATTGACCGCTGCCGGTTTATTTTCAATACCGACGCCGGAATTTACACGAACATCCGCAATACCGACTGGCGCATTCAGAACACGCTTTTTATCAATCCGCCGCGCACGGCGACGAACAAGGCGGATTCGATGAACTTCGAACGCGCCGCCGGAATTTTGATCGACAACACGGTCGGCGGCGGTTTTGCCAATGCGATCGGCGGAACATTCCTGAATATTCTCGACAGCGGCAGCGTGCTCGTTTCGCATTCGCAGACCGAATCAATGACCAACGCGTTCATTTACAACGAGCAGAAAAATCCGTATGCGGGTGATTATTCCGCGCCGATCACGTTTCTCAATTCGGTATTCGGAGCGCCGGTTATTTTTCAGGCGCGGCGCACTTTCGTTTCGACCGGCAATCTTTACAGCGGAAACACTTTTCGGGCGGGCGAGCTGGTGCGCGTGTATTCGACCGGCGACCGTTTTTGTTACGACGGCTACACGCTGGGCTGTCAGGGCGCGACGAAGAACAATTTCGATAAAGCGACCGTCGTTTTTATGACCGGACAGCCCGACGACGGAAATGTGAAAGGTCATCCGACGTTTTTCGGCACCGACGTGCAGTTCGGCGCGACCGTTCAGATGCCTTCGTTCGAGCAAAGCAAACTGCCGCAGAACAAAGCCAACGGCTCGATGGTTTACTGCACCAACTGCCGCCGCTCGACAACGCCCTGCCAAACCGGCGGAACCGGCGCGCCCGCGATGGTCGTCGGCGGACAATGGAGCTGCCTCTAACGATTTGGGATTTGTGATAGCGGATTTTGGATTTTTGGCGATTGAATCATTTATTCATTGATACATTTTCACTTCGGAAATGAACAAATGAACAAATGAACAAATAATTAAATGATTAAATTCATTTAATTCAAAATCCAAAATCCAAAATCTAATTGTCATAAATTTAAAGCCTTCGGTGTTTTAATTTCAGATACAGTAGTTTTCAAAATTTACAATTTCAACCGGGGAAAATTATGAAAAGATTTGTCGCCTTTTTCGTCGTCGTCCTTTTGTTCGGGCAAACTGCATTTGTTTCACCGCGTCCGGCATTCGCTCAAACATCGTCCGTTCAGGTCAGAAGCCTTTCGCCCGCGCAGCTTAAGGAATTCGAGGATTTTGTCGCCGCGCAGATGGGAAACGACAAAGTTCCGGGTTTGAGCATCGGGTTTATCAAAGGCGACGAGATTTGGGCGAAAGGCTTCGGGTTTGCCGATCTCGAAAATAAACTGCCCGCGCGCGCAGAATCAATGTATCGCCTCGCGTCGGTTTCGAAACCGATGACCGCCGCCGCCGTTTTACAGCTCGCCGAAAAAGGCAAGATCAATCTCGACGCCGAGGTGCAGACCTACGTTCCGTATTTCCCGAAAAAGAATTTCCCCGTCACCGTCCGCCAGCTTCTCGGACACTTGGGCGGCATCAGCCATTATAAAAACTACGAGACGGAAGGACATTTCACGGACTTCAAAACAACGCGCCAATCGATTGCCGTGTTTGAAAATTTCGAGCTCGTCGCCGAACCTGGCACGAGTTTCAATTATTCGAGCTACGGCTACAATCTGCTCGGCGCGATCATCGAAGGCGCGAGCGGCGCGGCTTACGGCGATTATATGCGCGAAAATATCTGGCGTCCGCTGGGAATGGAAAATATTCGCCTCGACAGCCCGCGCGAGATCATCCCGAACCGCGTGCGCGGCTACGAATTTGTTTCCGGACAGATCAGAAACTCGGAATTCGTTGACATCAGCAGCCGTTTCGCGGCGGGCGGAACGCGCGCAACCGTGACGGATTTGCTCAAATTCGGCAAAGGCGTCGGCGACGGAAAGATTTTATCCAAAACGAGCCTCGATTCGATGTTCAACTCGATGACGACGAAAAGCGGCGTGCTGACCGGCTACAGCGCGGGCTGGGACACGAACCCGACAAACGGGCGCTTTGTCATTTCGCACAGCGGCGGGCAGCAGGAAACTTCGACGTATCTTTTCAGTTTTCCGAGCCGCAATCTGGCGATTGCCGTGATGTCGAATCTCGAAGGCGCGAATACTGCCGTCTATGTTCAGAAACTCTTCGAATTGCTCACCGGCGAAGCGTGGAACACGAATGCATATCTGGCGACCGAACGCGAAAAATTTCCGCTTTACGTCGCAATGGTCGGAACGTTCGAAGAAGGTCGCGCCGCGTTCGAAAAAACGCAGAAACCTTTGACCGTTGATGCGGCGCAGCTCACGCAGGCGTTTAGTTATTTCAATCAGAATCTGACCGCCGAAACTCTCCAAACGGCGCAGATGCAGGACGTTTTAACAAAAGCGCGCACCGGCAGACAGCCTTCCGCCGGACAGCCGTTTGCCAAGATCGGCTCGTTTATGGCTGAAAAACTGCGGCAGAAATACGGCGCGGAAAGGCTTTCGGCGTATTCGAATACGGGCGCGATCACGTTTTTCAGCGACTACATCGCGCACTACAAAGCCGACAATTCGATTCCGAAAGAATTTCGCTTTAACGATGCGATCGAAAAATCCGTTACCGGGTGGCAAACGAGCTGGTCGAAAACTAATACGGCTGAAACGCGTAAAATCGTTGTCGGTGCGAATTCAAATTTTGATGAAATCGGCGCGCGCTTTCGCAAAGATTTCGCGGGCGCGGGCGTTTTTCCGAACTACTCGGACGCGCTCAACGCCGCCGTGCGTTTTTTAATCGTCAACGGGCAAAAACCGAAAGCCTTGCAGGCGGCACAGATTTCCGCCGAAGTTTACCCGTTGCTCGACGCTTCGAACGCCCATTACGGGCTCGCGCTTTTACTTACCGGCGATAAGGAAAAAGGCAAAGATTTTCTGAAACGCGCGGCGGCGATCAACCCGAACGGAATGGCAAGCGCTGACGGACTAAACGCGCTTGCATACAGAATGGACGGCACCGGCATTACCGACGACGCTTTGACCGTTCTTTTGACCGCTTCGGAGCTTTACCCGCAGGAAGCCAATCTCTACGACAGCATCGGCGAATTTTACGCGCGAAAAGGGATGAAGGCGAAAGCCGTCGAATTTTATCAAAAAGCGCTCGCGACGGATCCGAAATATTCCAACGCCGAAAAAGCTAAAAAGATTCTTCAAAAATTGACGGCTAATCCTTAACTAAAAAGACTTTGCTTATTACAATTATAAGATTTAGTTATTGTATTTTGAGGCGAAAACGAGTATATTAATAATACCCCTTTTGCAATGGAATTTTCCGTGCAAGCCGAGTTGGAAATAAAAAGGTGTTTCCAGATCGGTCGTTCGTTGTTTCCGGCGTTTTAATTCACTTTCCCGATTGAGCCGTTCGTTAATCAACTAAACCTTGTTCCGCAAAAGGAGGACCTATGGAACAAAGTCGCTTAATTCTCTGCATTGATCGGGCTGAATCGTGCGAAATCATGGAAATTCTATTTCGCCGTGTCGGATTTCAGGTGATGTCATTGCAGTCTGCCAAAGACGCACTGTATTTAGCACAACAACATAACTTTTCGGCGGTCGTTTCCGAATATCTTTTAGATGAATTTTCGGGGGCTGAATTCTGCTCCGAGCTGAAAAAATCCAAACCCGGACTGCCGCTTATCTTCTATTCCGCCGAATCGCGCAACGAACATAAAGAACGCGGACTTTCCGCCGGTGCAAAAGCTTTTCTCGTGAAACCGAACGATATTAACGACATCGAAAAAACCGTGATGAATTACGCACTCGTTTGATTTGGGATTGCGGATTGCGGATTGCGGATTTGTCTGTTTTTCAAAACACAACAAAACAAAAAGGCAAAAGGAAATGTAAATTTTTCCTTTTGCCTTTTTTAACTTTTGGTTTTTAGCTTTTAACTTTTAACTAAAATTTATTCCTCGCCTTCGCCGTCCTCGACTTCGAGCAGGGATGCGCTCGTGACGAGATCGTCTTCGCCCGTGCGAATGAGCATTACGCCCTGCGCCGAACGACCGGTTTCGCGGATTTTATCAACGCCGAGACGAATCAGTTTCGCCTGCTGCGTGATAATCATAATTTCCGAATCTTCGTTGACCGGAAACGCCGCGACGACCTTGCCGGTTTTGGCGGTCGTTTTCATATTGATCACGCCCTTGCCGCCGCGCTTGGTCAAACGGTAATTGCCGACTAAGGTTTGTTTACCAAATCCCTGCTCGGAAACGGAAAGAATTTTCTCTTCGCCTTCCGCCGAAACGGCAAGCACCGAAACGACAAAATCGCCTTTTCGAAGATTGACACCGCGCACACCGCGCGCCACTCTGCCCATCGGACGAACGTCGGATTCGTTAAAGCGAACCGCCATTCCGTCGTGCGTTGCGATGAAGATTTGCTTTTTGCCGTCCGTTCGGATGACATCGAGCAGCTCGTCGCCGTCGTCAATATTGATCGCATTGATGCCGTTGATGCGGATGTTTTGATAATCGGCAAGCGAAGATTTTTTGATCACGCCTTGTTTCGTAACCATCGTCAGATAAGTTTCTTCCGAAAAATCCCTGACTGCCATCACGGCGACCAGTTTTCTTTCCGATGAAAGCTGAACCATATTAACGACCGCTTTTCCGCGCGCCGACGGTTCGGCTTCGGGAATCTCGTGGACTTTCATTTTGAAAACCTGTCCGTCGTCAGTGAAAATCATCAGGTAAGCGTGGGTCGAAGCGATAAACAGATGCTCGATAAAATCTTCGTTTTTCGCCTTCGCGCCGAGCCGACCTTTACCGCCGCGACCTTGTTTCGAATAGGTCGAAACCGGCGTGCGCTTGATGTAGCCCTGATTCGTAACGGTGATCGCAACGTCTTCGTCGGGAATCAAATCTTCGATTCGAAGTTCGACCCCGGCATCGACGATCTCGGTTTTGCGGGCGTCGCCGAAATTTTTTCTGACTTCATAAAGCTCGTCGATAATCACCTGACGCAGAAGCGGTTCGTTCTGGAGAATCGCTTCGAGTTCGGAAATATGTCTGAGCAGAACTTCGAGCTCGTCAATGATTTTCTGACGTTCCAGCGCCGACAGACGACGAAGCTGCAAATCTAAAATCGCCTGCGCCTGAATGTCGGAAAAAGCGAGCGCGCCGACAACTTTTTCCAGATCCTTCAAAAATCCGGCAAGCGTTTTTTCGGTCGAAACGCCTTTCCAGTTTTTGATTTCGTGCAGGTTCGTAAAATTACCCGTCAAAAACTGTTTCGCTTCATCAACCGAGCGCGAATTGCGAATCAGCGGAATGATATAATCGAGCGCGTCGATCGCCTTGTTCAAACCTTCCAAAATATGCGCTCTCGCGTAGGCTTTGCGAAGCTCGAACTCGGTTCGGCGGCGCACGACCTGACGACGGAAATCAACGAAGGCTTCGAGAATCTGCTTGAGATTCAAAACCTTCGGCTGCCCGTCGACGATCGCGATATTGATAATCCCGAACGACGACTGCATTGCCGTCAGTTTATAAAGTTTGTTGAGCACGACCTGCGGAATCGCGTCGCGTTTGAGTTCGACGACGATGCGCATTCCTTCGCGGTTCGATTCGTCGCGCAGTTCCGAGATGCCGTCGAGTCTCTTCTCATGAACCAGCTCGGCGATTTTCTCGATCAGTTTTGCCTTGTTGACCTGATACGGAATTTCCGTCACGACGACCGCATTGCGCTCGCGTTCTCCGCGACCGATCCGGTCAATCGCCGCGCGGGCGCGCATCTGAATGATGCCGCGACCTTCGCGATACGCGCGGTGAATTTCCTCGCGCCCGTAAATAAAACCGCCGGTCGGAAAATCCGGTCCCGGAACGAGCGTGATCAGCTCATCGATCGTGATTTCGGGCTTTTTCAAAAGCGCGATCGTCGCGTCGAGAATTTCCGTCAGATTGTGCGGCGGAATTTTCGTCGCCATCCCGACGGCGATGCCTTCCGAGCCGTTAACCAGCAGATTCGGAAAACGCGTCGGCAGAACCGTCGGCTCGCTCATCGATTCGTCGTAATTCGGCTGAAAATCAACGGTTTCCTTTTCGATATCGGCAAGCAGGTCGTTGGTCAGCTTCGCCATCCGGACTTCCGTGTAGCGCATCGCCGCCGCGTTGTCGCCGTCAATCGAGCCGAAATTTCCCTGCCCGTCGACGAGCGGGTAACGAAGCGAAAAATCCTGCGCCATACGCACGATCGTGTCGTAGGCGGCGGTGTCGCCGTGCGGGTGATATTTACCGATCGTGTCGCCGACGACGCGCGCCGATTTTTTGTAAGCCTTGTTATATGCGTTGCCGAGCTCGTGCATTGCCCACAAACAGCGGCGGTGGACGGGTTTCAGCCCGTCGCGCACGTCGGGCAAAGCGCGCCCGATGATGACGCTCATTGCGTAGTCGAGATACGACCGCCGCATTTCGTCTTCGATATTAATTTGTTGTTTATCTAAATTTATATCCATTTATTTATATCCGAATTTTGTCTTCTTTTTAAATTTTTGATTATTTATTAACTTCCTTGCAAAAGGCGTGAGCATAAAAAAAAACTGGAATAATTTCCTCTTTAATCGTATTATTATTTTACAGGTTTTAGACCTATTTAGCAAATTAGAAACGCCTTTGAAAGCCGCTTCCAGACAGCTTTCAAATCAAGCTTAAATCTCATCTTTTCAATAACTTTCAGATTCCGAGGAGAATATGTTGTCAAATACTTCAGTCACTACAAACGAAGACCGTCGTATCCAGCGCATCGGGTTGGCTTTGCCGATCCGAATCGAAGGAAAAGTTAATAAAGAAGTCGCCTGGAGCGAGATCACGCGCCTACAGGATGTGTCCGCTTTCGGGGCGGGTTTTCACCTTAATCGCCCGGTCAAACGCGGGCGTCTGGTGGCGATGACGCTGCCGATGCCGCGCCAGCTCCGGTGTTACGATTACATGGAGCCGCAATACCGCATCTGGGGCTTGGTGCGCCGCTGCGTGACGGTCGAAAACGCGATTGACGTTGAGCAGTATGCGATCGGCGTCGCGTTTATCGGCAAGCATCCGCCCGTTACCTACACGCAGGACCCGGCGAAACTCTTCGAGATCACACAGCTCGAAGAAAAAGGCTTCTGGAGACTGGTCGAAGCGCCCGACCGTCCCGACGAGAAAGAGCTGCCGAAAGAACTGCGCCGCCATTCGCGCTACCAGATTCCGGTCAACGTTCTGCTCGAAATTCTCGACGAGGAAGGCAACGTCATCGAAGCGGAAATGACCGTTACGGAAAATATTTCATATAGCGGCGCGTCGGTTTTTACATCGCTCCACGCCGACATCGGCTCGTTCATACGCGTTTCGAGCGAACAGTACGACACGACGATCATCTCGGTCGTGCGCGGCAAACGACTCGGTCCGGACAGCATTCCGCGTCTGCACGTCGAGTTTATTGACCATTATTTCCCGCTTCAGGGAATCGAATAAAAGCTTCCAAAACACTTACAGGACAAGGGCGGGGGTTACTCATGAAAAACTTTTATGACACCTTTAGCACAAAAAGCAAAATCCGAAAAGATTACGATTTCGCTCCCCGTCAAGGTCGAAGCCCAGACCGCGGCAAATGAATTTTGGCGTGAAATCAGTCAGATCGAGGCGGTTACCAAAACAAGTGCGGATTTTCAACTGACGCGTTCTTTCGAGATCGGGCAGCTCTTACTGCTCAAAATGCCGATCAGAAAGGATTTGCGCCGTTACGATTTCGATGAGGAAAGATACTGCGTTTGGGGAATTGTTCGCACCTGCACTCCGGCGCTTCGCGACAAAACTACCGGTTATTTTCTGAGCGTCGCGCTGATCGGCGCGGAGCCGCCGCAAAGTTTTCGTCAAAATCCGACGACGATTTACAAACTCGATAAGCTCGGCGAAAACGGGTTCTGGCAAATCAGCGAGCTGCGCCGGGGACCCGAAAACCGCCGGCATTCGCGCTACAACATTCCGCTCGAAGTCGTGATCGTCGTCTGCGATGAGGCAGACAACGTGATCGCGGAAGAACCGACCGTGACCGAAAACATTTCGCAGTGCGGCGCGTCCGTTTTCTCCGATTTAAATCTCGACATCGGCGACACGGTTAAATTAATCAAACAGCACGGCAACTTTTCGGCGACGGCGGTCGTTCGCAACCGGCGTCTCGGCAAGGATAATCTGCCGCGTCTTCATCTCGAATTCGTCAATGCGAGCTTTCCGCTCGAAGGCATCGGCTAAATCTTAAAAATCTACCCCGAACAAATTATTAAATTCTGAAATTCGGAAGCATATTTCTATGTCAGCAGCAGTTGAAAAAGAACGGCGGCAAGCCAAGCGCTCGTCGCTTTTGGTCTCGGCGGTCGTTAAAGCGAAGGAAAATAAGGACAGTTTCTGGAACGAAACGACGGAATTGATCAGTATGTCGCGGATGGGCGCGGGATTTTATCTCGAAAACAGTTGCGAGGTCGGACGTTTGATCTCGCTGATGATGCCGATGCCGAAACATCTGCGCTGTTACGATTTTGAGAAAGAGCTGTATCGCGTCTGGGGCTTGGTACAGCACTGTAGTCCGGTTTCGGGCGACACGGGTTCGATGTATCACGTCGGCGTCGCGTTTGCGGGCAAAGATTCGCCGCAAAGCTATCAGGAAAACCCGCAGCAGTCCTACCGCATCTCCGGAATGAACGAGGACGGCACGTGGCGCATCGTCGAAGCCAAGACGGATTTCGTGATGCGGCGGCATCCGCGCCACTGGATTTCGTTCGGCGTCTTGCTCTCGGGATTCGACGCGGACGACAAACTTTTGATGGACGAACAGGCGAAGACCGAAAACATCAGCCTGAGCGGCGCGGCGGTGTTTTCGAAGATGAAGATCGACATCGGCGATTCGGTGACGTTCGACAGCATCGGGCACAATTTCTCGTCACTCGCGGTCGTCCGCAATCGTCAGATGCCCGAATCGGAAGCCGATCTGCCGAAGCTTCATCTCGAATTCATCAACGAAGCTTTCCCGGTCGAAAAACTCCTGCTGCCGAAAGAAAAAGACGCATTCGACGAAGCTTAAGCCGCAAACGCATTAGAATTACTAGCCGCGGATAAACGCGGATTTCGCGGATCGGATTTTTATGTATTAATCCGCGTTATCTG
>JANOBZ010000140.1:0-31610 GCA_031411895.1 Acidobacteriota bacterium | reverse complement strand
AGGATTACCGAGCAAAGGCGGTTCGATCGCCGTCGCAGCAGGAATTTGACTGCCCGCACCGGCGACTCCGGTTCCGGTCAAAACCGGCACGCGCGTTGATTCGGTGTAAAGCTGCGGGCGGTCGAACGGCGGCAGCTCGTTTTTAACACGAATATCCGTCAACGGGCGTTTCATAAACGCGACCAGATCGGCTTTCGCTTCCGGCGATAACCCGAGCGGTCGAATGATGTCGCGATTGATGTTCGGCGCGTCGAAATCGCCGCCGCGATTGTAAAAATCAACGACTTCTTCGAGAGTTTGAAAGCGCCCGTTGTGCATATACGGCGCGCGCAGCTCGACGTTTCTTAAAGATGACGATTTGAATCTGCCGTTATCATCCGGGATTCCGGTAATCGCGCCGCGTCCCAAATCTTCGCTCTGCGGGCGCACGCCGATGTTATGAAAATTATTGTCGCCTAAGATAGAGCCGCCGTGACAGATCGCGCACTGCGATTTGATATAAACCTGCCGACCGCTGAGTTCCTGCGCGGTCAGCGGTTCGATGTTCGATTCCGATTTGTCGAGCGGCGTCTGGTCGGAAAAGAGCGTACGCTCGTGCGTCGCGATCGCCATCGCGATTCGCGCCGGGGTAACTTCCGGTGTGCCGAAGGCTTCTTCGAAAAGCTGCGGGTAAGTTCTGCCGTCAATCCACGTTTGCAGAGAAGTCGGGATGTTCGACGCCAACGCGAGCGGTTTTGATTGGGCGATCCGCGCGGCGACCTGCGTCCAGTTGCGGTTCATATGTCCCATTTCGCCGGAGCTGACCGGCGGACCGAGAACCTGACTTTCGTATCCCGCCCAACTTGTCAGCAAAGGCATATTCGTTATCGGGTCGGTAAAAGTGTCCGCCGCGCGACCGTCCCAGAACAAGCCGCCGCGCGTGTAGCCCGCATTCAGGTAAGACGGCGCTTTTCTGCCCGTGACCTGCGCGTTAAATTTGTATTGATTCGAAAACGTGTAAGTTCCGTCCAGATTATTGACGGGAACGCCGGGCGAGCCGAAAATATCGTCGTCGGTGCCGAACGTGTTGTCGAAACCCGGATTTCGCGCGCTGTTGCTGCCGAAAACCGTGCGCGGGTCCGAGCCGCCGGCGCTCGGGCGATGACAGGTTCCGCAAGAAACCGTGCCGGTCGAGGAAAGCTGTTCGTCCCAGAAAAGCGTTTTTCCTAAATAAGCTTTGGTCGCCGTGACCGGATTTCCGGGCGGCGCGACGGGCGGTTCGAGCGCCGGAAACGGTGTCGAAACAATCTCGCCATTACCGCGCGCGCCCTGATCCATCGCGCTGAAACCGCTCGCATTCGCGCCGTTTTCAGCGCGAACCCAGTAAAAATATGTCTGTCCGGATTGTGCCGAAGCGTCGAAGAAATAATTGGCGACGCTTGTTCCGACATCGGTTGCCGACGCGGAATTATTCGTCGTGTTGCGAAAGATTCGATAAGCGGCAGCGCCGCGCATCGTGTCCCACATAATACCGATTTTGTCGGCGTATTGAGCGTCCGAAGCCCGTACGCCGGTCGGCGCAGTGAGCGAACCTTGCCCGATGACCGCAACGGTCGTCAACCGGTTAACGCCGAAAAACAGACCGGTACATAAAATAAAGCTAAAAAATACAAACAATTTGACGCGCTGCATTACAGTTTTAGTGACTCCTTGAAATTTTTAGGGTGAATTTAATTCTATTGAATTGATTCGCTTGTTTTTAGGGACAAGCAAATATCATATATCACCCGACCGCAAGCTGTAAAAAAGCAAACTTAAATAATCTATTTCTTTCAATAATTTAGCGTTGATCGGCATTTAATCGGTAAAGTTTAAATTCGGAAAACCGTTCATCGTCGAATCGCTCCGAAACGCTCATCAATTTGGAATTATGTTATTCTGAGGGTCTCAAAAACGCGCCCTTTTGAAACGACATTAAGGGATAAAGTTTTAGTTTTTAGCTGATAACCGTCTTATGCGAAATCTCAAGCAAAACTCTCGAATAGTTATTGCTGCTCTCGTACCTGCCAAAGGTGAGGAAAATTACTCTTTGATCGAAAAAGTTACTAAAAATATTGAAGCTGCCGGAGCGATCGTAACGGCAACGCTATACAGCGGCGCGGCGTCTCACGCGCAAGCAAACCCGGCGGCTCAAAGATGTTAGATCGTTCGCTATCTTCTATGACGATTATCGGAAGCGGGAAAGTTCAGGAATTGGCATCATTGGTTAGTTCCACGCAAGCCGAAACGGTCGTATTCTGTAATCTTTTAACTTCGAGACAGCAAACACATTTGGAAAAGTCCCTCAAAGTGCCGGTCATTTCGTACACCGCGCTGATTGAAAAATGATTTTTCTGGCTTTATGTAAAAATTGCTTAATTTTAAGAACTTGTCTCAAAGGAGGAATGATGAATTTAAAGCCAAAAATTTATCATTCATCATTCCTCCTTCATAGTTCGCTTAAAACAGTTTTAGGTTGAGCTGCTGCGCGGCTTCGAGTTTGTCGAGAAAATCTTCGCGTTCCATTTCTTCCGCGCCGAGAACTTCGAAATGCGGCGTCATGACCTGTATATCGAGCCACGTCGCGCCGCGCGATTTTAAGTGTTCGACGAGATGAAGAAGCGCGAATTTCGAGGCGTTCGAGCGCCGGTGAAACATACTTTCGCCGCAAAAAACGCCGCCCGAATCAACGCCGTAAAGCCCGCCGACGAGTTCCGCGCCGTCCCAGACCTCGACGCTGTGCGCATCGCCCGCCGCATGAAAATCGCAGTAGGCGCGAATAAATTCCTGCGTGATCCACGTTCCGTTGCCGTCGGCGCGCTTTACTTCGGCGCAGGCTGTGATAACGGTTTCAAAATCGCGGTCAATCGTAAAAGTAAACGAAGTTTTCTGCCATTCTTTACGCAGACTTTTCGGCAGGTGAAGATTTTCGAATTCGAGAATCGCGCGATCTTCGGGACAATACCACGGCAAAGGAAGTCCTTCGACGTACCACGGAAAAATTCCGCTGCGGTAGGCGTTGCGCAGATTTTCGATCGTCAGATCGCCGCCGAAACCGATAATGTCGCGCGCGTTGTAGTAATAATCGCCAAACAAAACCCATTCGGTAAACTCGTGTTGGCGCGGATTCGGAAAATTTATCTTCGACATTCTCTGCAACTATTTTAACACTTCGCTGTGTAACGAAAATAACAAACTTCGGAGGTAAAATAAATGAAAAAAATTATCGTTGAGCTATTTTCAAATCGTTTCGGAATTATTTTAGCGGCGTTGAATGTCTGCTATCTGGTAAGCCGTGGCGAAGTGTTTGCCCATAACGCGCTCGGAAAGTTTTTCGTCAGCATAAACGTTCCGGCAGTCAGTTCGACCGTTCTCTCGCTCGAATTCCTGACGCTTTTCACGGGCAGACAATCGCCGTTTACCGAACATCTGATGGGGAACACGTTTTTTGTTTTCTATATCGTTCTGCAATGGCTCTTTATCGGCTGGTTTTCCTGTACGCTCGCCGCAAAGATACGCCGGACGAATTGGTGGAAAAATCACGAAATCCGCTGGTAGATTTCCAGATACTCGGGCGCGATTCTTTGCGCCGTAAATTCGTCTGCCAGAGCCTTGTTGTTTTCCTGCATCGCGCGGCGTAAATCCGTGTTTTCAATAATTTCCGCGATCTTTTCGGCGACGCTCGACGGATTTTTCGCCGCGCAGAACAGAGCGTTTTCGCCTTCGCGCAGATAATCTGCCGCCGCGCGAATCTTTGTCGTCACGACCGGCAGACCAAACGATAAAGCGTTGAAGATCACCATCGGAAAACCTTCGATGTGAAATGTCGGAAAAACCAAAATTCCGCCCGCGCGGTAAAAATTTTGAACGATTTCTTCGGAAACGTGTCCGTGAAAATTGACGAATTCGCCGATTTTCAAGTGTTGCGCCAAATCTTCTGCCGGCAAGCGCGTTTCGCCGTCGCCGAGAACTTCCAAACGGGCGTCGAAACCTTTTTCGCGCAAAATCCCGAGGGCGCGAACCGTTTCGAGCAAGCCTTTGGTCGGAATCAAACGCGACACGAATATCAGGCGAAACGGCTTTTCCCCGAACGAGTTTTCCACAGGTGAAAAACTCGTCCGGGGCGGAATCGTGAGCGCATTTTTGACGACGAACAGCTTTTCTTCCGCGAATCCGGCGGCAATAAAGCCGCGTTTTTCTTCCGAAGACAAAAGCCCGACGCCGTCCGCCGCGTTGATCAAATAGCGGATCAAAAAACGAAGTCCAAAATTCCCTGTTTCAAGAATTTCGACGTCCGAACCGTGAAACTTCAAAAAGATTTTCGCGCCTCGCTTTTTCAGCCAAAAGAGCGAAAAAGCGTCGCGCAGAATCGCTTTCGTTTCAAATGAAGTGTTCAGATGAAGCACGTCGAATTTCTCTTCACGCAAACGGCGGCGAAACTTTATTGCCGTGCGCCAAACCTGCGAAATTCTTTTGAAGATCGAGATTTTCGCATCGTTATCGAACGTGTAAATCTCTTCGCGAACGTTTACACCGAGGTTTTCCAATTCGCGCAAAAACGGCGGTTCGCACGCATTGATTCCGCCGCGCGCCGTTTTTTCGGGCATTCCGACAAGCAGTTTCAAGTTTTCGGTTTCCGCTTTCAAATTATTGATTCGTAAAGGTTTTTTAAGTTTTCGATATGCGCCGCGATGCTGAAATTCGCTCTTGCGTAATCGTAAGCGCGATTTGCCAGATCGCGCCGCAAAGTTTCGCTTTCAGCAAGTTTGACGAGTTTTTCGGTCAAAGCGGCGGCGTTTCCGGTCGCGAAAATTTCGGCAAATTCGCCGCCGCGCGAAACTTCGAGAAGCGGCTCGATGTCCGATAAAACTGCCGGAACTTTCGTGAGCATCGCTTCGACTGCCGCGATGCCGAAACTTTCGTGGCGCGTCGCGAGCACGAACGCGTCGAGCGCTTGCAGCATATCGGCGATATCGCCGCGCGCGCCGACAAAATGAACGCGGTCGGAGATTTCGCGTTCGCGGCAAAATTCGACGCATTTTTCGTAATCGGAATTTTCTTCATTTCCGCCGACGAAAACGAATTGCGCGTTTTCAACGTTAGCAAAAAATTCGGGCAAAGCGCGGCAGACCGTCAGTTGATCTTTGCGCGGCGCGGCGTAGAAATTGCCGATCATTCCGAACAATAAAGCTTTCGGCGGCACACCGATTTCCGCCCGAAAATCGTTGCTGCTCGCCGCTAATCTTTGTTCGTCAACGCCGTTGTAAACGACATGAAAATTCTGCGAAGTATCGAATTTTTCACGTTCGGTGAGCCATTTTAGAAACTCGCGGCTGACCGAAACGTTCGCCGCCGTGCGCGGAATCAAAAAGCGCAGCGCGCGGCGATTTTTGGCATCGGGAATGTAGCCGTGAAACGTTAAAACAAGCCGCGCGCCGGTTCCTTGCAAAGCAAAAAAAGCGTGCAGCGCCTCGACCGCCTGATGCGCGTGAACGACTTTGATTTTTTCCGTCTTGATGATCTTTCTAAGTTTCAGAACAAGCGACGGATCGAGCGGCAGGCGTCTCTGAAGCCTAAAAAACGGCGCGCCCGAACACTTGAAATCTTCTTCGAGAACGCCGCCGCCGGTTGCCGCGAACGATAGATCGAGACCATTTTTTCGGGCGTTCCGGCAAAGGTCGAGAGCGAGAATTTCCGCGCCGCCGCGATTGAGTGAATCTAGTATATGCAAAACTTTCATCTGCTTGGTTTTTGAGGCGACTTTGTTGCATTTCTCGCAATGACAACGGGCGAAAAATTTGGTTTTATTATAGTTTGAAGTTTTGAAATGAACAAAGACCGTCAAAATTCGGAAGTTTTCGCCTTCGTTCCGTCCTACAATCACGCGCAGTTTATCGAAAAATGTTTGAACTCAATTATCGGTCAAACCTTGCCGCCCAAGAAACTGCTCGTAATTGACGACGGCTCGCGCGACGATTCGCCGCTAATAATCGAACGGATTTTGAAAAACTGCCCATTCGACGCGGAACTGATCGTTCGCGAAAATCGCGGTCTTTGCCGGACGCTCAATGAAGGATTTGAACAAAGCGAGGGGAAATATTTTGCTTACGTCGGCTCGGACGATTACTGGCTGCCCGAGTTTTTTGCGGAGCGCGTAAAACTGTTGGGCGATCGCGACGGCGCGGTTCTCGGCTTCGGACACGCATTTTTGATCGACGGGACAGGCGAAATTTTCGACAGCACGGCGAACTACACCGAGAGTTGGGCGGATTACCGGGACGGCGACGCGCGACCGATGTTATTAAAAGGTCACGCGCCGATCAGCTCGACGATTTTTTACCGTCGCGCGGCGCTCGAAAACGTCCGTTGGAACGAAGCGTCGCGGCTCGAAGATTACGAGATGTATCTGAAATTAATGAACTTAGGCGATTTTGCGTTCGACCCGCAGGTGCTTTCCGTCTGGCGTCATCACAGCTACAACACGAGCAAAAATATCGGCTTGATGATGAACGAAGTGATCGAAGCGCAGAATCGAAATTTCGAAGATTTGAGAATTGACGAAGCGGAATTGAAGAAAATCCAGACGAGTACGCGTTTTCGATACGCGCGCGAATTTTTGCAGTCGGGCGATAAGCGGCAGGCGTTTCAGATCGCGAAAGAAAACTGGCGCGGCGCGGCTTCGGGCGCAGAGCTTGCAAAATTCGCGCTGCGAATGTTCGTGCCGATGAGCGTCGTCAATTTTCGGCGCAATCGGCGAAAAAAAGCGGCGGTAAGATAATCTATGAACGACGAAAAGTTGACGAATCTGAGAGCGGAATTTGAAAAACTCGATCCGTGGATCACGAAATTTCATCTTCGAGGCGAAGATTTCGGCGGAAATTTCGACGCGCTGGGCGACGTCCGGATCGGACAGTTTTTCGATGTGTTTCCAAAAATCGAAAGCGTGATCGAGCTCGGCTCGCTCGAAGGCGGGCACAGTTTCGCGCTCGCGCAAAAAGCGGCGGTCAAACGAGTTCTCGCGATCGAAGGACGCGCGGCGAATATCGCTAAAGCAAAACTCGTGCAGGAAGTTTTAGAGGATAAGAAGGTCGAATTTCTTGAAGCCGATCTCGAAAAACTCGACTTTGAAAAGTTCGGACGCTTCGACGCCGTTTTTTGTTCCGGGCTTCTTTATCATCTGCCGCGACCGTGGGAATTGATTCCGAAACTCGCGTCGATCAGCCCGAATATTTTTATCTGGACGCAGATTTCCGAAGAAGCGAAGGCAAAAAAAATGCGCGAAGGCTGGCGCGGAAAATTTTATCGCGAAGGCGGATTTTTCGATCCTTTAAGCGGTTTGAGCAAAAAATCCTACTGGCTTTCGCTCGGCTCGTTGATCGGACTGCTGACCGCGAACGGCTATCGCGAAGTAAAGATCATCGAACACAATCTCGCGCATCCGAAAGGAAATTCCGTCACGCTCGCCGCGACGCAAGGCGCATTCAAACTGGTATCGGAGAAATAATTTTTTGTCATCGGAAACGGAAAAATCGGCGGAAATCACATACATCAAACCGGCGGGCGCGTGGCTCAGTCTTGATTTAAAAGACCTCTGGACATACCGCGAACTGTTGTATTTTCTGACGTGGCGCGACGTTAAAGTTCGTTATAAACAGACGGCGATCGGCGTGCTCTGGGCTGTTTTGCAGCCGGTTCTGACGACCGCGATCTTTACCGTAATTTTCAGTACTCTGGCGCGTTTCGAGTCGCAGCGCGTGCCGTATCCGCTGTTTGCCTTGAGCGGCTTTCTCGTCTGGCTGTTTATTTTTAATTCGATCAGCTTTGCGGCAAACAGCCTTGTCGGCAATTCGAATCTCGTCACGAAAGTTTATTTCCCGCGCCTGATCGTTCCCGTCTCGGCGACGCTTTCCGGGCTTTTCGATCTGCTTTTCAGCTTTGCCGTGCTCGCCGCTTTGATGGTCTATTACGTTTCGAAATCCATGATCGTGCTTTCGTGGCAAATCGCGCTTGTGCCGTTTTTCTTGACTTTGGCGGTTTTGCTGGCGATCGGTCTGGGCAATCTTTTCTCCGCTTTGAACGTGCGTTTTCGCGACGTAAAATTCGCGCTCCCGTTCGGCTTGCAGGTCTGGATGTTCGCTTCGCCGATCTTTTATCCGCCCGAAATCTTGTCTGAAAAGGTGCGCTTTATACTGGCTTTTAATCCTTTGACCGGAATTTTGCAGGGCTTTCGCGCGGCGCTTTTTGCAGAACCGTTCGATTGGCTGGCGATCGGCATCTCGGCGGCGATGACCGTCGTTTTAATGCTCGTTTCGCTTTTCGTTTTCAAGCGTATGGAAGACGATTTTGCGGATATGATTTGAAATTGGGGGTGGTTTTGGGTCTTTGGTTTTTGGCTTTTGTTTCGTAATGCGGCAACAAATTTTTGTCATCGAAGATTTAGCAAAAACCAACAGCCAAAGACCCAAAACCCAAAATTTAATGAACGTAATTAAAGTCGAAAATTTATCGAAGCTCTATTATTTGGGCGGCGCAAAGCATAATTCGCTGCGCGATACGATTGCGGGTTTTGTCAAAAATCCGCGCCGCGACCGCAAAAACGAGCTTTGGGCTTTAAAGGACGTGAGTTTCGAGGTCAACGACGGCGAAGCGCTCGGAATTATCGGCAGAAACGGTGCGGGCAAATCGACGCTTCTGAAAATTCTCTCGCGGATCACCAAACCGACGAGCGGCGCGGCGGAAATTCGCGGGCGCATCGGCAGTCTTTTAGAAGTCGGCACGGGTTTTCACAGCGAGCTTTCAGGACGCGAAAACATTTATCTGAACGGCGCGATTCTCGGAATGAAACGCGCCGAAATCGAATCGAAATTCGATGAAATCGTCGCGTTTTCCGAGATCGAAAAGTTTATCGACACGCCTGTTAAGCATTATTCTTCGGGAATGTATATGCGGCTCGCGTTTTCGGTCGCCGCGCATCTGGAGCCGGAAATTTTGATCGTTGACGAGGTTTTAGCGGTCGGCGACGTCGCGTTTCAGAAAAAATGTCTGACCAAAATGCGCGAAGTCGGGCGCGCGGGCAGGACGGTTTTATTCGTTTCGCACGATATGCAGGCGGTTTCGCGTCTTTGCAGCCGCGCCGTCTGGCTCAAGGACGGGCAAATGGTCAGTTCGGGCGAAACCTCAAAGGTGATCAGCGAATATCTGCACGAACAGTCGCAGTCGGGCGCGGAAAGATCGTGGGAAAATATGGCTTCAGCGCCCGGCAACGAATTCACGCGGCTGCGCAGCGTCCGCGTTTGCGATCGCGCCGGCAAAACGGCGGCGGCGCTCGACATTCGCCAGCCGGTCGGAATCGAGATGACCTACGAGGTTCTGCGCGGCGGTAAAGTTCTGACGCCGAATTTTCACTTTTACAACGAACAGGGCATCTGCCTTTTTATCTCGCACGATTGGAGCGACGATTGGCGCACGACGCCGCGCGAGGCGGGCGAATACACAAGCACTTGCCGGATTCCGCGGAATTTTCTGGCGGAAGGCAATGTTTTCGTCAAAGTCGCCGTCTCGACATATCTGCCGATCGAAGTACATTTCGTCGTCTCGGACGCGGTTTCTTTCAACGTTATCGACAGTTTCGAAGGCGACGCGGCGCGCGGCGATTACGGCGGACCAATGCCCGGAGTCGTGCGCCCGATCCTCGATTGGGAAACGAAATACAAGAAATGATTTGGGATTTGGGAATTCTGATTTCGGATTGTAATTTCTTCAATCAGCAAATCCGAATTCCCAAATCCCAAATCGTTTAAGGTTTGCGCAAATAAAAACACGCCTGATCGCCGCGCTGTTCGCGGTTCAGAATTTCGGCTTCGCGCTCCCAATCACGAATCTGCGCCGGACTGATTTTCTCCGCAAAATTATTGCCTTCGCTATCGTTTTTTTCGTTCAGCGCAATGTTGCGGGCGTATGATTCACTGCCGTAAAACTGGAAAACGTCCGAATCGTAAACGACTTTCGGAATCTCGAAACCGGCTTTTTCGGCTAAAAAACGAAAGCTTTTTTCGGTGTATAGAAAAAGATGGCGCGGCGGGTCGAGCTGAACCCAGTTGACGCCGTATTTTTCCCACGCGAAAGCCTTGACCGGAATCCGGATCAGACAAATTTTTCCCGGCGGCAAAAGGCGATAAATTTCCCGCAGACTCTCACCCGGTTCGGGGAGATGCTCGAACGAATGATGCAGCATCACGAGATCGAAAAACGGCTCGATTTCCGTTAAGTCAAGTTTATAAATCTTAACGCCGTTCAGGTAAAAAATATCGTTTTCGATAAATGCGTCGGCGCCCGTTAAATTTCTAAAACCGTAATAATACAGGGCTTGCAGAAGCTGTCCCGCGCCGCAGCCGAAATCCAGTATTTTTGAATCGTATTGGAGTTCGAGCAGCGGTTCCTTTAAATAATCGGGGAAAAACGTTCTGAAGCGCCATTGTTTTCTGACGATCAGACGGCTCAGACGATTTTTCCGGTTAAGCAGAAAATTTTCCGCATACCGCGCCGCGAGACGGATTTTCGAAAGATTTTCCGCGCCGCCGTCGTTTTCTTCTGCGTTCAACGAATAATAATCCTTCGGGTAATAGCGGCTGAGATCGGGAACTTCGCAAATTTGCAGCGTGCCGCACGCGCCGCATTCGAGATAATCGAACGGGTCGCGCGTACCGAACATCATTTCGCGCGCGTGATGAATCAGGTTGTTTTCGCGGTTGGCACAAATCCGGCAGGCATCGGTCATAAACATCAAGTAAAGCAAAAAAACGCGAGGTTGTGAAATAAGCGGCAGATTCGGTTAAAATCGAACGTGAAATTAATGAAAATCCGTCAAAAACTCAAAAGCGTCAGCCGTCTCGTGAGAGAAAAAAGCTGGTCGGCGATCGGCGCAAAAATAAATCTGCGGCGACGCCGAAAGCGCGAGGCGCGAAATTACGTGCGTTGGCTGACGCAAAACCGGATTACCGGCGCGGCGCGGCGAAATATGCTCGCGGAAATCGCCGGCTTTTCGCAAAAGCCTTTAATTTCCGTGCTTTTGCCGGTTTATAACATCGAAGAAAAGTTTTTGCGGAAATGCATCGAATCGGTCGCGGCGCAGATTTACGAAAAATGGGAACTCTGCGCGGCGGACGACGCTTCGCCCGCGCCGCATGTGCGAAAAATTTTAGAAGAATATGCGCGGAAAGATAAGCGAATAAAAGTCGTTTTCCGTGCCGGAAACGGTCATATTTCCGCCGCTTCGAACTCCGCGCTCGAAATCGCGAACGGCGAATTCACGGCGCTTTTAGATCACGACGACGAGCTTTCCGAAGACGCCCTTTTTTATGTCGCGCGGGAAATAAATGATTTTCCCGACTCCGCTTTTATTTACAGCGACGAGGATATGATAGACGCCGAAAACGCGCATTTCGAGCCGAAATTCAAGCCCGATTGGAGCTGCGATCTTTTTTATTCGGTCAATTACGTCACGCATCTGGCGGTTTACCGGACGGAAATTTTAAGAAAAATCGGCGGCTTTCGCGTCGGATTCGAAGGCAGTCAGGATTACGACGCGGCTTTGCGTTTTACCGAACAAATCGGGGAAAAACAAATCCGCCATATTCCGAAAATTCTTTATCACTGGCGCGCCGTTGAAGGCTCGGTCGCGTTTTCGGCAGAAGCGAAATCTTACGCGCACGAAAATGCGCGAAAAGCGCTCGCCGAACATTTCGAGCGGACGGGGAAAAAAGCAAAAATCGAGCGCGGAATTTACGAACTGCACCGCGTCCGCTATGATTTGCCCGAAAATCTGCCGAAAGTCAGCCTGATTTTGTCGGCTGGCGATGATTTTGAAACGGCGCGAAAAGCGGCGCAGAGATTTATTGAAGAAACTGTTTACGCGAATCTTGAAATCTTTTTAATCTGCGATCGAGACGCGCAAAATCATTCGATGCCGGAAAATCTGAAACTAATCTTTCGTGAAAATTTATCGAAAGCCGAAAGCCTCAACCGCGCCGCTTCAAAGTCGGCAGGCGAGATTCTATGTTTTGCGGACGCCAATTTGAGTCCTTTTTCGAAAGACTGGCTGGCGGAATTAGTAAGTTTTGCGATTCAAAAAGAGATCGGCGCGGTCGGCGGGAAAATTTTAACGCAAAATGAAATGATTTCCGGCGGCGGTTTTGTTGCCGGATTTGACGATTTAATCGGCGTCGCCAATAAAAATCTGCCGCGCGACGCGGATGAAGGTTTATACCGAACGCGCGTGATTAGTAATTTTTCGGCGGTTTCCGCAAATTGTCTGGCAGTGCGTCGCGAGATGTTCGAAAAATTAGACGGCTTCGACGCGAAACATTTTCCGGATTCGCTTTTCGACGCCGATTTTTGTCTGCGCCTCCTGTGCGGGCAAAATCTGCGAATCGTTTTTACGCCGTATGCCGAATTTATCGAAATCGGAAAAATCGCTTCGCCGTCCGGTTTGAACGCGAAAGAAAAAGAATTTTTCAAAAAAAAGTGGCAGCGCGAAATTAACAGCGACGCTTTTTACAATCCGAATTTGTCGCTTTCGGGCGAAACTTTTACAATCAAAATCTAGCGTTGGAAACTTAAAAAAATAATTTTAGAAAGCACGATGATACAATTCGATTCGGAAATCTGTACCAATTTTGAGGAAGCATTGAACCGCGAATGGCTCGAAACGAACGGCATCGGCGGGTTTGCTTCGAGCACGATTTCGGGCGCTAATTCGCGGCGTTATCACGGGCTTTTGACCGCCGCGACCAAACCGCCTCTGGGGCGCGTCGTGATGCTTTCGAAGTTTGAAGAAACCTTGACGCTCGACGGCGAAACTTACGAGCTTTCGGCGAATCAATATCCGGATTCGGTTTACCCGCAAGGCTTCAAATATCTGAAATCATTTCGCTTAGACCCATTTCCGGTTTGGGTTTTCGACATCGAAGGCATCGAGATCGAAAAGAAAATCTTTATGGTTTACGGCGAAAATACGACCGTCTGCCAGTGGACTGTAAATTCAAAATTTCAGATTCCGAATTCTAAATTACTGTTGGAAATAAAGCCGCTTCTGGCTTTTCGCGATTACCATCATTTGCGGCAGAATACGCAGGATTTTAACACCGATTTCGAGGCGGCGGAAAACATCGTTTCGGTCACGCCGTCGACAGAATTTCCGGCGTTGTTTTTTACGCATAACGCTCTTGAGATCGAAAAAACCGGCTACTGGTATCGCGATTTCGAGTATGCGATCGAAAAAGAGCGCGGCTTCGAGTTTCGCGAAACGCTGTTTCAGCCGTTTGCCTTGAAATTCGATCTGGCGGAAGCGGCGCGCGTGATCGCGTCGACGCGCGTCGACGCGGTTTATAAAGTCGGACAGATGGAAGCGGCGGAACTCGCGCGGCGCGAGGATTTGATTATCAGGGCGGACGCGAAGGACGATTTTTGTGCGCAGCTCGCGCTCGCGGCTGATCAGTTTATCGTTTCGCGCGGCGCGGGAAAAACCGTCATTGCCGGTTATCCCTGGTTTTCCGATTGGGGACGCGACACGATGATCGCGCTCACGGGTTTGACGATCGCGACCAACCGGACGGAAATCGCGCGCGAAATTTTGCTCGAATTTTCGAATCATCTTTCGGAGGGAATGCTGCCGAACCGTTTTCCCGATGCCGGCGACGAAGCGGAATATAACACGGTCGACGCGACGCTCTGGTATTTCGAAGCGATTCGCGCATATGCCGAAAAAACCGGGGATTACGATTTTGTCCGCGAAAATCTGTATGAAAAATTAGCCGATGCGGTCGCGTGGCATCTGCGCGGCACGCGCTACAACATACACGTTGACACGGACGGGCTGCTCTATGCCGGTGAACAGGGAACGCAGCTTACCTGGATGGACGCGAAAATCGGCGATTGGGTCGTCACGCCGCGCATCGGCAAGCCGGTCGAAATTCAGGCTTTGTGGTACAACGCGCTGAAGATCATGGCGGATTTCGCTTTGAAATTCGGCGACGAGCAAGACCGCGCGCGTTACGAAGCGATGGCGGAAACGGCGCGGCAAAATTTTAACGCCGTTTTCTGGAACGATGCGGAAGACTGCCTGTTCGATGTCGTCGTCAACGGCAAGCGCGACGGCGCGGTGCGTCCGAATCAGATTTTCGCCGCCAGTTTGCCTTATTCGATGCTTTCGATCGGACACGCGCAGAAGGTCGTCGAAAAGGTCGAAAGAGAGTTATTAACGCCCGTCGGATTGCGCTCGCTTTCGCCCAAAGATAAAGACTATTGCCCGATCTATACGGGCTCGCCGCTCGAACGCGATTCGGCGTATCATCAGGGCACGGTTTGGGGCTGGCTGATCGGCGCGTTCGTTGATGCTTACCGGCGCGTTTACACGAACGGAAATCAGGCGGAAAAGCGCGTCGAGGAAATATTGGCGGGCTTCAAAAAACACTTGACCGAAGCCGGAGTCGGGCAAATTTCCGAAATTTTCGACGCTCGTGAGCCGCATAATCCGCGCGGCTGCATGGCGCAGGCGTGGAGCGTCGCGGAAATTTTGCGCGTGAAAAACTCATAAGAGTTTTAGCCGCGAATGAACGCGAATTTTCACGAATAAACAAAAAAATAATTCGTGTTATTCGTGTTATTCGTGGCTAAATTATTTTACCAACTGCCATTTCGTCCGCGTGTAGGCGATGCGAAAGCCGTTTTTTTCGGCATTTCTCTGCGATTGGCTGCCCGGCGACGCGCCCATTATCGCGAGCTTACAGCCCTTTTCAGCCGCAAACTTTAAGCGCGCGTCGAGCAGAGCGCTTTGCGCGCCTTGGCGGCGACCTTCGGGCACGGTGCTCGCGCCCGCGAGAATCGCCACGTCGTCGTAAATAAACAGCATTCCGGCGGAAACGGGAACGCCGTCAAGCTCGGCAAGAAACGGAAACCCGCCTTTCGTGTTGGCGCTGATGCGTCCGAAATCGAACATAAATTCGCCCAATTCTTCCATCTCGGTCGCCCAGCCGTTTGCCGACGTCTGCGCCCAGATATCCGCTTCGCCCGTTTCGATAATGCGCGTTCTGAGATTTGCATTTAACGGCAGATCGAGCGAATTTTCGACGTTCAGTTCCTGAAACATCACGCTCGTCAATTCACACGGCTGATACCCGCGCGCATTTAGTAACGTCATCAATTCCGCGTCCGCAAGCGGCGAAACTTCGTGAAACACGGGCGCGTCGTGCCGCCGAAAGAATGCTTCGATTTCGTCCAATTCCCTGCCCGTGACCGCATCGAAAACGCCGAGCCCGAACGTCTGCGTCAAGGGCGATTCGACGCCGTCGAACATTGCGTATGCACCGGCGACTTCGATCCATTCCGCTTGCGTTTCGGGCGCAATTCGCGCGCGCGCTTCGACAAACGAGGCGCTCGCGCGGGCTTCGGTGCGTTCGAGTTTTTGCGATAAATTTTTATCCGAAAAAATCATTTTGTAATTTCCTTTCTGAGCCACGCTTTTGCCATATTCCAATCGAGCCTGACGGTTGCGTTCGAGACGCCTAAAACTTCGGCGGTTTCGTCAATCGAAAGCCCGCTGAAATAGCGCAGCTCGACGACTTTTGCCTGTCGCGGATCGAACTCGGCAAGCTTATTCAACGCTTCGTCGAGCGCGATCAGATCAATGCTTTTTTCCTTCGAAGAAATCTGCAAGGCATCGTCGAGCGGCAGATCGTCGCCAACGCCGCCGCGTTTTTCGCGATGTTTTCCCTTAGCGTAATCGACCAGAATGCGGCGCATCGCGACGGAAGCGATCGCGAAAAAATGAGCGCGGTTCTGCCACCGGGTGCCGCGCTGGTCGATCAATTTCAGATAAGCCTCGTTGATCAAAGCGGTCGTCTGCAAAGTGTGGTTGGCGCGTTCGCGCCGTAAAAAACGCGACGCCTGCCGCCGCAGTTCGTCGTAGACGAGCGGCATCAGAGTATCTAAAACTTCCGCGTTTCCGCCGCTCCATTCCTTGAGCATGAGCGTCACATCAGGCGAATTTTCCGCTGGTTCGTTCATAGATTTTTTGCTTTCAAGAATATGCCCGCCGACGTCCGGCTGTCAATCGTTTTTGATAAAAATCAATTTTTCAAAAAAACTTTTAGCGTTTTTGCCAAAAGGCGTCGCGTTAGTAATTGAAGAGATTTCAAATCAATTAATTTTTAGGAGAAAAAACTTATGTTGAAAAATTTAACGATTTTAATTTTTATGGTAATTATGGCGGCGGCGACAAGTGCGCAGGCGCAGAAAACCGATGACAAAAGCGCGGACGAAACGATGATTCGCGCGCAGGTCGCACAGCTGATGAACGGCTGGAACGCAAAAAACGGCGCGGAGTTTGCCAAACCTTTCGCCGAAGACGCCGATTACGTCGTGATTAACGGAATGCAGATCAAAGGTCGTGCGGCAATCGACAAAGGTCACCAATACATTTTCGACACGATTTATAAAAACTCGACTATTTCGTATGAAGTCGAGAACATTCGATTTTTGCGTCCGGACGTCGCGATCGTTCACGTTTTCGGAACGTTGAAAGTGGTTGACGGCGATAAGGCGCAGACGGGCAATGCGCGAATGACGCTGGTGATGACAAAAACCGCCGGCAGATGGGAAATCGTCGCGTTTCAAAATACTCAAGTCGCTATTTCAAACGAAGCGCAAAGAAAATGATACTTATCCGACCCGAGATTTCGCGTTACTAATCGGGTTAACAACCAAAAAACTAAAAAAGGAGAAAATAAAATGAACAATCAAATAAACAAAAAACTTTCCGTAATCTTTTCAGGTCTTTTCGCGGTCGCGTTCATCGCGTTCGGAGTCATACCGGCGGCGGCGCACGACGGCGAAGACGCGAATTGCGAAACACGCGAGTGCCGCGCATTGTTGACCGATGCGAAAAGGGCGACCGCCAAATATCATAATTTTCAAACTGCGCTCGACGACGGATTTGTCCAACTGAGCCCGTGCGTTTCGGTTCCCGGACTCGGCGCGATGGGTTTTCACTTCGGCAATTTCGGGCGGCTGATGAACCCGAACGTTGACGCGGCTGAACCCGAAGTTCTGCTTTATATTCCCGACACGGACGGCACGATGCGGCTCGTCGGGCTTGAATACGTCGTTCCCGCGCCGCTCGTCACTTCTGCGCCGACGCTTTTCGGGCAAGAATATCATTTCAGCCCGCAGCGAAACGCGTACGAGCTGCACGTCTGGGCATGGCGCAACAATCCTTCGGGCATCTTCGCCGAGTTTAATCCGAAGCTCAAATGTCCGGCGATTAATTAACTTTTTTGCCCCCGAAAAACCTCACGAAAAAAGCGGAAAGCACTTTTGATTTTCCGCTTTTTTCTATAATCAGCCCGAAGCGCCGAAATTAAGATTCGCGCGGTTTGCCTGAAATTTACAAAAGGTTATATTATTGCAGCGAATTTCCGATTCTTGCAGCAAAATTCCGACCGAGGAAAAAATGAACGCTGAACGCTGGCAGAAAATCAAAAGTTTATTCGAAGCGGCACAGGCGCTTGCGCCGAACGAGCGGGAAAGTTTTCTCGAAAAAACTTGCGCCGCCGATGCGGATTTGCGCCGCGAGGTCGAAATTCTCCTCGAATCTTTCGAAGAGAGCGATGATTTTATGGAAAATCCGGCGGCAGCCGAAGCCGGCAGCCTGTTTGAAGACGAAAAAACGTCCGGCGCTGATGCCGCAAATTCGCGTACCCACGAGGAAAAATTCATTTCCGGCACGATTTTGGCGAGCCGCTACCGGATTATCGGAATCCTCGGCAAAGGCGGCATGGGCGAGGTTTACCGCGCGGAAGATATCAAACTATCGCAGACGGTCGCGCTCAAATTTCTGCCCGAAAAACTCGAAAAAGATAAAGCCGCATTGAAGCGCTTTACCGGCGAAGTGAGAATCGCGAGACAGGTCGCGCACCCGAACGTCTGCCGCGTTTTCGACATCGGCGAGACGCGCGGACAGCATTTTATTTCGATGGAATATGTAGACGGCGACGATCTGGCGTCGCTTTTGCGGCGTATCGGGCGCGTTCCGTCGGAGCGCGCCGTCGAGGTTGCGCGCCAGCTCTGCACGGGGCTTCACGCGATTCACGACGCGGGAATTCTGCATCGCGATTTTAAGCCGACGAACATTATCATTGATTCGAAGGGAAAAGTGCGGATCACCGATTTCGGCATCGCCGGATTCGAGGCGGAAATTTCAAAAGACGAAATGCGCGTCGGTACGCCTGCTTATATGTCGCCCGAACAAATCACGGGCAAGGAGATTTCCGTCCGCAGCGATATTTACGCGTTGGGGCTCGTTTTATACGAAATTTTCACCGGCAAACAGGCGTTTCAAGCCGATTCGATGCTCGATCTGATCAGAAAACAGCAAAGCGAAACGCCGACCAATCCGTCGGAATTCGTCAAAGGCATCGATCCTTTGGTCGAAAAAGTGATCTTTCAATGTCTGGAAAAAAATGCCGCGAATCGCCCGCCGTCGGCGCTTCATGTCGCAATGGCTCTGCCGGGAGGAAACCCTTTGCAGGTCGCGCTCGAAGCGGGCGAAACACCGTCGCCGGAAATGGTCGCCGCCGCGCCGAAAAAAGGCGCGTTAAAACCGATGATCGCCGTTGCGCTGCTGGTCAGTATATTCGCCTCTCTCATCGTGATCACGCTGATGTCGAAACAAACGCATCTTCACCGGCAAATACCGCTCGAAAAATCAGCCGAAGTTTTGCAGGAACGCAGCCGCGAGCTGGCAGAAAAAAACGGTTATCCGTTCTTTGATTCGTATTCCGTATTTACCCGCAAAGGGGATTACCTCGATCACTTGAGGGACGGCGATAAGTCGGCGGCACGCTGGCAGAAACTTTCAAGCGGACAGCCCGCGGTTCTACAGTTCTGGTACCGGCAAAGCCCGACGCTGCTCGTGCCGTTCAGCGGTTTTAGTTTTTACGCGAATGATCCGCCGAACATTTTTCCCGGCATGGTTGAAATACGGCTCGACACGCGCGGGCGGCTCATTTTCTTCAACGGCGTGCCGCCGCAATCGGACGACGCGGGCGCGGCGACAAAAAATTTCGACTGGACGGGCGTCTTTAAAGAAGCCGGTCTTAATCTGCCTAATTTCGAGGAAACCGAATCGAAATGGACGCCGCTGCGCGCCTTTGATGAACGAAAGGCATGGTCAGGCGTTTATCCGGAACAGAACGACATTAAAATTCGCGTCGAAGCCGCCGCTTATCGCGGAAAGCTGGTCTATTTCCAAATCGTCGAGCCGTGGGACAAACCTGCCGAGGAAATTTTTAAGCAAAGCCAAGCGAGCTTTCCGGAAATTGTTTTGTTTTCGATATTTCTCGGCGTTTTGGTAATCAGCGCATTGTTCGCAATTCGTAACGTGCGCGCCGGTCGCAGCGATCTGCGCGGCGCGTTTCGCGTGACATTTGTTCTTTTCATTTTGCGCATGATTCTGTGGATATTCGTCGCGCATCACGTCGCGTCTCTCGAGGAAGTATATTTGCTCGTCACCGGATTGGAAGTTTCGCTTTTCTGGTCGTGTTTCGCCGGAATGATGTATCTCGCCTTTGAACCGTATCTCAGAAAACACACGCCGGAGCGCGTTATTTCATGGAATCGTCTGCTCGCGGGCGATTGGCATGACCCGCTTATCGGTCGCGATATTCTCGTCGGTATCTGTGCCGGTATGATTGCAATCACCTTATTCGGTTTGAGAGCTTATACGACCGTTTGGTCCGGAGAACCGCCCGTCACGCCCTTTTTAATGTCCAATCCTTACGGAACGACGCTGGCAGGCATCCGCGGCTTCCCGGTTTTATTTCTCTCGCAGGCGACTGCTTCACTGGTGCAGGCGTTTATGGTTTCGTTTCTTGTCTTGTTTTTTACGCTCATCCTGCGCCGCCGGTGGCTCGGTGCCGCTGCCGCCTGGGGGCTTCTGCTGGCTTTCAGTCTTTCGCAGGATATTGCCTCGGGCATTCCCATCATCGCTATGACCTTCGCTTTAGTTTTCCCGACGCTGATGGTTTTGATGACCGCGCGGTTCGGCGTCTTGGCGACGATCGCGACTTTCCTGACGTATCATCTGGTGGTTTTCTACCCGATCACGACCGAGTTTTCGGCGTGGTATGCGGGCGATTTTCTGCTCTGCGCCGGAGTGTTGATCGCGCTGGCAGTTTACGGTTTTTACACATCGCTCGCCGGACAAAAGATTTTTCAGGGAAAACTCCTCAAAGATATCGAATAAAATTTTACAGAACAAATGCGGCGCGCAATACGTTGCTTAGATTTAGGATTTACTGAACACGCGTTTGTTTCATAAACCAAATTTTTATTAAACAGAAAAACTAATTCAAATCCGAAGCGGCAGTAACCGGATAAATTCCGTTTGTGGCGCTTCAACTCGCTCTAATACTTAAATTTTTCCCGAGGAGAAAATTCATGATAACCCGAAGGTTTCTAACTTTATTTCTTATTGCACTAATAACGGCAACCGCCGCGTTCGCGCAGGAGGACAAAACCCAAAAGATCGATGCGCTGCTCAAGTCTTATTACGATTACGGGCAATTAAACGGCGCGGTTCTGGTTTCCGAAAACGGCAAAATTATTTATAAAAAAGGATTCGGAATGGCGAATATGGAATGGGAAATTCCCGTTCAGCCGGACACGAAATTCCGCATCGGCTCGGTTACCAAACAATTCACGGCGGCGCTGATTATGCAGCTCGTCGAAGAAGGCAAGATCAAGCTCGACGGCAAAATCACCGATTATCTGACGGATTACCGCAAAGATTCGGGCGATCGAGTAACGATTCATCAGCTTCTTAATCATACTTCGGGAATTCCGAGCTATACGGGTTTGCCGGGATTTTTCCAGAACGAAAGCCGCGATCCGTACGCGGTCAAGGATTTTGTCAAAAAATTCGCGAGCGGCGACCTCGAATTCGAGCCGGGTTCGAAATTCAACTACAACAATTCGGGATATTTCCTGCTCGGCGCAATTATCGAACAGGTCACCGGCAAATCTTACGCAAAGGTTTTGCAGGAACGTATTTTCGATCCCGTCGGAATGAAAGATTCGGGCTACGACGACGACGCGCCGCTGATTAAAAAACGCGCGGCGGGTTATCAGAGAACGGCGGACGGTTTCGAAAATGCCGCCTATCTCGATATGCTTCTGCCTTACGCAGCAGGCTCGATCTATTCGACCGTCGAAGACCTCTACAAATGGGATCAGGCACTCTACGACAATAAAATTCTTTCCGATGCGAGCAAAAAGCTGATGTTCACGCCCGGACTTTCAAACTACGGTTACGGCTTCGGTATTTCTGACCGACCGATCGGAAAAACGACGCAAAAAACCAAAATCATCCAGCACAGCGGCGGAATCAACGGTTTCAATTCACTTTTTACGAGAGTTGTTGAACAGAAAAGTCTGGTCGTCATCCTCGACAATGTCGGCATGGGACGTTATCAGGGAAAGATCACCGATTCGATCATCAGCATTCTCAACAATCAGCCTTACGACGAACCGAAAAGATCAATCGCCGAAGCGCTTTACAAGATCGCGACGGAAAAAGGCGGCGCGGCGGCAGTTGCCGAATACCGCCGGTTGAAAGCCGGAACGACGAGCGGCACTTACGACTTTTCCGAGGGCGAACTCAATATGCTCGGTTATCAGTTGTTCAGGAAAGAACGGACAAAAGACGCGATCGAAATCTTTAAGTTAAATGTCGAGATGTTTCCGGCTTCGTCAAATCCGTACGACAGCCTCGGCGAAGCGTACGTCAAGGACGGTCAAAAGGAACTGGCGCTCGCCAATTATCGAAGAGCGGTCGAGCTGAATCCCGCCAACGGCGGCGCGATTCAAGCAGTCAGACGGCTCGAAGGCAAGGAAACAAAAATTGATCCGGCGATTTTCGACGCTTACGTCGGCGAGTATGAGATCAATCCCAGACTTATTTTCACGGTCACTCGCGAGGGCGACAAATTGATGGGACAGATGGGCGGTCAGGGCAAACTCGAACTTGAACCGGTTTCCGAAACGCAGTTTACGATTCCTGCCGTCAAAGCAAATATTTCATTTGAAAAAGATTCGGGCGGCAAAGTTACGGGACTGGTTTTAGCGCAGGGCGCGCGCACGACCAACGCCAAGAAAATAAAATAAAGCCGTAATCCGTCTTTAAAAAATCCCTGCGCATAACACGGATATTCGTGTTATGCGCAGGGATTTTTTCTAATCCGTCGCGATCGGCTGGTGCGAAAGAATCATCGCTGCGCCCTGCGCGGCGCTCTGAAAAGTTTGCACGATTCCGATACTGCCGCTGGTCAGAACCGGCTTGCCCTGCATCATGAAATTTTTCGAAGCATTCGTCCAAATAACCCGGTAACACGGGCTCGCTCCGCCCGAGGTCGAAAACGGACAGCCCGCAACCATGTAATGATCGTCTGGAAATAAAACCAATTCCCCGTTGACCGTCGAGCGATGACTGGTCGACGGAGCGTGCGTTACCGGAGCGCCGTGCGGACACGTGATGACGCTCGACTTCGTTAAAATAAAATTCGGCATGTATTTGAATTAAAAGACTAAACGGAAGAAACTGCTCAATTAAACCACCACGATAACACATAAAAGCCCGTTAAAGCTAACAAAAGACAGCCTAAGATAATCAGCGGAAAGCCGGCGACAAAAAATGCGCACTAGTCCTAACTCGTCAATCTTCGATAAATATTCGGCATTCTTTCAGGCAAACTCAACACGTCGTCAATGATCGTGTAGCCGACATCGCCGTAGAGATCGCGCAGTTCGGCTTCGGATTCGCGGTCGATCGTGATGCAGAACGGCGTGATGCCGAGCATTTTGGCTTCCGTTAAGGCTTCGCGGACGTCTTCGCGGGCATAGCGCGCATCGCCGTAATCGTGGTCGTACGGTCTGCCGTCGGTCAAAATTATCAAAAGTTTCGTGCGCGATTCCTGACGCACGAGTTTTGCCGCCGCGTGACGAATCGCCGCGCCCATGCGCGTGTTGTTTTGAAACGTGATGCCGCCGATTCTTCGCTCGATCTCTTCCGAATATTTTTCCGAAAAATCCTTGACGACGTAGAATTTTACGTTCCTCCTGCCTTCGGACGTAAAACCGTTGATCGAGTAAGCGTCGCCGACCGCTTCGAGCGCTTCGCTCATCAGCACGAGTCCTTCTTTTTCGATTTCGATAATTCGCCTGCCCGGATGCGTGTAAGGCTGCAAAGGATTGCGCGTGATCGTTCGCGCGGTCGAAGAAGATTGGTCTAAAAGCAATGACACGGCAACGTCGCGCTGTTTTCTAAGTCTTTTAGTATAAATATTTTCCGACGGCGAGGCGGCGGCGCGTTTATCGACGACGTAATCAATCAGCGCGTTCAAATCGTAGTCTTCGCCGTCTATCTCGCGGTTGATGCGCGTCAGGTTTTCGGGCTTCATCATCTGGAATTGATGCCGGATCGAAGAAATCACGCCGCGATAACGACTGCGCGCCAGTTCGACGAAATTGCGGTCGCCGTGGCGCACTTTTTTCTCGATCACGCGGCTCCAGCCGACGCGGTAATCGTTCAGTTCCCTGTCCCATTCGTCGTAACTGAAAGCGACATCGCCCGATTCCAAAGCCTGTTCGGGCATTTCGTTATGCGACCAGCTTTCGGCGCCCTGAAGATCGTCCGGCTCCGAATCGTCGTCGTCGAGCGTGTTCCAAGCATTGAAAAGGTCTTTGATGTCCTGCATCTTTTTCGGCTGCTGTTCGCGTTTGACCTGATTTTCGAGCACCGATTCTTCCGCCGTTTTATCTTCATAGGCATATTCGCTCTTTTCCTCGTTTTCCTCGGAATTTTCAGCCTGCGTTTCTTCGGGCGTGATGGTTTGAAAAAGCGTGTAAATGCGGCTTGTCGCCATCAAACTGTCGGCAACAGTCGGATTTCGGATTTCGGATTTCGGATTTCGGATTTCATTGCCCGCGTCTTCTTCTCGAAAACTTCGCAGATAATTTTCGACGACGGTTTCAATTTCCGACACGATCTGCCCGTAAAATTGCCGCGCGTCGTCGGTCGCGCCGCCGCAGAGCGTGATTTGAAACAATAATTCGAACGGCACCTGATTCATCGGAAGGTCGAAAATAAAAGGTCGGCGCTCGCGCAGGAATTTCTGCATCAAGTCTAAATCTTTGCGCAAACCGCGATAACTGCGGCGCAGCGCGGCGTCAATTCGGGCGTTTTCCATCGTCCCGAAAATCTTTTTCGCGAGCCGAGGTTCGGGAAAAACCTGCAAAACGGCGCGGTAATCCGAATCTTTCGGCAGTTTTTTGAGCCGCTTTTTGATTTCCGCCTTTGTTTCTTCGTCCGAAAGCGCCTTTTCGCCTTTCTGCACGTCTTCGATATATCCGGCGAGCGAAAACGCGTCCCGTTCTTCGGCGGTCGCCGAGTAAAGCTCGTTGAGCGAAGCAAACGCGGCTTTCAGGTTTTTCGAATCCTTTTCGAAAGTGCCGAATTCGATCTGTCCCGCGCCGTGCGCCGCGAGAACTTTGTAAAGCCGGAAATCCATCTCTTCCGAGTCGAATTCGTTAACATTCGACGGCAGATAAACCGTCTTTCCGTCGCCGATCCGAGATTCCTGCGGCATCGCCGAAAGCGGCGCGATCTCGACTTCTTTGCCCGTTAAGCCTTCGACGTAAATTCGCAAAACGGTCTGGATTTTTTCGAGCGGCAAGCCGGTCGAGGCTTCCTGCAAAGAAGCGTTCGACTGGCGCGTTTCGAGCGCGAAATAACTTTTTCGCGCTTTTGCCGAAACGTTTTCTTTTTCGATGAGACCGGTTTCGACCCATTCCTCGAATTGTTCGAGCGAAACTTTGCGAAGCGCGCCCGACGCCGAACGAAATGCCGCGAGCGCCGATTCGGCGTCTTTTTCGGCGATTTCGGCGACGAGATTCAGCACTTTACGCGCAAGAATGATTTCGTCTTCGGTTTTGAGCTTTTGAATCTGCGCGAAAAACTGCGGCGTCGCGCGAAGAAAGGAGATCAAAACGGCGTTGCCGTGTTTGGCGATTGACTGCAAAACGCCGACCCATTCGCCGAAAACCGTGTCCGTCTTTTGCAGAACGTCCGCGCCCGCCGAAACGAAATGAAGCGTGACGCTGCCGCCGAATTCTAAAAATTCGCGCGCTTTTTCCGCCAGCCGAACCGCATTTTTCGCCGAAACCTTTTTTAAGGATTCGGGCAGATTCGTCCAAAGATCGGCGGTCATTCCGCCCGTCCGGCTGGCGAAATTCGAGGCGAGCGCGACGATGGCGCGCGAAACTTCGGTTTTCTCGTCGCCGTAATTTTTCAGCGCGTCGCACACCTGCGGCGATTTATGCAGAAAATCCGAGCTGTGTTTTGCCGAACGATTGGCAATTTCGGCGGCAAGTTTCAGAAAATCGCTGAGAAGTTCGTCGTCCTTGATTTCTTTGGCGAGACGCGGAATCAATTCGAAGGTTTCGAGCGCGATCGAGCTCGATAAAACAAGCTGGCGCGTGCAGATTTGAAAAACCAGCGGGCGCGCTTTTTCGGGAACTATTCTTAAATCTTCGACGCCCTCGGCGAAAAATTTCGCGCCCAGATCGGCATTACCCATCGCAAGACGCCTGCCCATTTCCGCCCAATGCCGCAGATCGTCCGCCGAGAGAATTTTCGCCGCCCGCGGAACGGCTTCGACAAATTCGCGGCTGACGCGCAAGCTGACGCCCGCCAAACTCGCGCTTGCTTCGAGCGCCGCGCGTTTCTGCTCGCTTGAAAGGCGCGAGAGTTTTCGCGCGAGTCCGGTGAAGGTTTCCTTTTCGTTTCCGTCGTTTTCGGTTTCCGCCATACTTCGAGTTTAAAAGTTTCAAGTTCCAGGTTTCAAGTTCCAAGTTAAGATAAACAACTTGAAACTTGAAACCTGGAACTTGAAACTTTGAATTACATCTTGGGCGAGTTTCCGTCGTGGTAGATAAAAACGTGGAAACAGGCGTTAACGCCGTATTCGATGAGCGCGTCGAGCTTGCCGGCGCGTTCCATTTCGGCGAGTTTTGCCATCACGAAATTCTGTTCTTCGACGTCCATGTGTTTGCGCGCCAGATCGAACGCGCAGCCCGAAGTATGCGGCGGCAAGCTGCCTTCGCCACGCACGATGAAGGAATTGGCGTTGGTTTTATTGAGGCTGATCTGATAATCCATCGAACGCGTCAAAGATGTCACGCGCAGCGGGCGACCGAATTTTTGATGATACGCTTCCGATAATTCCTGAAGCACGGGTTTGGCGCGCGGCTGAAACATTCGCAAAAGCCGCATTCGAATCTGTTTGCGGTCGGTCGGATTGTCGAGACTGACGCCGAATTTGGCGGCGATATCAACGATCGGCTTGTGTTTCGGCGAACCCTGAAAAATCGCCGTGTCGCTGGTCGCAAAGCTGAACGACGTGAACGCTTCGGTGGAAGCGCTGCCGCCGACTTCGAGATAAAAGCTCTTGGTCGCCATCGGCATTTCGAGCAGTTCGCCGCTCAGACGCTTTTGCGCGAGATCGGAAAAATCCATCGGCTGCTGATAACCGGTCGCTTTCATCTGACCGAGTTTCACTTTTTGTTTGATTACGCCGTCGCCGCGAAGTTCTGCCGGAACGGTTAATCCGGCGGGCGTGATGCCGGTCGGTTTCGAGCGCGGCTCAAAGGCTTTCTGCTTTGCTTCGGCAAGCTCGGCGGCGGTCACGTTTAATTCTTCTTCTGCTTTGGTCGGGTCGGTTTCGGCGACTTTAACGTCCTGCACGGTCGAAATGTCGAGCTCTTTTTCTTCGGTTTCCCACGAAGAGATCAGATCGTCCAGATCATCCGGGTCTTCGCCGCCGAGCGGATCGATCACGCGCACCGGAATCCGCACCGCCGCAACGGTTTGCAGCGGCGGATTAACCGTTGTCGTGCCCGTTCCGCCGCCCTCGATATTGTTGGCGATCAAAATCGCCGCGACGCCGAGAAGAACGATCAAAACGGCGGATCCGATAGCGCCGATCAAAAGCATATTCGGCTTGGCATTAGCAGGCTGAGGCTGAGGATTTTTGTTTTTGGACTTCGGTTTTCGGCTGCCGGTTCTTGAAGACGTCGGCGGCACCGCCGCCGCTGACGACTGAGCGCTGACGGCTGACGGTTCGCGAATCTCGATAGAAATCCGCGTTTCGCTGCCGATCGTAACAACGTCGCCGTCAAAAATCTCGACGGGCGCGCCCGAAATTCGTTCGCCCGCCACAAAAGTTCCGTTCAAAGAATTTTCGTCAACCACGAAAACCGCATCGCCGTCGCGAAAAAACGTCGTATTTTTGCGCGAAAGTCCCGAATCGCTTAAAACGATCCCGGCAGCGTCGGTGCGACCGACGGATATTTCGTCTTCGAGCGCGACCGTCTCGCGTTCATACGGATTTTCGATGCGCAGCGTTATCTTTTTCATCTCGTTTTAATGATGATGATCTTGTTCGGAAACCTCGCGGAGCTTATTTAAATCCAGAAGACGCGAAAAATCGTCGAAATGAAACATCGTTTCGTCCTTACAATGCTCGCAAAAAAACGTCACGTCTTCGCCCAAATACATATCCCTCAGATAGTACGAAATATAGCAGCCATAGCAGCGCTGCACGCGCTTGCCGAATTCCTTGATGATTTCCTCTTGATTATCAGGCACACTGCCATTGTTTACGAAGTCGAAAAAAAGTGCAAATTTTGAGAAAGAATTAGCCACGAATTACACGAATCACACGAATAAATTTTAATGATTTTTTAAGGTGAAATAAAAATTCGTGTTATTCGTGTTCATTCGTGGCTGAAAAAATCTTTGCCGAACCGGCTTGCAAAATCTTTCGTGATGTGTGAAGAATATAAAAACGATGAGATTTTCTATAAATCAAATTCAGCACCTGCATCATCACGCGCATTTCCATCATCGCGCGAGCTAATCCGAATTTTCTAAATAACGAAAAATTAGTTTTATCAATCGAAGCGCGAACTTTACAAAAAAGTTCTGCGGCTTTTCGTTTGTCTTTTTTACCGAAATGAATAGTCAAAAATTAAAAATCGCACTGCAAAAATCCGGACGCCTGAGCGAAGATTCGATGAATCTGCTGAAAAAATGCGGCATCCGCTTTTCAAACGGACTCGGAAAACTCCGCAGCGACGCCGAAAACTTTCCGCTCGAAATCTTTTTCCTGCGCGACGACGATATTCCTGAATACGTCGCCGACGGCGTTGCCGACATCGGCATTGTCGGCGAAAACGTCCTCGCGGAAAGCGGCAAAGCGGTTGAAACGATCGAAAAACTCGATTTCGGCAAATGCCGCCTGTCGCTCGCCGTGCCGAAAAACTTTCGATACGCTTCGGTCAAAGATTTCGAAGGCAAACGCATCGCGACGAGCTATCCGAACATTCTGCAAAAGTTTTTCGCCGCAAATGATGTCAACGCAGACATTCACACGATCAGCGGTTCGGTCGAAATCGCGCCGTCAATCGGTTTGGCGGACGCCGTCTGCGACCTTGTCAGCTCGGGCAGCACGCTTTTTACAAACGGCTTGCGCGAAGTCGAAA
Organism: Acidobacteriota bacterium; assembly: GCA_031411895.1. Lineage (GTDB taxonomy): Bacteria > Acidobacteriota > Blastocatellia > Pyrinomonadales > Pyrinomonadaceae > JAFDVJ01. The sequence continues at coordinate 2,939 of JANOBZ010000140.1, read as the reverse complement.
CCGTGATGACGTCGGAAGCCGTGCTGATTTCACAAGCCAATCTCGACGCCGGTTTGCGGGCGATTTTGGACAAGCTTCTTTTTCGCCTCAAAGCCGTCAAAGCCGCGCGGCAGAATAAATACATTCTGCTCAACGCGCCGACCGAAAAGCTCGCGGAAATCACAAATTTGATTCCCGGAATGAAAAGCCCGACCGTCATGCCGCTCGCCGAAACGGGCTGGAGTTCGGTTCATTCGGTGATCGCCGAAAACGATTTCTGGGAAATCGTCGAAGCCTTAAAACGCGCGGGCGCAGAAGGAATTTTAGTGCTTTCGATTGACCAGATGATTAATTGAATGGAACGCCGTCATCCTGACGGCAACGAACGCGAAAGCGTTCAAAGCGCTTGCGTAATTTTATATTGATTGAAAATAAAGTTTTTTAGATTGCATTCGCAATCCGTGCCGTCAGGATGACGGCGTTCCGAAAATATGAAGATCATAAAATACCCGAAAAAAGAAACGTGGCGCGAGCATTTAGCGCGTCCGGCGTTCGATACGAAGTATTTGCGGCAAACGGTCGCCGAAATTCTCGACGCGGTAAAACGGGACGGCGACGCGGCATTACGGCGGTTGACCCAAAAGTTCGATCGTGTCGAAATTGACCAGCTTCTCGTCAGCGAAGATGAATTTGCCGACGCCGAGCGCGAAATTTCCGGCGAATTGAAAGCGGCGATTACTGCGGCAAAAGCCAATATCGAAAAATTTCACGCCGCGCAGGCTGACGAGCCGCGAATTATCGAAACGACAAAAGGCGTTTTCTGCTGGCGAAAAAGCGTCGGAATCGAAAAAGTCGGGCTTTATGTTCCGGCGGGAACCGCGCCGCTTTTTTCGACCGTTTTGATGCTCGCGATTCCGGCGCGCCTTGCGGGCTGCCGCGAAATCGTGATCTGCTCGCCCGTGGACAAAAACGGCAAGATCAGCGCCGCCACGCTCTACGCGGCGCGGCTCTGCGGCGCGACGAAGGTTTTCAAGATCGGCGGCGCGCAGGCGATCGCGGCAATGGCTTTCGGAACCGAAAGCGTGCCGCGCTGTTATAAAATCTTCGGTCCCGGAAATCAATTCGTGACCGAAGCCAAAATGCAGATTTCGCTCGCGGGAACGGCGATTGATATGCCCGCCGGACCGTCGGAAGTCGCGATTTTCGCCGATCAATCGTGCGTTCCCGCATTTGTCGCCGCCGATCTGCTTTCGCAAGCCGAACACGGCGCGGACAGCCAGGTTTTGCTCGTCGCGACAAGCGAACGCGTGATCGAAGAAACGCTTTTCGAGTTGAATAAACAGCTCGAAACGCTGCCGCGTAAAGACTTAGCCGCCGCCGCGATCGAAAATTCGAAGGCGATTCTCGTCGAAACGGCGGAAACGGCGATCGAAATTCTCAACGAATACGCTGCCGAACATTTGATTTTGGCGGTCGAAGATGCGGACGAAATCGCCGAAAGAATCGTTAACGCGGGCTCGGTTTTTATCGGCAATTACTCGTGCGAATCGGCGGGCGATTACGCGTCGGGAACGAATCACACATTGCCGACGAACGGCGCGGCGAAAAGCTTCAGCGGCGTTTCATTGGATTCGTTCGTCAAAAAAATCACGTTTCAAAAACTGACCGCCGACGGCATCCGAAATCTCGGCGCGGCGATCGAATGCTTAGCCGAAGCCGAAAATCTACAGGCGCACAAAAACGCGATTTCGATAAGATTGGAGGAGTTAGCCACGAATTACACAAATAACACGAATAAAATTTAATAAAATATTCGTGCTATTCGTGTTATTAGTGGCTAAAAAATATTATGAATTTACAAAATCTGGTTCGCGAAAATATCCGTCGGCTCGTGCCGTATTCGTCGGCGCGCAAAGAATTTGCGGGCAGCGCCGAGATTTTTCTCGATGCCAACGAAAACAGCTTCGGTTCGCCTTTGGCGGCGAATTACAATCGTTATCCCGACCCTTTGCAGATGAAAATCAAGGAAAAAATCGCGGCGATTTACGGCGTTAAATCCGGCGAAATTTTTATCGGCAACGGCTCGGACGAAGCGATCGATCTGTTGTTTCGCATTTTTTGCGCGCCGGACGCGGACGAAGCGATAATTTGCCCGCCGACTTACGGAATGTATCAGGTTTCCGCCTCGATCAACGACGTCCGGACAAGAAAAGCTTTTTTGACGCCGGATTTCGAGCTTGATGTCGAGGAAATTCAAAAGCGGTTTTCTGAACAAACGAAACTGCTGTTTATCTGCTCGCCGAACAACCCGACGGGAAATTCGATGCGCCGCGAAACGATTATCAAAATTGCCGAATCTTTTCACGGCATCGTCGTGGTTGACGAAGCTTATATTCATTTTTCGAACGAAAAATCGCTAGTTGGAGAATTCGAAAACCTGCCGAATCTGGTCGTTTTGCAGACATTTTCAAAAGCCTGGGGATTGGCGGGTTTGCGCGTCGGGCTGGCGTTTGCAAGCGCGGAAATCATCGCGCTTTTCAACCTTGTTAAGCCGCCGTACAATGTTTCGCAGATCGCGCAGGAAGCGATTCTCGACGCGCTCGAAAATCGTGCGGCGGTTGAACAAACAATCGCTGAAATCATCACAGAGCGCGAAAAACTGGTTGAAGATTTACGCGAATTTTCTTTCGTACAGAAAATCTACCCGACGGACGCGAATTTTGTGCTTGTTAAAACGACCGACGCCGAAAAAACTTACAAATTTTTGCTCGATCAGAAGATCGTCGTGCGCGATCGCAGTAAAGTGGAATTATGCGCCGAATGTCTGCGAATCACGATCGGCACGGCGGAAGAAAATGAAAGATTACTAAACGCATTACGCAGGGCAGAACCGCCTGCGGCAGCGAATGGATAAAAGATTTTCAGCCGCGGATAAACGCGGATTTCGCAGATCAGAATTA
>JANOBZ010000139.1:0-13364 GCA_031411895.1 Acidobacteriota bacterium | reverse complement strand
CAGAATGCGGGCGGCACGGTTCCGGTCAATACTTACTTTTTGTCGGTCAACAGCGACGGCGCGAACTTCGGTTTCGCGAATCAAGCCGTCAATTTCGGCGGACAGACGGTCGGCGCGAACGGCACGATTACTTTATTCAATAACGGTAGTTTGGCTTGTCCGGGTCGGACTTACGGGGCGGGCACGACCTTTGTCAGCTACTTCTCACCGCTGACCATCGGCACGGGTTCGGAAACCTACCTGATCGTTCAAAGCACTACGCCTTTGTCGTCGGGACAGGATTTGGACACCGACGACGACGGTTTATTCGACGCGAACCTGGGCATTACGGTTCTCGACGGTTTCGCTTTGATCGTCAACCCGGAAGAAGAATACGTCTACGGCGCTGAAATCGGAGTGGTCAACATCAGCAACACCACGGCGCTTGACCAGCCCGATGCCGTCACGCGTTTTTTAAGCGACACGACAGCGTTTTCAGCGAGCGCGTTCTACTTCGGAGAGTTGGCGGCGTCGCCGGATTCGACGACGCAGTACGCGGCACCTTTGAGTCCGAACTTCCCGGCTGGCGGGCAGCTCACACCGGGCAACCCGAACGTCCCGTAACCGGCAATAACCAGTGCGAGAGATTTGTTTTCCGAAAGCGAAACGAATCTCTCGCTCTTCAAATTAACTTTCCCGGAAAAAGGGTTGCAAGTTAAAAGTAAGAATTACTCGCGACCCTGCCGAAAGACAAAAACAAATGATTAATTTACGAATCGCAATCAAACAAAATTCGGTTCCAACTGCAAGAAGTAAAAAAATTAGGAGAATAAAAATGAAAAACATTTACAGAGCTTTAGTTTGCATTATCGCGCTTGTCGCGCTTCAATCATCCGCGTTGGCGCAGATCGGTTATTCGATCACCGACAACAATCGTGACGTCACCAATCTCGATCAACAATATTATCAATTCGACCTTTCGACCGGACAGGGCACTTTGATTGCGCCGCTGACGGTTAACGGACAAACAATTCGCCGCGAGTATGAAGGTCTCGCGTCGAGCGGTTCGGTTCTCTTCGGCGTTGCCGAATTTGACACCGAGGTTTGCAATACCGGTCAAGACCCGATTACCGGTTTGTCATCGGACCTTCGCATTTTTCGCGTCAACGGAACCTACCCGGCGGCAAACGGCGTGCAGAACGCGATCGGTCCGCAAATCGGCGAAACCTGTTTTCCTTCAGGCTTTACCGAAGCCGCCGCAGGATATAACGTCGTTGACGGTTTTATCTATGCGATCGCGAGCGATGATACTTTGCCGGCGACCACGCCGCGCAGCCGTCTGTATCGCATCAGCCCGACCAACGGTTTAGCAACACAAGTCGGTCCGGCAGCCGGAATTACCTTAACGACCGGCAGCGGCGGCGACCAGAATCCGTATTTTGACGGTCTGACGGTTCTTCCCGACGGTCGTGCTTTCGGTACGGAAGCCCGCTTTACCAACAACCCGACGCAATCGGCTGATCCGGCAGTTGCCGATAACGGCGGATTGTATCGTATATTTTTGACCGGTCCGAATGCCGGACGCGCCACGTTCGTGAAATATATGCTGAACTCGGACGTCAACCGCGACACCGGTTTGGCAAATACTCAAAACGGCACGCTGTATTTCTTACTCGAAGACGGTCGCGTTTGGACGACCGGTGCCGATGCCGCATCGCCGGTGACGGCGGCGGTTTTCCCTGCCGGAAATCCTGCCGGTTCAAACATCTTGTCAACGCCGGGCTGCCTGCGACCGATTGCCTTTCCGGGACAATTCTGCGGCGATCTCGAAGGTTTCGATATTCCCGCGCCCGCGCTTCGCTAATTATTAAAGACGGTTCTCCGAAATACTGAGTTTCGGAGAACCGTCCTCAAAAAATGAATCAGCAGCAGATTTTGCTTTTTATTCTGCTGCTGATGATTTACGTTTAACATGAAATTAATGAACTCGTAACGTTATGTTTATTGTTTACAATAATTTAAGGGGCTTTAACTCGACTTGAAAATACTAATTGATTAAAGTCGAAATTTATAAATACAAATCTTTCAACAATATTGTTTTCAGGCGTCACGCAGCTCGTTTAATAAGACGCAATAGCAAATTTTTTCGAGCGCGAATTATAAATTTAATTTCGGCACCAAAGCAATTCGGACTGTGCCGGATCGAACAGGAAATAAAAAGAAATGCTTAAGAAACACAGGATTATCGAGCTTCTGATTTTGACAAGTTTTAGTCTATTGCTGACGCTGATGGTGGCGGCGCAGCAAACCGATAACGGCGGTTTGACCGGAACCGTGACCGATTCAAACGGCGCGCTCGTCCCGAACGCAACGGTTATCGTGACGAATTTGGGTACTAATGCCAAAAGGACTCTGACAACCAGTGAAGAAGGACGTTGGACAATAAACGTCCTGCCGCTCGGCAATTACGAAGTCTCGGCGGAAGCGCCGGGATTTCAGATTGTCCGGCAAAAAGCATCGGTCGTCACCAGCCAAACGTCTAGCGTTGACATAGTTTTGGGGATTGCCGAAGTTAATTCGAACGAAGTGATAATTAACGCGGCGACTGATGAAAATTCGCTGATAAGTTCAAATAATGCGACCACCGGTTCGCAAATTACCGGGCGACGTCTCGAAGAATTGCCCGTTCCCAATCGCAATCCCTTCGGTGTTCTGGCAAGCGACAGCTCGGTTTCGGGCGGTTTGACAGACCCTCTAACAAACGGCAACGGCAATCCCGAAATTTCGGTCAACGGCGGGCGGACAACCGGACAGGGCGTTCAATTTAACGGGATTGACGCCACCAATTTCTCAGGTACCGGTTCGTTAACCGAGAGTATTTCGCCGGCGCTGGAGACAGTCCAGGAAGTCAAACTTTTATCAAGTCTTTACGACGCGTCGCTTGGTCGCAACGGCGGCGGCGCCGTTCAGGTCGTCACGAAAAGCGGCACGAATTTCTTCAGCGGTTCAGCGTACATTTACGCGCAAAACGAAAGATTCAACGCCAACGATTTTTTCTTTAACCGCGACGGGATCGACCGTCAAAAAGCGCGGCGCCTCGAAGGCGGATTTGCGCTCGGCGGTCCGATCGTCAAAGACAAACTATGGTTTTTCGGCGGTTACCAAAAATCCGATGCTTCGACAGCCTACGTTCCGACCGCACAAAGTTTTGTCGTGCTGCCGGAAGCACTCGCCTTTATTACCGACCGTTCGAATCCTGAAAACGTCCGGCAGGCTTTTCGCCGTTCCCAGCTTCAGGGCGGGCTTTCAGGCGGTAACTACGGCTCGGCTTCGTGCGTCAGAGTATTATCGGCAAACGACTTTCCGGGCGTGATCGGCGGCGCGTGTATCGACCCGACGAGTCCCGGTTTCCGGCTCTTGAATTTGCGGAATCCGGTGACGGGCGATTATTTTATTCCGAGTCTCACGACAGGTCGCTACGAGCGGCTCTACTACAACTCGAACAACGTTTTTGTTTCTAATTTCGCCGGTCCGAACGGCACGCGAATCCGCGATTTTACGCCCTATGGACTTCCCAACGGGCTTCCGATTACGGACAGTATCAGTCAGGCAAGAGTTTCGGGCGGTACGCCGCTCGTCCGCTTTCGCAATATTTTTCCGGCGGACTTTAAACAAGACCAGTTCACGACCCGCCTTGATTACAATTTGATGAAAGGCGACAACGAAGGAAGAAACATCAACACTTTGAGCGGCACGTTTTTCTTCGCCAATTTTCCGGCGACCGATCCGTTTTCCGACGATACGCTGATTTCGCCGATGCCGCTCGTCAGAGACGACCGCAACCGCACGCTCGCCCTTACCGACACGCATTATTTTAATCCGAATCTGACCAATGAAATACGTTTCGGATATTTTACGCTCGATAACTCGCGAAAACTCGATGAACGGTTTCTGTCGGATAATTTGACAAACGGCGGGTTGGGAATTTTTAATCCCGCCGCCGCCTTCGAACCCGGCGCGCCGACGATGCGCGCCGCCCGTTTCGCCGGCAAAGGAAACCTGAGCGATTTTTCGCTCAATGCACCGAACGACGTTTATAACCGGCGCAACCAGCTGACGCTGACGTTTGCCGACAATCTTACATTTAGCCGAGGCGCGCAGACATTTCGCTTCGGCGTCGAATACAAACGCAATTATTTCGACACCAATCTGCCCGAAGAGCAAGGCATCGAATTTGAAGGACTGACGAATTTCGCGCAGCTTTTAACGGGTTTTGTGCCGGAAGCCGACGTTTCGTTCGGAATTACCGACAAACAGTTTCGCTTCAACGATTTAAGTTTCTATTTTTCCGACGACTGGAAGTTGAGCGAACGCCTCACCTTGAATCTCGGACTGCGCTGGGATTGGTTCGGAGTGCCGACCGAGAAGAATGGTCGCTTTGCGAATTTTGATTTTTCTCGGGTGACGAATCCGAACGATATTCGTCCCGGTTTCATCCTGCCGAGCAATGCGACCGAAACCGGCTTTAACGCGATTGACGGCAGTTTTGCCTCGATCGCCCGAGCCGACAATAATAATACGCTCAACGGGCAGGATTTAAACAATTTCGCGCCGCGCATCGGTTTCGCGTTCAAGCCGTTCAAGTCGGGGAAAACAGTCATTCGCGGCGGTTACGGTATTTTCTACGATCGCCCGTCGGCAGCTTTCATCAACACGATTTACAGCAATTTCCCGTTTTTCAAGGAAATCGAGAAAAAACGAGAGAATTCTCCGGCGACCGTTCAGGGGACGACCGCTTTTAACGGTCAGCAACCGAATTTGCCGTTCAGCAGTTATTTCCCGTTCCGCGTCGAACTGCGCACGGCAGACCGTTTTACGCCCTATGTTTTACTCGACAATTCGCCGGGCGCGGATTCGATTGCGGGCGTCGAGCCGCTCGAATTCCGGGCGATCGACCGCGATTTGAAAACGCCCTTAATCCAACAATGGAATGTCGGCATTCAGCAGGAATTCGGCAAATGGGTGATTGAAGCGCGTTATGTCGGAACGCGCGGGCAGAATCTCTTGCTCGCCGTCGGGTTTAATCAACCGTACGACCTGAACGATCCGAACACACCGGATTATATTTACGGGCGATTGAACGATGCTTACCAAGCCGCGGGCGGACTGCTTCCGGCACGTGCTCCGGGTTTGAGCGAGCGTACGCGCGGGACGACGACCTCTGAAGACGGTGACGGACGACGCGCTTTCGGCGCGTGCAATCGTGCGTTTGCGGGCGTTCCGGGGTATATTCCGTGCAACGGCGGACTCGGCGGAATCGATCTGAACGGGAGCAGCGATCAATTCAGAAATATTTTTGCGCTGATCGCCGCCGATGTTCGCGTGCCGTATCTCGGTTTTGATCCGACCGACGCCGTGATCCTGCAATCGCGCGGTTATTCGATTTATCATTCGGGTCAGCTCAACGTGACGCGACGGTTTGCGAACGGCTTTGCTTTTAACGCTTCCTATACTTTTTCAAAATCCATCGACATCGGTTCGACCGATCCGGGCAGCACGACAGCTTCCGGCAGACCCGACACGCCGAATCTCGGGCTCGTCGTGCAGGGCGACCAGCGCAATCTGGAAGCCAATCGCGCGGTCTCCGATTTTGACCGTCCGCACCGCTTCAGCACGAATTTTGTCTGGGAAATACCGAATTTCGGTTCAAAGTCGAAATTCTTGACGGGTTGGCAGCTGACGGGGTTCGGGCAATGGCAATCGGGCGCGCCGTTTTCGATCTTCGCCTCGAACGCGGCATTTGAAGCAATCGGCACGAGCGGCGACATCGAAAGCCAGTTTTTCGGTTTGTTTATCGCCGGTTCGCAGCGTTCGACACCGCGCGGCGCAGCGAATTTCTTTGAGCAGATCATCAACGTCGGCGGCGCGAGCGGCACGATTTTCAACGCCGCCTTCGGTCGTCCGAGCGTGCGCAGTCTCGCACTTCTGCGGCGTCGGGGCAACGACCCGACACGCGAGTATTTCAATACCTGTCAGGACGTCACGAATCCCGACTGCGCTTTGCTTTCGCCGTTCGGCGGTTTCGGCAACCTCGGACGAAACGTCCTGCGCGGACCGTCGCAAAAACGCATCGATCTGAGCTTGCAAAAAACGACCAGACTGAGCGAGCGGCTGACGCTCGAATTAAAGTGGGACATTTTCAACATCTTTAATTTCGTCAATTTCGCCAACCCGAACTCGGATCTCAGCGACGAAACGGATTTCGGACAAATCACGCGCACGGTCGGCGCGCCGCGCGTTATGCAGTTCGGCGCGAAACTGCGGTTTTAATCAGAGGATTTTCCGAGGAGGTAAGGAATGTCGAAGAAATTGATTGCCATCATGTTGTTTTTAATTCTTGGCGGCAGCGCCGGAATTTATATCTGGCGCGTACAGGAAGTGCGCGCCCGCGCCGAAAAAATCGAAGCGGAAATTCTCAAAAGTTTGACGGCTGATGAAATTAGCCTGATTCTGAAAAGCCAATCGGTCGGCGATGGTTCGAGCGTTTCGCAAATCACCGAAAAGTCGGAATCAAGGCGGATTTTTCTGAATGGTTTGCGCGAATATCTCGCGCTCGCCGCCCAAGCCCGCCGTGAAGGTCTGACCGAGGACGCAAATTTCAAAATAAATTTCGAGTACAAGAAAAATCTGCTGCTCGCCGATTTATACAGGGCAAAGCTGACCGCAGAAGCGGGAAAATATTTCGTCGTTTCAAAAGAATCAGTAGACGAAGTTTGGAAAAACGCCGAAAACGAAAAGCAGTTCAATGCCGACATGGACGCGCTGCGCGCCATTCAAACGGCGGTTGCCAGGGCGCGCGGCGACCAATCGGTCTTTACGAAACTGCAGGGCGGCGCTCTTCTCAAGGCGCGTGAGAATTGGGCGAATACTAAAGTTTTGTCGGAGATGGCGAAGCGGGACGCGGAATTTGTTTCGAAACCGGAAATCGATTTGCGGATAAAAATCCTCGAAGCCGGAATTTTATCGGCGGATTATTTGCGCAAGCACTGGGCTGAAAAAATTAAAGCGACTCCACAGGAAATCAGCGATTTTCTCGCCGCGAATCCCAAATACGACGTGAAAAAGAAGCGCGAGAAAGCCGAAGCGGTTTTGCAATCGGTTTTAACGGGCGCGGATTTCGGCAAGCTTGCCGCCGACGTGAGCGAAGACCGCGCGACCAAAAACAACGGCGGACTTTATGAAAACGTGGGTCGCGATCATTTGTGGACGGAAGTCGAAACGGCTGCGCTTGCGCTCGAAAACGGAAAAATCGCCGACCGGATAATTGAAACGAATACCGGATTTCACATTGTTAAGCTTGAAAATAAACAAATTAAAAAAAGCGCGGACACAAGCGAAACCGTAACTTTCAGCATTCGTCATATTTTAATCCAAAAAGGTTTCGAAGACCCGGGCAATCTCAACCCGGACATTCCTTCGCCGTTTATCACGGCTGAAGAGCTCGCAAAAAATCAAGTTGAAAAGGAAAAACGCGACCGATTTGTGGCGGACATTATCAGGCAAAACAATATTAACCTGCCTGAAGATTTCACGGTCGAATTGACGCCGGGCGGCAAATAACTGCCGCCATTACAAGAACAGGATTCAACCGCAAGACAAAATGATTCGGCGGCGAAGACAGATCGAAAGTTTGCAACTCGCCGCGCCGCCATCTGAAAAATTAGATCCTGTGGTTATGTGCCACAGAAAACAAAGGGAGAACAATGAAAAAAACATTAAATTTAGCAATTTTAACGGGTTTGCTGATCGCTTTGACGATCGCGGCACAAACCAATGTCGCCGCCCAACAATTATTACTCAACGAGGTGGAAATCGACCCGCCGTCAACTGTCAGCAACGCCTGTCAATACGCGGAAGTGCGCGGAACGGCGGGCGCAGCCGTTCCGGCGAACACCTATTTTCTGTCGGTTAACAGCGACGGCGCGAACTTCGGTTTTGCCAATCAAGCCGTCAATTTCGGCGGTTTGGCGGTCGGCGCGAACGGCACGATTACTTTGTTCAACAACGCCGGTTTGGCTTGTCCGAACCGCGCGTATCCGGCGCAGACGACATTATTGACTTATTCGTCGCCGCTGACCATCGGCACGGGGTCGGAGACATATTTGGTCGTTCGCAGCACTACCACACTTTTTTCTGGACAGGATTTGGATACCGACGACGACGGAGCATTCGATTCGAGTCTCGGCATTACGGTTCTCGATGGTTTCGCCTTAATCGTCAATCCCGAGGAAGAATATGTTTACGGCGCAGCCGCCGGAGTCGTTAATATCAGCAACACGATCTCGGTCGATCAGCCGGACGCCGTTTCACGTTTTTCAAACAACACGACACCGTTTGCTTCAGCCGCGTTTTATTTCGGAGAACTCGCGGCATCGCCGGACGAAACGACGCAGTATGCCGCGCCCTTGAGTCCGAATTTTCCGCAGGGCGGGCAGCTCACACCGGGCGGACAAAATCTTCCGGCGACGACCGCGCCGCGAAAAGCGGTCGTCGATTTTAACGGCGACGGGCGAACCGATTTCAGCGTCACGCGAAACTCGGGCGGTCTCTTGAACTGGTACACGGCAATCAACGGCACAGCCGAAACGAGATTCGTGCAGTGGGGCTTCAGCAGCGATGTTCCGGTGCCCGAAGATTTCGACGGCGACGGCAAAGACGATCTGGCAATTTGGCGCGCGGGCAACGCGTTTGAAGCCGGATTTTATATTCTGCAAAGCTCGAACAATACGTTCAAACTGGAAATTTTCGGACAGACCGGCGACAATCCGGGCGTGGTCGGCGATTGGGACGGCGACGACAAGGCTGACGTCGCGGTTTATCGCGAAAACGCGGTCGGCAATCAGAGTTATTTTTACTTTCGCGGCTCCAACAATAATCCGAACGGCGACATTACATTTGTTCCGTGGGGAAATGCGGGCGATAAACCGATGCGCGGCGACTATGATGGTGACGGCAAGCTTGATGCGGCAGTTTATCGCGCGTCGAACTCGATCTGGTATATCCTTCCAAGCTCCGACCTGCAGATTCGTTACGAGTATTTCGGCACGCCGACCGACCGTTTTGTGCCTGCCGATTACGACGGCGACCAGAAAACGGATTTAGCCGTTTACCGCAACGGTGTCTGGTGGATTAAGCAAAGTACCGACGGCAATACGATTATCCAAAATTGGGGCTTAGGCGCCGACCTTCCGATTCCCGGCGATTACACTGGCGACGGCAAATCCGATCTGGCAATCTGGCGCGCCGGAACTGTTTACGTTTCTCCGACGGGCGGTGGAAGTTCGATTATCACGACTTGGGGAGTTGCGGGCGATTTCCCGGTCGCTAATATTTTTACCGAATAATATTGCTAAAAAATCGCTCGAATAAACAGGCTCTCTACCGCCGGTAAAGAGTCTGTTTTACTCTCAGCGGCTGCTTTAGATTAATCTCAAAAACTCTAAGAAAAGGATTTATGCCGTTGGAATTTCACTGATTTAATAATTTCGTCACGATTTGTTTATTTAATTTTGGAAAGCTTAAAAAACCAGGTTTATTGTTGAAATGATAAAAGTAATTCAATTCTCCCTGTATTATCTTCAAAAGCGGGCGCGCGTTCTTTTGGGCTTTCACCGCACACGCAACCCTCTGTCGATTAGGTGGCGGTGGAATTACTGGTCGGACAACTATCAACAAATACAGCGTGAAAAACGAATAAAAGCGCAGAGTGTGAAAAGAATTTAGCCTATTTTTTTCTCATAACTTCTTCGTTTATGACAGAAATTTAAGCGAATTTTTCGACCCGCCTCACTTATAATTCTTACCGGAATATTTTGCGAGTTTTTAATTGGGCGGTCACTTATAGAACAGTTTTTTATCCGCTTCCAAATTAATTCAAATTCAGGGTCATGATCACCTGCCTTTATTTTTACCAAAATAAAAATATTGAAAGTTTTGTTACAGCTTCATTAAATAAGATCGAATGTTCTTCGTTGCGAGTAATCTGTTCAATTATAATCATCCTCAGTATATGCTTTAAATTCGGTTTATAGACCTTTGACGGCTGAAGAAGCCGTTTTTTCTTGTCAAAAATCCGGTTCTTTTCAAAATTAACAAGATTTTTACAATTCTGTAAGACGATTTCAACAGATAGTTCGTAAAATTTTCCATACACGGAGTTTACGGGCAGCTGACTGAGGAGAAGAAATATGAACATCGAACAAACTAAAACGGTGACCATTGACTGCGCCGACTGCGGAACCGAGGAGCAATTAATCATCAACGATGAAAAACAAGGTTTTTTTGAAACCGGCTGGCGTGCCGATTACTCGCATCGCAACCAGCCGGCTTTCGTTTGCGGGATTTGCGTGACGAATTGTAACGGGAAGACTTTGCAGGAACAAAAAAAATATCTCGAACATATTTTCGAGGCTCAAACGCGATTTAGCGAATAGAAAAGTACATTTTGAGATGAGGTAAAATTGGTTTTATCTAAAATCAAAGTTAGTGCAACTTTGGTGCAACACCTCGTCGAATTTTGAATCAACCTCACCGCATTACGCAATCAGCAGCAATGTCAAAACCAGCTAAAACAAAGCTTTTCAATTTGATGTAAAGTCATTTAATTTAACATTTAGGACTGCAAACCCGCGTGCCGGCAGTCGCGATTCTGTCCTAAGCCGCCATTTTCATTGACAAAAAGCGCATCAATTGATGCGCTTTTTGCTTTTGGTGCAACATTTTTATTTTTTCGTATTTTTATACGACAGACTTTCCAATTTGTCCGTCGCAGCTTTGCTGCATTGAAGGCAAAACGTGCGAATAAGTATCGAGCGTTAAAACGATTATCGCTTGTCCAAACTTGTTAGTTTGAACTTTTGAACTTACTAAAATTTAACGTTTTGGTGAGATTTTCCAAAGTTCTCCGTTACTTTCATCCGTGACGACGTAAAGCATCCCGTCCGGACCTTGACGGACATCGCGGATCCGTTTTCCGCGATCGGTCAGCAGATGCTCCTCACCCGTCACGCGATTGTCTTTGATCACGAGCCGCACGAGCCGTTGTGATACCAGACCGCCAATGAAAATGTTGCCGCGCCACGCGGGAAAAGCGTTTCCCGTGTAGAATTGCGCGCCCGAGGGAGCGATCACCGGGTCCCAGTAATAAACCGGCTGTTCTAAGCCTTCTCGCGCGGTGATGTTGCCCGGAATCGGCTCGCCGGAATATTCTTCGCCGTAACTAATAATCGCCCAGCCGTAGTTTTTACCTTTCTCAATCAAATTCAGCTCGTCGCCGCCTTTCGCTCCGTGTTCGATCGTCCAGAGCCGCCCCTGATCGTCGAAAGTCGCCGATTGAAGGTTGCGGTGTCCGAGCGACCAGATTTCGGGAAGCGCGCCGGATTGTTTGGCGAACGGATTATCGTCCGGCACCGAACCGTCCGGGTTGATGCGGATAATTTTGCCCAAGTGACTGCTGAGCTGCTGCGTTTGCGGGCGCGTCGTCGTTTTGTCGAAGCGGTCGCCAAGCGTGATGTAAAGCTTGCCGTCGGATCCGAAAGCGAGCCGTGAGCCGAAATGCAAGCCGTTGTCATAGGTCGGCAGAGCGCGGAAGATAACGCGCACCCCATCTAGTTTTTTCCGGTCTGCGGAAAGCGTTCCGCGCGCGACGCTCGTTCCGCTGCCGCCTGTCCGCTGCTCGGAAAAGCTCCAGAAAATCGTGCGGTCGGTCTGAAAATTCGGGCTTAAAGCGACATCCAGAAGTCCGCCTTGCCCGCGCGCCGTGATCGGCGGCAGCCCGCCTTCTCCGCTCACGGCAGACGCGCCGCCCTCACCGACCGGCAGCAAACCGGCGATCGGCTGCCCGACTTCGCCTTTCGCCGAAACGATGCGCAGCTGTCCCGATTTTTCGGTAATCAAAAAATCGCCGTCGGGCAGCGGCTCGACTGCCCAGGGTCGGTCGAGCCCTTTTGCCAGCACCGTCACCTCGAAAGCCGCGTCGGATTTAACCGCGCAGGCACGAGTCTGTCCGGGAAAAGCCGGTTTCTGCTCCGGCGCGTTTGCCGCTGCGGTTTCGACCGGAGCGCACTGCGCGCTCGAAGCGGGAGTTTTGTTTTGCGCGCAAGCCCCGCCGGCAGCGATCAAAAAAACGATTAGAACAAAAGCACTGTGAATTTTTTTCATGAATCAATCCCCCTTAAAAATAAACTCTTGGAAATTTGAATTTTAAGTTCGTTTGATGCGATTACATAATTAATGATGCCGAAGTTTTATCATCTTTTGGGATAAACGATCTAAAAACTAATTTTCTAAAAAAGAGTTATCATTCGACACAGCTTTGCACAAAAACTCAGGAAAAGAAGCGATATTTTAAGATTAGCCGCGAATGAACACGAAGAAACACGAATTTTTGTAATTAGTTCGTGAAAGTTCGTGTTTCTTCGTGGCTGATTTTAGTTTTTGTGCATAGCCAACCTGAGTATTGGATAAGAAAATTTCGAAACGCTTGAAACGCTTCGATCGCCTCAAACTTTAATAGAGATCGAAGCGGTTTTACGCCGCTTTGCGTCGGCGCAGACGACCCGTCCGCGCTTCGTTCTTATCCAATATTGACGTTAAGCTATTTTTCGGACATAATCCCGAAGAGTTCAGACCTTCTTTTTTGTTGCGTCTGATAATAATTTACTTATACTAAGCATTTCGCCAAAATCAATTGAAATCACAAAAGGGAAACAGCAGAAGAGCATCGGGATTAACCGTAACCGAAAAGGCTTTATGCCCGCAACTGGTTAGAATTCCGATGGTCTCCGGTATAGATTCGCCCAATGTCGCGGTCGCCGGTAGTTTGCTTCTTTATGAAGTTTTTCGTTCTTCAAATTTGAAGGCGAAATGCTAAATAGAAAAGATCAAAGAAATGAAGACAGAAAGAAAAGACTAACAAAACCAAGAAAATAGGGGAGGATTTATTGGGTTGACGAGAAACATTGTTGTTTTAAGCGGCGGTCGCGAGAGAATGTAAAATAAATTGTGTAACTGTTCATTAAAATTTAACCTAAAAATAGTGAGGTCAAAATGAACAGTAGACAAGAAGAGAAATTGAAGGAATTAGCCGGTGAATTGGCAAAGGATATAAAAACGGGTGCGGATTTGAGTTCTTTATCAGCAATCCTGGTCAAACTGACGGTCGAAGCCGCGCTTGGTGCAGAAATGGAAAATCATCTCGGTTATCCGCGCCATTCCGTCGCCGGACATCTTTCGGGCAACTTGCGTAACGGGACGACGCCCAAGATTTTGAAAGGCAATCACGGCGAGGTGTTGATCGAAACTCCGCGCGATCGCAATGGGACGTT
>JANOBZ010000138.1:0-16673 GCA_031411895.1 Acidobacteriota bacterium | reverse complement strand
TGTTTAACGTGAGTATTGGATAAGGCGGAACGCCGTCATCCTGACGGCACAGCGTTTGAAAAACGCTCAAACGGTTCATTTATTTTCAAGATTCCTGTCAATCGCGACGTTTGACGCCGCTTTCAGCGACGTGTGCCGTCAGGATGACGGCGTTCCTTTCTTATCCAATACTGACGTTTGTTTATTTATGCCTCGGTTTATCAGCGCCTCACCGGCGGGAAAATCGTCCGTTTTTTTCTTCCGCTTCGCCCTCCAGATGCTTTTGATATTTCCTCTCGCCTTCGTGCCACATAAATAAACCGACGAAGAGACCGACGCCCGGAAACAACAAACCTTTAAACCATAGATTTTCGACTTTGATCCTGCCGTCGAAAACATATTCCATCAAAGTAAACGCCGCAATCATCATCAATCCCCACAGGAAGCCGAACTTGAAGACGAACATCCATTTGCCTTCAACGCGTCGGCGTTCCCAATCCTTGACGCCGCGCGTCTGCCACCGGCGTTCGTCGCGCTCCAACAATGCTTTAATCGGATTTTTCATAATACTTTCTCCATTAAATTTCAATTTTTTTCGGTTCTATCTATAAGCGCGTCAAAAGAGTTGAAACCGTCCGGTTTTTTTATGAATTTTTATAGAGAAGCAGCCACCGGAACTTTTTATTTTCCGGTTTACTAATCAGAAAAGATTGAAAATAAACGTCTTAAGAGTTTTTATACGACGAAATCGGTCGGCGGTCCGCCAGGCAGAATCGAATCCGGCTTAATTTTCCAAATCCTTTATTAATGCCGTTAACTGATCCGGGTTCAGCTGCAATCCCTGTTCATAAAATTCGGAGAAAGCGGTTTCATCTATGGCGGCTTTTAGCTCCGCCAGGTAATCGTCGCGGAAGCGGCGGTCGATCGGTTCCATTTCGTAGGCAATTTTTTCGCGCAAATACTGAGCTGCGCCGGCAAGCCGTGCCGCGAGCGCCGGCTTGTCCCGCTTTGCGGCAAGCGCGGCAAAGCCGTCCAGGGAAATGGTGACGATGCTCGTATCTTCCAATTCGTAAGCGTTCGCCAGACTGTCCGCAAAGTAAGAGTACGCGGCGGCAAAATTGCCTTCCTCAAAGCTGAGTGCTCCGAGACTGGCGATCGTACTGCCCGAAGCCGCTTTATTGCCGGTCCGCTGGCAAATTTCCAAAGACTCCTCCAATAACCGGCGAGCCGCGGCGGTGTTTCCTTCGGCGCGCTCCAAATCTCCTAAAGAGTTGAGCGTGAGGGCAACGCCGAAGTCATCGCCGAGCTCACGAAAACTCGCCAATCCGTCTTCGGTAAACCTGCGCGCCGCCCCGAAATCGCCCTGATGAAAACTTACCAATCCCAATCCTCTATTCGAATGCGCGATTTGCCGCACGTCGTTTGCCGTCTTTCCCTCGGACAGACCCTGTTCATAGACTTTTCGCGCCGCCGCGTAATCCCCCTGCATACGCGTTTGCGCGCCGAGCCCATTGAGAATTTTGAAGCGGACAACTCCGGGAATTCCGGGACCACCGCGCTCGATCGCCGCCTGAAGCCATTTCCGCCCTTCCGTAAAATGACACCGAACCGCCCAGAAATTTCGGATCGCCCCGGCGAGCCGCGCCGCCTCGACCGGGCTCTTTTCCAGCGACCAGGTCAATGCGGCTCTCAGATTCTCGTGTTCCGCCGTTAAACGATCGAGCCATTCCGCTCCCCGTACGGCTTGCAGATGCGGTTCGGCTTCTTCTCCGATGGCGAGAAAATATTCGGCGTGACGGCGGCGCATCGTCTCCGCTTCGTCGCTCGCCTCTAATGATTCGAGCGCATACTCGCGCACTACTCTGAGCATCCGGAAGCGTGGCTCGCCGTCCCCTGACCGCTCTTTCGTGACGAGCAGACTTTTATCGACCAGAGAAGTGAGCAGATCAAGAAAATCGACTTGTTCTTCGAGCGGCTCGCCGCCGCATACCGCTTCCGCGGCTTCAAAGCTGAATCCTCCCGCAAAAACCGCCAGCCGGCGAAACAATAACTTTTCGTCTTGGGTCAGAAGATCGTAACTCCACTCGACCATGCCGCGCACCGTTTGCTGGCGCGCCGGAAGATCCCGCGCGCCGCCGGTCAAAAGTCGAAGACTATTGTCGAGCTTGGCGAGAATCGCCTGCGCCGAGAGAATCTTGACCCGCGCCGCCGCAAGTTCGATCGCGAGCGGCAGCCCGTCCAAAAGCGCGCAGATTTCCGCTACGCTGCAGGCATTTTCTTCAGTCAAAACAAATGCGGATTTTGCTTTCTGCCCGCGTTGGACGAATAGCTTGATCGCGTCGTACCCGGCGAGCGTCGCGAGCGGAACTTCGCGGATTTCAGGTGGCACCCCGAGCGGCGGGACGACGAACTCGCGCTCGGCGCTCAAACGCAAAAGCGCGCGGCTCGTAATCAGGATTTGGAGGCGCGATTTGTCGAGTAGGTCTCGGATTTGCGGCGCGGCGTCGATGACCTGTTCAAAATTGTCGATGACCAGCAATATCCGTTTATCGCGAAGGTGATCTTTCAGAATTTCAAGAATCGGTTTACCTCCCGATTCTTTTAAGCCGAGAGGCTGAGCAATCGCCGAAGCGACAAGGTCTGCGCTCGTCACTCCAGCCAGTTCGATAAAAAATACGCCGTCCGGAAAATCAGACAGCAGCTCGCGCGCGACCGCCTGCGCGAGGCGCGTCTTTCCCGCGCCGCCGACGCCGGTCAGCGTCAAAAGCCGGACGTTCCTCTCATGCAATAAATCTTTGATTTCGACAATTTCCTTTTCCCGACCGATAATGGGCGAATGCTCACCGGTCAGGTTATTGGACGGTAATTGAAAAGGCGAAACAGCGAGAGTCGGAGCCGGCGAGACGATTAATGAAACGGTGGCGATCCGCCCTTCTTCCATTCCCGTTATTTTCTCTTCCTGAATCAGGTCGGCTTCGTGTTCGAGACGCTTTTTCAGTTTCTTTAATTCCGCCATCAAATCCTTTGCTGATTGATAACGCGCCTGTATATTTTTCTCCAGACATTTTTTGACGATTCTTTCAATCTCGGGCGGAAAGTTCCTGACGAACAGGGAAATTGGCGGCGGCTCTTTTTCTAAAACGGCGATAATGGCATGACTGACCGTCTCGCCGGGGAAAGCCTGTCGCCCCGCGAGCATTTCGTAAATGACGCAGCCGAGGCTGAAAATATCCGTCCGGGCATCGACCGGATTGCCGCGAGCTTGTTCGGGCGACATATAATTTGCCGTGCCCATGATAACGCCAACTTGTGTTCGCACCTGCATTCTTATTTCGGCTTTCGTATCGGGCAAATTCTGCTCGACCAGTTTTGCCAGCCCGAAATCCAGAACTTTGACGATCCCGTCACCGCGAATCATCACGTTTTCCGGCTTGATGTCGCGGTGCACCAGGTTCGCTTCGTGAGCGGCGCACAGAGCACTCGCGATTTGAATCGAAACGTCCAGAACTTCCGCGAATTCTAACGGACTTTCTCTTAAAATCTCGCGCAAAGTTCTGCCTTTGATGAATTCGCTGACGATGTAGTGCGTGTTCTCATCTTCGCCGACTTCGTGTATGACCAAGATGTTCGGATGATTCAAAGCCGAGACGGCGCGCGCCTCCTGAACAAAGCGATCGAGACTCGATTCGTGATCGGCATATCGTTGATTGAGAATTTTAACGGCGACTTTTCGGTCGAGCTTTTTATCTTCGGCGAGATACACTTCGCCCATGCCGCCCGCGCCGATTTGTTCGATGATTTCATAGTGCCCGAAACGTTTTCCCGGTTTGAGATTTTTAGCCTGATAAATAACCTCTGCCACCTCGCCGACGGCAGGCGTATCCATAAATCCCTCTGCTTCGTCGTGCGAAGCGAGCAGCGATTCGACCTCGCGGCGTGTCTCGGAATCATTGGCGCAAGCTTCTTCGAGGTAGCAAAGACGCAATTCAGGCGTAAGGTCTTTTAGAGTGAGAAAGATCGCTTTTACTTTTTCCCAATCGTCGTTTTTAATCTCGTCAATTAACGATGCAGCCAGGCTCTTGCCAATGAAAGTTAGGGGGAGATTATTATTTTTAATTTTTAGTCGCCTTTAAATTACCACCAGATCCGGCGGATTTAATTTAGTTTACAATATCTTTTGGCGGCTTTTGCAAAAATACGGGTTTAATTTATCAAGAGGGAAAGTTCTTCCGAAACGGTGAGTTCCTGATTTTTTTCGCGCCGGGAAGCACAATGAGCGCGAGAAGCGCGGTTTGAGTAAGGTTACGGGGGCGTCTGGTTTTTCGGCGAGTCTCGGTACCGGAAAAATTCTTACCACGGTCGCCTTGAATCGCGGAATATTGAGCCGGGGGAAAAAGTAAATTAAAACACTTTCCTGCCGCGGCTCATTATTCCGATGGTTTGAAGGCGAGCTTCAGCGCAAAAAACTCGATTCGGTCGATACGAATTTTCAATCGAAGCAATCGGTTATTTATAATCGCCGCGCGGGTCGGGCGCCACCGTCGGTTCGACCGTCCGCAAAATAATGATTTTATCGGTATCATAAGAAAGTTCGAGCTGGTCACCGTCCAATCGGAACGAACCGACGGTTTCAAGCGCGGTTTGCAGTTCTCTTTCCTGCTGCATTATTTCGTCGGAACACGCCATAGCGGTCGTCGATAGGCTTCGGATTTTGATGAGCGATTTTTTCACGGCGTAGCCGTTGCGGGATATGTTGCAGCCGGCAATGCGCCCTTCGAAATTTGTCTCGGAAAATTCCACCGAAGCCCGGAATCCGGTTGCCGGATCGCCTTTTCCCGTATTGGCGACAATCGTCTTCCGCTCGTTCGCCGCCCCGTATGATTCGACCACCCAACTGGTATTCACCAACGGATTATCCTCGTTTTGACGGGTCGTATTTGATGAAGCCGCGCAGCCGCCGATCGACAAAAGTCCGAAGGTTATTAACAAGTTTAAAAATTTGTTTCGTTTCATCTGTTTTATGTTCTCCCTGCGGCAATGTTTATATTTTAGAAGACAAAATCTAAGTTCCAACCGCTGCCGATTTCAGAGCTCCTGTTTTTAATCCAAAAATTCGCTCCGTTTAAGACACCGGTGTGCCCGTACCAGAGTAGTTTGCCTTCACTATTTACAGCGTAAATTGTCCCGCCGCCGCCTGAAAAAACCTCGCGCATACTTTGCCATCCGTTGCCGATTTTTTTTCGTGTGTCCCAGCGATCAGTTCCGTCCTGGTAGCCAAGATGCCTGTTCCAATATAAATCTCCTTTGTTATCAATCATATAAACTGTGCCGTAACCGCCGGAAAAAATAAATCTCGCATCATTCCAGCCGACATTCGTTATCCTGCCGGTAACCGGGTCCAAGACATTATCAACAGCCTGACCAACTTTTTTTGCAGCTCCCTGATTTGCCCAAGCTGCTGAACCGCCGTGATAATCTTCGTGTTTTTGCCACACTAAAGTGCCGTCTTTTTGCAGCGAGTACAGAATGCCGCCCCCGCCGGAAATTACCTGCCTGCTCTGCCAGCCGTTACCAATTTTTTTCCCGTTTTCCCAATTAAATGCGCCGCTCGCATACCCGTAATGTTTATACCAGTACAAATCGCCGTTTGAACTCACCCGGTAAATAACTCCATCTTTGCCGGCGGGATCTCCCTTAAAAATACTCAAGCTCTGTGTCCATCCGGTTCCCACTCGTTTTCCCGTCGCGTTGTTTGCCCATTTAAAGTCTCCGGTTTGAAACCCGATATGACTAAACCACATTAAATCACCGTTTTCTTTGACGCCGTAAATTGGCGTTCCGGCAATCGTCAGCGATTGCTGAGCTTGCAGGTGAAACGCGCCGAAGGTCATCATTATTAAGAAACCAAAGGTTTTAATTGCCGTTCTCGCCTTTAAAGATTTCATTGAGTTGCCGTTCGAGCCGTTATGCGCCGCCCACGACCTGATTTTTTTATGCCCGTTCAAAATCGCGTCGATCATGTTTGCCTTTCCCATTTTTTTATCTCCTTATACTTTTCGTAAATTCGAGCGTTTAATTCGTTGATTTTTGCGCTCATTATTTAGAGCGACAGTCGAAACAAAATCGTCTCAAAAAAAAACGGATTTTTTTCAACTCTTTTAAAGTATGTTGATTTAGGTTGGATTAAAATTAGAGCGATTCGGGCAGATACTAAAAATGAAAAAAATGGGAAAAGCACGTTTTGATTTCGATTAAAGAATTTTTGTCGGGCGCATCGAAATCCCGGTCAGGAACCGCTACCCTCGCCAGCCCGGTTTTGTGTTTTATTACGGACGATTTGCGGTATAATGCCGCTATTATGGAACAGAACGAACAAAAGCGGGAGCAGAATATTACCGAACTGCTGCTGACGTGGAATGATGGAAATCCGGAGGCGCTGGAGCAGTTGATGCCGCTCGTGTATGACGAGCTGCATCGTCAAGCCGCTCGTTTCTTGCGGCGCGAGCGCGCCGACCACACCTTGCAGACGACGGCTTTGATTCATGAAGCCTATCTTAAACTGGTCAAACAGCCCGAAATAAATTGGGAAAGCCGAACGCACTTTTTCGCGATCGCCGCCAACATCATGCGTCGGATTTTGGTCGATCATGCTCGCTCGAAAAACGCGGAAAAGCGCGGCGGCGAATATTTAAAAGTGCCGTTGGAGGAAGTCGGGGAAGTTGCCGGAAAAGAGAAAGGCGTTGATCTGATGGCGCTCGACGAAGCCCTGACGAAACTGGAAAAGATTGACCCGCGACAAGCTCAGATCGTTGAGCTCAGATACTTCGGCGATTTGACTTTAGAAGAAACGGCGGCGGCGTTAAAGATTTCGCGCACGACCGTCGCCGGCGACTGGGCGATGGCGCGGGCTTGGCTGCATCGTGAACTGACGAGATGAACAACGACGATAGGGAAAAAGCAAAAGCGATTTTCGTCAATGCGATCAAACTCCCGCCCGAACTGCGGCTTTCCTATCTCGGCGAAGTTTGCGGCGACGATGCCGCACTCCGTCGCGAAGTCCAATCGCTGCTCGCTTCGCACGAAGCGACTGATTTTTTAATACGCCGGCGGTCGGCGAGGTCGTCGCTGAAATCTACGGGACGCGAATCGCCGGCAAACGCCTTAGGCATTATAAAGTCATGGAAACACGAGAGCGGCGCGCTTACACTTTGAGGAATCTTTAGCAATTAGCCGGCAGTTCAACCTTAAAGGCGATTTGATATATTCGATTGCCACTATGGGAGCAGTCAGTTTTGAAGCAGGCAATTTTGCAACATCAAATTCATTTTTTGCCGAACCTTAGCGATGGCTC
Organism: Acidobacteriota bacterium; assembly: GCA_031411895.1. Classification (GTDB taxonomy): domain Bacteria; phylum Acidobacteriota; class Blastocatellia; order Pyrinomonadales; family Pyrinomonadaceae; genus JAFDVJ01. Next base: position 9,343 of record JANOBZ010000138.1, on the reverse strand, counting down.
AAGAGTTCAAGGATAAAAAGATGATCTCCATTTCTTTGGACCGCTTTGCCGCTCTCGCCTTGAAGCGCGGAGAGTTAGCGCTGGCAGCGCGTCTTGCCGGGGTGGAGTAAAGCTTGTGCGAAAAATCGGGTACGAGAAAGAACCAGCCGACCGCCGTTTTCGTGACGCTTATCAGGCAGAACTTAAATCCAAAATGGATGATCCGATTTTTCCAAATTTCATGAAAAGGAACGAAAATTGAAACTTGAAGAATCCATTGGGCTAATAACAGGTTTGAAGCATTAAATTTAATTCTCTCTATTAAATTAAATTCTCTCTAAGGAAAAGGGAAGTCGCCATTGGGTGTGATTCGCGACGCCCGATTTTGGTAGTAATTAAGCAAATTTAAGAGAATTTATAAAGTCTTGTCCGGTGAATCTGACAGATTAGGAGCTATCGGAATAAAACCGGACGGTTTTCCTTTTAATTACGCACTAGTAAATGAAGGCATAAAAAAACTTCATTTATTCGTTAAAGGAGATTTAAAAATGGCGGAAAATTATAGTTTGAAATCGATATTTAATTCTGACCCGGTAAGAGAAAAAGGAATGTTCAGGTTTATTTTGGAAGTCGGGATCTTCAGATTCGCTCTTCCCTTTACCTTCCTGAGTAGAACTGTTTCGTATCTCTTGAAGTACGGGTGGTCGTTCGCAAACATCGAGGAATTATTTACCGAGCCAAATATTTATTATTTCTTCGGAAAAATATTAACGGAAGGGATAATTTTCGGATCTATAATTTGGTATTGGGGAAAACAGGAAGAATATCCAAAACTGAACCGGTAAATCGTCATAGATCAATTATCAAAGGAGAAAAAAATATGAAAAGAACAATATTAGTCGCGACGTTTATCATTACCGTTTTGTCGGTTTGTATACTGGGGCAGACACCAAGTAAAAAGTCTGATAAAGACGAGAAAGCAAAAAATGAAGTGGTCACGCTTGCCGAGGCGTTTTTCAACGCTTCGGTCAAAATGGATGCTGAGGCGATGGAGCGTATTTTGTCGGACGATTACAAAGGAATTGAATCCTCCGAGGACGTCGGAGATTTCTCTAGCTACGGGTTCCCGACTGGCAAAGATCTCCTTATAAGATTTTTTAAAGAAGCCCGGCAAAACGGTCAAGAGGGTCTGCGCTTAGAAGCAATCCAGATGGATAAGGATTTTACATCCGTTCGTGTTTACGGCGATACGGCAGTACTCATCACTAAAATTACTTTGAAGTGGCAGGGGGCAAGGGAAGAACTCGCCAAAAAGTATAAATTTATGCCAAGGAAAGATGATTTTATCTTCACGCTGGTGGCGGTCAAAAAGAACGACGCCTGGCAAATAGTCTCGAAACATCAAAGCGAGTTTCAGATTAAAGCGTACCGATCACCGGATCCGAAATAACGCGCTTAATTTCGACCGTATAAATCTCTCGCAAAGTGTCTAGCCGACCGGTTTTATAGAATAATCCTCCGACTTTCTTGAAAAACCGGCGTCGCAAAGAAGGAGGATTTGATATGAATGATTCACAAAAAGTTAATTGGGTACAAATCAAGGCAAAGGGCTTTTGGCATTTTGTGCTGGTGTACTGGGGTTTGGCTGTTGGAGGAAGTTTCATTATCGGCTTGACTCTATACGATTACTTTTTGAGCCGTTCGGGATTCAGTCTCGAGAAGGTGATGATAAATTCGGTGAGCGCATTAATCGTCGCCATTGCCAGCGGAACAATTCTTTGGGGTTTTAACGAGCGTCGTTACCGGAAAATCTCTTCTGACGATTTTCCTAAGCAGTTTCGCTATTAATCGAGTTTGCTTTTGCCGAACGCGGCGGGCGACCCAGTTTCACGCCTGCGCTTTACAATACCGCAACGGGAATTCAGCGCTTAACCGCCATTAATTTTTTGATCATTAGCGGTTTTGAGTCGTACGAAATAACGGCTTATACGCTTTTAGCCGCTTTGTCACTTTTTGTGCCCCACTTATTTAATTGAAGGTATTTCAGAAATTCTAGAACAATTATCGTCTCGGAAAGTATACTTTCCGAGAACCTCCAAAAAACTGTGTCTCAAATTATGTCTCAATTTTGCATTATCATAAAGTCTTAGAATATTTGATACTCATTTGAGAAAAATGGATAATCGAATCTGAAAATTTAATCTCTTTGTATTTTTCATTACCCATTTTTGATTTTATGGCATTAGTCGGTTACGCACGCGTCAGCTCGATCGGACAAAGTCTTGAAGTGCAGCTTGATAAACTGAGGGACTGCAAAAAAATCTTTCAGGAAAAGAGAAGCGGCGCGGCGGGCAAGCGACTGCAGCTGGAAGCCTGCCTCGAATACGTTCGCGAAGACGATACGCTCGTCGTTACGCGGCTCGACCGGCTGGAGCGCTCGACGCTGCATCTGTGTCAGATCGCCGACGAACTCAAACGCAAGCGTGTCGAGCTGCGCGTCGTCGATCAGAATATCGACACGGCGGACGCGACCGGCAGGCTGCTTTTCAACATGCTCGGAGCGATCGCTCAATTCGAGACCGAGATACGCGCCGAGCGGCAGCTGGACGGCATTACAAAAGCCAAGAAAAAAGGCGTGCAATTCGGTGCGCGGCGGAAGCTCGGGAGCGAGCAGGTCAAGGAACTGAGACAAAAGCGGGAAGCGGGAGCGCTGATTAAAACCCTGATGAAAGAATATGAATTGTCGAAAGCGAGTGTTTACCGGTATCTGGAAAAGTCGGACAACGATTAAACTTAATATTAATTTACAATCTATAAATGTTTTAAGAACGACCCGATACTACTGCCCAATTCAAAATCGCCAATAAAAACTAATATTGCAATAATTCGTTCAAGATTGAGCGTTTCTGCAAGACTTAGTACTTTGGCGGGTGAAATCATAAATTATTTATGCAGCATCGCGGCGACTTCGCGCCCGGTTTTCATTGCCGCGTTCAGCGAAGGATAAGCGGCGTAATCTCCGCAGCGATAAGTGTCATCGTTAATTTTCAAATTACTTTCAACCGCCGAATCTGGATAAAACCGCGGCAGGGCTTCGGGAATTCGGTATGTTTTTAAGTGTCGCCAGGCGTTTTCTCGACCAAACCATTTAACTAATTCAGCCTGCGCGCGTTCTTCCAATTCGTCTTCCAATATTTCTTTTCCGCCGACGATGTTGACCGAAATCAAAGTTTTGCCGGCAGGCGCGTAACTCGGCGCAACGTCCGAGCAGATTAGCAGATGGTCAATTAATTCGTCCGTGTTTGAATTGATTAGCAGGTAGGGTTCGCCGTTCAGTTTTAGCGGCACATCGCTCTCGAAATACAGACAAACGGTGCCGTTGAATTTCGCGCTTGATTCTTCACCGAGCAATTTTGCCGCCGTCCGGGCATCGGTCGCCACAACGATTTTTTCGGCTTTGATGCTTTCACCGTTTTGCAGATAAACGGTTTTGCCGACGATTTTTTCGACCGCCGTGTTTAGCCGAATTTGATGCGGCGATAAATGTCCGGCGATTTGTTCGGGAATCGCCTGCATTCCGTTTCGGGGAATTACCACGTCGCCTTTGGCAAACTGTTTATATAAAAATTTGAAAAAGCCGGAATCGGTCGCCAAATCTCTTTCGAGAAAAACGCCGCGAAAAAACGGCACGAAAAACCGTTCGATCATCGTGTCCGAATAGCCGTAATTCTTCAAAAATGAAATGGTCGATTCGCCCGATTGCCGATTTAACTCGCCCGGTTCGGCAGCGTTACGCGTTTCCAGATTAAGCTGCAAAACTTTTAACTTATCGAACAATCCGCCGACCGGAGAAAATAACGCCTGCGGGGCGGTCAGGATATTTTTCAACGGATTCGGCATCACAAAAAAATCGTCGCCGCTGCGGATGCGCGCGCCCGACGGTACAGATTGAAATTGCAAATCGTCGTAATTGAGCAGTTTTTTCGCTTCCGGGTAAGACGTAAGCAAAACCTGAAAACCACGGTCGAGCTTAAAGCCCTGAACGTTATCGGTTCGCACGCGCCCGCCAACCGCGTCCGACGCTTCCAGGACGAGAGCTTCAATGCCTCTGTCTTTCAAGTATTTCGCGCAGGTCAGCCCTGCGATTCCCGCTCCGATTATCACCATCATATTCGTAAAATCTTAATTTTTATTCACAATGGGTGTAATACCCCGTCAGCTTGCTGCGGCTTTATTCGGATTTGCTTTAAATTCGTCAACATCTTTCATTCGCGCGAACCGAAATCTGTCGGCTTCTTTGACCCCGGGAACGCCGCCGCGTCCCGAAACATAAGCGGCTCAACCTTACGGGTTTCGCACGGTTTAAGGTTTAATTTCTTCTACCGAGCAGTTTTTCGCACTTTTTCCAGTAGTTGAAAAAGGACGGAAAATATCCTTTTAGCTCGGGAAACATCCAGTCTCTTTCTTCCTCGATGCCTTGATAATGCGCGGCGGTCGGATGTTCCTTGTAATAAATTTCGGACAAATTATACTCATTTTTCAACTCGTTGAATTCTCCCGTGTAAACTTTTATACCGCTGATATTTTCTGCAAGCCCCAGAACAAAATCTATCGTTTTCGGCGCGACCGGATACCTGGCAAAGTGAGTGGGCTCCAAAAGCAGGACGCGATTGGCGGTCGTCCCGGCTTTCCAAAACGGGTCGAGATTATAAAAATTATAAACGAGCGTCGGCAGCGAATTATCAATTTCAAGCGGCTTTTTTTTCGGCAGTTCAGACGTTAGAACAGGACCCTTGGTTTCGCGCAAAATTTCCGGGACAGGAAGCCCGGAGAAATCGCCGTAATCAACGTCGAGAAAAGTTCCGCGCTGGTTCGTGCCGCAATATTTGTTGATGTTTTCCTGGCTCGCGTAATATTTTTTATTGCTGAACGAGCCTGCCGTCCACTGCCAGCTCAGCGCGTTGCTCGCCCAATCCGCGTCGAGCAGATGATAATACATCCAGCGCGCCGGAACGCGCCAGTGGCTTTTGCCGATGTTGCAGACGGTCGAAGCGATGTACATCCGCAGATGATTGTGCGCGTAACCCGCTTCATACATTTGGCGAACGCCGTCATCAACCGCTTCGATACCTGTTTCGGCGTCAATCACGGCTTTCGGCATCAGCGAGTTTTCGACCTCCGTCTGCGGCTGTTTCAAATCGTTATCGAGCACGTCGCCTTTCGCCCGCCAGACGTTTTGAAAATACTCGCGCCATGCCAGTTCCTGAATAAATTTTTGAATTTGAAAGGATTTGTAGCCGCGCCGCAAGACCGCGTTCAAAACATATTTCGGCGAGATCACGCCGCGACTGATATACGGCGATAGCCGCGTGACCGCGCCGTTCGTAAAGTTGCGCGTTCTGGCATATTCCACCGGATCGACCTTTTCCACCTGCCCGCAAATTTCCGCGATCGATGACTCAAACATATTCATTTTTGATAATTTATTTAAGCACTTTCCGCGAAACTTTCTCGGCGAACGACAGCTTCGACGAGCCCGACCATGTCCTTGCAGCTCGCCCCGACTCTAACAACGCCTCTTTAGCTTGTGCGGTTTGTGCGGTTACATAATTCTCACACAAGATTACAATATTACAAAATCGAAAAATCGTTCTGCAAATAGTAATCAGAATGCCTAATTATACTGATTACTATTTTAATGAGCGGTTTGAGCGGTTTTAATTTGACTTGGTATTAAATAAACGTTAATTTACTTTCAATATGTTTAATAAAATAAATAGATCGAAGTGAACATTTATAAGCTAAAACATTAATCTGGACTTATAACGCAGTTTCCGAGATTTCGGATTGTAAGTTGATCGGCAATAAAGAAGTCAATCGGTTTTTCCGAATTTGAGAGCAATTTCAATTGTTTTTCAAAAGTGAGCAAATACCGCTAGAGAATAAACTTGAATTCTTTGTCCGCCGGGACATTTTCAAATTAACAAACACATTATTAATACGGGAGATCAAATATGTTATCTACAATTCTTAGTTCGGTGACATTCATTTTTGCCGCCGATTTGATAACCGCCGGACAAGTCGGTATTTTGCCGATGATCGTTAATTTTACATTTTTCGTCGCATACATTTCGATGGGCGCGGCGTTTGTTTTTTTTATTTCGCAAAGAAATAGTGTTGCGCCGGAATATCGAACGGCTCTCACGCTTTCCGCCATTATCGTCGGCATTGCGGCGTTTCACTATTTCTATATGAAGGGTTTGTATTCGGACGTGACGCTGCCGCTTCTGGCGGCGAACGGCGCCAATTACGCCGAAATCACCCGCAACTCATTTTTGGGAATCATCAATTTTCGGTATATGGACTGGCTGATTACGACGCCGCTTTTAGTCGCCAAAATTCCTTTGGCGGTTGCCGCCGGGCGCAAAGTCGGAAAGGTCGTCACCTATTTGATTGTCGCCGATTTGCTGATGATTGTTGCCGGGTTTATCGGTGAACAATACGTTGATAATGTCGGAATGCACTTATTGTGGGGAACAATTTCCACAGTCGGTTATCTCGGGATCGTTTATTTCCTGTTCACGACGGTCAGGGAAATGGCGAAAACGGCTGAACCCGAAGAACAATGGGCGGTTAAATGGATGTCGCTGTTTGTCATTACGGGTTGGGGAATTTATCCGATTGGTTACCTGATTCCCTCGCTGCTGCCGCAATTGGATTTAAACATCGTTCACGCGGTTTATAATTTAGGCGATCAAATCAATAAAATCGGTCCGGGAATTATCGTCTATCTCGCCGGAGCGCAGTTGCTCGCGCGCCGTCAGAGATCGGCTCCGGCAGTCGATGTTTCAACCGGACAGGCTCCGGCACCAACCTTTTCACCGGCGGCGTAAGCTGATGGAATGATTCGAGGCGCGGAGTTCGATCTTCAAATCGGCATTCTTTAACTAGTGGTTTAAAGATTGAACCCCGCGCCCATCCGATACTAAAAGCCGCTCGACGAGGAGAAGAGAACGTGAAAAAAGCCGACATTTTAATACTTGGAGCGGGCTGCGCCGGAACTTCGCTGGCACATTACCTGGAAGATTTCGGCTACACCGAAAAAGTGGTTTTGCTCGACAGCCGAACAAAATTTAACCGCGAGCAGCGCTGGTGTACCTGGGCGAAACTGCCCGCGTCGCTTGCGCCGCTCGTGGGAAAAGCGTGGCAGAGCTGGACGGTCGGCGACGAAAATAAGTCGACCGTGCGAACCTCGGAAAAATTCTCTTACCAGCAAATTTACGCGCCCGATTTTTTCGCGCATTTTCACACGGGCTGGCAGCATGCAAAATCGCCGATCGAACTGAATTTAGGTGAAAAAGTCGAGACAGTCGTAACCAATCGAGAATGCGTCGAAGTAACAACGAACCGCGAAACATGGCGGGCGAACATGGTATTTGACGCGCGACATTTGGGAAGCGCGAATCTCAATAACGCCGAAAATACCAACGGAGTTCATCTGCACCAGACTTTTCTCGGCTGGAAGATCAAATTTCAGCGCCCCGTTTTTGATGATAAAACCGCGACGCTGATGGATTTTCGCACCGCCCAAACCGACTGTATAAATTTTATCTACGTTCTTCCGTATTCAGACCGCGAGGCACTCGTCGAAAGCACGGCGTTCAGCCGCCAGCCGCCGGCTTCGGGCAATCATTTGGATGCCATGACAACTTATATTTCCGAAAATTTCGGCAACGACTACGATATTAAAGCTGAAGAATCAGGCAAATTACCGATGACCACCGCGAAAATACCGACGAAACTGGGCGAGCGAATGTTCGCGATCGGCGTGGCGGGCGGCAGCGCGCGTCCATCGAGCGGCTACGCTTTTCACCGGATTCAGCGGCAGACTTCTGAGATAGCGCGCGCAATCGTCGAAAACCGGAGAATTCCGCCGACTTTCGCGCCGCGCAAATACGATTTTTTCGACCGGATATTTTTGGAAGTTCTCGTCGGAAATTCCGCTCTCGCGAAAGATTCTTTTCTGCGAATGTTTGAAAAAGTTTCACCGGATTCGCTGATTAGATTTTTAACCGAGGAAAGCTCGGCGGCAGATGATTTAGCAGTTGTCAACGCTTTACCGAAACTCGGTTTCGGTGCGGCGGTCTGGCAAAATCTGCGGCGAAATTTTGCTGCGGCAGGCGAAAGAAATGACAAAATTCAGTCAGCGCACGGCGCTTTATATCATTCCCTGGACAAGCCTCTTCGGCGGCTGGCTGCTCGGCGCGTTGAGCGGTGAAAATGCGGAAACGGCTGGCGCGTGGCTGCTTTTGTTCAGCGCACTGCTTTTCGGTTTGCCGCACGGCGCTTACGATTTTTGGATTTTGTTCGATAAAATTCCTCGCGCGCGCCGATCTTTTCGCTGGCTTATCGGGCTGTTGGGAACATATCTGCTGCTCGCCTCGCTGGTCGTCGGCGTCTGGTACTTTCTACCGGGTGCGGTTTTAATCGGCTTTTTAGCGTTGTCGGCTTGGCATTTCGGCAGCGGCGATGCAATTTGGGAAGCCGAAAACACCGGCGATTGGTTCATCAATTCGCTCGGTCGCGGCTTGCTTATCATGTCTGCGCCGTTAGCATTCCACCCGAACGAAAGCCGCTCGGTGCTGGAAAAATTAGATGCGAATTCAGCCGGAATTTTGCTGAACTTCGCGCCGTATGCGCTGGGAGCCGGAATTCTGCTGATTGCGTCTAACAACCTCGCCGCGTTTTTGCGCGACTCCGGATTACTAATCCTCAGCCGACTTTTAATTTTGCTCGAATCGGCTTTTCTACTAGCTTTTTTCTGGCTCACCACTCCGCTTCTAGCGGTCACGATTTACCTGGTCGGTGTTCATTCGTGGCGGCACCTGCTGCGGCTCGAAAGTTACGAACAACATGAAAAAGCTTTCGAGCGTAGAAATTTACGGCAAATTGTCAGTAGATTTCACCGGCGCGCGCTTCCAATCACGGTTGTCTCGCTGTCCGGTTTGGTTTTGATTTCCTGGCTATTACAGCTCCGACTTTCGAATTTCACAAATTATACGACTGCGTATCTGGTTTTGCTTTCCGCGCTGACTCTGCCGCACGCCGCGCTCATCACCTTGACGGAATTGAACCGCCGAAGAAACGTTTTTGTTATGCGACCGAAAAACGAATTTCTTATTTGAGCAGCCGTTTATCCTTACTGCGCACTCATTTTGTCCGCTTTGGACTAGCGGGAGCATTCGTGTGATTTGTTACGGTTTCAGACTTTTTCCGGCTTAAATTTTTCTTCAAACCGTAACATTATGCACGAATGTTGATGGTTGTTTTTCCTGTACGAAGTATGTTCCCTGCGGAAGGACGT
>JANOBZ010000137.1:0-45120 GCA_031411895.1 Acidobacteriota bacterium | reverse complement strand
TCATCCTGACGGCACACGTCGTTGAAAGCGGCGTCAAACGTCGCGATTGACAGGAATCTTGAAAATAAATGAACCGTTTGAGCGTTTTTCAAACGCTGTGCCGTCAAGATGACGGCGTTCCGCCTTATCCAATACTCACGTAAATTAGTAAGAATCTAGCAAAAAAAACGCAGGCGAGAAGTTAAATCTTCTGACCTGCGTTTTGTTGTCTGCGATTAGCCCGAAACTCGGCTTATGCGCCTTTTGCGTCTGCCTTGTAAGCCGGCAGAGTGACGCGCGCTTTCGGTTCTTTTTTCAGACCGAGCGCCCAATCCGCCTGCATCAGCGTGTGAATGTCGCGCGTTCCTTCATAGATGATCGCGGCTTTGCAGTTGCGCAGATAACGCTCGACCGGGTAATCGTTCGTGTAGCCGTTCGCGCCGTGAACTTCGATCGCCATCGAAGCGGCTTTCTCCGAACGAACCGTCGCCTGCCATTTCGCCAGACTCGCGGCTTTCGCCGAAGGTTTGCCCTCGTTTTTCAGATAACCGCATTTAAGCCATAAGAGATGCGCCATCTCGTAATCGGCTTCCATGTCGGCGATTTTCTGTTTGACGAGCTGGAAATTGGCAATTGTCTGTCCCTGAACTTCGCGTGTGTTGGCATACGCAACCGACGCGTCGCGCGATGCGCGAATCACGCCCGTCGCGCCGGATGCGACCGTGTAACGACCGTTTTCAAGAGAAAACATCGCGATCTTAAAGCCTTCGCCTTCCTGCCCAAGCATATTCGCCGCCGGAACGCGCACGTCCTGAAGCGAAAAATAACCCGTGTTGCCCGCCTTGATGCCGAGTTTTCCGTGCAAAGTGCCGGAAGAAAATCCGGGCATCGTGCGCTCGATGATAAAACAGCTGATCCCCGAATGATCGCGCGCCTTTTGCTTTTCCGGATCAGTCCAGCAGAAGAACAGAAAATGATCGGCAACGTCGCCGAGAGAAATCCACATCTTCTCGCCGTTCAAAATCCAGTCGTCGCCGTCGCGTTTCGCGTACGAACGCATCCCGACAACGTCCGATCCGGCGTTCGGTTCGGTCAATCCGAAGGTTGCGAGCTTTTCGCCCTTCGCCTGCGGAACGAGATATTTCTGTTTCTGTTCCTCGGTTCCCCAGGTCAACAGGGACAACGAGTTTAAGCCGACGTGGACGCTCATCGCGACGCGCATAAACGTGTCGCACGCTTCGAGTTCTTCGCAGACAAGCCCGAGCGAAATATAATCAAAACCCGCGCCGCCGTATTCTTCGGGAATGCACACGCCCATCAGTCCGAGCTGCGCCATTTTGTCGAAAACCGAACGCTCGAAATGCGATTTTTCGTCCCATTCTTTGATATACGGCGCAACCTCGCCCGCCACAAACTCGCGCACCGTTTTCTGCAGCGCAATATGGTCTTCGGTCAATTCAAAATTTATCACTTAAATTTAATCCTCTCGTAAAAATATAAAAATAGTAGAAATTATTTTACCACTGTCAAATAATTTCTACTATTTTCGCAAATTTGAAAATATAACGCGAAATAGAAGTTTAAGTTTCGGTCTTATTCGCCTTCGCCGTCACAGGTCGCCGGTTTCGAAGCCTTCCAAATCGCTTTGCCTTCCTTGTTGATGACCTGCGACGACAGAACGCCCAAACCGCCGACAAAATCGGCTGTGCCGTCGCATTCAAACTGCGGGTTAATCACGTATTTACCGCTTTTATCGACATAACCGACCTTATTTCCGACGGTCACCCAGGTGAGCCCGTCCGAAAAGTTTCCGGCGCCGTCAAATTGCGGATTAATGATATATTTGCCGGTTTTATCAACATAGCCGACTTTCGATTGATTGTTGGAATTCATGCCGACCGAGGCAAGCCCTTCGGCAAATGCTTCCGCGTAATCGAATTGCGGATTGATAATGATCTTGCCGGTTTTATCAACGAACCCGTATTTTTCACCGATCTTGACGGCGGCGAGTCCTTCGGCAAATTTACCCGCAAAATCAAACTGCGGATTAATGATTATTTTTCCGGTCTTATCAATAAAACCCCATTTTTCACCGATCTTGATCGAAGCCAAATCCTCTGTAAAATCTCCGCCGACGGCAAATTGCGGGTTGATCACGTATTTTCCGTCCTTGCCGATATAACCGGCTTTTTCACCGACCGACACCGCTGCCAAGCCTTCGGAAAAATCGCTTGCCATATCGAATTGCGGGTTAACGACATATTTTCCGGCGGTGTCAATATAGCCGATCTTACCGCTGCTCCAAACCGTTGCCAAGCCTTCGGAAAACTTGCTCGCGTTTTCAAATTGCGGGTTAATCACGAATTTGCCGTCCTTGCCGATATAGCCCGACTTTTCACCGATCGAAACGCCCGCCAAACCGTCGACAAATTCGCCGCAGAAGGCAAATTGCGGGTTGATAACGACTTTTCCGCCGCGATCAATATAGCCGCATTTCCCATTGTCATAAATCTGATAAAGCCCGGAATGTTTTTTGCCGCCGAACGGATTCGTTGCAAAATTGCAGGAAGTCGTTACCAACCCGGCGACACAAAGCATCAAAAAAACAGTTTTCTTCATAAACCAATCTCCATATTTAATCGTGAACAAACATCCAATTAATCAAGCAAAATATTTTTCGCATTTACCCAGCCTTCATCGCTGTCGCTCGGCGAATTTTTGCCGCAGCCGAGGTTGGCATCTACGCTGCACCCGTATTCGGTTACCTGAATCCTGTACCAAGTAACGTTTTCGCCGTCGCGCAGATAACTCTTTTCATCCAATATCTTGATTTTTGCGTTTTTGAAATGAATCCCGAGACTTGCTGCATCCTTGTTTGCCTCGCTGCGAATATTTGAATCGGTCGCCAGCCGTCCGCTTTGTTCCGCCTGAGCCGGCATCGTGTTCGTATTGGCGACAGGACGATTGGTATTGGTCGGCGTTGTCACGCTTACGTCAATTTGCTGCTTCGTGTTTGTAGACGCCTGCGGATTTTCCTTTGATAATCGCCAGACGATTTTGCCTTCCTTGTTTATCCAGCCAAACTCTTGACGATCGAACAACACGAGCGCCAATTCGCCAAAAAACGGCGAAGCCAGCATAAACTGCGGATTGATCTTGAATTCTCCGCTTCCGTCGGCGTAACCGAATTTCATCGTCTCGACCGAAGATCCGCCGGCATTGACCAGCGCCAATCCTTCGGACGCCGAAAGCCGTCCCAAGTCTGACGTTACCGTGTAAGCGGCAAGCAGAACCGCCTCGGCGTCGCGGCTTGCCGACGGCGGAATGCTGTATTGCGGATTAACGAGATATTTGCCGTCCTTATCAATGTAGCCGGCTTTATCCTTCAAAAAGACGACCGCCGCGCCTTCGTACGCAAAAGGCGCGGCAAAATCAAACTGCGGATTAATGATTATTTTTCCGGTCTTATCAACATAGCCCCACTGATTGCCGATTTTGACGGCAGCCAGACCGTTGACAAACGGCTGCGCCCTTTCAAACTGCGGGTTAATCACGATCTTTCCGGTTTTATCCACAAACCCCCATTTTTCGCCGATCATCACCGCCGCCAAACCTTCCATAAACGGCAGACCGATATCGAACTGCGGGTTGATCACGTATTTACCGCTTTTATCAATGTAACCGGTTTTTTCGCCCGTCTTGACCGATGCCAAATCTTCGTTGAAGATGCTCAAAACGATCTGCCAATCGCCGCCGCCTCTCGGAAAATCGAACTGCGGGTTGATTAAATATTTGCCCGTTTTATCTATATAACCGATCTTGTCACCGGCGATCACTCCGGCAATTCCGTCAACAAATCGCGAGGCGAGCTGGAATTGCGGATTGATGATAAATTTGCCCGTTTCGTCAATATAGCCGCATTTTTCGTGCTCGATACAGGCGACCGCCAAACCCTCGGAGAAGAACCACGCCTGCTTAAACTGCGGCTGAATAACGACTTCGCCTTTCGTGTTTATATAACCGAATTTAACGTTCGGACCCATGCCCTGAATTATCGGGTAAAGTTTCGGCGAATCTTTACTGCCGGCAAGCATTCTGCGCACCGAGCCGCACGAAGTTAATAAAGTTGCCAAACAGAGAAAATATAAGATCAGAAGCCCTTTGTTTTTCATAAAAATCTCCTCATTTTTAGAATTTCACCTGCCGGCGACAAGCGGTACGTTGCGAAATTTGACCGACAGATCGTAATCGTCGCCGACGGTAAAGCTGAATTCCAGAAGCGTAATTTTCGCCGCATTCGGCTCGATATTTTCAAACGTCATTTGCGCTCTCGTCGTCACGCCGTTGATAAAACCGATCTCCGGCATATCGCCCGTTTGATTGGCAACTTGCGCGTCCGTGCCTTTGTAGCCATTGCCTAATTCGTCAAACAATTTGCTTCGATAGGTCGAAAGCTTGAAGCGGCGGTCTTTTCCGGTATTGGTCAGCATCAGATCGCACGTAATCGAAGTTCCCGATTTGCGGCACTGCTGGAGATTAAAAATGATCTGGTGTTCTTCGGCTTTCATCAAAGTCGGCAGCGGTTTAGCCGTATTTGTCTCGGTCGCCGGTTTGGAATTCGTTTCGGAATTAGTCGCCGTATTAATATTTGTTTCGGGCGTGGGCATCGGCGTCGGCGTCGGCGTTTCGGTCGGCTGCGGCATCGCCGTCGGCGTCGAAACCGGCGTCTGCACATTAACGGCGACCTGTTTGTTCGCCTGATTAGCCGATTGTTCTTTCGGGGCGAGTAAAAACCACGCAATCGCCGACACGCCGGTAATCAGTATCAACGCGCCGAATATTAAAGGCATTTTGCTTTTCTTCGGCGAGGTAATAATTGATGTCTGCGAGTCGGTCGGCGAATCGCTTATCAAAAGCGCGCCGTCTTCCAAACAAAAAGACTGCGATTCGTCATAGGAACGACTGCACGCGGGACATTTTTTCATTTTTTTCCTCCAAAATAAAATTTGGGCGATGAGATACCTGCTTTACGTTTTCACATAAAGTATCGAAGGCTGGTTTTATCAAACCGAAACACTCCTAACCTCCTCTTTCCCGGGTTAAAATTTTCCTTGTAATGCTTGGTCAGTCATATTATCACTTTCCGGCAAATATGCAAAGAAAAATCTCGTAATCGCGAAAGCGCTGCCGGAGACACCTCGAACCCTTGTTTTTTCGGGCTTCTGTCGCATTATAATTCCCTGAATTCAAGTCGGATAAAACTGTAAACGTTTTCCCATTATCGAAACGATGCGAACAAAAGCGTGATTAAATCTATTTCAGATTCTGCGTGTTATGCTCTTCGACGCGCTTTATAAGTTGTTCGAGATAATCAATCGGCATGGTCAGAAGACTGACGGCGTCGCGGTCGAACGATGGCGACGCGACGCGGCGATTCAGATAATCGAGTGAATCCGCCAAATCGTTGGCGTTGCGTTCGATGCGCGACGAGCGAATTTCTAAAATTTTTGCCAGATTACGGTAAAACGATCCTTTCTCGGCGACGAAGCCGGCAAATTCAGCGGCGCGTTCGTTGTTTTTGACTTCAAAAAGTCTTTTGTAATACGCCTTCAAATATTCCAAATCGCTGCGGAGTAAATTCAGATAATACGTCACCTGAACGCGATAATCTTCTTCGAGTTTGGCGATACGGAGACGGACATCGGCGAGGTCCGACGCGTCGGCGGCGAGAATAAGATAGATTTTATAATTTTCGACGGCGCGTTTGTAAAAACCTGCGGCTTCGCACGCCAGCGCGAGATTGTAAAAACCGAGCGCGTCCGCCGGATTTGCTTTGACGTATTCGCTCCAAACGACAATCGCCGTTTCAAAATTGCGGCTCCTGATTGCCTGATTTCCGCGCTCGAAATCGGCGTTGGCGTTTGCCGGAGCTTTCGGCTGATAAACTCGGAAAAGTTTTTCAAACGAGCGTGAAAGCTGCTTTTGATTTGCCGCCGGAAAATATCTGCCGCCTGAAACGCTCGACAAATACTGCAAATCGCGTTCGGCTTGCGAACCGGCAGAAACGTCGAATCCGATTGTTAGAAATCTGATTTTTTGATAAATAATTCGTGAACCTTGACTGTAAACGCCGCGCGGACGAATTTGTTCGCCGCAAGTATTTTCGCCGTCTGACAGAACAATTATCCAGCCTTCGGGCAAATCGGGGCGCGGCGCGAGATAATTCGACATCCGCTCGACCGTCAAATTGATCGCCGTATAAAGCGGCGTTAAACCCGAAGGCTTGGGAATGCGCAGGCGAAAAGTAGTTTCGGCTTGAGTCAAATTTTTTGTGAAAGGCAAAATCTCGCGCACGTCGCGCGAATTGCATTCGCCGCCGAAAGTCCAAATTGAAACATTTGAATTGTCGCGCCCGCGCCGACGATTTTCCTGCATTTCTCCGATGGCGTCCAAACCCGAATTTTTCGCCTGCGTGATTTTGTCATTGTCCTCCATACTACCCGAAACATCGAGCAGAAACATTGTCGGGATTTCGGCGGTTTCGGCGTTTTCGGCGCTGCCGGTGATTTTGACGTTCGATAAAAAACTTATCGGGTCAATGATCGGTTTTTTTAGGGATTTCTTTAACGTTCCGTCAGGTTCATAGCCGTTTAATTCCGCTCCCGAACAAACCGACCAAATTTCAAAATGCAGATGCGGAACATAAACATACTTTTTATTTTTGGAATCATACAGCGAAGCGATTTGCGCTCCGCCGTCAACATTGTCTCCCGTTTTGACGAGAATTTTGTCTTCGTCGAGATGTAAATAATAAGTATAAATCTCTTCGGTTTGAAATTTCTCGTAGTTTCCCGCCCTGCCGTTATACGCGGCGGCAACGAATTTGCTTCCACGCGGCGCGAGATGGCGAATGATAACCAATCCGCCGCGTCCCGGAAGTGGATTCGTGTTTGATTTTGTCGAAAAAATAACGATCCCGTTCGCCGCCGCATAAACCGGCTGATTTTGGCTCGCCGCGCTGCTTCCGCCAAGCAGATAATCAACGCCCGTGTGCTGCCAAACTCCGGCAGGAAGTCCGGGAACATCTTTGTTTGTTACCTGATTGCCGAAGTCATTGGTTACCTGCCACGATTTTCCCCCTGTCGGCAAAACCGGCATCTTAAAGCTTTCCGCGCGCCTGACAGGTTCGAGGTCGCACCGAATCCCGCTCAATTTCGTTTGCCCGTGAATCGAAACAACGGCGAAAAAAACTATGATACAAAAACTACCGATCAAGTTTTTCATTTATTCGCCCGGCGTTTTTGCGTCAATTCCAAAACAAAATCCGTCCTTCGTGCCGCTTGTGCTCAAGCAATATTCGCCCGACGGCAGAGCATTTGCCGGAACGACCTTAAAGGACGATTCGCCGTATTTCGCCGCATTAAATTGAACCGTATATTCGCTGATTGTTGTTTTGCTGTTGGTTCCGATACTTCCGACTTTTGCTATCGTTAGCTGACGATAGCCTTTTTTCGAATCAAACCGGTAAAATTCAATCAAGCTCATCGGGTCAATCGCCTGCGAAGCGACGCGCACGACAAAAGTTATTTTTTGGTCGGATTTAAATCTCACGGTTGATTGTTCGCCTTTGAATCTCAAAAGACTTTCACCGCCGCCGAACCCCAAACCTTTGATCTTTATCTTGGTTTCCGGCGTTTGTCTTTCCAGCGCAGTCAGGCTGCCGTTTTCATCCATGGACAAAAATACGCCGATATATTCCGGTTCTTTTACCGCTTGCTTTTCCTGCGCGACGGCAGTTTGAAATAACATTAACAGCGAAAAAATCATCAAACCTACAAATTTCATTTTTTCTCCTTAATTTCAGAAACATGATTTTAATCTTTGAATTATGCTCGGTTTTCGGCTGTTCAATCGCCTAAAAGTGCCGTCCAATGCCAATTTCCGCTCGCATCTTTTTCAAACATAATTTCAACTTTGTATCTTGCCGACGACCAAACGCGATAACCGGCGCGGTTGTTGCAGTACGGCGATTTGCATTTGACGGGCGCTCGCAAAACGGCATTTTTCAAACCTTTCCAGAGCGTTTCGTCCAACATTCCGAAGGCTTCGTCACGCGAAACGTAACCGTCCAAAGCCCATTCAAAATTCGAAGCCATCATATTTTTAACCGCCGCGCGATTACTGCCGATGACAGCCTTTTTAAATTCTCTGAAAAACGCGGTAAATCCGTCGCCGACCGCGACAGGGTTCTTTTTAACCCGTGTTCTTTTCGGATTTGTCGGCGTAGTTTTCGCGGCAACAACCGGCTTCGGTCTTTCGAGCCAGCCGAAATAATAACCGACGCCTTTGAGAAATTCGTCGCGCCCGACGACCGCTTCTCTAAAATCGGCGTTGGCATAGTTCAGGACAACTTCGCGGCGCGTTTCCTTGAGTCTTTCGAGCAATGCCGGATGATCGATGTAAAGCGTTGTGCCGATGACGCTTTCGCGGTAAATTCCCATCACTCTGCGCCACAAATTTACGGATTCGCGCACGTCATAGCCCGCGTCGTAAGCGTAATAAAGCCCAACGCGGTCGGCTTGGTCTTCCATATCGCGCGAAAATTTATTCGACATCAATTTATAAGTCAACTGCGCCACAAGAACTCCCGTCGCTTGTCCGGCGACGCCTGCGCCGGCTCCGATAAGCGCTGCCCATATTGCCATATCCTGTTGGGCTTCAAAGCGCCGGCGGGCGTGTTCGTTCGTTACGTGGGCGATTTCGTGTCCGAGAATTACGGCAAACTGCGCCTCGTTTTCCAGAAGTTTGAGCAGTCCGGTATTGACGAAAACCGAGCCGTCTGAAAACGCGACGGCGTTCGGAATGTCGTCTTCGAGAACGTAAAAGCGAAACAAAACTTTATTCGGGTCGTCTTCGGGCAAAAGCCGCAAAAACTTCGGGACAATGCGGTTTCCCACCTTGTTAACGTAAGTATTGATCTCCAAATCCTGAGAAACTTTAAAAGTGCGCCCGTTGATGACGACTCCCGCGCCCGTCTGACCGGGCGACGGCAAAACCAAACCTTTTTTGACGGCTTCGACCAATTTACCTTCGGTCTGCGTAAAAAGGTTCGGGCGAACTTCGCCGCGCGTTATCAAAATCACGCGGTTCGCCTGCCGCAAACCTTTCAAATCAACGAGCGAACCAAGTGGAATTTCCTGAAACGATTTAAAGCTTTTGCCCTTCCACTCCTTCGTCCCGAGTAAAACCGCGTTCGGCGCGAATTCGACGATGCGCCCGTCAATCATCGCCCGCGAATCTTCGACACGGTCGAGATAACCGTCGATATCTTCAGCGCGCTTGTCGGGATCAGTGCGGATTTTGATTTCTTTGGCGGCAAGCCGGGTCATGTCCGTTTTATCTATTTCGATTTCAACGTCCATTCCGGCGCGAATCTCGTTCGGAGAAACGGGCTTGCCTTTGTGATTTTTGAGTTTCGTCTGCGGGGTAGTAAAAATTTCCGCAGAATCGCGGTTCGGCATATTTTTCTCTTCCGTCTGAATAATTATCCGTTCAAAAGGCGCGGAAAATTCCAACACAAAAGCGTCGCCGATATTCGTCGGCAATTTCTTCTGCGCCGACACCGTCAGAGATACCGCGAAAATTAGAAGAAGTAAAAATTTTTTATCCATAAAATTCACCTTTTCGGGGTGAGGAATGAGGAAATTCAAGGAGTTTATTTTTTAACCAGACCGACAACTATCAGCCCAATGCCCGCGATAAGAGTAAATGGCGAAAAACTGACCGCCATTTTCGCCATTTCCGTAAGTTGCGTCTTGTTTTCCCATCAAACTCGAAAGACCTGCGCTTGCTACGTTTTGAAAATTTCCCGTGTAACTCGTTCCCGACAAAAAAGCGACAACCGACGCGATTGCCAAAATCACGCCGAAAATAATAAAAGAACCGCCCGTTCCACTTTTTCTTTGTTCCATATTCTTCTCCTCTAAAATATTTACTTTCGATATTCGGCACAGAGCGCGTCCAATTCGTCCGCGTCCGCCGACCTTTCCGATGAGCCGGATGTTTGGCAAACAAAACCCGGCGCGCACGGTTCGTCCGCCGTCCACGAAACGGTTTTTATTCGCGGCATTCGTTTTAATTGCTTTTCAAACTCGATAAGAAAATTTACTGAACCGTCGTTCCGTTCAATATTTTGCAGACTTTCGCCGCGCCGAACGGCTAAGACGGCTTTGTCGGAAACGACTCGCTTATTGCTCGAAGGTATTTTAAGTTTGACGTTTCCGCCGCTAACCGATTCGACCAGCACCGGAATCTCGCTCAATCTTGCGTTTGCGTCAATATCATTGCCAATCAAGCGTTTTAAACATTCATCTTCGGAAGGTTTCCGGACGGTCGAAAATTTCGACTTTATTCCCGCGCACGAAGCGTTTAACAACACGAGAATCAGCAAAACATAGAAATATTTTTTCATTTTATCGCTCCCGAAATCGCTAACGAATTTCTACCGTTCCTTTCACGCCCGTATCAAAACCCCAACGCACTTCCTTCAAAACCCAACGCCCGTCCGTATAACGTGACAAAATCGCTTTGCCGTCTTTGGAATAGACGGTTTTGCGTTGTGGAAACATTTCTTCCATCGTCGGCAGACGGCTTTGGTCTTTCGGCATTTGTTGAGGCTTAAAATCTTTGGCTTTGACGAGTCCGCCTTCGTTTGTTGCGCCGTATTCAAAAGCGTCGAACTGCAAATCGGCAACCGCCGAATTCTGCTGCGGAATTTCCTGCACGCCTTTCACGCGCACGCTTCCGCCCAACCGCCATTCATTCAACATCGAATTAACGGCGGTTTCAACTTTTGAACTCGTCAATTTATCATTCGTGCTTGAAGATGTCGGACTGCTTGAAGATTGATAGCCGTCCGGAGAATTCCGGCAACCTGCCAAACCGCCCGAAATTACCGCCGCGAAAATTAAATAACAAACAATTTTCATAATTTTCCCTAGTCGCCCATCGGACCCGTAAAACGCCATCTACCGCCGATGTACGCGAAAATCAAATGATCATTTTTGGTAACGCGTCCGGGTTTTCCGTCGTAATTGTAATTTTTCACGCCGCGCCGCACCGATTTTTGCAACAAGCCCCACCATTTTTGCTCTTCGACCATAGTGAGCCATTCGTCGCGCGATTCGCCGCCGCCGCCCGAAAAAAAATCCTTCTCCGATGCCATCAGACTTTTTACCGAAGCACGGCTTTTTCTATTCACCGCAGAAGTGAATTTCGCCCAAAAAGCGTTCCAATTTCGATTTGCGGCTGGCGCTTGGGCAAAGGTCGTCGCTGGAATCATCAAAACCAAAACCAAAACCAAACTGCGGATTTTTATCATTTTTCTCTGTATCGCCATAATTTTTACCATTCGGCATAATGCCAATTACCGTTCCCCTTTTGGCTCGGCTCGCCGCCTTGATAAATTCTTTCGATATTGGCGTCCGAAGAAGTTGTGACCGTCAGCGGTATCGAATCGTTTTTCGTATGGTTAAGCCGAATAACAAATCCGTCTTTCGGCGTTCTGCCGCCGCCCGAATTGAATGTTCCGCTTCTATTCCACCCGCCCCACTTAATACTGACTCTGACATCTTTTGGAACAATTCCTGATGTTTGTCCGAATCTTACGATAATATAAATCTTTCCTTTTTCCGCCGGCGGCGTAAAAGTTTCCGTATCAGCCCGAATCGTTGCCGGAACTGCCAGCAAACAAAATAATATTCCGATAGCTGCAATTAATTTTCTTTTCATTTTTATCTCCTGTTTGAACTCTGACTTTTCACCTTTATGCCGGCGGCAAAATCTGCTCGTTTTTTTACAATTTCGCTCATTTTTTTTGAAAGCTCGGATTTACGACTGTTTTCGCCAATAATATTTTGTTTTACGCTTTGACCGATGATAGAATTCTCGCGCTTTATTTTTTGTATATGCTCTCTGTGCTTGAGCATTTTTTTACAAAACCGTTCCGAGCCTTTTATTTGTTACTTTCGGCAGATTATGCCGCCGGCAAGATTTCTTGAAAATTTTGTTTTGACAATAATCGAAAGGATAATCGAAATTGGCTGTTTGGCAATAAATTTAACTTAAAATTTTCGTGAAATAATCGTGAAAAGCCCAGAACTATAGGAAATTCCAGAATCAAAAGAAATGAAAAACCTTCCAAGAATTTGTGTTTTTGACAATTTTCAGTTCGATGCCGAACGTCTGGCTCTTTACCACAGAGAAAATCTCGTTACGGTCGGTGATAAAAAGACGATGCAGGTTTTGGCAGTTTTATTGCTTAATCCGAACAAACTGACCGCGCACGACGAGATAATCGAGCAAGTTTGGCACGACGCTCCAAACGGCGTAACGTCGGCGCATACCGGTCAATACATCAGCCGTTTGCGCAAGATTTTCGCTTATTACGAACCCGAAAAAAGCTACATCGAAACCGTCAAAGGTCGCGGATATTTGTTTGTCGGCGATGTTTCGGAAAACGCGGCGGCGACAAATCGGAGCGGCGAGATGCCCGTTTTTTCAGAAAGCGAAGCGGACAGGAAAACGAATTCTCCACGCGTTTTTCCGAAATTCGCTTTTCTCGCGGCGGCTTTGATTACGGTTTTTCCAGCGGCGTTTCTGGCTTGGTATTGGAGTTCGGAAGGCAGCGACGAAGAGCAAATCCGGCAGGTCGTCAAAGAATCGCAAATGTATGAATCAATGGTGCTTTACAAAAATCCTTCGGCGTTTCAAGAGAAAGATTTGGATAAATATTGGACGCCCGAACTCGACGCCAGCAGCAACTATGACCGCAGTAGAATCAGAGATTCGGTCAAAAAACTTATCGTAGAAGGCAGACGCTACGGCGATGAAACAAAAAGCGAAGTATTCGAGTTTCAGTCTGTCGAAATTGACCGCAAAAAAGAAGTAGCGGTGGTCAAAACACTGGAAAAATGGTTTATCGCGATCTATTTTACGGACGGAACTTTGCAGAAGAACAAAACGGTCGGACCGTATTTTGTCAGTTATATAATCCGCAAAAACAACGGACGATGGCTGATTGAAAAGTCCACGACGGCGCGTGTCAATCGTCCCACGCCGCGCCTGACAAGCATCGAAATTGTTTCGGAACCAAAGCCGAAAGAACAGTTTTTCGTAAAAATCACCGGACAAGATTTTGAAGCGGAAACCGTGCAGATCGAAGTTATCGGCGAAGGCTGCCCCGAAAGCAAACCGTGTAAAGTTCCGAATTCGGCTTTGCGCGAGCATTCGAAATTGACCGATACGGTTTTGGATATTATTCCGCTAACTTTGGCATCAGGCGAATTTCGGGTAATCGTCCGCAACGGCGATTCGCAAGCCTCGAATTTTGTCGTTCTGAATGTCCCGTAAATTTTTCCTTTTTGTCTTTCTGTTAAAATAAAATGACAATTTCAATTAATGTTATGAAAAATCTTTTCGGACTGTCGCTTTTTTTCATCACCGCTTTTCTGCCGCTCGGTTTTGTTTTCGCGCAAAATAAATCGAACGAACCTGTTCCGGCAATGCCGAAACTGCTTTCGCTGCGCGAACAGTCCGAGGTTCGCTCAATGTGGCTCAAGAAGCGCTTCGACACGATGCTTTTGCCGATGATGCGCAAACACGGCGTTTCGATGTGGATCGTCACGAACGAGGAATTTCACTCAGATTCAGTGACGGAATCGATCGTGCCGCCGGTTCCGATGGTCGGGCGGCGCGATTTTTTCATCTTTGCCGATAACGGCGGAACGACGCTCGAACGCTTTGCGGTCGTCCGCTACGAAGAAGAGCAGTTGAAGAAATTTTACACGCTCCTGAGTCCGGCGCGCGATAAAACTGCGGAAACGATTCGCAAGATCGTCACGGATAGCAAGCCGAAAACGATCGCGTTAAATATGGGTTACGGTCGCGGGCAAACCGACGGCATTACCTTCGACGCTTATAAATTCCTCGCCGAAACGCTCGGCAAAGATTACGAATCGCGTTTTGTTTCCGCCGGAAATCTGATTACCGAATATCTCGACACGCGGCTTCCGGAAGAAGCGGAACATTACCGCGCGGCGGTTCTCGTCACCGATATTCTGACGCGCCGCGCTTTTTCGAACGAAGTCATCACGCCCGGTAAAACGACCGTCGGAGATGTTCGCTGGTGGTTTTTGCAGCAGCTCAACAATCTCGGCTTAACGACCTGGTTTCAGCCCGATCTGCGCGTTCAGCGAATGGCGAAAACCAATTCAAATTCGCAGCAGTTTCTTTCGGTCGCCGACGAATCAATGGTTATCGAACGCGGCGACGTAATTCATATTGACTGCGGATTAATCTATATGGGTCTTTCGACCGACTGGCAAAAACACGCATACATTCTGCGCGAAGGCGAACGAGACGCGCCCGCCGGGTTGAAAAATGCCTTGAAAAATACGAACGCGCTTCAGGACGCGATTTTTAAATTCGCGCGCGTCGGCATGACCGGCGCGGAAGTTTACGATGCGGCGATGGCGGAAATGAAACGCCAAAACATCGAAGCGATGATCTACTCACATCCGCTCGGCGCGCAGGGACACGCGCTCGGCGCTTCGATCGATTTTCGCCGCGCGCTCGGCACGTCGCCCGAACGAATCCGCTTGGGATCGTATATGTCGATCGAACTCAACACGTCAACCAAAATCCCCGAATGGAATAATCAAAAAGTAACGATTATGGCGGAAGACGACGCGTTTATGACCGACAAAGGCTACCAATTTTTCCGCCCGCGCCAGACCGAATTTTATTTGATTCGATAAAATATGGACATCAGTTATACTTTACAAGACATCCATTTTGAGTGGGATGAAACCAAAGCGGTTTCCAATTTTCAAAAACATCAAATATCCTTTGAAGCTGCTTGTGAAGTTTTCTTTGACCCGTTTTTACAAAGTAAGAACGTCGAATTTATTGATAACGAATGGCGCGAAATCGTTATCGGAGCAACCGGAAATGTTCGTTTGCTTTTCGTCGCTTATACGCTGCGCGACGATAAATTTCGTATAATTTCAGCACGAAACGTAACAAAAAATGAAAGAACCGATTATGAAAATAGATGATTTAAAAAAGCGCCTGTCAAAAGATAGACCACAAATGGAAATTAGCTTGAAAATTCCCGAAGATGTTCTGGCAGAATTACAGCGAATTGCCCCGCAGCTTGGATTTTCCAGTGCGGAGGCTTTAATTCGAACTTATATCGGGCAGGGTTTGCGAAATGATCTTGCAAAACTCGAACAAATGCCGGAAGTTTCTTCATTAATCGAAAGTTTGCGTCGCAAAGGCGTCAAAGATGATGTATTAGCCGACGCAATTGCTGAACTAAATATCCTTAAAGCCGCGTGATTCCAATCAACGAAGCCATCAAAATTATCACCTGCGAGGCGTTTACGCTTCCGGCGGAAACGATTGATCTGCACGATTCGATCGGGCGTATTTTGGCGGAAAACATCAATGCCGATATGGATTTGCCGCCGTTCGATCGTTCGCAGATGGACGGTTTCGCGGTTCGTGCGGAAGACGCGAAAACCGCGCCCGCGCGATTGCGAATCGTCGGCGAATCGGTCGCAGGAAAGGGTTTTGATCGTAAAGTAAAATCCGGCGAAGCCGTGCGGATCATGACCGGCGCGCGCGTTCCAGACGGCGCGGACGCTGTCCAGAAAGTCGAAGAAACGAAGGAATCCGGCGGCTTTGTCGAGATTCTGGAGCCGACCAAAATAGGACAAAATATTAATAAACTCGCGTCGGAAGTAAAAAAAGGTTCGCAGGTTTTTGCAAAAGGCGAAATCGTGACCGCACAAATGATTGCCGCGATCGCTTCGTTCGGTTACGCGCTGGTTAAGGTTTTCGAAAAACCCGTCGTCGAGATTTTTTCGACCGGCAGCGAGATCGTCGAAATTAATGAAACGCCGCAGAAAGATCAGATTCGCAACTCGAATTCGATGATGCTCAAGATTCTCGCCGAACAGGCTGGCGCAAACGCCGAAATTCTGCCGCAGGTTCACGACGATTTCGAAACGCTTAAAAAGCGCATCGCGGCGGCAGTCGGCGGTCAGCAGTCAGCAGTCAGCCAAAAGAAATCCAAAATCCAAAATCCGAAACCCAAAATCCTCATCATCACGGGCGGCGTTTCGGTCGGCGATTATGATTTTACGAAGCCAGTTTTGCGCGAATTGGGCGCGGAAATCTTTTTTGAAAAAGTATCGTTAAAACCCGGAAAACCGGCGGTTTTCGCGCGAATCGGCGACACGTTGATTTTCGGGCTGCCGGGTAATCCCGTGTCGGTCGCGGTCACGTTTTATCTTTTTGCCCGCCGCGCGATCCGGCTTGCGCAGTCGGCGAAAAATCCGGAATTAAAACGCGGATTTGCCGTCTGCGCGGATAAAATAAAGGGCGCGAAAGAGCGCGACTGCTATCTGCCGGTTTCACTTTCAACTGATAAAAAAGGACGTTTAACTATCGAATCGCTGCGTTTTTCGGGCTCGTCAAACTTTATCGCCTTTTCGCGCGCCGACGCGCTCGTGTTTATTCCGCAGGGCAAAAATCTCGAAAACGGCGACATCGCCGAAATTTTGTTTTTGTAAGATTTTCAACCGCGAAACGCGCGTAAGAGTCGCTAAAAGTTGAAATTGAAAATTTAGCCACTCTTGCGTGTTTCGCGGTTCAATTTAACTTTTTTGTTTTTGTATTGTAATTTCGTAACTTATGCAAACTCCGGTCGCGCTCGCGCACGAAGCGATTCACGAAACAGTCGAGAAAATTTTGCAGTCCGCGCCGCGCGGTCGCGTTCTGGACGTTCCGGCGGGCGAGGGCGCGCTTGCTCTGCGTTTGAAAAATCTCGGTTTCGAAGTCTTTTGCGCGGATTTATACACCGAAATTTTCAAGCTTGCGGAAACTAATATCAAACGCGGAAATCTCGACGCGCGGCTGCCTTACGACGATAATTTTTTCGATCTTGTGGTTTGCGTCGAAGGCTTGGAACACATCGAAAATCCGGCAAACGCGATGCGCGAATTTGCGCGAATCTTAAAGGACGACGGCACGTTGATCGTCAGCGTACCGAATATCATGAACATCGAAGAGCGTCTGAAATGGCTTTTTAACGGCTACACATCGCACTTTAAACCGCTTTCCGGCGAGGCGCTCGCGGACATTAACCGCGAGTTTGGCGGAATGGAAGAAATCGCGCTTCACGTTAATCCGATCGGTTATTCGGAAGTCCGGTATTTGCTCGAAAAAAACGGGTTCGCGATACAGAAAATATATCTCGACAAACCGAAACGAAACTCCTGGGCGTTTCTGCCGCTTGCCGGTTTAATAAGGCTCGCGGCGCGTTTCAGCCCGGAAAAGAAAAGAAAATCGCGCTGGACGGACGAGCTTAATTCGAACGAAGTTTTGCTCGGCGGCAATACTTTGATTTTTGAAGCAAAGAAGAATTAGCCACGAACAAACACAAAATTCCACGAAATAAAAATCAAATAATTTTTCGTGTTCCTTCGTGTTTGTTCGTGGCGAAAAATATTATGAAAAAACTTTCGCATTTCGACGCCCAGGGCAAAATAAATATGGTTGACGTTTCCGACAAGGAAACTACCTCGCGCCGCGCCGTCGCCTCGGCAGAAATTCTGCTCAATAAAGAAACGCTCGAAATCCTTAAGGCTAACGAAAATCCGAAAGGAAATCCGCTCGAAATCGCGCGCATAGCCGGAATTATGGCGGCAAAACGCACTTCGGAGCTGATTCCTTTATGTCATCAAATCAATCTTTCAAAAGTCGACGTTAAAATCGAATTCACCGAAACCGGCGTCTATCTCGAAGCCGAGGCGAAAACCGCGTCGCAGACGGGCGTCGAAATGGAAGCATTGACCGCCGTTTCGGTCGCCGCGCTGACGATCTACGATATGTGCAAAGCCGTCCAGAAAGATATCGTGATAACGGAAATCCGGCTCGAAACGAAACAAGGCGGCAAAAGCGGCGATTATTCGCGCGGGTAATAAATTTTTCAAATCGAAAGTTTTTGCAGATTCGCGACAAAATCTCGTCATCTAACAAATATCTTTCGCTTTGACGAACTTTGAGGTAAAATAAAGCGTAAAGTTTAAGGAAGATTTCGAAAGGGAGTTTAGAAGAAATAATGAAATATAAAATAGCCGAAGATTCACGACCGCAGTTGACGCTTTTGATCGTCGCGACGCTTGTCAGCGTCGGTTTGTGGCTCATTAGCAAGTATTTTTTCCCGGCATTGGATTACTTGGTTTACCCGCTTCAGCTTTTCGCGACGTTCGTTCACGAAGGCAGTCACGTGTTGGCATCTGTAATAACCGGAAGCCCGGTTGAAAGCTTGACGGTTTCGCCCGATACAAGCGGCGTTGTTTGGTCAAAACCGAGCAACTGGCTGGCGGGACTTTTTATTTCAAGCGCCGGATATTTAGGCACAACAGCCTTCGGCACGGCTCTTTTAGTCTGGATGCGCTATAACTTCTCGTCGCGCAACGCGCTTTATTTTTCCTCCGGTTTTGTTGGTGTAATGACGATTGTTTTCGGTTTATTTTTTCCGATTTTCAACATTTTTTCTACCAATGCAACGATTTTAAGCGTTCTATTTACGGTATTTTCGGGCGCGCTTCTAACCGCCGGACTTTTTGCGCTGGCGCGGTTTGGTTCAGACAAATGGGTGAATTTTGGATTGGCTTTTCTCGCTGTTCAATGTTTACTCAATG
This sequence comes from Acidobacteriota bacterium, assembly GCA_031411895.1. Lineage (GTDB taxonomy): Bacteria > Acidobacteriota > Blastocatellia > Pyrinomonadales > Pyrinomonadaceae > JAFDVJ01. The sequence continues at coordinate 26,368 of JANOBZ010000137.1, read as the reverse complement.
CAATTTTCCACCTTACTTACTTGTTTTATGCTGATAAATCGGATGCGGTGAATATGGCGGACGCTACTCGCATTCCTGCAACCCTTTGGATTTTTATTTGGATGGGCGTCTCGATCGCGATGATTTCCGTCGGTCTGCGGCTTTATGCCGTCAGCCAGAAAGCGAAACAGCACGATCTGCCGTTTGAAGATTAAGCAACTCAGAGCCGTCTGCGGTAGCGGGCGGGTAACGGTTGTTAATTTAATAGGCAAAAATAAAAAACGAACGGGGTTTCATTTTTTATTTTTGCCTATTTACATTTTACTTGGAAAAGCCGCCCGCTACCGCAGGCGGTTCTGACTATTATGAGAAAACTCGGATTCGTCGCGTTCGTTTTATTGTTAAATTTCGCCATTGCGTTCGGGCAAGTCAAAAAGCCCGTTCCGCAAAAATCGCCCGTTCCGTATTCGAAATCGTTGCAGGCGGTTGTCGTAACGCCTACCGACTGGGCTTCGTTTCAAGGCACGGCGCGGCTTTTCTCGCGTAAATCGGCGAAATCAAAATGGACGCCGCAGGGTGAATCGTTTGCGGTCGTTGTCGGTCGAAACGGCACGGCGTGGGGCGCGGGGCTCAACGATTTGCCGTCCGATACGGGCGGCAGGCTTTTGATGAAAACCGAAGGCGACGGCAAAGCGCCGGCGGGCATTTTCTCGCTCACCGAATCGTTCGGCGCGGGCGCGAAACCCGCTTACGTGAAACTTCCCTTTACACAGCTCGGCGAATATACCGAATGCGTGGACGACGTGAAATCGTCGCATTACAACCGAATCGTTGACCGTATGAAGGTCGGCGATTTCAACTGGGACAGCTCCGAAAAAATGCTCGCGGTCGGCGCGGAATACGAGCTGGGAATTTTCGTCGCGCATAATACATTTCCGGTCAATCGCGGCGGTGGTTCGTGTATTTTCCTGCATGTCTGGAAAGACGCTGCAACCGGCACGTCGGGCTGCACGGCGATGGCGCGCGAAAATTTAGAAACGCTCCTGAAATGGGCTGACGCCGCAAAAAATCCGGTGCTCATCCAGCTTCCCAAAGATTCTTACGCGCAATTTCAAACAAAATGGAAACTACCGAAATTCTAAAAACCCTGCGCGAGCTGCCGATCGGCGCGCGGCTTTTGATTCGCTCGAAAACCGACTGGCGTTCAGCAGTCGTTACGCGGCTCGATTTGGAAAAAGCAGTTCTCTCGGTTTGTTCTCCATCAGGAAGAACTTATCGCCTGCGCCGCGATCTGGAAGCCGAGTTGATCTTTGACGGCGGAATCCCGATTCTCAAGATCGAAACTGATGAAAATTGGCGTGAAAATTTTACAACATACGATTTTCGTTGGTAGAAATATTTTGATAAACGCGAATTACTCATGTTCTGCACTTTATCACCCGTTAACGTGAAAATTCCTATCCACGACCGATCTTATATACCTGCTGAATAGTTGCTGTCCAAGAATGTCAAAAATCTCTCCCGGAAAAAATTCTCATGACCGGGGCAAAATGGGATAGATAAATTCCTCATGAATCAATTTTTTAAGTTTTCATAAATCTTTATATTTCGCAATAACCCCATATTTCCTAGACTATTGTCAAAAATCAGCTGAGGCACGTGGCTTGCAGTAATGCAGTCTGAGTATATCGGAAGGCTTTTCGATTTTCAGATTTCAGCTAATTTTATCCCTCTCAACAAATCTCAGTCTCATCTTAGGAAGGTATTTATGTCAAAACAAAAACATTTGCTGTTTACTTTAATTTTAGTTATTTTTTCAACCGCACTGATTTTCGGTCAAACAAGAAAACCTGTGCCGTTTGATATGATCACGACAGATTATTCATCAAACAATCAACAGGCGGCGTTCACAACTTTTCCGGTAATGGCTCGGCGCAACTCGACGGACAAATACCTGAGCGGTTTCTTCGGCGATTTTTCAGGAGCTTACATAGGCGGAAACGAAGATTTGGTTCCCGGAATGAACGTTTATTTCGATATTCAGTCTGAATCGCCCTACTCGTCGTCTGCCTATCGGGGCTTGCAAGTCGTTTTACAACACAGTACGAACGACCTTAATCGAAACGGTAAAAGCCTCACCGCAGGCGCATTTTCGTCGGTGGCTGGCGGCGGCGCGGATATTCACGATTTGAAAGGGATTTACAGCGAAGCTGTGGTTTCAAACGGTACGCGGGTTGGCAGCAATATGTCGGGCGGCGCGTTCAGTGTCGCTGTTTGGGGTGGAGCCGGACATGCCGACGTCGCCAACATCATCGCCGGGGCAAGTGCGGTCAACAATACGGACGTGAGAAGTTATCAGCTGTTCTGGCTCAGAAAATCTAATTTGACGAACGTTACGCATCGCGATTTCGGAGAGCCGTTTGCGATTCGGGATGATTCGGGATATTTGAGCCGGTTTTTCGGTAATATCCGGCTTGATAATACCCACGCAAATTCAGCCGGACCCGAAAAAGTGCCGCTGACCATTAAGCTGAATTCTTCACAATCCGCCGATGCCTTTAATATATTCGCCTCTGACGGTACGACAAACAGATTTACGGTCAGCGCTTCGGGAGATACGACCGTCGGAGGGAAACTCCATGTCGCTACTTCACAAACGCCGGTCAGCGCATCGGACTCATGCAAAACCGGTCAGTTTGCGTGGGATTCAACTTTCACGTATGTCTGCGTGGCGCCGAATACATGGAAACGTGTCGCGCTTTCATCATGGTAACGGCAGCAAAAACTTCGCGTGTCTTTATTGTTTCTCCGCAGGTAAGCAAACATAATTTTTTGCCACGCGCCAAAAATTTTTAATTCCTGTATTCTTCAAAAATTTTCTACTCACCGCATTTATGCCCGGTCACCGTCATCAATAGACGCGGTTGAACCGGGCTTTTTTAGTTTCGAAGCGGATTTGAAAATTGACCTTGTCTCGTAAACTAAGCTAGTTTAAAGATGAACCGGATTAATTAAATGACACAGGATTTTTCACTCAAAACCAAGCAAAAGAAACAAATTCCAAGCAGATTAAAAAAGAGCGATTTCATACATCATTTTTATCTTGAATCTTTCGGCGTAAAAATCGGCGTTTCGTCAAACGACGCGGAAGCGATCGAAGCCGTCAAGAGGGCGGTCGAAATTTATCTGCCGGATTGTTTTACGGAAATCGAAAAAACCGCCGTCGAACATAATTTTTTGTTTGCCTGGAACGTAAATGAAAAAGATTCGCTTTATAAAAACGGCGAAAAGATATTTCATCGCGAAATGCGCGAAACTTCGGTCGAAAGCGTCGCTTCAAGAATTCGTTTAGCGGTTGCCGAATTTGCCGTCGGACGGGTCTTTATTCATGCCGGCGTGATCGCATGGAAAGGTAAAGCCGTTGTAATTCCGGGCAGAAGCTTTCACGGAAAAACAGCTTTAACTCTCGCTTTAATCAAGCGTGGCGCAATTTACTATTCGGATGAATACGCGGTTCTGGACGCCGACGGATTTTTGCATCCGTTCGCGAAGATGCTTTCGGTCCGGGGTGAAATTGACGATCGTAAACAAATCGATTATCCGGTCGAAAAGTTCGGCGGCACGGCGGGAACGGAGAAAATCAGTGTCGGACTGGTGTTGATTAGCCAATACAAAGCCAGAGCGCGTTGGAATCCGAAGCTTTTGAGTCCGGCGAACGGCGTGATTGAATTGCTTAAGCATACGGTTCCGATTCGTCAGAACCCGCAATTTACGCTGGAAGTCATCAATAAAATCGCGAAGGAAGCAGTTTTTGTAAAATCAAACCGCGGCGATGTTTCAAAATCCGCCGATTTGATTCTGCGGTTTCTCGATGACAGTCTTTAGAAATAACGCTACGCAAATATATGAAAAAGAAGGAAAAAGACGAGATGTTTGTTTCGCAGTTGCCCACTATCCTGCATTATCACCAGACGATGCTGATGGACGGCGTCCGTAATGAGTTGCTTTACGAGGCGATAAAGGCACACGTTACAAGTGAAACGACTTTTCTGGATATTGGCGCAGGCACAGGTGTCTGGGCTATTTTAGCCGCTCAACTCGGTGCAAAACGAGTTGTCGCCGTTGAAATTGAAGAAAGTCTGATTCCGATAATTTTCCGGCACGCGCAGGAAAACGGCGTCGCCGATAAAATCGAGATTATTCATGGAAACATTGACGACGTACGGATTCGAGGAAAATTCGACATCATTGTGAGCGAACTATTCGGCGGTGATGCTTTCAGTGGACAAATAATAAATTCCTTTGTGAGTTTGAGAAACCGTTTTCTTGCGCCGAATGGAATTTTGATTCCGCAAAAACTCTCACTGTTGGCGGCACCTGTTCGCGTTGAAAATTCCGTTCAAAATATTCCTGCCAATTTACCCTTGAAACTCGGTTTTCTTAAATCTCTAAAGTTAAATTATTCTTCGAGCGGTTCTTTTGCTGACCGGCAAAAAATAAAATTGTTAGCTGCGCCACAAGTCATTGTTGAAATTGATTTTAGAAGTATCGAAACCGCTCCCGCACTAAGCAATATTTCACTAACATGGGAAATGGATAATATATCCGAAGCCAATGCTATTGCCGTCTTTAACGGTTCAACTTTTACGGATGAAATAAAAATGGATAATTCTGCTTCGCAGAGTTGGAAATCGACTATCTATGAATTTCAGCCGTTTACGGAAACCGTTGGCGAGTTAAAATTCGACGCGACAATCGATGAAAGAAAATCAATCTGGTCGGTAAGTTTACCTTCACATATTGAGATAAAGCCAAAAAGTTACTCGTCGGGTTTTGCTATTGCGCGCATCAAAATGGCGCAGCAAATGACTCCGCACCGCCGATTCAAGCCGCCAAAATCGAACGATAAAGGCGCGAAAACGAACAAAAAGGGACTCCGGCAAACGTAAAATTTATAACAGCGATTTTGACGAAGTTATGTTAAGAGAAAATAAAATTTGGATACAAAACAAACCATCAAAACTCTGATAAGTTTGATGGTTCGTTTTATATCTTTAAATCAATTTTTGGAATTAAATTCGAATCTGTTAAGGCACGCAAGTCCCCATGGTATTACCGTTGTTACTTTGTCGGCATCGGCAGTTTGCATCTGTACATGGCGTAGCAGTTGTAGGACAAATATTACCTGCGCCAACGTCTGAACTGCAAGCACATGTTCCGCCCGCAATACAAGCCGAATTTGCGTGAACGGCTAAAGGCGCAACCAATGAAGTAACGATCGGTAATGCGATCATCGTGCCCAAACCGACTTTTCTGATAACTTCGCGGCGCGAGAGCCCGTTGAATTTATTTTCCAGTTTGGTTTGTTTCTCAACGAGGTTTTCCTTGCTCAACTGGTCTAACGCCAGCCAAATAACATCTTCATTGATCTGCGAATTGAGTTGTTTTCCGACGACATCGCTGATGTCTGCGATTGTCCGGCTGCCGTCGCACGACTGCCAGACCAGAGCCGACGTTTCGTTTAAGCAAAATGCTTTGTTTTTTTCTAAATCGTAAATTAATACTTCACCTTCAAGCTCCTGTATGACGAGGTTTTCTCTGCGGCTTTTCGGTGTAAAATTATTGTTCATTTTTCTCTCTCTCCCCCAGTTTTGATAATGGGAGATTATTTAAGTTTGTGATAACTGCCTTTATTATGATTGATTAATATCCGGTGAAAGTCAATAGATTACTTCAATTTGAGTCACTAATCGGCAGAATGCCGGTTTTTAGGATATTTCCCGGTACAGAAAATAGCCGATCAGCGGAATGCCGCCGGCATATGCGAGCAGCGCAAGACGATAGAGTTTTTGCCCGATCGGCGTCATATCGGTAAAACCGTTGGTCGCACCGAAAAGAATATTGCCGATTCCGGTCAGAAAAAATCCGACCGAGTGAAAACGAGTCCACGGCGTAAGCGCGAGATAGACGCTGAAGGCAATCAACGCCAATCCGACAAAAATCATCAGAATCGAATTAAATGTCGGTTGAAATGCCAGTATCATTTTTCAGCCAAAAACCCCGGGACAAATTCCTAAAAGTCAGTTCGCGTTAAAATAAAATCGCGATCAACAAGAATTTATCATAAAAATAATCGTTTCCGGAAATTATCTCCTGTTTTATTTTGCTTTTGAAACTATTCGAGCGATGCTCAATATTCTTCGAATGTCGTTTCCCTGCACGAAAACCACGCTTTTCAGATTTTCGCATTTCTAACTTTACTGCAATGATAATCGTTTCGATTTTCACCGGATTTTTCCTGTGCATTGAGCGTGCCGATCGGTTTTTAGCCCGCGAATGATCGAATAACGAAATTATTCCCGAAACACGAGCGTTATTCGGAGCTTTTTACTTTCGTTTCGATTTGATAAAATTGAATTTTGCTTAAACGACAGGAATTTTCATCTATGAAAGCAGTAAGGTCAAAAGAAGAAGCCATCGAAGTTCGCGGCGCGCGCGTCCATAATTTAAAGAATATCTCATTTCATTTGCCGCTCAATAAATTAACGGTCGTAACGGGCGTTTCCGGTTCGGGAAAATCCTCGCTCGCGTTCGACACGATCTATGCCGAAGGTCAGCGCCGGTATGTCGAGTCGCTCTCGGCTTATGCGCGTCAATTCCTCGAAAGAATGGATAAACCCGACGTTGACGAAATCTTGGGAATCGCGCCGGCAATCGCGATTCGCCAGAAAAATTCGACGCGCAACCCGCGCTCGACAGTCGCGACGCAAACCGAAATCTACGATTACCTGCGTCTCTTGTTCGCGCGCGTCGGGCAAACATTCTGCTACGTCTGCGATCGCGAGGTGAAAAAAGATTCGCCTGAATCGGCGGCTGACGAAACGCTCGCGGCGCTCGCGGAAGGCGCAAGATTTTACGTTCTTTTCCCGGCTGAACACGATTTGGAGATCAAAAATCAGAAGTCGAAAACCAAAAGCCAAAATCCGGTTCCGCATCTGATGAGCCTGATGCAGCAAGGTTTTACGCGGCTTTTGCGCGGCGGCGAAACGATTGATCTGCAAACGCCGGAAGATTATCGTTTCAAGGATTTTGAAAACACATACGTTTTGATCGACCGTCTGAAAGCCGACCCGTCAATCCGCCAAAGATTAGTCGATTCGCTCGAAATCTGTTTCCGCGAAAGCGGTTCGGCGATCATTCAAACCGCCGGCGATGAACCGCAAACCTTGAATTTCAGCGAAAAATTCATCTGTAAATACGACTCGACAGTTTACGAAGAACCCGAACCGCGCCTTTTCAGTTTCAACTCGCCGTTCGGCGCGTGTCCCGTCTGTCAGGGTTTCGGCAACACGATCGACATTGATTTCGAACTCGTCTTGCCGAACGCGAATCTTTCGATCGAAGACGATGCCGTAGAGCCTTTTTCGCGCCCGCAATACGATTGGGCGAAAAAAGAGCTTTTGCGATTCGCACGAAATTCGGGCATTCCGATGAACGTGCCGTTTGCCGATCTGGACGATTTTCAAAGACGGGCAATTTTCGAAGGCGCGCCCGGATTTCGCGGAATTCGCGGCTTTTTCTCGTGGCTCGAAACGAAAAAATATAAACTTCACGTCCGCGTTTTTATGGCTAAATATCGCGGCTACACGACTTGTCCGGAATGTCGCGGCGGCAGGCTGAGAAAAGAAGCGCAAGCCGTTAAAATCGGCGGACTGAGCCTTCCGGAAACCGTCAATTTCGCGATCAACGACGCGACAAAGTTTTTCGACGAGCTCGAATTATCCGAAGAACGCGAAAAAATCGCCGAAAAGCTTCTGCTCGAAGTGCGCCGCCGGTTAAAGTTTCTGGTTGACGTCGGGCTCGATTATTTAACTTTGAATCGTCTGGCTTCAACGCTTTCGGGCGGCGAAGCGCAGCGTATTCAGCTCGCGACGAATCTCGGTTCACTGCTCGTCGGCGCGCTTTATGTTCTGGACGAACCTTCGATCGGTCTGCACCCGCGCGACAATACGCGGCTCGTCAGAATTCTCGAAAACCTGCGCGACATCGGCAACACGGTTCTCGTCGTCGAGCATGACGAAGAAACGATGCGTTCGGCTGATCACATTTTGGACATCGGGATTCACGCCGGTGAATTAGGCGGAAATCTTGTCTATGAAGGCGATTTTATCGGCTTGATCGAAGACGATTTTTCGTTAACGGCAAAATATTTGCGCGGCGACTGCGAGATAAAAGTTCCAAATAAGCGAAAAGAGCCGACAAAACGCAAAATCGTAATTGAAGGCGCGCGCGAAAACAACCTGAAAAACGTTTCGGTCGAAATTCCGCTCGATATGCTCGTCTGCATCAGCGGCGTTTCGGGTTCGGGCAAATCAACGCTCGTCCACGATATTTTATACGCCGGAATCAAGAAAAAACGCGGCGAATGGCAAGGACAGGTCGGACATTTCAAGGAAATCAAAGGCGGCGAATTGGTTGACGACATCATTCTGGTTGACCAATCGCCGATCGGCAGAACGCCGCGCTCGAATCCGGTAACTTATATCAAGGCTTACGACGCGATTCGCGAAGTTTTCGCCTCGACCAACGGAGCGAAAGCGAAAGGTTTTAATGCATCGCATTTTTCGTTCAACGTTCCCGGCGGACGCTGCGAAACCTGTCAGGGCAGCGGCACGGTAACGGTCGAAATGCAGTTTTTGGCGGACGTTGAATTAACCTGCGAAGATTGTCGCGGCACACGCTTTCGCGACGAAATTCTCGACATCAAATTCAAAGGCAAAAATATCGCCGAGGTTTTGCAGTTAACCGTTCGCGAAGCGATTTTGTTTTTCAAGGAAACCGCGAAATTAATCAATAAATTAAAGGTTATCGAAGCGGTCGGTTTGGGATATTTGCGGCTCGGTCAATCGGCGACGACTTTGAGCGGCGGCGAAGCACAGCGCGTCAAATTGGCGGCTCATTTAGCGACAAAGACCAAGTCAAAAACGCTTTTTATCTTCGACGAACCGACGACCGGCTTACATTTCGACGACATCAACAAGCTTTTGACCGCCTTTCGCGCGTTGATCGACAACGGCGGAAGTTTGCTCGTGATCGAACATAATCTGGACGTTCTGAAAACCGCCGATTACGTCATCGATCTCGGTCCCGAAGGCGGCGCGGGCGGCGGCGAAATCGTCGCGACGGGAACGCCCGAAGAAATCGTAAAAGTTAAAAATTCGCACACGGGACAATATTTGAAGGAATATTTGAGTTAAATCTGAACCGCGAAACGCGCGAAAACCGCTAAAATATTTTAGATTTTATTTTTTGCGTCTTTTGCGTGTTTCGCGGTTAAATTTATTTATGAATCTTGAAACCATTAAAACGCCATCGCTGATCGTTGATTTTCAAAGAATGAAGCGTAATGCCGAAACGGTTGCGGCGCGCGTCAAATCGTTAAACGTCGCGCTTCGACCGCACGTAAAAACTCATCGCTGTCTGGAAATCGCGAAAATTCAGACCGAAAACACTTTTGGCGGCATTATGGTTTCAACGCTCGCGGAAGCGCATTTTTTCGCGAAAGGCGGGTTTTCGGATATTACGTACGGCGTTCCCGTAGAGCGCGGAAAATTTGCCGAAGCCGTCGAGATCGCAAAAACAATCGAGAAATTCGCGGTTTTGACGACCGAAGCGGAGAGCGTCGGGGAATTAAACGAAACGGCGAAACGCGAAAATGCGCGGCTCGATGTTTTTCTTAAAGTTGACGTCGGCGCGCATCGCTGCGGCGTCGAACCGCACACGAAAGAAGCGTTTGAAATTCCGCAGAGAATCGCCGATTCATCGAATCTGAATTTCGCCGGAATTTTAACGCACGCCGGACATTCTTATAGCGCCGGAACGCCCAAAAAACTGCTCGCCGTTGCACGAGAAGAACGCGATAAAATGCGCGGTTTAGCCGAAGAATTACGCGCGAAAGGTTTGGAAATCCCGTCGGTCAGCATCGGTTCGACGCCGACGATGAGCGCGTTTGACAATCTCGAAGGCATCACCGAACTGCGCTGCGGAAATTATATTTTCTTCGACGCTTTTCAGGCGACCTTGGGAAGCTGCGACGTTTCGGACTGCGCTTTAACAGCGCTCGCGGCAATCGTTTATCGCGGCGCGGCGCGGCAGAAAGTCGTCATTGACGCCGGCGCGGTCGCGCTTTCGAAAGATCGCGGCGCGGTCGAATTCGATTCAAACTGCGGTTACGGGCGGGTTTACGATCTCGAAGGAAACGATTTGAATTTGCGCGTCGGTTCGCTTTCGCAGGAACACGGCGAGATTTTTGTCGAAGACGAAGCGACTTTTAATAAATTGAAGGTCGGCGACCGCGTTCGCGTCTTAGCAAATCATTCGTGCCTGACCGCCTTGCAGCATTCGCATTATCACATTCTCGATCAGGGAAAAATCGTTGACCGCTGGGAAATCAATCGCGGCTGGTAATTATTACTTAGCGGCTGAGCGGAAGAAAAATAATTTAACGCAAAGCCGCAAAGGCGCTAAGAGAATATGAATTTAGCTTTCCGCTGAATTATCGTTTTCAGTTTTTATGTAACCGTCAAACGCTTTTCTCCACGTCGGCGCGATTTGTTCGATAACTTTGCAGTCGCAGAAACCGCCGTTTTGCTGGAGCCATGCGCTCGTTTTCGGGAAGTTCAGACGGTTTTCCATCATATACTGCATCGCAAAACGCAGACTGTGGTTACATTCCTGAGTTTCGAGCTTACCTTCGAGAAAATCGAAAAGCTCCTCGATGTCGTATTGTCCGGCGGGCAGAGTTTCGATAAATGCTTCGAGTTCTTCGCCGCTCATTTGTTCGAGATTATCTATTTCACGTTTCTTTAAAATCGCCATTTTTCCCGTTCCTCAAAATTCGAGATAATTTTCTTAAAAGCCAGCCGCCGCGCGTCTTTGCCAGAGGAATTTCGCCGTTTTGACAAAGCCGAAAACCAACAGAATTCCGACGACGATGCCGGGTATTAATGCGCGCCAGAATACAGCCCAGAACATCTTGCCGCCTGCCTCAAACGAGCTGTTGGCAGCGGTAAAACAGTAATACGTCTGTTTAAAGACGACATATTCGATTCTGCCCGGACAAACGAAACTTCCCGCCCAATCGGTGTAGAATCGCGGGATAAAAACCGCCGCCGCAAAGGTCAGAATAAAGCCCGATATCGTGCCGACGACGAGCGCGTAGATAATAGTTTTGAAACTTCCCAATTTCGCCATATTCATTAAAATTTCGCTTCGGAAACTCGCGCCATTTCCTGCTCGCGCAGCGATTCCTCGAAGTTTTTCCGCATTACTCCTTCGCGCCCGTCGTAAGTGATAAATTTCGGCAGCAAAAGCGACGACAAAACGACGCCCACGACGCATAATATTCCGCCCGAAACGATCGCCGTCTTGACGTCGAAGCGTTCGGCGACGATGCCCATTTTCGCGCCGCCGAGCATCGGTCCCGTCAGATAGCTTATCATTTCGAGACTGGCGAGTCGTCCGCGTAAGTAGTTCGGAATCGTCTGATTCCAGATCGTCATCCGGAAAATCCCCGAAATCATATCGAAATAGCCCGCGACGGCGAGAAAAAAGAGCGCGACCCAGATGCTCTCTGCCATTCCGAAAAATATTATCCCGACGCCCCAGAGCGCGGCGGCGACGGAGACCATCAGCCCGTGTTTGTGAATCTTGCTTGCCCAGCCGGAGGTGAGATTCGCGACGAGCAGCCCGATTGCGAGCGCGGCGGGAAATAAACCGAGATATTTTTCGCCGTACATCATCGCGAGCGCCGGATAAAGCGCCTGCGGAAAGGCGAAAAACATCGCGCAGATATCGATCAGATAAGTTCCCAGAAGTTCCGGGCGGCGAATGGCGTAGCGAAAGCCTTCGATGATGCTTTTGATAATGCTTCTGATGCTCGGACGCTCGACATTTTCGTGCGCGGGAACAGCGTTGATCGCGAAAACCGCGAACAGCGAGGCGACGAACGTCACCAGATCGATCGCGTAAGCCGTGCTGATCGAAAACTGCGCGGTGACTATTCCGGCGATCGACGGAGCGATGATCGCGCCGAAGCTGTAGCGAAACGAATTGAGCGCGGCAACCGCCGTCATCAAATTGTCGGGAATAATCCTTTGGATCAGCGATTCGAACGCCGGTCGCTGAAGCGCGGCGAATCCTGCGTGGAGCGCCGCCGCGAGATACAAAACCCAGATGTGCGGCGTCGGCAAAAACGAATTGGCGAGTAAAATGATCGTCACGAAAGTTTGCGCGATTTCCGTGTAGCGGAGCATTTTTCGGCGGTCGAGCGCGTCAGCCAATGCGCCGCCGATAAATGCGAGTGAAACCATTGGCACGAATTCGGCGAGATATATGTAACCGACCATCGCGTTCGAGCCGGTCAGATGGTACATCTGCCACGGCAGAATGATAAACGACATCATCGAACCGAAAAACGAAACGAGCTGACCGAAAAACAACAAACGGTAATCGCGTGAAACTCTTAAGGGCGTGATGTCTATCAGCATTATTACTAAAGTAAAAATAAATTGTTAATTTTTAATTGTTAATTGTTAATGATATAAAATCAATTCCTCTCCAAAATATTAACAATCGAAAGAGAAACCTCTTAAATTTTGCCTTCTACCATTTACCATTTACTTTTCAAACTTTTACGAAATCAGTCCAGAAGAAAAGATACGTCGCCCAGAGATTGACGAGAAACGCAGCAACGTATGCAAGCCACTCGTACCATTGAATCTTGCGCGGGCTGTTTTCGAGCAGGATGATAAAAATCCACGGCAGCAGAACCATCGCGTAGCGGTAGCCGAACTGCCAGCCGCCGGGATTGCCGTGAATCCAGAGCAGAAAAGTCTGCACGAAAATCGCCGTCCAAGCCGTGTATTTCAAGACTTTATCGCGCGCGCCGAAACGAAAAAGAAACAACAGAAAAGGACTGCTCCACCAAATTGCGCCGCCGAATCCGCCGGGTACGAAATACGGATACTGCGCCAGCCGACGCCACGGCGTAATGAGCATTTCCTTGAAATTGAGCGGAATATACCAGATCGAAAAAATGCCGTAACGATACCACGGCTCCTGCAAAACACCCGGAATCCGCGCGTAGCCGAAATCCGTAAACGAATGAAAACGCAGGTAATTGTAAACGAGCGTCAAAACGCCGAGCGCGAACGGGACGGCGCAAAAACGTGCCAAATTTGCGATTTGGTTTTTGGTCTTTGGTCTTTGGTTTTTGGTTTTCGCAAGATTTTCTTCTATTCCTCCGCTCCTCCGCTCCTCCGCTCCTTTTCTTCACCACGGAGAAGAAGATACATAAAGATCGGCGCGGTCAGCAAAACTTCGGTGCGGTTGCCGAACGCGAGCGCAAAAAACAATCCGGCGAGAACCGGACGGCTTCTGAAAACCGTGAAATAGATCGCACCCAATTCGCCGAGCATCGCAAAGCCGAGCGCCAATTGCCACGCGCCCGCCATCGTCAGATTCGTCCACATCCACGTTCCGAAAAGTATCGCGCAGACGAGCAGAATCCGCTTCTTTCGCTCCAAATCATAATATCCGGCGATCAGATACAAAAACCAGCCGATCGCGCCTGCCGTCAAAGCCGCGATAAAAGCGGCGGGCATGTCCTGAATTACGCCGATCAGTTTGAAAAAGGCGAACGGAATCATCGTCAAAACGCTGCCGAGCGGAAAAACCGAATACCATTTGCCGTCGAAAGGCACGAATTCATTGAGCCAGCTCGGCGGTTTTTCGTGATAAGCGATCGCGCCGCGCAGGATATTGTCCGCGACGCGAAACGTGTAATCGTAATAATGCTGCGGTTTGGGATTGCTGTAGTAATAAACCAAAAACGTGCCGACGATCAGACAGAAAATGATAAATTTTCTGTTTCGGGAGTCGTTTTCGTTCATTTCCGAAAAATTTTCCATCGCTTTTGACAGTGCGGATTTTAGCCTAACCCAGACGCTTGCGGCAAGCTTTCAAAGAATTAGCCACGAACAAACACGAATTAACACGAAATTATTTATATTTTCCTCTCGTGAATTTTCGTGTTTGTTCGGGACTAATTTTCTTCAATCATCTGTGTTGCTAACTCAACCGCTTCGTCGAGATTCGTGATTTCGCCGTCGAGCTGTTTTTCGTAAACCGCGTCGAGAATCGTCTTAAACTGCGGCGAAGGTTTCTGCCCGAGTTCGATCAGATGCCTGCCCATCAAAATCGCCGCAGGCGCTTGCTGCTCGACCTTCAACGCGCGGGCGCGTTCGATAAACCATTCCTGCGCTTCCGCCTTGAACCATTTTTCCTTCGGCAGCCATTCGGGATTGCGCCCGAGCGAGTCGGCTTTCGCGACGCGGTAGAGCAGATCCGTCTCGACCTTTCGCGCAAGCCGCCGAAACGCGCCGTCGCCCGGAGGATTTTTATAAAACATTCCCGGCGCGAGATGATAACGAACGAGCTGGACGACCTGACTGCGCACATCGTAGCCGTCGAGCGTGAAAATGCCGAGCTTATCGAGAAACGAAAGCGTCGGCTCGACGCCCGCCTCGTCGTGCCCGTGCGAGCGCCAGCGACCGTCGAAAAACTCGGTCGTCGGCGGCTTGCCGAAATCGTGACAGAGCGCGCCGAGCATCACCGTCACCTGTTTCGCATATTCCAGATCGTCAATCAGTTTCCCGGCTTCATCAACGACCATCAGAGTATGCCGGTCAACATCGCCCTCGGGATGCCATTCAGCCTCTTGCGGAACGCCGACGAGCGCGACGAGTTCGGGAAACAACTGTTCGGCAATCCGCAAATCGTAAAAATAACGCAAACCGATGGACGGACGCGCGGATTTGAGAAGCAGTTTTTCAAGCTCGCCCCAAATTCGCTCTTTCGGCAAATCCGTCAGATCGATCGCGCGGCAGATCGCCTGCGTTTCCGCCTCGATTTCAAACTCGAACCGCGCGGCAAACTGCGCGGCGCGTAAGACCCGCAGAGAATCTTCGGCGAATGTTTCCTTTGAGACGACGCGCAGGATTTTGTTTTTTATATCCGCTTGCCCGTCGTAGCAATCAATGATTTCGCCCGTTAAAGCGTCCTGCATGATCGCGTTGATCGTAAAATCGCGACGCCGCGCGGCTTCTGCAAACGGCATATTCTTGTCGCCTTCGACGACAAAACCGCGATGCCCGCGTCCCGTTTTTCGCTCGCGGCGCGGCAGTGAAACGTCCAAATCCTGACCGATCTTATAAACCGTAAAAGCTTCGCCGACGGCGTTGACTTCGCCGAAATTGCTTAGGATTACACGAAGCCGCGCGGGTTCGACGCCGTAAATCTCCAAATCCCAATCCTTCGGCTCGACGCCCATTAACGCATCGCGCACGCAGCCGCCGACGAGCATCGCGCGACCGCCTTCGGCGTCAACGATTTTCGCGAGCTCGGTAACTTTGTTCGGTAGGTTCGACATAATCTTCAAATTCAAAAGTAATAGTTTAGGCAATTTTCGCGCAAAATAAAAAGACGGGCTTCGATTATCGAAGCCCGTCTTTTTTGCGAAAGCATTCGCCGGCGCTAATTTTCTCGGCGATCGTTCTGCTCCTGCTGCTGCGGAGCCGGATTTTCGCTGCTGACGTTTGTTTGCGGCTGGACGGGTTCGACGGGCTGCGTGTATTGAACTGTCGGCGGCTGCTGAAAAGCCGAACTCGGCAGCGGCTGGAGCGGCGTTTTCGATTCGGTTTTGCCGCGTTTCATATAATTGCGTATGACCGGAGAACTCTGGGTTGTGCTCAACTGTGCGGAATTGGCAAGCTGGTCGCCCGACAGCGTCAATGCTTCATCGCCTAATCCCGATACGATTTTCGCGCTGCCGTTCGCGCCGTAAACCGTAACCTCGCGGACGCCGTCAATCGAAGTCCGCAGTGAAACATAGCGAATCCGCGTATTTCCGGGGAAATAACGTGTTTCCGACTTGTTTCCGTAGCCGTCAACGAGAGTTACGATTTCAGATTTATCGGACAAAACTCTTTTGGGGAGTTCAGAAGTTGCCTGCGTGGTTGATGTTTGCACATTTTCTTCCTTGCTGTCGGCATTCGTAATAAAGACTTCTTCACGCGAACCGTTCGTCTTGTCTTCGATCACGACTTCTTCCGAATTTTTACTCTCGACATTCGTGCAGGCGGAAAAAAAGGCTGTCGTAAAAACGACGAGAAAAAGAAAAATGGCGGGTTTGAGCTTCATATTTAAGGTTTGAAAGTGAGTTTGTGAATTAATTTCAGGAAAAAGTAATTGCCGCCTTTCTGAAAAAACGGCAATTACTTTAGTGATTTTTATTTTTCGGCAACGCCCAGAACAAAGTTGCTGACCGCCGTCATACCGTTTGCGATACTGCTTGAATCATAGCGAATCTCGGATGTACCGCCGCCCGAAATATCGTATTTCGGCGCCAGAAATCCTGCCGCTAAATTGTTCTTATCGTACGGCGCGATGACCGTATTGCCGCGCAGCATACCGTTGCCGCCGCCGCGACGGTCAACGCCGCCCGCGCCGGTGACGATAATCAAACCGTTAAAATCAACGCCGCCGCGCAGTGTGAGAGTTCCGGTAACGATCAAAATTCCGCCGCCGTTGCCCGAAAATTCGGCATCACCGTCGACAAAAGTAATTCCCGTCGCGTTGGCATTGTTTCCAAAGTTCGACGGCGATTGTCCGCTCGCGAAATAGCGTCCCGAAGATTTGGCGACGGTTTTAAGCGATTCGATCGTCGTATTGAGATTGGTCGTTGATTCAAGCCAGAAAGGCAATTCTTCGATAATATTTTCCGGCGGTCCGAAGATATCGGCTTTTCGGCTTCGCCCGTCGAGCATCGCATACACGGAATTGAGATTATCGTCATTAGTCGTGCCGATTGCCGGAACGACTTCCTGCGGCGAAATTATGTTAATGCCGGAATAGGTCACTTGCTGCGAAGTTCCGGCATTAAACACAAAACCGTCTTTTTTGCCGATCAAGGTTAAAGGCGACGGCGCGGACAAGCCGTTGAAGAAGTTTTTCTGAATCGTCGCTTCGAGAACTTTCTTCGAGCCGCGCGGTCCGTAGCCGGTCGAACGAACGACGACGCGATACGGTTCGGCTTGTGTCATATTGGCGTTAATCATCTGCGACGACGCCGAGCCTAAACTGATGCTTATCGGGTTGTTGGCAAGCGTTATGGTGCTTCCCATCAACGTACTAACCGCAGAATCAAACGAAAACTGCATCGGCTTTGTCGTCGTATAATCGCCGGCTTTGATCCAGCCGCGAATTTCTTTCGTCGCCTGATAGGGCGCAGTCATTTTAACGGTAAGCCTGAATCGTACGTCTTCGGTGATAGTAATACCGGTCGAAGCAGTCGAAACTGTAAATTTACCGAAATTGGTATCTACCGAGCCGCTCGTAACATCGAGATTAGTAGTCGGATTCGTCGTCGGCGGCGTATAAGAGATGACTGCCGTATTTGCTCCGCTCCCGACCGTAATGGATTGTTTCCACGGCGTAATCGGCGTGGTTTCATCGTAAAATATTTTATAAGTTCCGAGATTATTAGCGACTTCATGGGAAATAATTTCGCCCGTATTATCCGGGTCAATGACTTCGACCGAGAAGGCATAACCGTTTCTCGGCTCATAGTCCGTATTTAGCTTGATGCGGTCGGCTTGCGAAGCGCCGCTCGGCGTGTAGTTGTATTTCATCCAGCGCGAAAGCCGCGCCGCGCCGCTCGCGTCACCCGACAAATTAGATTTGGAAAGCGAAACCGCTTTGCGAAAATCTATTTTATTTTCGACCGAACCGGGCGTTGTCGTATTAAACAAGGGATCGGGCGCCGCATTTCCGCGCAAAACATTGATCGCCGATTGAATTCCGCTTTCCGCCGCATTGTAGGCTTGCTGTTCGGCTGTCGAGTCGGTTACGTTAGCCGTGTTCATTGAAACTTCCAGCAAAAGCCCGCCCACCGCCGCCAGAAGCAGCAAGGTAATCATAACGACCATTACCAATGCCGCGCCCTTTTCGTTTTCTCTGTTTACCGTTTTCATTTTTCTGCTCCTTAAAAAACTATCTGAAAATAACTTTATTAATATTGATTCAACATATACGGAGAATTACGAAGCGTAACGTCGGACGTAAATTTAACCTTTTGATTTTTAGGCTGCCCGACAACGTCTTCGAGCTTAACTGTTACAGTAATCCTGACGCGTCCCGTATTGGCGGTCGGAGTCGTTACCGGAATCTCAGTCGAACTGCTTCCGACATAATCGAAATACGAAAAAGATACGTCACTGATGCGATTGACGATAACCGACGTGTTCGGAGTATTATTCGGGTCATAACGGACAATTGACTGCGTCGTCGAGTCAAAGAAATACGTAACGTCTTCGCCCGGGTTGTTCGTCGACCAATCCCCGTTATTTAAATTTGCCCGGAAACGAAGTTTCTGCGCTCCCGAATCGGACGTAATAATACCGTTTGTCTTCATGCCATAACCGGCATTTCCGATTTCACGCGAAATAGCGCTTAAAGCCGCGCGCCCCGAGGTTAGGGCGTCGGTCCTTCGACTTTCGCGGCTGCGCGTTCCCAATGCGCCGGCAAAAAGCGACGTTGCAACGCCCATCAGAACTAATGTAATCGTCATCGCGATTACCAATTCGATCATCGAAAACCCTTTAATTTTGGTATTTTTTACCTTTTTCATCTTTTTCAATTCCTCTTAGTTTCCCCTGACGCGCCGCAAAACCACCGTTGCCGGAATCGAAGTTTGCCAGCCCGGTGTCGGTCTTTCCAAACTTACGGTTATATTGACTTCCTTTAGAAGTTTCGTCGAATCTGTTTGTATCCCTGCCGTAAACGGGTCGTCGTCCACCGTAACCTGTAGTTTATAGAGATGCCCGTCCGGCGCGGTTACGACGTCACCCGGTTTCGTGCCACCCAATAAAATGGAGTCGGTTGACGTCGGGACAAACTTCGCGCTTCGAATCTGCTCGGCTTTTTGCTGCAAAAGCGCCAATGCCTGCGCCCGCGAACTGTTTCCTGAGTTATAGCTGACCGCATAGGCGAATGACATAAATACCCCGAGAACGGCGACTAAGAAAATCACCATAGCGATGGTAATCTCAACCAAAGAAAATCCGGCTTGACCGGAGCTTTTCTTTTTGTCAGGCGAAAAAGAAAAATTCATTTTGAATTTTTTAGCCGCTTTTCGATATTTTTGAAGTCTTGAATTCATTTTCATAGGTGGATAAACCAAAGGGTGAATTTTCCGGATTTTCTACTGGCATTTGCCGTTTGACCTAACCGTCATCGGCAGTTTGCAGGTGCAGCCGGTTGTAGAAGGTCGCTGACCGCTCGTACAGTAAACAACATTCGGCGTCGGTGTCGGCGTCGCAGTCGGCGACGTAGTCGGCGATACGGTCGGTGTTGCGGTCGGCGTCGGTGTTGCAGTCGGATTCGTCGTCGCAGTCGGCATCGGAGTCGGCGTCGGTAAAGTTATCGTCCCGTCTTGGCGCACTACCAGCCAGTCGTTAACTTCGGCTTCCCTATCAACGGTTGAAACACTCGGATTACTGAAAGTCGGCATCACTTCGCCGCCGTTGAGCATCGCGACCGTTCCGGTTTGTGAAAGAGCAATAATATTGGAATTTCCAATATTCGCCGATTCAAGCGTGCATTCGCCTTCGCAAAAAGTAAAGACCGGCGAAATCTTGACGTTGCTTCCATTAACCGTCTCCGTATTTCCGAAACGGTCGAATTTAATCGTTACCGGAAAAACAAGATCGGTGCCAAGAATTTTCACGCTGTTGCGACCGGCTAAACTGACTGTGCGCTCTTCGGACGCTTCGAGGATTCCGTCTTGATCCGTGTCAAGCCAAACTTTATAGGCGTTCGTGCCGGTGATCGTGATCCGTGTGAGATCGGTTGACGCTACGGCGCGTCTTTTTACCGAGTCATAACGCGCGCGCTCAAGATTTACCTTGAATTCCCGCGCGACATTTTGCCTGTCCATACTTGTTCGCGCACTGGTCATTTTCACGACTGCCATCGAAACCACAACCGCGCTGACAGATAAAACTATCAGTATCTCAATCAGGGATTTGCCACTCTGCCCATTAAATTCCACTTTTTTCATTTGCTATCGGTCTCCTAAGACGGTCGCTCAAGAATTATCGGTCGGTACTACACCATTTACTGTTTTAGCAGATAAAATTAGCTTTGTCAAAAGTTTTTTAATATTGTTTAACCTACTGAGAAAACAATAGGTTACATCGTTCATTTTGAAAGAAAATCAGTCAAAATGAACGATGTAACCTATTGCTTGCGGTTAAGAAATCCGGTTAGGACAACCTATCCTGTAAATATCTTTTTAATTCAGAAATGCTCACTCTTTCCTGCGCCCAGGTGTCGCGGTCGCGAACCGTGACGGCGTTGTCTTCGAGCGATTCGTGGTCGACCGTCACGCAGAACGGCGTGCCGATCTCGTCCTGTCGTGCGTAGAGCTTGCCGATACCGCCCGTGTCGTCGTAAACGGTGCGCATCGCGGGAAGTAAATCCTTTTTAAGCTGTTTGGCGAGCGCAACGATTTCGGGTTTATTTTTCGCGAGCGGCAAAACGGCGACCTTGATCGGCGCCAATTCGTGTTTTAATTTCAAAATCACGCGAACTTCGCCTTTTTCATTCGTTTTTTCGGTGTAGGCATCCATCAAAACCGCCAAAAGCGTGCGATTGACACCGACGGCGGGTTCGATCACAAACGGGTAAAAACGCTCGTTCGTCTGCGGGTCGAAATACGATAAATCGTCGGTCGAATCCGAATTCAAACGCTTGCCTTCGCGGTCTTCGGGCTTTTTGGAATGCGTCTTTAAATCGAAATCCGTGCGGTTGGCAATACCCATTAATTCATCGAACTGTTTTTCTTCATCGCCGCGTTCGGGGAAAAAGCGGTAAAGGATATCAACCGTCCGTTCGGCGTAATGCGCCAACTCTTCTTTGGACTGCTCGTAAAGTTTGAGATTGTCGCGCAAAACTCCGAGGCTGTCGAACCATTCCAAAAACCCGTCAATAAATTCCTGATGCAGGCGCGGCGCATCTTCCGGGCGACAGAAATATTCCATCTCCATCTGCTCGAATTCGCGCGTCCGGAAAATAAAATTTCCGGGCGTCACTTCGTTGCGAAACGCCTTGCCAATCTGCGCGATTCCGAACGGCAGTTTGCGGCGCGAAGTGTTCAAAACGTTGGCGAAATTGATAAAAATCCCCTGCGCCGTTTCCGGTCTGAGATAGGCGAGCGCCGATTCGTCTTCGTCCGACGAAATTGCGCCGACCGTTGTGCGAAACATCAGGTTAAATTCGCGCGGTTCGGTCAAATCGCATTCTTTGCCGCTTCCCGCATTATGCGCCGGGTCTTTCGGACAGTTTACATCCTGCAATTTGTCGAGCCGGAATCTGCCTTTGCAGGCGCGGCAGTCAACGAGCGGATCAGAAAAAGTCGCTTCGTGTCCGCTGTATTTCCAAACCAGACGGTTTTGAATAATCGAAGAATCCAAACCTTCGATGTCGTCGCGTTCGTGAACGAGCCAACGCCACCAGCTCTGCTTGATGTTGTTCGCCAATTCGACGCCGAGCGGACCGTAATCCCAGCTCGATCCAAGCCCGCCGTAAATTTCCGACGCGGGATAAACAAAACCTCTTCGTTTTGCAAGACTGACAATCGTTTCAATATTCGGTGCTGTCATAATTCGATTTCGGGTTTTGGGTTTTGGATTCTGGATTGGCTTCAAATGAGACCTCCGTCCAAAACATCAAAGTGTAGATTTTACAACGGACAAAGAACAAAGGACAACGGACAAAAGAGAAAAGGAGAAGAGGAAAACTAAATTTCCTCTTCTCCTCTTTTCTCCTTTTCTCCTTGTCTGCTTTATTGCGGTACGGGCAGTTGTGCGCCGGGCGGAACGAACCAGATTTCGTAGGTCGTCTTGAGGCGTGTCGTCGGTGCTCTGACGATCGATATTCGCCGAGGATCAACGCCGCGCGTTTTGACCAGATAATCCAGCGTGCGTTGGCTGAGTTTATCGTAGGTATTGCGCGTCATGCTGATTTTGTCCGTTCCCTGATACATGATGATATAAAGCTGCGCGTCGGGATTGCCCTGAAGCTGCAGAACGCAGTTATCGAAGCGCGCCTTGTCATCGTCAAACGCACGCGATTCGAAAATATCACACTGCGTCGCCGAGATGGCTTCCTTTTTCTCGACTACGGTCGGGACGGAATTTTTCTGAAAACAGGTTTTGCCGTAAACATCGTCCGTCACGTCAAGCTCGGCGGTAATCGTCTGTCCGCCCATTCCGGTCGTGTCAACCGTGATTGCCGACGTGCCGAGACCGCTCGTAATGCGAATCGTGTCGGGCGAAACCGCCCAGCGATAAGTCAGCGGCGTGGTCGAACCGGCGACGTTGTTGAATGCCGCGAAGGTTATCAGATCGCCTTCCAGAACTCTTTCCGGCGCGCTCACCGAAACGTCGTACGGGCAGGGTCGTTTGATAGATTCTTCGACATATCGCAGACAGATGCAGTTTTTGCGGTCTTTGAAAATTTCGACTTCCTTTAAATAAACTTTGCCGTTCGGAAACTCGATTTCGAGCTTGTGGATGCCGGGTTCGAGATAAAATTCAGCCGGCGTGTCGGTTCCGCTCATTCCTTTGTAAACGCCGTCAACTTTGACCGCATAGGCGACGGGCGAGGTTTTGACGGTCAGAATTCCGGAATTTTTCGGTCGTTTCGTTTTATCATCGCCGAAACCGAATGCCGAAGCCGCTCCAAGGGTGAGCATCAGCCCGATAACAAACAAAAAATTGTAACTGAGTTTTCGCATTTTTTTAATCCTCATTCGATTTCGGATTTGGGGTTTGGGATTTCGGATTGAATTACCACTTACAGGCAAATCCGAAATCCGACATCCAACATCCCAAATCGAAATAATCTTTATTCCTCACTATTTTCCGCGTTCTTTTTGCCGAACTTGCGGCGCGCGGCGAGACCGATTCCGGCGAGTCCGGTTCCGAATAAAAGAATCGTCATCGGTTCGGGAACGGGTTCGGGCGGCGTCGGCGTCACGGTCGGCGTCGTCGTCGGCGTCGTTGTCGGTGTTGTCGTCGGCGTCGTTGTCGGTGTTGTCGTCGGTGTTGTCGTCGTCGTTGTTGTCGGCGTCGGGGTTTTGTCCTTATCGCGCGTGATCAGAAAGACGATCGGAATCGCCGCTAAACCGAGCAGCGCCCACTTCGGGAATCCGCGTTTGACGACATCTTCTTTAACGTCCTCGCATTGGCAAACTTCGTCCTCGACGACATCGGTTTTGATTTCCGTGATTGTCCGGGGATCGTCCTGCTGCGGTGTTTTCGGATCATCGCCGTCGCCGTTATTAAAGACGAATAAATCGTTTGTGAGTCGCAACTGCGAAAACGCGCCGGTTCTGGCGTTGCCCGGTTTGACGTTGACAACCTGGACGACCTGATTGAATTTGACGGGCGCGGCATTTGCCGTAAAGTTTAATGTCAAAATAGACATTAAGCTAAATATCGCAAGAAAAAATCTGAATTTGTAACTTCTCATCGTTTTACCTAGCCGAATAGTTATTGTGTAAGAACACACAACTTTACTTATCTCGTTGTGCGACTTTTGAAATATTTGTGAATTTTCAGAATGCTTGTGGCACAGACTATACCAAAAAATTAATCGAAATGCACTCATCTCAGCGCAATCTGTACTAATTTTTTCTCTGAAATTTCTTATTTACCAGCTGTTCATCTCAGAAAAGTCTCAATCTGGCACTATCTCCACAAAATTTTTCACTTTTTTTAATTTTTTTTCAAAATTTAGCATTAATGCGACAAAAGGCGTAAGCCGGAAGTGAAACTAGGAGTTTTTTCATTTCCGGCTTACGCCTTTTTTGGTTGGCTTTTGGTCTTTACTTACGCTTGCTGCGCTTTTTCTTCCTGAAGAACGGCTTTGCGTGAAAGTTTTATTTTGTTGCCTTCCTTGCCGATGCATTTGACCATGATCTGCTGACCTTCTTTCAGCTCGTCGCGCACGTCGCGGATTCTTCTTTCCGAAATTTCCGAAATATGAAGAAGTCCTTCGACGCCCGGGAAGATTTCGACAAACGCACCGAAATCAACGATGCGCTGAACCGTACCGAGATATGATTCACCGATTTCGGCTTCGGCGGTAAGCGCTCTGATGCGATCAATCGCGGCTTGCGCGGCTTCGCCGTCAGCGGTCGCGATCGAGATCGTGCCGTCGTCGGAAATGTCGATTTTCGCGCCCGTTTCTTCCGTAATCGAACGAATTACCGATCCGCCTTTGCCGATCACGTCGCGGATTTTGTCCGGGTGAATATTGATGGTGATGATGCGCGGCGCAAACGGCGAAATATCTTCGCGCGGTTCGGCGATCGCTTCCTTCATAATATTCAGGATATGGATGCGACCTTTCCGGGCTTGCTCTAAGGCTTCCTGCAAAATCATCGCGTTGATGCCGCCGATTTTGATGTCCATCTGCAAAGCCGTAATGCCTTCTTCGGTTCCCGTAACCTTGAAATCCATATCGCCGTAATGATCTTCGGCACCCGCAATGTCCGAGAGAATCGCGTAACGATTGCCTTCCATCACCAAGCCCATCGCAACGCCTGCGACCGGTCGTTTGATCGGCACGCCGGCATCCATCAAGCTCAAACAGCCGCCGCAAACCGACGCCATCGAGCTCGAACCGTTCGATTCGGTAATGTCCGAAACGATACGGATCGTATACGGAAATTCTGCTTCGGTCGGCAGAATTGCTTCGAGCGCGCGGCGCGCCAGATTTCCGTGTCCGATTTCGCGGCGCGACGACGAGCCGACTCTGCCGGTTTCACCGACCGAATACGGCGGGAAATTGTAGTGCAGCAGAAAGCGTCGTTTGGTTTCGCCTTTTTCCAGATCGTCCATAAACTGCTCGTCGTCCTTGGTTCCCAAAGTCGAAGTGACGATCGCCTGGGTTTCGCCGCGCGTGAAAAGCGACGAACCGTGAACGCGCGGAAGCCAGCCGACTTCGCACGTGATCGGGCGAATTTCGCTGAACTTGCGTCCATCGGGACGACGGCGATTGCCGAGAATGTCTTCGCGGAAGATTTTTTCCTTCAAATGCGAGAAAACCTTTCCAGCCATCGAGCGTTTTTCGGGCGCGTCTTCGGGATAGCTTTCGACGACTTCTTTTTTCAGAGCGTCGAGTCCCGCATAAGTTGATATTTTATCTCTGCCCGTCGAATCGAGCGCCGTCCGCAGTTTGTCGGTGTAGTTTTGTTCGATTTCCGTGAGCAGCGTTTCATCGAGCGGCGCCGCGACAAACTGGCGTTTGGTGATTTCGAGCGCTTTGAACAGCTCTTTCTGCCACAAACAGAGGCGTTTGATCTCCTTGTGCGCGAGCATCAAGGCTTCGACCATAATTTTTTCCGAAACTTCTTTGGCTTCGGATTCGACCATCACGATCGCTTCTTCGGTTCCTGCGACGATCAGATTGAGCTGCGAATCGCGGCGCTCGTCGTAAGTCGGGTTGATGATATATTTTCCTTCGATCAGACCGATGCGGACTCCGGCGATCGGAGTTTCAAACGGAATATCCGAAAGATACATCGCGCACGACGCGCCGGTGATCGCAAACACATCAGGATCATTTTCGCTATCGGCAGAAATGACGGTGCAGATAATCTGCGTTTCAAACCGATAACCGTCGGGAAAAAGCGGACGCACCGGGCGGTCAATCAAACGACAGGTTAAAGTTTCTTTTTCCGAGGGACGACCTTCGCGGCGGAAATAATTTCCCGGAATTCGACCGGCAGAATAAGTTGATTCGCGATATTCGACCGTCAGCGGGAAAAAATCCAAACCCTCGCGCGCGGTGCGCTGGCTGACAGCGGTGACCAAAATCATTGTGTCGCCATACTGAACGACGACCGATCCGTCGGCTTGCTTGGCGACCTTCCCTGTTTCAATCGATAATTCGCCGTTGCCGAGCTTGATTGATTCTTTTAAGTATTTTCTATTTACCATCTTGTGATTTCCTCTTAAACAAAAAGCGACGGAAAAGCTCGCCGTGATGCTTTTCCGCCGCCCTTGAATTATTCAACGACTGTTCTCTTCTGCTAAAAGCCTAATTTGCTGTCACGTTCAGCTAACTTTTAACAAATTCTTCGAGAGAACCTGTTCTAACGATGACTCGAAGCCGTCAATTCGTAGTTCATTGAGTTTGTTGAGTTGATTGAGTTGATAGTGTTTTGTATGTTTTAGTGTATGTACTCGATGAAGTCAAC
>JANOBZ010000136.1:0-3761 GCA_031411895.1 Acidobacteriota bacterium | reverse complement strand
AAAGGTCAGGTCGAAAAAACCATCACGGAAAAAACCGATATGTTCAATCCGAAGAATCTGCCGGCATTTATCCCGCGTCTCGGCAAAGACTATCTTTGGGGATTGATTCCGGGCGCAGGTTTTCTTTCGGCAATCGGCAGTTACATCGCGAATCTGCCGCCCTGGATGATTTATCTTATCGTCGCGCTGACCGCCATCGCGCTCTGGAACTTCGGTCAATTGATTATCAAAAACCGGGAAAAAGTGCTTGATTTCATTACCGAATGCTACAAAACGACCGCCGATCCGGGTAAAGACAATTTAATTCCGACGAACGCCGCCGGTTTTATCGGCAGCCGGAAAAATGCCCTGTTAAGCGCGCTTTTACCGAAAATCGAACAGGAACCGGAAAATCAATGTCCTTCTACGAGTATCTAAATTCTTTATCCAATTCCGAGATCGTCCTGACGATCACGTTTGTTTTTACGACTATCGCGACAGTTTCCAGTTTTTTTGAAAAGGTCGCGAAGATTCAGTTTTTCAGCTGGGTTTCATGGGGCGGAATTTGGAAGACTACAAAATTTTTGTGGAATTGGGCGATTTTCCCATTAAAACCGAAGCTCGAATCGATTCACAGAACATTGACCAAACCGGGCGAAATCGAAAAACAACTCGAACAGGTCCTTAAGAAGGATGAAGACCAGAACACGCTTCTCGAAAAGATCGGAAATTCGGTTGAAAACATCGAGCGGGAATTAAGATTCAACGGCGGTTCGACGATCCGCGACGCGGTTGAAAAACTCAAAAAACGCGATGAGGAAAAATGGACGGTCCTGATGGGTCTTTACGATTTCTCGAAGGAATTGTCGCTCAGAATGGACATTACCGACGAATCGGACAATCGCATGAGCTTTAAGCTCGGGAAAGAAAAAAAGTGTACTTACATCAGCGAGAATTTTCTCAGGTTTTTCGGTTACACGGACCGCGACATTTTAGGCTCGGACTGGGAGTTCTGCATTTCGCCGAAATACCGAACCGGCGTGCGCTCGGGCTGGAAGAAAGCGTACGAGTTTAAAAGCGTTTACCGGAACGAGCAAATTATTATCGCCTCGGACGCCAGCCAGCATTTATGTCTGGTCAAAGCTTTTCCGCTCAACAGTAAAGACGGCGATTTTAACGGTTTTTACGGCGTTGTCGAAATCCTTGAGAGTCTAGATGAATAAAAGCCAGCCGGCGGGCGGCAAAACGAGCAATATGAGTGAGATTAACGGCAAATCGATCGCCGGAAAATGGAAAAACAGGATCGTCGGCGAAGGCTTGTGGGCGGCAAAAGATTTCAATCTCAATTCATTAAATTGGCGGACCCATCCGGATGAGCAGCGGGAAGCGATGGTCGCAATTTTGGGCGAGGTCGGCTGGATCCAGCGCGTTCTGGTAAATAAAACCACCGGAAACGTAATCGACGGTCATTTGCGGGTCGAAGAAGCCTTGAAAATTGGAGAAGACACGCCGGTGCCGTACATCGAGGTTGAATTGTCGATTGAGGAAGAAGCAAAAATTCTCGTGCTTTTCGACCAGCTCAGCGCGATGGCTGGTAAGGATGTCGAGAAATTTCAGGAATTGCTTGATCTGGTCGAGTTCGATTCCGATTATTTGGCGAATATCGCCGGACAGCAGCTTGAAACGATCGATATCAACGACTTCTTCGAAGCAAGTTTCGAAGAGGTAGAAGAAACATTCATTTTGGAAATTATTTTCGAGTCGGAAACGGAGTACAAAACCGCGCTCGACGCTTTGAACCGGATCGGTAAAACGCCGAAAGAGGCGCTGCAAAAGCTTTTGTCATTATGAGAGTTCATCTTGCCGGGCTTTGCTCGTCGCAATTTAAGACCCGTTTTATGAATCAGGAGTTATTCCCGAAATTCATACTCGAGTCTTTTATTTATCTCGAAGACTGGCTTTTCGAGATTCCGACATATCATCCCGACAATTTTATGCTCGATTCCGGCGCCTACACTTTTATGGCGCGGAAAAAAGAAGCAAAAGTGGATTGGACGGAATACGTCGAGCGGTACGCCGAGCTGATCGTTAAACGCGGAATTAAATATTTCTTCGAGCTCGATATCGACAATTTGGTCGGTTTGAAAGAGGTCGAACGCCTGCGCGAATTACTCGAACGGCTCACCGGTAAAAAATGCATTCCGGTTTTTCATCGTTCGCGCGGGCAGGAGTACTGGCTGGACATGATCGAAGCTTACGATTACGTCGCGATCGGCGGCATCGTCACGAAGGAAATAAAGGCGCGCGAGCATAAATATTTGAATTGGTTTCTTCAGACGGCGCGCGCAAAGAAAACAAAGGTTCACGGGCTCGGTTACACGAATTCCAAAGGCTTGGCGAAATACCCGTTTTATTCGGTAGATTCGACCAGTTGGCTCGGAAGCATCTGGGCGATCCTTTATCAATTCGACGGCAAAGCCATTAAACAAATTCGAAAACCGGAGAATTGCCGGATGATCGATTACAAAATTCTTGACAGGCAAAATCTTAAATCGTGGATTAGATTTCAAACTTATGCGGAAAACAATCTTTAATCAAAAAGCAATCGTTTTACTTTCGGGCGGACAGGATTCGGCAACCTGTCTTTTCTGGGCTTTGCAGCATTTTGCAGAAGTCGAAGCGGTCGGTTTCGATTACGGGCAAAGACACCTGGTCGAACTTTCGCTCGCCGGAAAAATCGCAGCCCTCGCCGGCGTCGAGTATAAGACCTTTCATCTTGAAAATCTTCTTTTCGGCTCCTCTCTGGTTGATCACATGCAGCCGGTCGGCTCGCCTCATCAAGTCAACAAAGAATTGCCGTCGAGCTTTACCGCCGGACGCAATTTATTGTTTCTGACGCTCGCCGCTTCTTACGGCTACGGCATCGGCGTTTCCGACATCATCACCGGCATTTGCCAGACCGATTATTCGGGTTATCCGGATTGCCGCGAAGAATTCCGCGCTTCAGCAGAAAAAACTATTTCTCTCGCTCTCGGCACCCAGGTCACGATCCACGCGCCGCTGATGTTCAAAACCAAAGCCGAGACATGGAAACTCGCCGCGGAGCTTTCCGACGAAAATTTCAACGTCGTCGAGATCGTCCGGACGATGACGCTGACCGATTACAACGGAGATCTGACCGGAAACGAATGGGGCTTCGGAAAACTCGACAATCCGGCGTCTGTGCTTCGCGCGAAAGGTTATTTTGAAGCGAAAGAAAAAGGCTGGCTGAATGCCGAAAATCGTACCGTTGGAGGTCGGCGTCCGATAACCAATTATTCACAACCGTTAAATTCAGAAACTCCTTGCGGCTGGAAGCCTGAAAACAAATGATTCCAGAATTTATCACATTATTTTTATTGATTGTTATTTGGTTTTTGACCGCGATGCTTATTCGCCGGCTGCGCCGAAAAACGACGATTTCACTAGACCCGAACTTAAATTATTTAGATGTCAGCGATTTAATTATGGAAAAGGAATTACCGAATAAAAAAAATTACCCGAAAAAAATCGAATGCGTGACTGTTTGTGTCGGATACGCGGATTTTTTGCGTCAGACTTTGCCTTTTAACCGGGCGCACTTCGATCGCTTCGTCGTCGTAACTTCGTCCGCCGACACGGAAACGCAAATGCTCTGTGAATACTGGCACGTCGAATGTATCGTCACCGATAAATTTTATGACAACGGCGACGTGTTTAATAAAGCCAGGGGCATAAACGAAGGATTGAGCCGCCTTACGCGC
>JANOBZ010000135.1:0-36284 GCA_031411895.1 Acidobacteriota bacterium | reverse complement strand
CCAAATGCTCATCGGCGGAACCGACATCAATACTGCGGCGGAAATTCTCGGTCATAATCCCGAAACTCTTTTGAAGAATTACGCGCACTCGACAATCAGCGCGAAACGCACGGCAGTCGCATCGCTTTCGCTGGCTGGAGCAATCGCGGGTGAGTCCAAATAAAGACCAGATTTTTCAAAAGTGTAGAAAGCGGCTAATTGTTGGAATGAAAGGAACTTAGTAACACTATTCCGTAACTCGTGTAAGATGTTGATTTTAATACAAATATCGTCATTTTATAAGCTAAGTTACGGAATAACGTAAGTTACGGGAAAGCGTAAATGTATCGTCGCCCGAAATTTTTAGAAGTTTTATTGGAAATCCGCCAGGAAATGGCGCGCGAAGCCGATTACGATGTGGATTTATTTGCCGAAATGGTGCGCAGCGGAAGTTTTTCGGGCGATGACGGCGGTTTTAATTTGACCGAACCGAAGATTGAAAATAATCTTAACGAGGAATCAATTAAAAATCGCAAATTGAAGTAATGGAAATAGCATTTGATGCAATCGGTCTTGAATTACCGAACGAAAACGCCGTCGAGGATTTGGCGGCTGACGTCGGAAAACGCGGCGAAGCCTCGGTTTTGGCGCGCAAGGACGGAGTTTTGCACGGACGCTGTTTAAAGATCGGCGCGGGGCTTGAGGTTTGGACGCTCTTTTACGAATCGGGCAAAGGCGAAGTCGTCTATACCGAATGCCGACCGGCATTTCGCGCCCGCTACGCGCACAAGATTTCGCCGTGGGTGTTGACCGAATCCGGCAAAGACGGTAAATCCGTCGTTCACGGATTTGTCGAAGACACGAATTCCGAAATTTTATTTCAACTGCAAAATCTGACCGAAGTCGGCGCGAATGTTCTCGAACAAACCACGCTCAACGTCGGTTTGTGCGGATTGGCATACCGCGCCGGAATTTTCCCGACCAACGACGAATACGGCTGGAAAGCCTACGAAGACGCCGAGGTAAAGGTCGCGGACGAAGACAATTTCTGGAATGTCGCGGGACGAATTCTCGCGTTCGATTCGCTTCGCAACCCGCAGTCGGGCAGTGATTTATACTGGATTTATGTCGGAATGGGCAGTTTGAACCTAGAGGTTCTGGTCAATCAGCGTTCACTGCGCGGCAAAAAACCGCGAATCGGCTCGTTTATCGAAGCCGACGTCTGGCTGCAGGGACATATTCTGAACCAGACCGCCAAACGAAACGGCTACGAAGGCGTTGATTGGTCGTCGCATCCGGCTGATTTCTGGAAAAGCTTAAGAAAACCCAACTGATTTCGGATTTGGGAATTCGGCTTTCGGATTTAATTTCCGAAAACCCGAAATCCCAAATCCGAAATCCCAAATCGAAATGCGTCGTTACTTTCCCCTTATTCTTGTCCTGCTTGTCTTTGCCGTCGTCGGATTGGTCGGCGGTTATTATTTTAATCAGTATTGGATTCACCGTTACGACGAGCTGATCGCGCGTCAGGCGAAGGTTTACGATCTCGACGAAAAACTCGTCTGGAGCGTAATTTACGAGGAAACCTATTTTCGCGCGTGGAAGATCGGCGGTGCTGAAGAAGTCGGGCTGATGCAGGTCACGCCGACCGTCGCGCGAATGTGGGCAAAGGAAACGGGCATTCAGGAATTTGAAAAACAGACGGCTGAAAACGTCAACGAATTTCTCGCCGACCCGGAAAGAAACATTCAGGTCGGCTGCTGGTATCTCGAAAAACTGCGCGAACGTTATCGCGGCTACGCGGCGGAAAACGCGATGACGCTCGCCGCTTATAACGCCGGTGCGAGCCGCGTCGAGGAATGGACGAAAGTTTCCGGCAACGCGCCGCAGATGAGCGAGCAGTCGTTCATCGAAAAAATCAGCATCGCTTCCACCAAAGCCTATGTCACCCAAATTCTCGAACGCTACAAAGAAAATAAAGTTAAAAAGTGAAAAAGGTTAAGAGTGAAAAAGTTTTACTCGATTATATTCAAGCCGACTTTTCCACACTTTCACTTTTTAACTTTTTAACCTTATCCTGTTCAGAATGAAAATTTTATCTGCCCGCTATGTTGTGCCGGTTTCGTCCGCACCGATTGAAAACGGCGCGGTCGCGTTTGAAAACGACCGGATTGCCGCCGTCGGGACGCGCGCCGAAATCACCGAAAAATTTCCCGAAGCCGAAAGCGAGGTTTTGGGCGAAGCGGCGATTTTGCCGGGTTTCGTCAATGTTCATTCGCATCTCGAAATAACGGCGATGCGCGGTTTTGTTGATCGTTTCGACGACGATTTTACTTCGTGGCTTTTGACCTTAACCAAAGTGCGCGGCGAAGTTTTGACCGATGACGACGTGCAGACGGCTTCGATTCTCGGCGCTCTCGAAGGCGCGCGCGCGGGCGTCACGTGTTTCGGCGACATCGGACGGTTCGGCAAACACGGCTTTGAAGCCTTAAAAGCGGCGGGTTTGCGCGGCGTCGTCTTTCAGGAAACCGAATTTTCGCCCGACGATAAAACCGCCGACACGGATTTTCAAAAATTAAAGGAAAAATTTCTCGCCCTTCGTGAAACCGAAACGGCGCTCGTCAAAGCCGGACTTTCACCGCATTCGCCGTACACGGTCGGCGCGAAACTTTTTCAGTTGATCGCCGAATATGCGATTGAAACGAATGTGAAAATCACGATTCACGCCGCCGAATCAGACGAGGAAAACGAGCTTCTGCTTTACGGAACAGGATTTTTTGCCAAAATGTACGAAAAATTCGGGCAAAAGTGGCAGACGCCGAATTGTTCGTCTATCGAATTTTTACAAAAACTCGGCGTTTTGCAGGCAAAACCGCTGCTCGCGCACTGCGTTAAAGTAACTGATTCGGACATCGAACTGATAAGAAACTCGGATTCGCGCGTCGCGCACTGTCCGAAATCGAACGCCAAATTCGGACACGGCATCGCGCCGCTCGAAAAATTTCTCGCTTCGGGCGTAAAAACCGGTTTCGGCAGCGATTCGATGGCGAGCAATAATTCGTGCGATATTCTCGAAGAAGCGCGTTTCGCCGCGCTCGTCGCCCGCGCGATGCCCGCGCATAAACGTTTTTTACAGCCTTCGGAAATCATCGAAACCGCAACCTTAGGCGGCGCTCGGGCGCTCGGATTGGAGAATGAAATCGGCTCGCTCAAAGCCGGAAAACAAGCCGATCTGGCAATCGTTTCGCTTGAAAACACTGCGCAAATGCCGGTTCACGACGTTTATTCGGCGCTCGTTTTCGCATCGAACGCGCGCGACGTTCGACGAACGATCGTCGGCGGCGAAGAAATTTACCGGGAAGGCGAAATCAAAACGATTGATGAGCGCGAGATACGGACAAAAATGCGCGAGATTGCGCGCAAGATGAAGGTTTGAAAAGCGATTTTTTTAGCCGCGGATAAACGCGGATTTCGCGGATAAGAGTTTAATAAACTTTGCGTCTTTGCGGGAGAATAATTTCCCGCAAAGACGCAAAGTCGCTAAGAAATCAAAAGTAAAAATCGGCGAAATCCGCGTTCATCCGCGGCTAAAAATCTTACGGCACAAAATTATCAAGTTTCAATAACAATTTGCTTGTTTCGGCATCGAGATGATACGAAGTTACTGCGCCGTTCTGGACGTCGGATGCCTTATCGATCGCGAGGATCTCGGTTTCGGTCATACGTTCGACGACGTAGCGAAAAACGCGGACGACGACTTCGTGCGTGACAATTAAAATCCTTTCATCAGAATGATTTAAATACAAATCGCGCCAGAAATTTCGCACGCGCAGCGCCACGTCGCACCAGCTTTCACCGCCCGGCGGGCGATAATAAAATTTACCGGTTTCTTCGCGTTTGCGGCATTCGTCCGGATATTTTTCGACCGAACCGCGCCACGTCAGACGGTCGAAAATCCCGAATTCGCGCTCGCGGATGCGCTCGTCGTGAATAATCTCGACGCCGCTGAGTTTCGCGTTTTCGGCAATAAAACGCGCCGTTTCAAAGGTTCGCAAATACGGCGAAGCAAAAATCAGCGTCGGTTTTTCGTCCTGCGCGCCGAACCACTGACCGGCGGCAACGGACTGCTCAACGCCGATTTCCGAAAGCGGAATATCCATCTCGCGCCCGATAAAATCAATCGTCTCGGAGTTTTCAAGCTCGGCTTTGCGCCGCGCGACATTCGCCGTGCTTTCGCCGTGCCGGACAAGCCAGAGCAATTTCGGATTTCGGATTTCGGATTTCGGATTATTCACTTTAAAAAGATTTTCAACGCAAAGACGCAAAGGCGCAATGACTTTATCAATGGTTTATCGCTCAGGACAGTTATTGATTTCCAATCGGGAAAAATATCAGGAGCAGCTAATTCAGGCAAAATTTACTTTGCGTCTTTGCGCCTCCGCGCCTTTGCGTTAAATCATTTCCTTTCCGCTAAATCGCAAATTCCGCGACGACCGGCGTGTGATCCGACGGGCGTTCCCAAGTGCGCGGTTCCTTGTCAATCCAGCAGCCGGTGCAATTTTCCGCTAAGGATTTCGAAGTCCAGATATGATCGATCCGCAAACCGTGATTTTTCGGAAATGCTCCCTCGCGGTAATTCCACCACGAAAACTCGCGTACATCGCCGTTCTGCTGGCGGAAAACGTCGGTCAAGCCCCATTGTTTGACGTGATGAATGGCGGCGCGTTCGGGCTTTGAAAAATGCAGTTTGCCTTCCCACGCCTTGACGTTCCAAACGTCCGTCTCTTCGGGCGCGACGTTAAAATCACCGCATAAAAGCACGTGTCCGGATTTGTCGCAGGTCGCGTCGAACATTTTCCGCAGCCGCTGCAGCCAGTCGAGTTTGAACGTGAATTTATCCGACCACAATTCCGTGCCGTTCGGAATATACGTGTTGACGATGCGCACGTCATTGATCGTTGCGGCGATCAGGCGTTTCGGCGCTTCGAGCGTGTCGTCGTGAAAATTCAACTGCACGTCGCGAATTTCGTGTTTCGAGAGAATGGCGACTCCGTTGTAGGATTTTTCGCCCGTGAACGCGGCGTCGTAGCCGAAATCACGAATCGCCTGAAGGGGAAACTTTTCGTCAACGCATTTTGTTTCCTGAAGGCAGAGCACGTCCGTTTGGGTGTCGGTCAGCCATTTGAAAACGGCTTCGAGGCGGATAGCGATTGAATTTACATTCCAGGTTGCGATTTTCATAGATTCTTTAGCTTCTCTTTGCGGCTTTGCGGCTTTGCGGGAAACTGAGTTTTTCTTTCCCGCAAAGCTGCAAAGAATTTAAGCAAACTTCTGTATAAAATAATCCGATAACATCGCCGATTGCGTCAATGTTACTTTCGTTAGCTTTTTATCTGCGAATTTCGTTCGTAAAAAATGCCGTCCGAGAAACCCTGAATCGTCTTGTCCGCGTCGGCAAATGCGAGGCGTTTCTGCGCGAGCAGACAATATTTCTCGTCGCGCTCGATGCCGCAAAATCGGCGGTTCAGTTTTTTTGCGACGACCGCCGTCGTGCCGCTTCCGAGAAAAGGGTCGAGAACGAAACCATTTTCATTGGTCGAAGCGAGAATTATTTTCGCCAGAAGTTTTTCGGGTTTCTGCGTCGGATGCTCGGTATTTTCCGCCATTGACCAGAACGGCACGGTCAAATCCGTCCATAAATTCGACGGATGCGTGAGCCGAAAATTTCCTTCGCGCGATTTTTCCCAATCCTTCGGCGCGCCGTTTTCCGTGTACGGCGCGAGCACTTTGCGCTTGATTTTCACCGCTTCGGTGTTGAACGTGAATTTATCCGAGACGGTGAAAAACCAGATATCTTCCGAAGAATTTTTCCAGTTGGCGCGCGCGCCGCGACCTTTTTCGCGTTCCCATGTGATGCGGTTGCGAAGCGTGAAAAATTTCATCCCGACGCGCTGGATCGCCGATGCCGAGCGCCAGTCGCCGCAGATATAAACCGAAGCCGTTTCATTCAAAAGCTTTGCGCACGCAGCGAGCCACGCTTCGAGCCACGCTTCGTATTCATCGAGCGAAGTTTGCTTAAAGGAATTTTCGCCGAAATTTTTCGTCAAATTATACGGCGGATCGGCAAACAGCAAATCGAAGGAATGTTCGGGCAGTTTTTCGAGAATTTGAAAAGCGTCGCCGCAAACGATCTTATTTTCAAAATCACGCAAATCTTCGCCCGAAATCAAACTTTTGCGGTAAATTTCCGCTTCTTTTGCGCTCAAATCAATCGTGCGGTTGCGCGGCGCGCGTTGTTTGTTTTGAACGGTCATATCTTTAATCAGTAACTGTAGAAGCAGAAGAATTAATTTTAGCTGCGGATAAACGCGGATTTCGCGGATTTAATTCGTAATTTATTAATATAGCTTTTCTTTTATCTTAGCGTCTTTGCCTCTTTAGCGAGAAATGTTTTCTCCCGCAAAGGCGCAAAGATGCCAAGCAAACCAAATAAATTCTAATCCGCGAAATCCGCTTTTATCCGCGGCTGAAAATTTCTTAATCAGCGAGCAGAATTTTCGCGATCAGCGCGGCGCGGCGCGCAATATCATCGACAAAAACAAATTCTTCGAGCGTGTGCGCGCCCGCGCCCGCAACTCCGAGTCCGTCAAGCAGCGGAACACCGAGCGCGGCGACGAAATTGCCGTCCGACGCGCCGCCGACCTGCGTTTCGCCGAGTTCGTAATCAAATCCGGCGGCAATTTTCTGCGCTTTTTCGTAAAGCTTGACGACCGATTGGCTGCGTTCCATCGGCGGGCGATTGATCTCGCCTTCGATTTCGATGCGGACGCGCTCGTCAACCGCCGACAGGCTTTTTATCGCCGCGCGGATTCTTTCGGCTTCCTTCATCGAAGTAAAGCGCACGTCGATTTCGCATTCGGCTTCGGACGGAATTACGTTCGAGGTCGTGCCGCCGGCGATCGTGCAGACATTGACGGTCGTGCCTTTTTCCAGTTTGTTCAGTTTATGAAGTTTTTGAATCTGGTGCGCGATCTCTAAAATCGCCGACGCGCCTTTTTCGGGTTCGAGTCCGGCGTGGGCGGGAATTCCGTGCGTTTTCAGGCGAAACATTCCCGTGCCTTTTCGTCCGGTTTTGACCTTTCCGCCCGGAGCCGAAGGCTCGCAGACGAGACAAAATTCCGCGTTCGCCGACTCGCGCTCGACGATCTCGCGTCCGGTGAAGCTTCCGATTTCTTCATCGCAGCTCAAAAGAATCGTGACAGGGCGCGGCGGCGCGAGATTTAATTCAGTAAAGGCGCGCAAAACTTCGAGCATCAGAACGACGTTCGCCTTCATATCGAACGAGCCGCAGCCGTAAAGCCGACCGTTCTCGATGCGCGTCGGATTGATTTCTTTCGTGCCGCGCGGGTGAACCGTGTCCGTATGTCCGAGAAGCAGCGCGGGTTTTTTGTCCGCCGCCTCAAAAGCGCGAATGATGAGATGTTCGCCGTAACCTTCGACGGCGAAGCGCTCGATCTTGAAATCGCCGGAGATTTTCCGCGCCTCGGTTTCGAGCCAGACCGCGACCATGCGGCTGCCGGCTTCGTCGCGCGAGGGCGATTCGATCTCGATGAGCTGCTGAATCCGCCTGATGATGCGTTCCTGCGTTCCTTGAAAAAATTCGAGAAGTTTATCCATTTAGAATTAATAATAAATAGTGAAAAGTGAAAAGTGAAAAGTGAATAGAAAAAAATAACTTTTAACTATCCACTATTCACTTTAAAAGCTGCCGTCCTTGATGCCGTTCTTTTCGGCGTATTCGCGCGCTTCCTTTTCGGTTTTGAAGACTTTTTCAACGTCGTATTCAAACATTTTCGATTGTCCGTTGACGAAAAAGCTCGTCATCGGACGCGCCGCCATTCCTTTATTTGCCGGACAAAGATTGAGCAGCGCGATTTCCATTTTTTGATTCGGCGTGTTCGTTTTCGAAACCGGATAGGGAACTTTGCGAATGATTTTGCACGGAACATTGTTTTCGGCGTCGGCAAACGCGGTCGTCGTCTGCGCGCCGAAAATCGCATTGAGCATTTCGCCCATGCGGTAACCCGCAACTGCAATTTGCTCTTCCGAGATGCGGAAAGAATTTGCGACATACTGTTTGGAAGGCATCTGTTCGCGCACCAGCGTCGAAGGAAAAACTTCTCTGATCGCGAGCGCGAAACTTTCCTTTTGCCATTCGTCGAATTTGCTCAAATTCAAGCGATTTTGTTTTCCGGCAAACGGATACTTCTTCATTATCTGTTCGGCGATCGGCGGCAGAAACGCGCTGTCGGCGGCATCGCTGCGGCGTTCGATCACGCGGTTGATGATCGAATCCCAGAACCAGTGCAGATTCATCTGATTTTCGCGCGGCGTATTTTTCGGCGTCAGCAAGAAAGTGTTGCCGCCCTGATCGCCTTTCGGTTCCGTCTCGGTAATCCGCGCCGAGGTGTGGAGCGGCTGGTGAATATCGCCTGAAAGATGCAGAAACCACGCGATCGCGATCGCTTTTTCCGGGTTGCTTGCTGACGAATTGCGCATCGTTTTTTCGGCTTCGAATAATTGCTCGACCGCTTTTCCGCCTTCTTCGCTCGGGTTTTCGACGATTACCGCTTTTCCGTTTTCCTGCCGCCAGAAAGTGTCGGCATAATGCCAGTTGCCGTGATGATACTTGTAGCGCATCGGAAAATCGCGGTCGCGGACAATATCCGCCCAGTAGGCGGCGATCATAAAAAACTCGCGTTCGCGAGCCGCCTTCGAGCGCGAATCCTGCGGGTAGAATACGCTTAAATTCGATTCTTCCGGCGCTTTGAGCATGATTTTGATGACGTTTTCACGCGCCGCCGGCGACATTCGCTGCCACGCGATATATGCCGTTAGTTTATGCCCGACATCGTTCCAGCCGAAAACGGGCGGGCAGAAAGCGACAATTACGAGGCTTAAAAGCAAAAAATTGACAATTGATTTTTTCATTTCGGTTTTTGTTTCTTTTGGGAAGATTTTAGCGGAGTTAAGGAATTAAAAAAAGGCGATAAGTGCAAGTTTTAATTTTTACAGATATTTAAGGCACGGAAGCAAATTATTTTTAAAGATAATCATCAAATAAAGTGCAAAAGTTTCTCGTTCCGGCGTCTAACAAGCAGGTACAATCGGACGGACAACTGAACAAGGGAAATCGAGGGTGAATTTTATGAATCAGGTATTAGATCAAAATCGGATCGCGCAGTCGGTCTTAAACAGAACGGAACGAGTGTTTGGTGAAAAAATCGGAATCATGGGCAAAATTTTCGGGTGCTGGCACAAGCGTTTGACGCGCCCGTTCACCAATCAAAAAGCGTCGTATCGCGCTTGTCTCGAATGCGGCGCGCTCAAGCAATTCGATGCGAATACTTTAAAGACCGTCGGACCGTTTTATTATCCCCCGATAATAGCGGCGACAATATCGCTCGGTAAATAAACCGGAGCGAGAAAAGAACCCCCGGCAAACTCCACTTGCCAATAACCCCCTAAAGCGTATGTTTCCAAAAAAACTTACGCTTTTTTTATCTTTAAACTGCTGAATATTCGCCGCAAAAAACAAAATCCGCGCGCCCGAGAATCATCATTTCATCGTCGTCGCGCCATGTTATTAAGGTCGTGCCGCCTTCGGTATGAACGGAAACGCGTCGTCCGGTTTTGCCCGTAAACGCGCTTAAAACCGCCGCGCCGCTCGAACACGTGCCCGAAGCGGAAGTTTCGCCCGCGCCACGTTCCCAGATTTTGAGCTCGATATTTTCGGCGTCCAAAACTTTGACGAAAACGATGTTCGCGCGTTCGGGAAACTGCGCGTGGCGTTCCATCTTGCGCCCGACTTCGCGCCAGTCGAAAGAAAAATCTTCGACAAAAACGCACGCTACCGGATTGCCGACATTGACGCAGGAGACGAGAAATTCCTGATTATCAACTTTAACCAGCGCGTCGACGACCGATGCGAGTTTTTGCGCGGAAACAAACGGAATCGCCTCGCTCGAAAAACGCGGCTTGCCGATTTCGGCGTCGAACCAGTAATGACCGTCCGAGATTGTTTCGGTCAGGCGATAATTTTTGACGCCGCTTTTCGTGCGCAGCCGCAAGGTTTCGTCTGTCCAGAGATTTTTGAAAAAAGCGTAAGCGACCGCGCAGCGCGTTCCGTTGCCCGAAAATCCGGCTTCCGAGCCGTCGGGATTGATTATCCGGCACGAAAAATCGGCGTCCGGCTCGTCGAGCTTTTCTAAAACGGCGATGCCGTCCGAGCCGACTCCGGTCGTGCGAGTGCAGAATTTTTGGGTAAATTCGCCGAGATCGGAAATGTCCGAAAGTTCGGCGGCTTCGATGACGACATAATCATTGCCAAAGCCGTGAAATTTGCAAAATTTTATCGATTTCATTGCGCTTTTTTGATGCTTGTGACAATTTCCTGCGGATGCTTGTATTCGATGACGAAATCAACCTTGTCTCCGACTTTGAAGTCTTTGAGCATTTCCTTATCCTTAACGAAAAATTCCATCTGCATCGCGGGCATCAGGTCTTTGATGTCTTCGTGTTTCATCTCGACCGAGCCTAATTCCAGATTGATTTTCGTGATTTCGCCTTTGCCGTTGTAGTCGCCGTCTTTCGGAATCGAAGCCGTCGCCACAGGTGTAGGCTTCTGCTGCGCCGCTTTAACGTTCTGCGGTTTTACGTCCGAGACGCTTTTCTCACAAGCCGAAAACATCAACAGGAAAGCGCAAATTGCCGAAACCAAAAACTTTCTCACCATCTCCTTTTCTCCTTTTCTCCTCTTCTCAGCGCCGCGCCGGTTTTACTTTCAAAACCAATCTTTGCGCGCCGCGCATAACCTCGATTTCGTATTCGGTATCGGCTTTCAGCTCGCCGAGAACGAGCATATAATCCTGCACATTGCGAACTTCTTTGCCCGCAAACTTGACGACTTTATCGCCGCCTTTTAATCCGGCGACGGCGGCGGGCGAACCGTCGCGAACGCTTTCGAGCGTCATTCCGTCGTTCGCGTCGCCGTAACCCGGCATCACGCCGATCGTGACGTTAAAGCTCATTCGTGTCGGCTGATTCGAAGTCGGCGCGACCTTATATGTCGGTTTTGCCGGATTCTGGTCAACGGCGCGCGCAATCGCGGCGACATAATTCGTAATCGCGGCTAAACCGGCGTAATTTATTTTATCCGCCGTGTCCGAAGGCTTGTGATAATCCGCGTGCGTGCCCGTGAAAAAGAACAGCACCGGAATCTGTTTGCCGTAAAACGACGAATGATCCGACGGTCCGAAGCCTTCCTCGTTCAATTGAAGATTGAAAGCCGTGCTCCCTTTGATCCTTCCGGGACCGCTCATTGTTTCGGTTGGAATGAAAATTTTTTCGCTGATGAGTTCTTTCCATTCCGTCGCCGTCCCGATTCCGCCGACGGTCAATTTATTGTCCGTCAGCCGCCCGATCATATCCATATTAAGCATCGCGACGGTTTTATCGAGCGGGAAAACGGGATTATTGACGTAATGTTTCGAGCCGAGAAGTCCTTCTTCCTCGCCGCCGAACGCGATGAAAATGATCGTTCGTTTATTCTTTTTCTCTTTTGCGAATTGGCGCGCGATTTCGAGCATCGCGGCGGTTCCTGAAGCGTTGTCGTCCGCGCCGTGATGAATTTCGGTTGAATTCGGCGCGGTGCTGCCCTGACCGCCGCGCCCGAGATGATCGTAATGCGCGCCGATCACGATCGCTTCGTTTTTCAAAACATCGTCCGTGCCTTCCAAAATGCCGACCACATTATAAGCGTCGGTTTGCTGTTTGACGAGATTGACCTTAAAACTGACGGTCGGCGAAAGATCGCGGAAAGCGACTTTGACCTTTGCGGTCGTGTCTTTTTTCATCGCCGTCAAATTTTCGATGGTTTTAAGTTCCGCCGCTTTGACGCCCAGGATATTTGCCGCCGTCTGACGCGAAACGGCGAAAACCGGCACGGCGGTTTCGCCCAAAGTTTGGTCGTAGCGGATTTTATTTAATCGATCGTTTTCGAATTTTTCGTCGCGCGAAATCAGCAAAAGTCCGAGTGCGCCTTTATCTTTCGCGAGCTTTGCTTTGGCGTGAACGGTAAAGCGCGTGAAAACTGATCGCGGCGTGTCGTTTTCGGGATTCCCGTCAAACGCGAGCACGACTTTTCCTGCCAATTCGAGCGCGTCGTAATCGTTGTAATTCTGCTCCGCCGATTCGATGCCGAAACCCGCGAAAATAACCGGCGCATTTGCGGCTTCGGCGTTCGGCGAAAAAAGCAGCGGGCGAACCGGATTATTTTGTTCGACGAGCGCTTCGGAATTGACATTTTTCAGATTGAGCTTAAACTCGTTGCCCGTCGGCGCGATCTCGACGCCGGTCGTGTAAAGAAACTTTTGCAGAAAATTGCGGCTCGTTTTACCGTTCGTCGCTGGCGAAGAAACGCCCGCTTTGAGCTTATACTGCGCGAACAGATTGGCGATATAACCCGCCGCCGTGGTCGCGCCCTGTTCGCCCGTGCGGCGACCGGCGAGCGCGTCCGACGCCAGGTACGCGACGTTCGTTCTTAAGTTTTGCTCCGCCACTGCATCCGGCTTTTGCGCCCCCGCACCAAGCACGAAAGAAATTAAAAGGAGAAAACTTAAAAATTGTTTTTTCATATTCAACCACAACAATCCAGACAAAATCCTTTCGGCTTGCCCTTTCGGTATTTCATTTTTTCAAGCGTCGGCGTCGGTTTCGGCAATCCTGCGCCGGAGGGAACGAGCCAGATTTCGACTCCGAATTGTTCGCGAAATCCGCCGTTCACGAAAATATAATTTTGAATCGGCACTTTGTTTAATTTAAGACGCTTCTGCATTGTACGAATCGTCGCCGCTGCCTGACCGTACTGCGGAAGAACCGATTTAAAAGTTACATTTTTGCTATTGTAATCGCGCTTTCGCTCTTTGCCTTCATAAACGATAACGTAAATTCTCGAATTCGGATTGTTAGCCTGTTCGATCTTCATCGCATCCGCGCGCGAAAGATACTCTTCGCAACTAATCGAATTGCCGTATTCGTCGAATAACCGCGCTTCCGGCGATTGACCGAAAGCGGCAAATTTAACAAATAAAGAAATCAATAAAATGAAAAGCGCTTTCTTCATAAATTTTGAGTCACGAACAATCACGAAGTAACACAAAAAAGCGGTTTCGTGAATTTTCGTGTTATTTCGCGGCTAAAATAAAATTACTCGACCCAATCGGCGATAAAAACGTTTGTGTCGCCTTCTTTTGCCTGGTTGCGGTTCGAGGCGAAAACCAACTTTTTGCCGTCGGGCGAAAACATCGGGAAACCGTCGAAAGATTCGTTGAACGTTACTCTTTCAAGTCCGGTGCCGTCCGTGTTGATGACCGCGAGATCGAAATTTCGCTTGCGCTGATCGGTCGCGAAAAAGTTCGTGCAGAAGATGATGCGTTTGCCGTCGGGCGTAAAAAACGGGGCGAACGATGCCGTGCCGAGATTGGTCACGCGGCGTTTGTTTCTGCCGTCGGCGTCCATCGTCCAGATTTCGAACGTCGTCGGAACGATCAAATGCTGGGCGAGCAAATCTTTGTAGCGCTTGATTTCGGCGTCGGTGCGCGGGTGCGACGCGCGATAGACGATCTGTTTCGAGTCGGGCGAAAAGAACGCGCCGCCGTCGTAGCCGAGTTCGTATGTCAAGCGTTTGACGTTTTTGCCGTCGATGTCCATCGAATACAAATCGAGATCGCCGTCGCGTTCCGAGGTGAAAATGATTTTCTTGCCGTCGGGCGAAACGGTCGCTTCGGCGTCGTAGCCTTTCGTTTTCGTTAAAGGTTTGATGCCTTTTCCGTCCGGATTCGCGACGTAAATATCGTATTCGGGATAAATCGCCCAGACGTAGCCCTGCGAAAAATCGGGATTCGGCGGGCAGTTTTTTGCGCCTTTAAAGGTCGAAGCGTAGATCGCGCGACCGTCCTGCAAATAATACGAACACGTCGTGCGACCCTGACCGTTGGAGATCATTCG
This sequence comes from Acidobacteriota bacterium, assembly GCA_031411895.1. GTDB lineage: Bacteria > Acidobacteriota > Blastocatellia > Pyrinomonadales > Pyrinomonadaceae > JAFDVJ01. Next base: position 22,238 of record JANOBZ010000135.1, on the reverse strand, counting down.
CGTGTCCGAACCGTCAACGTTCATCGAGAAAATCTGGTCGCATTTGAGCTGATCGCGCTTCGACTGGAAAATCAAACGCTTGCCGTCGAACGAGAAATAAGCCTCGGCGTTTTCGCCGCCGAAGGTCAGTTGTTTGATGTTTTGAAGGTGCTTTTCGCCCGCGATTGTTGCCAGGTTGGTTTGCGCCGAAACGACCGCCGTAAATACAAAGATAATAATCAAAGACAGGTATTTCATAGTTAAATTTTATCAGTATCGGATATTAGTGCTTGAATCTAAAAGCATAAGTATAACGAATCAATTTGTGAAGTGAAACTGTTTGAAATTTATTAAAAATTTCGATGGGTTTCGCAGATTGAATTATTTACTTATTTGGGGAAGGTGAAAAATGGCTTTTGAAACGAAAAAAGAAGTTCTCGATTGGTACGAGCGGCAGCCGCGCGTGCTGACCGCGGAATTTATCGAAAATATTCCGTGGCGCGAGGTGAAAAATCACGAGTTAAACGAAAAATTCGTGCCCGTTCTGCTCTATATGCGCGACGTCGAGGTTCTGACCGATATGTATTACAAGGAAATGCGCCGCACACCGACCGGCAAAGACCCGCATATCAGCAAATTTATGGAACGCTGGGGCGTCGAAGAAATCACGCACGGCGAAGTTATCAACCGCTTTTTGAACGAGGCGGGAATCGAAACGGGCGCGAAATGGAAGGAACAGGTGCATCGCTCGGTTTCGAAGTTTTACAAAGCCAACACGTATCTGATAACACTTCTGACGAATCTCGCGGGCGAGAAATTCACCGCCACGCATATGACCTTCGGCGCGATTCACGAAATGTGCACCGGGCAAGCTTATCGCCGTCTGATGAAAAAAGCGAACCATCCGGTTTTGACCGGGATTTTAACCGCGATCATGCGCGAAGAATCGGCGCACACCAGATTTTACGCGAGCGTCGCGCGGATCGAACTCGGCAGAAGCGAGCTCGCGCAGAAAGTCGCGCGCTTTGTTGTTAATCGGTTTTGGACGCCGGTCGGGCAGGGCTCGAAACCGAAACGCCAGACCGATTACGCGATCGGGACGCTTTTTGACGGGCGCGACGGCTTAGAATGGTTCGAGCGCAACGTCACGCAGAAAATAGAAGCGCTGCCGGGTTTTGACGGAATGAAGACGATCACGAAAAGAATTGCGCAGGCTCAATCTGCAAAGTTTGCCTGAAATCGCCGCGCCTTTGAGGGAACTATTTCTCTCGTAAAGCCGCAGGGTCGCTAAGAAAATCGTCGCTCAGGGAAAATGGCAAAACAATTTGCAAGTTCGGATCACAAAAAGAGTCACGACCGCAATCGTGACTCTTTTTGCTTGATGTCAGAGAGTTTTTAAAAAAGGTTATTTATCTTTTTTATCTTTTTTATCGCCGTCGTCCTCATCATTAGCCGATTGCTCGACCTGTTCCGTGATGTTGAACGCCGACAATTCGCCCTTGTTCATATTAAAGAGGCGTCCGGCGGATTCGTCCACTTCGTAGTCGGGCGATTTGTCCTTGAAGATGATCTGATTGACGGCTTTGCCGCTGTAAAGATTGACGCCGACGAGTCCCGAACCTTTTTCTTCCTTGCCTTTGATCGTCGTCAAAACGTAGTAAACATTGCCCGATTGTTTCGAGGCAGTGAATTTTTTCGACATAAACTGCTGGTAACTCGACATTAAATTCAGAAACCGCGAATTCTGCTCGAACGCCGAATTATAATCGCCGCGCTGCGAATAGCGCGCTTCGTTAGCTTCCGAAATTACCGCCGCCGTGATCGTGATCGCCGTCATCACGATCGCCTGCCAGCCGTCGATTCCGGGCGCGTCGTATTTCGTCGACCAGACGATCTCGCGCGTTTTCGGGCTGAAACCGATGAGATGCTGCATTCCGCGAACGACGACCGTGCCGTTTTCCTGCCGGATGATCGAGACGGGATTATCGGTCGTGTCCGCGCCTTTTTTGAAAAATCCGCCGACGCCGCCGAGTGCGACCGCCGCGACCTTTCCGGCAGTTGCCGCCGCGCCGACCTTGAACTTGAATTTCAAAGGGATTTTATAAGCTTCTTTGACTTTTCCCTGGCTCGATAAATCCAAGCCGATGAGATTTTTTTCGTCGCCGATGAGCAGCGTGTTGTCAGCCGGAAGCAGCATCATATTCGTGATCGAATTTTTCGCGCCTTCGTAAATCCAGTTCGTCGAGCCGGTCGCTTTGTTCAAAGCGACGACGCCGATCGGCGATTTTTTCTGCCATTCGCCTTTTTTGCCGCTGAAAAACTGACCGCCCATCCGACCGTAAACAACGTCGCCGAGAATCAGCATTTCGGCGATGCCGCCTTTGCCGAAATCTTTCGTCGTCCAGCGAACCGCGCCCGAATTTTTGTCGATCGCGCGGATAATCCCCTGCGCCGAAGTATAGATCACGTCGCCGTCAATAATCGCCTGACCGTTCGTGTTTTTAAGTGAGCCGTCGGTCACGTCGTAGATGGTTTTCCAGACTAATTTGCCGTCCGAGAGATTATAGCGATGCAAGCCCGCGTAAGTCATATACATCGAATCGCCGTCGAAGATCGGCGGATTTTCGCCCGACAGATCGAAACGGTCGCTTCTGCCGCCGCCCGAACCGAGAAGCATCGCGCTCGCGCCGCCGCGTTTTTTCTTTTCGACGCCGTAAAGATCGACCTTTTCGGTGTATTCCGTCTGCCAGAGCAATTCGCCCGTACTCATTTTCAAAGCGAAAACGTCGGGCTTGTCCTTGTTCATACGATTGTCTCTGATGGTCAGAAAAACGATCATATCCTTTTGGTAAAGCGGCGAAACCTGAACGGTAAAACCGAGCATTTTATCGGTCTGCCAGACGGTTTCGCCGGTTAAGGTGTCGAGCGCGTAAAGCTTCGTTTTGCGCTGCGCCCAGCCGGAATTGTCCGAGATCAAAACGAGCGGCGTGCCCGCTAATTCCGTATATTCGGTTTCCTTGATCTCGCCCAGATCCGTGCGCGTCCAGATCGGAGTTCCTTTCGCGCCGTCGAGCATCGCGACGCCGTTTGCCTGTCCGACCATGACGTTGCCGGTTTCCATCATCGAATACCATTTCGCGCCCTTAAACGACCAGAGCGGCGTTTCGGCGAGCGCCGGCAGCGCGGCACAGTAAACCATCAGAAACGCGAAAATCAATCTCACGCAAATTGTTTTTGTAACTCTCAAATGTTCTCCTTTCATATTTATCCAAAAAACTTAAAATTCGGGGTTCAAGCAAAAAAACTGCTTCTCGAATAAATCGCAGAATTTTTATCGAAAACGGGTCAGATGTTGCAAAAAAAATTGTCGTTTTATTTGTTTACGTATAAAATAGCCGCACGATCGGCGATTTTCATCTTAAACGAAACCACTGAAAAAAATAAGGCAAACATCTGCAAACCTGACGTTCAAGGGACTTAAAGATTCTTCTTGAAAATTATTGATGGCGGAAAAACACGACGTAACACAACTGTTAAAAAATGCGCAGAACGGCGACCGCGAATCGCTCGACCGGCTTTTGCCCATGATCTACGACGAACTCCGGCGCGTTGCGGCAAATCAGCTCCGGCGCGAGCGTGACGAACATACTTTGCAGGCGACCGCGCTCGTTCACGAAGCTTACCTGCGGCTTCTCGAACAGCGCGAAGTCAACTGGCAGAACCGCGCGCATTTTTTCTCGATCGCGGCGGAAATGATGCGGCGCATTCTCGTCAATTACGCCGTTCAGCGCAGCGCGCAAAAGCGCGGTGACGGGGCGACGCGGCTCGCGCTCGAAGATGCGGTGAGTTTTTCGGACGAAAAAGATTTCGATCTCGTCGCGCTCGACGACGCGCTCAAACAGCTCGCGAAGTATGACGAAATTCAGGCGCAGATCGTCGAACTGAGATTTTTCGGCGGCTTGACGATCGAAGAAACGGCAGCCGCGCTCGATATCTCCGATTCGACCGTCAAACGCGAATGGCGAATGGCGAAAGCGTGGCTAAAAACGCAGTTTTGATAATTACGAATTACGAGTGTCGGAAAACATTTTTTAATTCGTAATTCGTAATTCGTAATTTTATGAACGCGGAGCGTTATCGAAAAATCAAGCAAATCTTCAATCGGGCGGCGGAAATGGCTTTGCTTGAGCGGCGGGATTTTGTTTTTTCGGCGTGCGCGGACGACAGCGAAATGCGCCGCGAGGTCGAAAAAATGCTCACGTTTGCCGACGATGCGGAAGATGTTTTAGAGAAAAACGCGTTCGAGATTTATGCCAACCCGAAGCACGCGAAAATTCCCGAAAATATCGGCGGTTACAAGATCGTCCGCGAAATCGGGCGCGGCGGCATGGGCGCGGTCTATGAAGCGGTGCGCGAAAGCCGTGATTTTCGCCGGCGCGTCGCGCTTAAAGTCATCAAGCGCGGGATGGACACGGACGCCGTCGTTTCGCGCTTTCGCCACGAGCAAAAAATTCTCGCATCCTTGGAACACCCGTTCATCGCGCGTTTTCTCGATGGCGGAATGACCGACGACGGCTTGCCCTTTTACGCGATGGAATTTGTCGAAGGCTTGCCGATCGACGATTACTGCGCGGCGCAGAATCTCTCGATCGACGAAAAACTAAAGCTTTTTCGCGAAGTTTGCGCGGCTGTCCAGTACGCGCATCAAAACCTCGTCGTGCACCGCGATCTAAAGCCGAAAAATATTCTCGTGACAACCGACGGCGCGCCGAAACTGCTCGATTTCGGCATCGGAAAAATTCTGACGCCGGAATCCGAAGACGACGCGGGAACGGCAACGCAGCTCGGAATGATGACGCCCGCTTACGCTTCGCCCGAACAAATTCGCGGCGCGCGCATCGGCACGGCGAGCGATATTTACAGCCTCGGCGTAATTCTCTACGAACTTCTGACCGGACAAAAGCCTTATAAAATCAATTCCAAAAGCCAGATCGAAATCGAAAAAGCGGTGATCGAAACGGAACCGCCGAAGCCTTCGACGGTTGTCAGCAGTCAGCAGTCTGCAGTCAGCAGTCAGGACACGGAAAGAAATCCGAAATCCGAAATCCGAAATCCGAAATCGCTTCGCGGTGATTTGGACACGATAATTTTGAAATCCCTGCGCAAGGAAGTAGCGGAAAGATACGTTTCGGTCGGGCAGTTTTCCGAAGATGTTCGCCGCTATCTCGAAGGCGTGCCGATTCTCGCTCGACCGCATACTTTTTCTTACCGAGCGGCGAAATTTATCCGCCGCAACCGCGTCGGCGTCGTTGCCGCGACGCTTGTTTTTCTCGCGCTCTGCACGGGAATCACGGTTGCCGTCTGGCAGGCGCGCCGCGCCGAACAGCAGCGAGTTTTAGCCGAAAAGCGTTTCGCCGAAGTTCGCCAGCTCGCCAACAACGTCGTCTTTAGATATCACGACGCGATCGCCGATCTGCAGGGCGCGACCGCCGTCCGCGAAATGCTCGTGCGCGACGCCTTGCAGTATCTCGACGCGCTCGCTACAGACGCCGGAGACGATCATGAATTTAAAAAGGAATTGGCGCTCGCTTATCTGAAGCTCGGCGACGTGCAGGGCAAGGCTTACGCGGCGAATATCGGCGATACGGCGGGCGCGCTCGCGAGTTATCGCAAAGCCGCCGCGCTGTTTGAAGAAATCGTCGCCGCGCTGCCCGAGGACGTTTCCGCCGGTGAAAATCTGGTCAAAATTTACGATAATCTGGCGCTGCTTTTGACGCGCGCGGGCGGCGGCGCGGAACCGCAGGAAATTCTGCAAAAAGCGCTCGTTTTAAACAGGCGGCTTTTGAAAATCGAGCCGCAAAACGCCGCGATCCGGCGCCAATTCGTCGAATTGCAGATTCGTTCGGGCGATCTGGAAGCGGGTTTCGAAAACAATCTGCGCGAGCATCTGAAAGCGCTGCCGCTTGCCGAGCAATTGGTCGCCGAAGACGCGAATAATCCCGAAAAACTGCGCACGCTGGTGCGCGTCAACCAGCGCGTCGGCACGGATTATTACCGGATGGGCGAAAAAGCCGAGAAGGAAAACCAGCTGGAAAAAGCGCGCGAATTTTACGCCGAGTCGCTCGGCTTTCACCGGAAAATGTATCAGGCGACCGAGCGGCTTTACGAAATCGAGCCGCAGAAATCGGGTAATTATCGCTATTTGGCGCTGGCAGGCGTCAATTTGGGCAAAACTTTGAGCAAAAACGGCGAAACTTTGGAAGCGCTCGGGAAACTCGAAAAATCGCGCGAAATAATCGAGGAAACTTTGCAGCTCGACCCGAAAAACAGCGAATGTAAATTCGATCTCTCAATCGTTTATGAAACGTTCGGGGCGATTTACCGCAACGCCGGAGAACACCAAAAAGCGGCGGAATACGTTCGCCAATCAATCGCGCTCGACGAGGAAATCTACAAAACCGACCCGAAAAAGATCGAGATTTTAGGACATATCGGGGAAAGTTATATTGTCTTATCGGAAATCGCCGCCGCGCTCGGCGAAGACGAAAAAGCCGAAAATTATCGCCGGAAAGCCGAGGAAAGCCGCGCGCGAATAAAATCGGGCTTAAGCTGAAGATAAGAAAATATTTAACGCAAAGGCGCAAAGGCGCGAAGGCGCAAAGGTTTTTTTATAATTATTAGAGCAAAAACTTTGAAGTATTGGCGACATTCCTGATTTGAAAAACTTATTTGAAGAATCTTTGCGTCTTTGCGCCTCTGCGGCTTTGCGTTAAATACTCCTTCAAAACTCCGCGAAATCCAAACCCGTTTTCTGCCGAAACTGTTCCGCCATCGAAGGCATTTCAAACGAGCTTTCGTCGCGCGTCAGTCGTTCGACGCGCCACATCGGGAAAAAATAATCCTGCATCGGCAGGAAAGGTTCGCCCGAGGCGATCGCGCGCGCCCATTCCTCGAAATAGCCGAGATCGATTCCGCGCGCAAAAATGCCCGCCGCGCCGATTTCGTGCAGGATGCCGACGATTTTCTCGCGCGGATTTTGTAAAATGATGACGACTGATTCGCCGGTTTCGATTTTCATACTTTTAACTTCCGGAATAACACGAATAACACGAATTTTCGAAATTTTCCATTCGGTGGCTGCGCCTTTTTCTTTAGCCTGATTTAGTCTAAAATTAAACAAACTAAAATCCGAAATCCGAAATCTAAATTCCGAAATCGAAAGATGCACATCACCAGAATTGAACTCGAAGACATAAAATCTCACGCGCATTTCGCGCACGATTTTCAGCGCGGCACGACGGCGATCACGGGCGAAAACGGCGCGGGCAAAACGACGATCATCGAAGCGATCGCGTGGACTTTGTTCGACCTTCTCGACTACAAAAAGGACGATTTCGTGCGGCGCGGCGCGAAAAAAGGCGCGGCGCGCGTGACGTTTGAAAGCGGTTTGGACGAGCGCGAATACACGGTTTACCGCGACACGGGAACGGGTTATTTCGTTTACGACAATCAATTAAAATCGCGCATCGCGGAGAAAAAAGACGAAGTCGCGCGCTTTTTATGGCAGCATCTCGGCGTCGAAGCCGGGACGGATCTCGAAGCGCTTTTTCGCCGCGCGATCGGCGTTCCGCAGGGGACGTTTACGGCAATTTTTTTAGAAACGCCGACCGAGCGAAAAAAGGCTTTCGACAAACTGTTAAAGGTCGAAGAATATCGTCAGGGCGCGGAAAAACTCCTTCTGACGACGCGCTTTGTCGAGCAGAAAATAACCGACACGAAAATTCGCATCGGACGCGCCGAAGGCGAACTGGCGCGTTTCGAGATCGTCGAGGAAGAATTAAAAAATTTCGCAACTCAGACGGAAGAATTATCGAAAACGCTCGAAAATATCGAGCGCGAAGTCGCCGAAAAGACGGAAATCGTCAAAACGTTTAACGCGACCGAAACGAAGGTCAACGAATTAAAAAGCGCGTTTGATAAATTACAAAGCGAGAAAACGCGCGCCGAATTTCAGCTTGCGCAAAAGGAAAACGAGCTGAATCAGGCGCGCGCGGCGGCGGAAAAAGTGAAATTGGTCGAAGCGGATTATCAAAAACATCTGGCAGCGCTCGGAAAATTGAAGGAATTCGAACGCGAGCGAATCGAGCGCGAAAAACTGAACGTCGAACAGCGAAAGATCGAAACCGCGCAGATGAACGTGCAGTCGGAAAAAAAACGACACGAAGAAAATCTCGAAAAAGCGCAAGCCGCGCACAAGCAAATCGAAAAACTCAACCCGCTCGTCGAACAGCAGGAACGGCTCGAAATTCAGGTCAAGGATTTGATCGAACAGACGAGCGCGATTCGCGCCAAAGAATCCGAAGCCAAGCGGCTCGACGATAAAATGAACGATCTGCGCGGCAAATTTCTGAAAAATAAGGAACAGATCAAGGACGTCGAAACCAAGACCGCCGCCGCGAAGGATTACGAATTTCTGCAAAAACGCTATTCGGAAATCACGCGCGACATTTCGCGTTTTCGCGCCAAATTGGAAATTGACGAGCAGTTTCAGTCGGAAGTCAAAAACGGTTTGTGCCCGATTCTTTCCCAAAAATGTCTGAACTTAAAACCGGGCGAAACGCTCGAAAGTTTTTTGACGAATCAATCTGCCGAATTAAGAACGCAGATCGGCACGCTCGAAAACGAACAAAAATCGGTGTCGGAAGCCTTGCGCGTGGCGCGCGACGCCGAAAAACATTCGGGAACGCTCGAAACCTTAAAAACGCGCGAGGAAGAGATTTCGGTCGAAGGTAAAGGCTACAAAATCGAGAAGGAAACGCTCTTAAAAGACATCGGCGACAAGGAAAAACTGCAAACGGATTTGTCGCGCACCGAAGCGGCGCTCAGAGATTTGGGCAATCCGAAGGCGAAAATTCAGCTGCTCGAAGCCGAAACGAAAAAGGAGATGGTGATTCGCGAAAAGCTCACGGAAATCGAAAAAAATCTCGAACGGCTCGAAAGCGACCGCCGGATTTTGACCGAACAGCTTGAATCTTACAAAGATTTGGACGCAAACTGGGCGACGTTCTCGGCGCAGCGCGACGGGACGGCAAACGCGCACCGCGAATTTTTAGCGAACGAAAACGCGGCGCGGCTTTTGCCCGAACGCGAAAGGGAATTCGAAACGGCGAGCGCGGATTTAAAAACGTCCGTCGAAACTCTTGAAAAAGCGGAAAACGAATTTCGCGCGGCGGATAAGGATTACGACCGCAATCGCCATCAGGCGGAAAAATTTGCGCTTTCCGAAGGCGAAAAACGCGGCGCGGAAACGCGCGCCAATCTGGCGAACGCCGAGCGCCAACGCGCTAACGCCGATGCGGAATTAAAACGTCTGGCGGAAATCCGCAAGGCGATGCAAGGCGAGTTTCAAGAAAAAGAACGCCTCGAAAAAATTGCCGAAGCGACGGATTTTATTCGCGAAACCTTGAAAAAGAGCGCGCCGCTCGTCGCGAAAAATTATATTTATTACGTTTCTCTGGAAGCCAGCCAGATGTTTCGCGAGATTACCGGAAACGCCGAACGAACCTTGAAATGGACGGAAGATTACGGCATCACGCTCGAAGAAAACGGGCACGACCGCCCGTTTGTCAATATGTCGGGCGGCGAACAGATGGCGGCGGCTTTATCCGTCAGATTGGCGTTATTAAAGCAGCTTTCCGACGTTCGACTCGCATTTTTCGACGAGCCGACGACCAATATGGACGCCGCGCGGCGCGAACGACTCGCCGAACAAATCTCGCACATCACCGAACGCAAAACCTTCGACCAGCTTTTCGTCATCTCGCACGACGACACGTTCGAAGGCTACGTTGACAACGTCGTTTCGGTCGGAGCAAGCGGAAATGAGTAGATTATTTCAAAACAAAGTGGTTATTTTAGGAGTCTTAACCGGAATTTTGATAATGATTGCTTTGAATTTTTATTCAATTTACCGAATGACAGGATGTCATCATTGCGCCTTTTGGTTTGGGTTTCCTCTGCCGTTTTATGTGAGCTATATGACTAATTGTGAATTATCAAGCGAAATTTCCTTTGGTTGTTATACCGGAGAAATTTCGTGGTTCGGAACGATCGCCAATCTTTTAATCTCAGTAATATTTAGTTTTGTAATAGGCGCGGTTTTCAAAATGATTTGGGGAAAATTTACGACGAAAAGATTGACTTGAAACGGAACGCCGTCATCTTGACGGCAATGAACGCGCAGGCGTTCAAATATCGTTGGTGAATTTCAACTCGCACATTGAACAGATTTTTACGCCGCTTTCAGCGACGTTTGCCGTCAGGATGACGGCGCTCCAAAGTATGAAAGACGATTTGGAAAAATGTTTCGAGTTTATTCTCGAACTCGATAAATTAAAAGCTGTTCAGCGGCGCACGAAACCGCTCGGGCTTGAGCGTTATGAAAATTCCGCCGAACATAGCTGGCAGATCGCGCTTCTGGCGCTCATGTTGTCGAATTATTCTAATGAATCGGTGAACATCGAAAAGGTCGTCAAAATGCTGCTCGTCCACGACATCGGCGAGATCGACGCGGACGACGTGTTTTTCTTTGACGACGCCGGACGGCTCGATGCGAAGGAAAGGGAACTCGCGGGCGTCAAACGGATTTTCGGCATTTTGCCCGACGAAAAAGCGGCTGAATTATTTGAATTGTGGAACGAATTTGAAAACGGAGACTCTAATGAAGCAAAGTTTGCGCGCGCCGTTGACCGCATCATGCCGGTTTTGCAGAATCTCTACAACAACCGGCAAAGCTGGACGGAAAACGGCGTGACGAAAGAGCAGATTTTGACGCGCACGGCATACATCGGCGACGCCAGCGCGGTCATCTGGGAAACGCTCGCGGCGAAAATCGAGAAGGCGTTTGAATAATTTTTATGACACAGGAAACAAGCAAAGTTTATGACATCGCATTTCGAATGGGCGTTTTGTTCAATGTTTTGCTGTTTACCGCGCTGAATTTGCTGACTTTTCTCGAAACCCGAAATAATTTTCACGATTTGGAAAATTCCGGTATAGGAGCGTTTCCGATTAACGGTTGGAATTGGGGATTTCCTTGTCCGGCGTTTAATTACCCCGATTTTCAAATCTATTCGGTTTATTTGATTATTAATACCGGGATTTATGTTCTTTGCGGTTTTATGTTCGGCTTTCTGTTCAAATTCGTCTGGTCGAAAATCTCACGACGCGGTGCTGAATTTAATGGAACGCCGTTATCTTAACGGCAATGAATGCGGAAGCATTCAAGCGTTGTTGGTATACTTTAATTTGCACAGTGAACAAATTTTTACGTCGTTTGCACGACGTTTGCCGTCAGGATGACGGCGTTCCAATTTATGAAAGAAGTTACAATCGTCTGCGACGGTTCATCATTGGGAAACGGACGCGGAAATCCGCGCGCGGCGGCGGTCGCGGCGCTGGGTTATAAAGGTTACTGGCGCGCGTTCGGCGAATACTTGGGCAACGCAACGAACCAGCAGGCGGAAATCGCGGCGGCGGCGATCGGTTTGGAAAAACTGTCGGAGCCGTGTAAAGTCAAAGTTTTGACCGATTCGCGCTACGTCGTTCAGACGATGCAGGGCAACTTTCGCAAGAAAGCGAACCTCGAATGGTGGGCGAAGCTCGAAAAGGCGGCGCAGAAACACAAAATCACGTGGGAATGGATCAAAGGACATGCCGGACACGACGTGCAGGAAGTCGTTGACACGCTCGCGCGCAAAACCGCCGAGCTTGGAAAGGTTGACGACGCGATGTTCGACGAACTGGTGGCGGAGATTGGAGTGAAAGAGATTTGAAACGCAAAGACGCGAAGGCGCAAAGACGCAAAGATTTTTTTAATCTTAAAGCTGAAAGAAATTATTTAAATTTCATTGCGGCTTCGCGTCTTTGCGTCTTTGCGTTAATTTTGTGTTTTTGTTTTACGGCTTTCGGGCAGAAACGAAATACGCTCGGCTGGGCTTGGCAGAATCCTCTGCCGCAGGGCAACCCGCTTTATGCGATCCATTTTGCGAAAGACAAGGAAATCGGCTATTCGGTCGGCTCCGACGGCACGATCCTGCGCACGGAAAACGGCGGTTTTCGCTGGGAAAAACAATTTCCGCCGGTCGAAGTCACGCTTTCCGGCGTTTTCGTGCGCGACAAAAAAACGGCGGTCATCGTCGGCGCGCGCGGCGCGGTTTTTACAACCCAGAACGGCGGAAAAGACTGGAAACAAGTTCCGATCGAGACGAAAGACCAGCTTTACGGCGTCAGCTTTGCGGGCGAAAACGCGCTGACGGGCTGGGCGGTCGGAACTTACGGGCGAATCTTGAAAACGACGGACGGCGGCGCGGCGTGGAAATCGCAGGACGCAAAAACACGGGAAAATCTTCTGAAAATTTCCGCGTTCGATCAGGACAAAGCCGTTATCGCGGGGCAAAACGGAATCGTGCTGACGACCAAAGACGGCGGCGAAACGTGGAAACCGAATAATCCGTGCGGGACGTCGCTGATCTCGAGCGCGTCTTATGTCACGGCGGAAAAAATCATCGCGGTCGGCTACGGCGGCTGTGTCGCGCGCAGCGAAGACGGCGGCGAAACGTGGCAAAAGATCAATATTTTCAGCCGCGCCGATTTTCTTTCCGTCTCGTTTGCCGACGAGCGAAACGGTTCGATGACCGACGCCAACGGGCTTGTCTGGCTGACCGGCGACGGCGGCAATATGTGGCTGCCGTTCAATATCCGCACGAACCCGAAACTCGTTTCACTGTTTTTCGCCGATCAATACACGGGCTGGGCGGTCGGCGAAAGCGGCTTGATCGTGCGCACCGACGACGGCGGCTACAGTTGGCAGCGCCTTTCGGAAGGCGGGCGCGAAGACGTCAACGATCTGACGTTTCTGGACGAAAAACTCGGCGTTTCGGTCGGCTCGCGCGGGCGCGTCTGGATCACCAACGACGCCGGAAAAAACTGGCTGCCGGTCGTTTCAGGGGCGGACGCGAATCTCAACGCGGTAACTTTTATCAGCGGCGAGAAAGGCTGGGTCGTCGGCGATAACGGCACGATTTTGCGCACGATCAACGGCGGCGCGAGCTGGGGAAAGGGAATTTCCAATTTTGACGGAAGTCTTTTGGGCGTTTATTTCCTGACGCAAAAAACCGGCTTTGCGGTCGGCGCGGACGGCACGATTTTGCGCAGCGATTCGGGCGGCGCTTACTGGGAACGCGTCGAATCGGGAACGCGCAGCTGGCTCGAAGACGTGAAATTCTTTGACGAGAAACGCGGCGTCGTAGTCGGTTCGACGGGCACGATTCTGTTGACCGAAGACGGGGGCGCGACGTGGAAATCGGTGAAAACGAATCTTCGCGAAAATCTTTACGCCGTCTCGTTTTACGATGAAAAATTCGGGTTCGCGGTCGGTTCGCGCGGCACGATCCTGCGCACCGAAGACGGCGGCACGACGTGGATTGACCAGGAACCGAACGTCGGGCTGAATCTCTACGCCGTCATCGCCTACGGGCGCATGGAAGCGCTCGCGGTCGGCGAACTCGGCGCGGTTTTGCGCACCGAAGACGGCGGGCGAATCTGGGAAAGCCAGCCGAACGTAACGAGCATTGCTCTACAGGCAATCGCCTTTTTAGGCGGCTCGGATTTATGGGTTGCCGGTCGCGGCGGCGCGATTCTTAGGCGAACGGAAACGCTTTCGACCATTAAAACGACCAACGCGCCGAAAGTCCGCCCGACGCTCAGATTAGGCACGAAACCCAAACCGCGCACACCGCTCATCACGATCACCGACGACGGCGACATTCCGGCGGCGACCGAACAGAAGAAGGACAATTAATAGGTGAGAAATGAGAAGTGAGAAATAAAAGTTGTTCTCATTTCTCATTTCTCACTTGTATAGAAATCCACTCGCCGTCGGTTTCGATCTTGTAATTCTCAATTCCGAATTTTTTGAGTTCGTCCGTGACGAGCGTTTCCTGTTCGGTTAAAATTCCCGATAAAACCAATATTTTTTTCGCTTTTTTTGTTAATAGCGGGAGCAGCGGCAGAATCACGTCGGCGGTCAGATTGGCGCAGACGAAATCGAATTCGGGCGTTTCTTCGCTGATCGAGCCGACGTAAAATTCGATGTCCGGCGTGTCGTTCAATTCGGCGTTTTCCTTGGCGATCGTGATCGAATCAAAATCCGTGTCACAGGCTAAAATTTTGGATTTTGGATTTTGGATTTTGGATTTTGCGGCGGCAATCGCTAGAATTCCTGTGCCGGTCCCGACATCAAGAAAGCTCATTTCGGGCGCATAATTTTGTTCGATCGCGCGCAGACAGAGCTTTGTCGTTTCGTGCGTGCCCGTGCCGAAAGCCATCGAAGGCTCGATGCGGATCACGATTTTTTCGCTTCGTTCGACGTTTTCCCACGTCGGCGCGATGATAAAGCGGTCGGTTTCGGTCGGTTTCCAGTGTTTTTTCCATTCGGCGAGCCAATCCTGATTTTCGACTTTGCGCCATTCAGCCTTTTTAATCGAATCGGTCGAAAAACCGTAAATCTGGACGGCTTCGAATAATTGAGTGCGCCAAATCTGGTCGGCGAATTGCTCGTTGAAATAGCCGATAATCGTTAAGGTTTCAGCTGGCGCTTTGCCAAGATTGTTAATTTCCGTGCCAAGCGCTTCAAGCTCGTTCAAGCCGAATTCGATCGCTTCCGAGGCTTCGGCAATCGCCGTAACTTCGAGCGCGAACCATTTTTGTTGATTGTTATTCATATTTCTCACAAATATTATAGAACCGAAAATGCACAAATGCGCAAAACCGCTGTAATTGATTTCCACGCGGCAAGATTTTCTGTTGATTCGCGGGCTTCAAAATAAAATTTAAATTCGAAAAGCGTCGGATTATTGTATAAAAATAACCCGACGCTTTTCGATAGAGAGTTTTGATGCGGTTTTAGCCCTTGCCTTTTTTGCCGCCGCCGCCGCCGCCGCCGTTGCCTTTACCATTTCCGCCGCCGCCTTTGTTATTGCCGCCGCCGCCGCCGCGATTTTCCTGCTTCTGCGGTTTCATCTGCTGCTGGCGCTCGGCTTTCGCGGGCTTTTGTCTTTCAAAATTCGGCTGCTGTCTTTCGACTTTCTGCTGATTCGGTCGTTCGATCCTGACCGGCTGTTGCCGTTCAGCTTTTACGCGCTGTTCCGGTTTATTCGGTTTTTCGCGCATCTGCGGATTTTCCGTTCGAACTTTTTCCTGCTTTTCAAACTTGTTCGGCTTGTCGCGAAACGGTTTTTCCGGTTTGAAATCAGAATTTTTCGTTTTTTCATTTCGCTGGCGAACAAATTCCGGCGGTCCGGGATTGTTTTTACGAAAATCAATCTGCTGTTTCGTCGGTTTCGCCATTTTCGAGTAAATCTTATCCATTGATTTACCGCGATACGGCGATTTGATCTTAATATCTCTTAGCGACGGCTGCGCGGTCTGGACAAAAACCGGCGTGTTGTAATACTGCTCGATTCGCGTCCGGTAAACCGGCGTTTCGACGACCGAATACGGCTCGTAATATTCGGGATAATTCTCGTAATAATACGGCGAATTGTAGTTATTATCACGTTCTGTGAAAAGCCACGAAACGATCGGCACACTGCGTTCGAGCCAGTTCGATTCATAATAATAATTGTCGCCGTAAATCTGCTCGTTGCCGGTAATCAAAACTCTCGAACCCGGATAATATTCGTTGTCATTGTTGCGGTTGCGGTCGAAAATGATCGTCGCGATTTCCTGAATCGTTTCCGGACCGAACATCGAAAAAAGCGAAAATCCGCGTTCTTCCGTGTCGCGCTCGTCAAACTCGCGAACACCGATGTAATCAGCGTAACCGTCGCCGTTCAGATCGAGATTGTTAACGCCGTTTTCCGGCGAATTCAGGCGATACTCGAATTCTTCCGCTGTTTCGGCGTTCTCGAGCAATTCGCCGATCGCCTGCAAATCAAGATTTTCCTTTGCCGGACGATTTTCGTAATCATACTGAACGGCTTCCTGCGCCGCTCTCATCTGATCGTCCGGTGCGATAACCGCCTGCTCGTTCTGGCTCGTGCTACCGCAAGCCGTTAAAAACAATGCGGATATAAAAGATAATAAAGATAATTTGAAAACTCTCATAATTCGTATCTTTCCCCCCTCAATAAACCACTACAAAATTCAAGCAGCTTTTTACTTTAAATTGGCAATTAGTATGCCTTAAACGCAAAATTGCCGGTTAAATTGTGTGAAAAGAAAGACTTATGATTGGTTCGAGAGTTTTCGCCAATGCCCGAGCGGCTGACGATATAGTAGGGTTTTGCACGATATGCGAAACGCGCGCGTACCGAATCGAAACACTTGATTGACTGGAACTTTCGCGTTCAGGCGCATTTTTGAATAGGTATTAAACGCTAATCCTTGACGCCGATTTCGTCCAGACTGCGCTCCTGATTGCGCCAGTCTTCAACGACCTTGACGAATAATTTAAGAAAGATTTTAGTGCCGAGCAGTTTTTCGATGTCGGCGCGGGCACGGATTCCGACATCGCGTATTTTTGTGCCGCCTTTGCCGATAATGATCTTTTTCTGCGACGCGCGCTCGACATAGATCGCGCAGTAGATTTTCGGCAAGCTAGGATTGCTTTCGTCAAACATTTCCGTGACGACCGCCGTTACGTATGGAATTTCTTCGCCGGTCGAAGCGAGAATTTTCTCGCGCACCATTTCCGCGACGATCGTGCGCATAGATTGATCGGTCAGTTCGTCTTCGGCAAAAATCGGCTCGCCCGTCGGGAGATGCTTGATGATTTGGTTCAAAAGATTGTCAACCGCTTCGCCCTTAAGCGCCGAAACCGGCACGATTTCTTCGAATTCAAATTCTTTCGAGTAATATTCGATCAGCGGCAGAAGCTCGCCTTTTTCTTTGATCTTGTCAATCTTGTTGAGTACCAAGACGGCTTTTTTGCCCGAATCTTTGACCAGATCGAACACGAAACGGTCGCCGTTGCCGGTCGAAACCGATGCGTCGCGCATTAAAACGAGCAGATCAACCGAGAGAATCGCGTCGTGAACCGCCGCCATCATTCTACGGTTTAATAAAAATCCCGGCTTGTGAACGCCGGGCGTGTCAACGAAGACGATTTGTCCCGATTCTTTGGTAACGATGCCCTGTATGCGGTGGCGGGTGGTTTGCGGTTTGTTTGAAACGGCGGCGATTTTTTCGCCGACCAGACGATTTAAGAGCGTTGATTTTCCGGCGTTCGGACGACCGATGAGCGCGACGTAACCGCTTCTGAAACTTTTATCATTTGTCATTTATTCATTTACCAGCCAATGGTCTTTCATAAATGATAAATGATAAATGATAAATGTCTAACGAACTCTGACTAAAATTTCCTTCTTTCCGCACGGCGCTTCGAATGTGACGGTGAAAACGCCGGTTTTCGAGCTTCTCGATTTGACGATAAAAAACGCGCGGTTCTGGCTCGCGCCGACTTCGGTATCGAGCAATACCTCGATATCTTCGGGACTGCTCGACACGGCGCGGATCTGGCGAAAATCGCCTTCGCCTTCGAAAGCAACGTTGACGCCCAAACTTCCGCCGCCGTTAATCAGCGAAAGCGTTTCGGGACTAATTACGAGCTTGCAGGTCGAGAATTCTTCGGTCACGGTTTTCGCGCCCGTGTTTTCGGTGATAATGATGCGCGGGCGGCGCTCGCCGGATAAAATCCTTTCGTCCGATTGTTTTTCCGACGGTTTATTTTCCGGTTGCTGTTCGGTCGGCGTCGCGTCCTGTTTGTCTGCTGTCTTGCCGTCGGTTATCACGACTTCGGGCGTTTTTACCTGTTCGGTCGTTGTTTCCTCGGTTTTATTTTCCACGACCACGGCGGGCGACGGTTCGGGCTTAACGGTGGTCGGCGTCGTTTCGGTTTTTCCGACGCTGATGATCACCGGATCGAAAATCGGTTTTTGCGGGGTCGGTTCGGGTTTCGGATCGTTGATTTTAGCGGCGGGCGGAATCTGCGCGAGCGTGTCGGTAACGACGACCGACACGCTTTGCGGCGAAGGCGCGGGCGTCGGTTCGGGCTTTTTATCGGTCGGATTATTTTCCTCGGGTTTGTTTTCCGCCGGTTTTACCTGCGTCGGCGTCGGCTGAACTTCGTCGGTCGGCGTCGTTGTTTCGGTCGGCGAAGGACTCGGCGACGGCTCGGGCTTTACTTCTTCCGGTTTAACTTCTTCAGGCTTTGTTTCCGTGTTTTTTACGCCCTCGACTTTCGGCGTGACCTCGGGCGACGGCGACGGTTCGGGCGATTTTTCGGGGATCACGCCCGGAACGTTTTGCGGCAAAACCGGTGTCGGTTCGGGTTTGGTTTCGGGCGTCGCTTCGGGCGTTGCTTCGGTTTGCGGCGACGGTTCGGGTTTTACTTCAGGCGTTTGCGGCGTTTCGGTAATTTGCGGCGTCGGCAGAGTTTCCGGTTTTACTTCGGGCGAGGGCGAGGGCTCCGGGCTAACGTTGTCCGTATTGGTCGGCGTCGTTTTGTTGTCGGTCGTCGCGACGGTCGTTTCGGGTTTGACGCCGACTCGATCATCCAATCCGTCGGTGCTGCCGTTCACTTTGACGTATAAAGTTTCGATAAACGCGCGGCGGTTTGCGTCGGGAAAATCCTTGTTGTAGCTTTTGATAAAAGCTTCGAGCGCTTCTTTTTCTTTGCCTTCCGCCTGCAGCGCTTCGCCGAGATTCCAGTAGCTCGCGCGTGACCATGCGCTTTTGTCGGGCAGAACGCTGAGCGCGCGTTTCAGGCGGACGATTGATTGCGGAATGTTGTTTTGCTGAAAAAGCGCGCGTCCGGCGGTGTCTTCGATGCGCCCGCGAAGAATCGCCGAAAGCGTCGGGCGCGGAATTTCCGGCACGACGACGATCAGGTTCTGTTTGATCGCGTAATCGCGGCTTTCGTAAATCTCGTCCGCCAAAACCGCCGCCGAAGGACTCGCGACATTGAGCGCCGAATCAACACCGGAGATCGCCGCCTGCATTAATTCGAGAACTTTCGGAAACGCCATTTTTTTCTGCAAAAGGCGGTTTGCCGCGAAAAGCTGGCGATGCAGGCGCATATTGTCCTCGCCGCCCGCGAATTGTTCAGCCGCGAGCGCGAGTTCGTCCTCGGTCGTCTCCTTTGCTTCGAACTTCTGGTTAAAGTCGAGCAGTGCTTTTAATTTTTTCGCGGCTTCCTCGTTTTCGGCGGCGGTCGTTTCAAAAAGCGCGACGCGGCGTTCGAGCGAAAGCAGCTCGGTAAAACTTCCGGCGTCGGCGAGAATGCGGTTGCCGAGATAAGTTTCGACCGTGCCGTCTTTATTGACCTTGAAACTTCTGCGCAGAGTTTCGGCGGCTTCGCGATAGAGACCGGCGGCAAGCCTGACGGTCGCCAATTCGTAATCGAGCGTCGGAAAATCGCTGTATTGACGCGCCATCAGGAGAATTTTTTCGGCTTCGAGCGGTTTGCCCTGCGCCGTCAGAGCGCGTGCCTGCGCGATATACGACCAGACATTGCGCGGTTCGATGACGATCGCTTTGCGCGAATATTCGATCGCCTGCTCGTTAAAGCCGCGCGCCGCGTACCAGTAAGCCGCGCCGGTCATCAGACGCGCGTTCTGCGGGTCGGCTTCGAGCGCTTTTTTCAATTCGGCTTCGGCTTCGGCGCGTTTGCCGGCGTCTAACAAAGCGAGCGTTAAACCTGCCTGCGCCGGTTTGTTTTCAGGTTCTTTGGCGAGAATTGCGCGATAGAGCGCGATCGCTTCGTCGGTTTTGCCGAGCGCGCGCTTCATTTCGGCGAGACTCAGTTTCGAGGTTGCCGATTCGCCTTCGAGCTCGGCGGCTTTCGCGTAAGCCGCTGCCGCGTCTTCGAGCCGGAAATTCAAGCGGTTGGCGGCGGCGAGCGTCTGGTATGCGGCGGCTGATTCGGGCGCGAGCTCGACCGCTTTCTGCGCGAGGCGAATCGCTTCCGTGCCGTATTCGACGTTCAGATAAAAGCGCGACAGATCGAG
Source organism: Acidobacteriota bacterium (assembly GCA_031411895.1). Lineage (GTDB taxonomy): Bacteria > Acidobacteriota > Blastocatellia > Pyrinomonadales > Pyrinomonadaceae > JAFDVJ01. The sequence goes on along the minus strand of JANOBZ010000135.1, from coordinate 2,190 downwards.
AATCTGCGCGGCGTTGGCGCCGACTTTTTCTTCGATCAGCTTGGCGATATCGAACGCCGCGCCGCGCTCGTTCAACGTATAGAGACTAACCGGCAGACCGATCAGAACCTTTGAAAAAATCTCGTTCGGCACAGGAGTCGGCGATTCACTGATAGCGAGCCGGTAAAATTCCAAGCCGCCTTTGATATCTTTTGCCTGCAAGCGGATAATACCGAGTTCGGCGCGCGCCGTCACGATAAAAGCCTGCGCGCGCGGAATTTCCGTTGACGCGGGAAAGTTTTTGATAAACGCCTGCAAAGCCGCGACGCGCGCCGAAGGTTCGGCGACTTTCGTTGCTTTATCAAACTCCTCGGCTTCGGTGCCGAGCTTAACTGCAACAGTTTTGACAGGTTTCGGAGATTTTCGAGGAGTGGTTTTCGGTGTCTGCCCGTTTGCCGTGAGTAAAAAAATAAAAAGAAAAAATAGTATTGCTGAATTTTTCATAAAACCCTTCGGAAATGGTAAATGGTAAATGGTAAATGGTAAACGGTAAATAGAAAAACGAAATGTTAACCATTTACCATTTACCATTTACCATTTACCATTAGTTTCCATTTACCAAAATAATAGCACGAAATTGCAATAATCCGTTGACAGTTTTATGCTGAAAAACAATGAACGAGCTTAACGAAGTTTGGGAACAACTGATCAGCGAAGCCGCCAAAAATCCAAACGCTGCGGCGAGCAGCGAAGGCTTCGCCGAATTTCTCGCCGTCAAATCCGCCAACGATCAGATTCGCGAAACATCCGTCCGCTGGCTGCTCGATACGATGCGCACGGCGGCGGAACGCGCCAACCAGAAAAACGCCAATATCGTGATCGAAAGCACGGAGCCGCACCGTTTTTCGCTCGAAAAAATGCATCTCGGCGGTTCAATGCTCAAGTTCCGACAAGGGATAAGATGCCTGACGGTCGAAGCCGGTTGGACGCGCGCGCCGGGCGACGGATTTATGCGCGGCAATGCGCTTGCGGTCGCGCGCGTCACGCATTTCGGAATTTCAAAAGCCAACGCCGAACTTCATCTTTTAAGATTCGAAGATCGCCCGAACTGGTTTACCGTTAATCAAAACGGGCTGCGCGTTTCGTTCGAATTAGAAGATTTAGTCCGACATTTTCAGGTTTTTCTCGGCATAAACTAAGTTTCAGGTTTCAGGTTTCAAGTTTCAGGTTGTCTGTTTTTAACTTGAAACTTGAAACCTGAAACCTGAAACCCGTAATCCGAATTCCGATTTTGGATTTTGTTGTGTAAGATATTAATTGTCTATCCAAGATAGTTTAAGAGGAATTTTTAATAAAAGTGAAAGAAGAATTAGCGAAGTTAGTAGATTTACAAATAACCGATACCAACATTCGAAGACTTAAAAAAGCCATCGAAACAGCAGACGAGAGGCGTGCCGAAATTGAACAGGAGTTTGAACAGCACGCCTCTTCTATTCGTGAGATACAAGGAAAACGCGACACGGCAAACGCGGAACGCGCGGAGTTTGAACGCCAGATCAACGAAAACAAAACCTATCTCGAACGTGCCGACCGCAACCTGAAACACGCCCAGAATCAAAAAGAATACGAAACCGCGATGCGCGAAACCGACGCGCTCCAAAAGCAGATCGGAACGCTCGAAACCTCGATGCTCGAAAAGATCACGGCGGTCGAGGAAATCGAAAAAACTCTCGAAGAACGCGCCGAGGAGATCAATTCGCTCGAATCGAAACGCTCAACCGCTCTCTCGGTGTTCGACAAAGAAATCACGTCGGCGCGCAAAGAATTCGAAAAGGAATCCGACAAGCGCCAGAAAGTTTTCGTCACCCTGCCGAAAAATCTCGCGTCGGTTTACGATCGTATGGCACAGCGCAGCAAAGACGGTATTGCCGTCGCGGAAGTCGTCAACGGCTCGTGCTCGGCGTGTTATATGCAGCTGCGCCCGCAGATGCAGCTCGAAGTTAAACGCGGCGACCAGATCATTACCTGCGAAAACTGCGCCCGCATTTTATACATCCTGCCGAAAGATTCGGGTTCCGAAGCGACGGCGTAAAAGGTTTGACCAATAATGAAAAAAGGCGACGATTATTCCGTCGCCTTTTTTGTTTTTTGTGCGCCAACGACAGCAGAAGCCCGCGCGTGAGCAAGGGCGGAAAATATAGGCGAACTTAA
>JANOBZ010000134.1:0-20392 GCA_031411895.1 Acidobacteriota bacterium | reverse complement strand
GACAACGAGTCCGAAAGGCGTGATTTTTGCCGTTTTTGTAACCTTTTTCCAGTCCCGCTCGTTGCTCTTCATTCAATTCGACAATCTTTGTTTTCCCCATTTCAAAAAATAGTTTAGCCTATTTTTGTTGGGGTGCTTAAGGTGATTGAAGAAATTTTTAAGAAATAAGCAAACCGCGAAACACGCGAAAGACGCTAAAAATAAATGTTGATATTTTAGCGTCTTTCGCGTGTTTCGCGGTTTAAGGTTAAAAAGTAATCCAGTCGGTCGGCTGCCGGTGGTATGAAACCGTGATTTTGGTTTCCGCTTTAAAGAAATTCGGGCGCATTTCGAGCGCGGATTCCGCCATTAATCGGGCGAGATGCGGTTCGTTGGCGCGTTGGGAAAGATGCGCGAGAACGATGTCGCGCGCCGCGCCGTCGTATTCGTTGGTCAGCCATTCGGAGAGATCTTCGTTCGAAAGATGCCCGGTGCGCGAAAGGATTCGCTGTTTTAAATCCCAGCTGTAGATCGGGCAGGTTTTGAGCATATCGCGCGAGTGGTTCGATTCGACGACGATCGCCGCGCAGTTGCGGAGTTTTTCCTTGATGAGCGTCGTGATGTGTCCGAAATCCATTAAAGTCGCGATGCGCACGCCGTCTTTGCGGGCGATGAAGCCGAAATTGTCCGCCGCGTCGTGCGGAACCGTAAAAGGCTCGAAATCAATGTCGCCGATGCGGAATTCTTTGCTCGATTCGATCTTGACGGTGCGATTTTTTAAACAATCGCGACGCTTGACGGCTTCGCTGTCGCCGTTTGCGACGCCTTTGCGCGTGCCGTAATAGGAATCTTCGGTCGCTTCGGAGATAAAAACGGGGCATTTAACGCTTTTCAGCAGAACGCGCAAGCCGCCCGCGTGGTCGGAATGTTCGTGCGTGATGAGAACGGCGTCGAGCGTCGAAGGGTCTTCGCCGACCGCCGCGAAACGTTCTAAAATCTGCTTCGCGCTCAATCCGGCGTCAACCAGAACTTTTGTTTTTTCGGTCGCGATCAAAACGGCGTTGCCCGTCGAACCGCTGCCGAGAACCGTAACTTTCATTTTGTTTTTGCCGCGGATGAACGCGGATTTCGCGGATTTAAGAATGCGATTTAACAATCTTATATCAATTTCGTTTGATCCGCGCTGGTCCGCGTCTATCCGCGGCTAATTATTTTTTCTTTTCTTTTAGCTTCGGGCGCAGAGTGTTTCCGATGACGCGCGTGACGAGCGAATCGGGAGCGATCGTGCCTAGGATCGAGCCGATATAATTCGCCAGTCCCGAAACGACGAGCGGACGTCCTGCGCGCGCGGCTTTTAATCCTTTCGCGACGACTTCTGCGGGCGTCTGCATTCCCTTTGCCGAAAACGGGATCGCATTTGCCTCGGCGAAAAAGTTCGTGTCGGTCGGTCCCGGGCAGAGCGCCGTGACGCTGATATTAAACGGGCGATTTTCTTCGGCGATCGCTTCGGAAAACGACGTCACGAACGCTTTCGTCGCCGCATACGTCGCCATAAAGGGTATCGCCTGAAAGCTCGCCGTCGAAGAAACGTTGATAATTACGCCGCTTTTTCGCGCGCGCATTTTTTCCAAATAACGATGCGTGACGGCAACGAGCGCCATGATATTGAGGCTGATCATTTCAAGCTCGCGCTCTAAATCAAGCTCTGCGAAATCGCCCATCGAGCCGAATCCGGCGTTGTTGATCAGCCATTCGATCTCGAAGCCGTGTTTTTGGGTTTCTTCAAAAAGCTTTTTATCCGCTTCGTATTCGGTTAAATCCAAAGCGACGTAATGCGCCGTGATCTTGTGTTTGAGCATCAATTCGTCGCACAATTCGAGCAATCTCTGCTCGGAGCGCGCGACCAGCACGAGATTATGTTTTTCTTCCGCGAGCCGCCGCGCAAACGCTTCGCCGATTCCGCCCGATGCGCCCGTGATGAGTGTGCATTTCATAAATCCGTTTCATCTTGCGGGTAGATCGAATAGTAAACCGCACCGATTCCAGCCGCAATAATCATCAATGTTCCCAAAAGTCTGATGATGTTTGCAACCGTGCGCGCCCGTTTTATCAAACCCGTTTCGGTCAAGAGATAATTCCAGTCGTGAAAACTTCCCTCGCTGCCCGTCAAGCCGCTCGTCAGGACGATCTGCATCGCAACGGCGTCGTTCGCGTAAACAAACACATTTAAAGCGCTCTGCCCGACCCAGAACAGAACGATCGCCGCCGAATAATACTTTTCGTGCCGGATAAAATAGCCGAAAAACACTGCGGGCAGAATGATTTGAAAAAGCGAACCGCCCGCGATCATGAGAAATTCGCCGAACGGGCGAAACAAAAGATGTCCCGTTTCGTGAATCGGCAAATCCACCAAATCGAGAAAGCTTCCGTCAAGCGGTTTATAAGCGATCGAAAGAAAATACAAACCTAAAAGCGCGGCAAAAACGAGTTTCGGATAACTGATTTTCATAAAAGTTCGATTTCGGGAAGTAAAAAGAAAAGATTTTTGTCGGAATTCGCGTTTGAAATAAGCGAAACATTTATTATTTTAACGCAAACCTACGCGTTTTGGTTAAAAATTTATTCGCTGTAAGTCAATAATTTATAACTTCGGAATAACTGATACCTAATAGCTGATAGCTGATAACTTCGCAATCCGGTTATCAGCTATTCGTGATCAGTTTTCAGCTATTTCGAAAAGGAAATTGTTTACGACGCTTTTTGAAATTCTTCGCGCGAGATTCCGTAAAATACGCAGGTCATTCCGTAATGTTCGTCCGTGCGCTCGTATTTCATACCGCACTTTTCCATAATTCGCCACGAGCCCGTGTTTTCAGGGTCGGCGACGGCGACAATGCGTTTTGCGTCCGTGTTTGCGAAAGCGTATTCGAGCCACGCGCGGGCGCATTCATAGCCGATCCCTTTGCCCCAGAATTCTTTGATCATTCCGTAGCCGACTTCGGTTTCACCGGTTTCTTCGAGCGGCTGCAAACCGCACCAGCCGATCATCTCGCCCGTCTCTTTCCAGATCATCGCGCTCATTCCGTAGCCGTATTTCGCATAGCAGTCGATGTAAAAATCCATTCGCTTTTCGATCGCCCCGGCGTTTTGCAGCCGCCGCCCGCCGAGATAACGAATAACGTCGTCGTCCGAACGCAGTTCGATGAGTTTATCTAAATCGTCGTGAGTAAATTTGCGGATGATAAGTCTTTCAGTTTCGAACATAATTTTTTGCCGCGGACTAACGCGGATTTCTTAGCGTCTTTGCGCCTTTGCGGGAAAAGTTGTTTCCCGCAAAGGCGCAAAGCGGCAAAGATTTAAGAAAACATAGTTTCTGGATGATTTTTGCTTTGTTGCGCGAAATCCGCGTTAATCCGCAGCTAATTTCTTCTCTTTTTCACGCTTAAAGAATTCTTTCATCGTTATCGAATAATGCACCAGTTCGTTGTCGTAAAATCTTCCGGTGTAATCGTAAGTCATTCCGAGGCGTTCCATAACGGCGCGCGACGCGCTGTTTTCGGGACGCGCGACGGCGACGATTTCCTTGAGTTTTAAGATTTCAAATCCGTAAACGAGAAATGCTTCGGCGGCTTCCGAAGCATAGCCCATTCCGCGAAAATCCCTGACGAGCGCGTAGCCGACTTCCGTTTCGCCGGTTTCCTTCAAACGCCACAATCCGCACCAGCCGATAAATCGATTCGCGGCTTTTTCTACAACTGCGCAAAAGCCGATGCGGTCGCTTTCCCAGCGGCTCGACACGAGCTTTAACCAGCTTTCGGCTTCCTTCGGGTTCGTCTGCGGCGCGCGGATAAAGCGCATCAGATCGGCGTCCGAGCGCATCGCGAAAACCGCGGCCACGTCCGTATAGTTAAATCGGCGCAATAAAAGTCTTTTGGTTTCGAGCTGTATCATAAACTTTAGAGTTCCAAAAAAGCATTTTAAATTATTTCAAAAAAACTTGGAAGAAACCGTTAAACGGCTCCGTCTAAATTATCGTTAAAACTTTTCAAAGGAGAAAAAATCAATGAACCAGAAAAATGAAAACCGCCGCACGTTTTTGCGCCGCGCCGCCGCCGTCGCCGTCGCCTTCCCGTTTTTTCTAAGCTGCCGGAGCGACACGCTCGCGCAAAAATCAAACGGCGACGTTTTAACTTTGCTCAAGAAAAACGCGAACCCTGCGGGCACCGAAGGAATGGGCGCGATCGATGCGCCGGTAAGCGTTTCGCCGAAAACGATTTTGTTCACGGACGCCGATAAAGGCGAAAAAATGGTTATTTCGGGAAAAGTTTTCGAGCGCGAAGGCAAAACGCCCGCGCCGAATGTTTTGATCTATCTTTATCACACAGACATCGAGGGCTATTACGGCAAAAACGGCGAACATAAACACGGTCGCTATCGCGGCTGGCTTTTGACCGATGCGGAAGGAAGATATTCGTTTCAGACGATCAAACCCGCGCCGTATCCCGAAAACCGCTTTGCCGCGCATATTCACATGACCGTGACCACGCGCGCGATGCGCGAAGACTGGATCGATTCGATCCTGTTCGAAGGCGATAAATTGATTTCGGCGCGCGAACGCGAAACTGCCGGAAGTAAAGGCGGATTCAACCCGATTCTCAAGCTCGAAAAAGGCGAAAACAATCTCTGGCAGGCAACGCGCGACATCCGGCTTTGGAAAGCATAAGTAAAAATTTTTCGGTTTTAGGAAGTGTTTATGACTCAATCAAATGAAAATCGCCGGAATTTTTTACAGCGCCTGTCGCTTTTCGGGCTGGCTTTTCCGGTATTGTTAAACTGCAAAAACAATACTTTAGCCCAAAAATCGAACAAGGACGTTTTGAGTTTGATGAGAAAAAGCTCCGACCTTCCCGAAGACTGTGAGCGTTGGTGCGGCGCGGCGCGCGAAGCGCCTGACGATGTTTCATCGAAAGCTTCGTTAGCCGACGAAAAAGACGAGGGCGAACCGCTGATAATTTCGGGGACGGTTTTTGAAACGGACGGCAAAACGCCCGCTCCGAACATCCTGATCTACGCTTATCACACCAATGCGAAAGGCTTTTACGGTCGCGGTAAAGCCGAGCATCCGCACGGCAAACATCACGGCTGGATGCTTTCGGATGCCGATGGACGCTATGAATTCCGCACGATCAAACCCGCGCAGTATCCGCTGCGTGACACGCCCGCGCACATTCATTACACGCTCACGGGCGTAAATTTCAAAGAATACTGGATTGACGACATCTGGTTTGAAGGCGACGATCTGATCACGCCCGAGATCAAGAAAAAACAGCTATCGGGCAGAGGCGGTTTTAATCCGATAATCAAGCCCGAAAAAGGCGCGGACGGCATTTTACGCGGCGTGCGCGATATTCAGCTCTGGAAGGCATAAAAAAACGATTCTAAAATTTTTACCGCTTCTGATAATTTTTCCGCGTTCGTTTAAAAAATTAATTACGAACTAAAACTCCGATTATGCCGAACCTGATATAAAATCTTTGAAAAACCGAGATGGAGAGCATCGCCCGAATGACCGAAAAAATGACCGAACCCGACCTCGTTGCCGAATGCAGAAGCGGCAGCCGGCAGGCGTTCGAGTTGATTTACAAGGCGAATCAAAAACGTGTTTTTTCGGTCGCGCTTCATTTTTTCGGCGGCGATCGCGCGGCGGCGGAAGACGTCACGCAGCAGGTTTTTTTGAAAATTTTTAATAAGATCGAAGGCTTTCGCGGCGCGTCGGAATTGACGACCTGGATTTACCGAATGACGGTTAACGCCTGTATTGACGAACAGCGGCGAACGCGGCGGTTTTTCTCGATCGAAAACTTTTTCGGCGAATTTCGAACAAAAAAAACGCTTCATGAGATCGCCGAACGACGCGAAACGGCGGACGAGGTACAGCGCGCGATCGGCGAATTAAAAGAAAAATTCCGCCTGCCGATTCTGCTTAAATATTCCGAAGATTTGAGCTACGAGGAAATCGCGCGGATTTTGGACTGCTCGGTCGGCACGATCGGCTCGCGCCTCAATCGCGGGCACAAGATGCTGGCGCAGAAGTTGAAGCATTTGAGGAAAGAAATTTAGCTGCGGATATACGCGGGTAACGCGGATTAAATTAAAGATTTCTGATCGGCGAAATCCGCATAATCTGCGGCAAAAAACAAAATGAACGAAAAGCATTACAAGGAAAAACTCTCTCATTTCGTTAATCACGAATTGGCGCAGGACGAACGACAGGCGGTTGCCGAGCATCTTTTGCAGTGCGCCGAATGCCGCGCGGAACACGACGAGATCAAGCTCGGCGCGATGTTGGCAGAAAATTTGAAGCCGCAGAACGCGCCCGCAAACCTCTGGAACAAAATAGAAAATTCACTCGACGAAAGAGAGAAAAAAGCTGCCGGTTTTGCGAATTTTGCGTTTTTCAATTGGCGCGCTCTGGCGGCAGGTTTGTTAATAATGCTCGGACTATTGACGGTTTATTTCGGCTTCCTGCGAAATAACGCGCCGGAAATCGTCCGCGTTGAAAAGCCGTCTGAAAACGCCCGAATTTCGATTCCGCAAACTGTTTCAACCCCGGATGAAGCGGTTTCCGCGAATCAAACGCCGATTCAAACGCCGATTCAAACGGCGGAAACGAATCCGGCAAACAAAGCTGCGCCGGACGTAAATCCGCAGATTCCGAAAAATGTGCAAACGGCGGATTCAAACAACGGCGTTCTGCCCAAAACAAACTTTTCGCCAAAAACTACTCTGCCGGTAAAAACGGTTCCGCCGTCGTGGAATGTCGAAACTCTCGCGGGAATGCCGCGCGTCGGAAATTCGTTTGAGAGCGAAAAACTGTCGGTCGGCGAGTTTCTGGAAACCGACGCGAATTCGCGCGCGCTTGTTCAGGTCGCAAACATCGGAAACGTCGAAATCGCGCCGAATTCGCGCGTAAAGCTCGTCGGAACGAAGTCAACAGAACACCGGCTTTCGCTCGAAAAAGGCTCGTTGAAGGCGAAAATCTTAGCGCCGCCGCGCCTTTTTATCGTTGATACGCCGTCGGCGGTCGCGGTTGATCTCGGCTGCGAATACACGCTCGAAGTTGACGCCGACGGCAATTCGCGGCTCCACGTAACGAGCGGTTTCGTCGCGCTCGAAAACGGCACGGTTGAATCAATCGTCCCGGCGGGCGCGATCGCGCTGACCAGAAAAGGCATCGGCATCGGGACGCCGTTTGCCGACGATTCTTCTGCCGCGCTGCAAGCCGCGCTTTACCAATTCGATTTCGAAAACGGCGGCGCGGCGGCGCTCGAAACTGTTATCAAAGAATCGAATCTGTATGATTCGCTGACGCTCTGGCATTTGGTTTCGCGCGTCGAAAAACAAGATCGCGGACGAATTTTCGACGCGCTCGCCGCGCGCGTCAAACCGCCCGCCAAAGTCACGCGCGAAGGAATTCTGCGGCTCGATAAAAAAATGCTCGACGCATGGTGGACCAAGATCGAAAACGTCTGGTTCGGGTGAATTTCAGGTTGTTTTAGACGGACTTTTGTTGAAGGAGAAAATCTATGAAAAGCAGTTTAATTATTTTCGCGATCGCCTGTTATGCGGCATTATGTTTGACTCTCTTCGATTTTAACGTCGCCGAAAACGCTCAGGCTTCGCCGAACGATCTGGTCGTTCACGAATGGGGAACATTCACGACCGTCGCGGGCAAAAAAGGTACGGCGCTCGATTGGCGACCGCTGAACGGCGCGAGCGATCTGCCGTCGTTTGTTTATAAAATAACGGACGAAGACGGCTTTCGCGGAACATACACCGCGAAAATCAGCGGCAAGGATATGAAGCTCGTCAAAGTGCGGATGGAAACGCCGGTCATTTATTTTTACACTAAAAACGAAATGGAAATCGAGGCGAGCGTCGGGTTTCCGGACGGCGAGATTACCGAATGGTATCCGCAGGCGAGCATCGTCAATAAATATGCGGGCAACCAACAAAGCGCCAAATTCACATCGAATCTGATCAACTGGGGAACGATCAAACTTTTGCCCCGGGATCAGCCGAATTACCTGCGCGAAGCCGCCGACAGCCATTATTACCCGGCACGCGAAACCGATTCGGTCGCCGTGCAGGTCTGCAACGCCGACAAAACGAAAATCGAAACGGAAAAATTTCTGTTTTATCGCGGCGTCGGCGATTTCGGTCTGCCGCTGGCGGTCAAAATTGACGGCAAAAATCTGCATTTGAAGGATTTGGGAACCGACGAAGTAAAAAACATCGTCATTTTCGAAAATCGCGGCGGGCGCGTCGGCTTTAAGTTTATCGAATCGCTGCCGAAGGAAATCGTTACCGAACGCCCGGAAACGAATAGAACGCTGACGGATGTTTACGCTGCGCTCGAAAAAATTCTCGTCGCCGAAGGGCTTTACGAAAAGGAAGCGAAGGCGATGATCGAAACATGGAAGGATTCGTGGTTCGAAGAAGGCTTGCGCGTTTTTTATGTTCTGACGCGCAAATCAACCGACAAGATTCTGCCTTTGAATATCAAGCCGCAGCCGAAGGAAATCGTCCGCGTGCTGGTCGGACGCGCCGAGGTTATCACGCCCGAAATGGAACAGGACGTGCGAAGGCAGGTCGGTTTTCTGCGCTCCGAATCGGCAAAAACGCGTGAAGAAGCGCAGAATTATCTGAGAAAATACGGCAGATTTTACGAACCCGTTTTGAAAAGCCTGCTCGAAAGCGAACGAGATGCAAAGGTCAGAAAGCAAATCGAGGAGCTGATTGCGGTAAGCTAAGAAAATTTATTAGCCGCGGATAAACGCGGATTTCGCGGATTGATTCAATAACTTATCTGAAATAGGTTTCTTTACTTCTTAGCGACTTTGCGTCTTTACGGGAAATTTTAAGAACTCCCGTAAAGACGCAAAGTCGCTAAGAAATCAAAAGATTTAATCCGCGAAATCCGCGTTTATCCGCGGCTAATAAATTTTTATATCAAATGAATCAGCAGACCGTCGCGCAGTTTCGGCTCGAACCAGGTTGATTTCGGCGGCATGATCTCGCCCGCGTCGGAAACCTGCAAAAGCTGTTCGATCGTGGTCGGAAACATCGAAAAGGCGATCTGCCATTTGCCCGAGTCAACCAGTTTTTCGAGTTCGCCGGTGCCGCGAATGCCGCCGACAAAGTCAATTCGTTTATCGGTGCGAACGTCTTCGATGCCGAGAATCGGGTGCAGAATAAACTTTTCGAGACGCGTTACGTCCAAAGTTTCGATCACGCCCGGATCAACCAGATAATCTATGCTGAACCGCAGTTTGCGCCATTTTCCTTCCGTGTAAACGCAGATTTCGCCCGGATTTTCGGGCGTCGGATTGTCGGTATCGGTCACGACAAAGCCATCTTCGCCAACCTTTTGAAAGAATTCTTCCGTGCTTAAACCGTTCAAATCCTTGACGACGCGGTTGTAGGCGAGAATTTTTAATTGCTCGGCGGGAAACAAAGCGGCGATCACGTAATTGTATTCGGCTTCCTCGATTCCGACTTCGGGCGCGAGGCAAACCGCGCTTTCGTTGACGTTTTCCAATGCTTCTGCCCGCAAAAATGCGCGGGCGCGCGAGCTGCTCGCGGCGCGGTGATGACCGTCGGCGATGTAAATCGCGGGAACCTGCTCGAAGGCTTTCACGATTCGTTCGGGCGCGAGGAGTTTCCAGATCGTGTTGCGAATCGAATTTTTGTTAACGTCTTCGGCTTCGAAATCGTAGAGCGGCGCGGTTTTTACGGCTTCTTCGACGAGCGCGTTGATCTCTTCCGTGCCGCGATAGCAGAGGAAAATCAAGCCCGTCTGCGCTTCGAGTTCGATCATGTGGCGTGTGCGGTCGTTCTCTTTATCGGGACGCGTTTTTTCGTGTTTTTTGATGAGATCGTTGTCGTATTCGTCAATCGAACAGCAGGCGACGACGCTCGTCTGCACCTGTTCGCCCATCTGTAATTGATAAACGTAAAGCGCCGGTTCGTTTTCGATTTCGAGAAAGCCCTCGCTTTGCAGTCGCTCGAAATTCTCCTTCGCCTGTTTATAAACTTCGTCCGCGTAAGGATTTGCGCCTTCGGGCAGATCAATCTCCGAGCGCGAAACGCGCAGGAAACTCAAGGGATTATCCGCCGCGATCGCGCGCGCTTCGTCGGCGCTCAGAACGTCGTACGGAACGCTCGAAACCTGTTTGGCGACGTCTGTCTGCGGGCGCAATGCGCGAAAAGCTTTTATTTTTGACACTTTTTTTCCTCTTGATTTATTTCAAATTAACGATTTACAGAACTATTCGCGTTCGACGCGGAATTGCTGTTCAAAGCCGCCGCATTATTGTTCGAACCGGCTGAATTAGCGAGTTTTCGGTTGATCTCGTCGTTCGCTTTTTTCATCAGATCGGCGATGTATTTGTCGCGCGCTAATTTCCACGCGCCGTCTTCGCGAACGAACGGCATGACCATATCGAATTCACCCGACGTTTCGTTTTTGACCTCGACCGTCGCCGTCTCGCCTTCCACCCGTTCGTTGCGCGTTTCGGGCGCTTTTTGAATTTTAACCATTGATTCGCGCCCCAAAAGGTCGTCCACCGAAGCGTTTTGAAGCTTCGCAGATTTTTCGATCAATTCGAGCGAGCCTTTCGAAAGCAGCGATTTCATCGCCGCAATATCCTGCTTTTGCGACGCCGCGACATACCGTTTCAAAGCCTCGCCCGGCGAATCTGCCGTCGTCGTTTGACCGGAATTACAACCCGCCGACAAAAAAGCCGCGAGCAAAATAAACGCGTAATAAATTTTCATCAATCTAAAATCTAAAATCCAAAATCTTCTATGGCTGAATATTAACGTTCACATTCGAATTCGCATTGACGTTCGGATTCGAGTCGAGCGTCGGATTCGCGTTCACGTTAATCGTCGGATTCACGTTTCCATTCGAATTCGTGCTGACGTTCGTGTCGTCAATTCTGCCCTGATTGATAATATTGTCCAGCTCGTTTTGTTTCTGTTCGACTTCCTGCTCGATCTTGCTGGCAAAACCGCGCCGGTCAATTTTCCACGTGCCGTCTTCGCGCACGAATTGAACGAGATTCCAGATGCCGTTCGCGTCCTTCATCTCGATGCTCGCCTTGACGCCGTCAACGCGTTCGTTGCGAAATTCGGCGGTCGTCTGATTTTCCGAAAACAATGTTTCGCGCTTGACGATGTCGTCAACCGTCACGTTTTGCGCTTTGGCTTCCTGCTCGTGCATTTTTAGAGATTCGTCAGAGAGCAAAAGTTTCATCGCCGTAATGTCTTTTTTCTTGTAGGCGCTCCCGTAAGCCTTTAAGGTTTCGAGCGGCGTCTGATTTTTTTTCGGCGTTTGCGAACACGCCGAACCGAGCGCCGCGATTAAAATAAATAGTAAAAATTTTGGATAAAAACGCATTGTTTGAATATCAGTTTCGTAAATCGTTATACTAAAAAAACTAGATTATACCGCAAAAGAAGGAAGCGAAAAACGAATGGAACGCAAAAAACTGATCCCCGCACAAATCGAACGCAAGTTGTCCGTGATAAAAGATTGGCAAACCGAGAACGATGTTTTAAAGAAAAGATTCGAGTTTGAAAACTTTGCCGAAGCACTGAATTTCGTCAACCGCGTCGGCGAAATCGCCGAACGCCACGATCATCATCCGGACATATCATTCGGCTGGGGCTACGCCGAAATAAACTTAACGACCCACGATCGCGGCGGCATCACGGATTTCGATTTCGCGGTCGCCGGAGAGATCGAAGAAATTGGTTAATTTCCCGCAAAGACGCAAAGACGCAAAGATTTGCTTTCTTATGCAGCTTTGCGTCTTTGCGGGAAATTGTCTTTCGTTTACTCTAAATTCCGTCGACAATCGCGTTGAGCGTCGCCGAAGGTCGCATCGCCGCGTAAGCCTTTTCGGAAATTGGATGATAATAACCTCCGACATCCTGCGGTTTTCCCTGCGCGCCGATCAATTCTTCGTTGATTTTTGCTTCCGCTTCCTGCAATGCTTTGGCAACGGGCGCGAATTTCGCAGCGATTTCCGCGTCGGCAGTTTGATTTGCCAGCGCTTCCGCCCAATACATCGCCAGATAGAAATGTGAACCGCGATTGTCGATCTGCCCGACTTTTCTTGCCGGAGATTTGTCGGTCGCTAAAAATTTCGCGTTCGCTTCGTCCAGAGCATCCGCCAGAATCTGCGCTTTTTGATTGTCCTGCGTTTGCGCCAGATGCTCGAAACTTGCCTGCAACGCAAGAAATTCACCGAGCGAATCCCAGCGCAAATATCCTTCCTGCGCGAATTGTTCGACGTGTTTCGGCGCAGAACCTCCCGCGCCGGTTTCAAACAAACCGCCGCCGTTCATCAGCGGAACGATCGAAAGCATTTTTGCCGAGGTTCCGAGTTCGAGAATCGGGAACATATCGGTCAGATAATCGCGCAAAACATTGCCGGAAACCGAAATCGTGTCTTTGCCCGCTCGTGCGCGTTTCAGCGTTTCGAGCATCGCGTCTTCGACATCCATAATTCTGATATCGAGATTTGTTAAATCATAATTTTGCAGATATTTTTCTACCTTTTTGATGATCTGCGAATCATGAGCGCGGTCTTTGTCGAGCCAGAAAATCGCCGGCGTATCGGAAAGTTTTGCGCGATTGACAGCTAATTTCACCCAATCCTGGACGGGCGCGTCTTTAGTCTGGCACATTCTGAAAATATCGCCGTTTTCAACTTGTTGTTCGAGCAAAACATTGCCGTTTTCGTCTTCGACTTTCACCGTTCCTTCGCCCGAAATTTGGAAAGTTTTGTCGTGCGAACCGTATTCTTCGGCTTTTTGCGCCATCAAACCGACATTCGGAACCGAACCGAAAGTTTTCGGGTCGATCGCTCCGTTTTGCTTCATATCCTGAATGATCGCATCGTAAAAACCGGCGTAAGTTCGGTCGGGAATGATGCAGACGGTGTCTTCTTCTTTGCCGCCCGTATTCCACATTTTTCCGCCGCCGCGCACGAGCGCCGCCATCGAAGCATCGACGATCACGTCCGATGAAACATGAAAATTCGTGATTCCTTTGTCCGAATTGACCATCGCAATTTTCGCGCCGTTTTCGATCGTTTTGGCGATGTCCGCCTTGATTTCGGCTTCCTGCGGATGTCCGGCGATTTTTTCGTCGAGCGTCGCCAATCCGTAATTCGGATTAATATCTAATTCAGCGAAAGTGTCTTTATATTTCTCGAAAACGTCTTTGAAATAAGTTTCGACGATCGCCCCGAAAATGATCGGGTCGGAAACCTTCATCATCGTCGCTTTCAAATGCGCCGAAAGCAAAACGTCTTTTTCCTTGGCTTCGTTAATCGCCTCACCGACAAAAGATTTCAACGCGGCGAGATTCATGACCGAAGAATCGATTACTTCGCCGGCTTTGAGCGGCGCGTAATCCTTCAAAACCTGTTCGGGATCATCATTTCCGTAGAAAACGATTCTGAATTTTCCTTCCCGTTCGACGGTCGTCGAGTTTTCGGTTCCGAAGAAATCGCCCGAATTCATATGCGCGATCGAAGTTTTCGAATCCGCACTCCAAACGCCCATTCGATGCGGATTCGCTTTGACGTAATTTTTGACGGCTTTCGGCGCGCGCCTGTCGGAATTTCCTTCTCTCAAAACGGGATTTACCGCGCTTCCCAAAACGCGCGCGTATTTTTTGTCGATCGCTTTTTCTTCGTCCGTTTTCGGTTCCGCCGCGTAATTCGGCACCGCGAAACCTTGTTTCTGCAATTCGGCGATCGCTTCTTCGAGCTGCGGAACGGAAGCCGAAATGTTCGGAAGTTTGATGATGTTGGCTTCGGGTTTGGTCGCCAATTCGCCCAATTCGGAGAGCGCGTCGGGAATTTTCTGGTCTTCGCTTAAGTATTCGGGAAAATTGGCTAAGATTCTTCCCGCGAGCGAAATATCCGGCACTTCGATTTCGATATTTGCGGATTTTGTAAAAGCTTTGACGATCGGTAAAAAAGAATGCGTCGCGAGCAGCGGCGCTTCATCGGTTAAAGTGTAGTAAATTTTTGACATTTCTTAAGATTTTATTGCTTGTTTCTATTTCAAATTATTATATTCATTGTCGTCCAACTTCTCCAAAAGTTCAACGATGCCGGTTGAGACGTCATCAAAACCGAAAATCCCGACAACCCGCGACGGCGCGAAAGGTTATTCTGCATAAACATTAACTAAAATTAGCCACGAATGAACACGAATAAACACGAAAAATTTAAAAAATTCGTGTTCATTCGAGTCATTCGCGGCTAATTTAAATAAACTGACGGACGACAAAAATATTCAATCGAAATTTCCGTCGAACTCGACCGCGAAATGAACGGCATCCGACAAAACTGCCGAAAAGTAGGCGTTGCCCGTGGTATCGGCGAAGCGTCCGGTGCCGCCGGTAAAGGTATAGCCGCCGAGAGCGGTCGCTGCCGAAGTAAATTGCCCGTTTATCGTCGCGGTCAATTGGCTGCCGTCAGCTGCCGTAAACGTAACGTCGCCGGTAAAAGCGCCGGTCTCCGGATTCAATAAAATATGTTCTTCACGGGTAAATTTTCCGAGATGTGTCGCATTTCCTTCGGCGACAGCCGTCATGAAAACGCCGGTCGGACCCGGCACGACACTGATAATTTCAGCCTCTGCACTGCCCTTAAAGCGCGCGCGCGCGGCGAACCCGACCGTTGACATCATACTGAATAAAGCAATGAGAGCTAACCCAAACATAACTTTTCCAAAAAACTGTTTCATCATATTCTCCTCTTTGATTTTCTTGTTAAGCCCAGCGTAATTGCTGCCTGGAATCATTTTCGACTAAATAGCAAAGACAAATCTTTAGGAAGTTGTGATTTTTTCATGAAGTTATTATGAAGTTATTATGAAGCCGCCCGCGCTTCCGCATTCGCGCTTTTCCTTACTCGGACGAAAGCGCTTTTAGCTTGTCGAAATACCGTGCGGTATACGACAAGCTAAAAGCGCTTTCGACTTTTTTGCCTTTTGATAACCCGAAAAATTAACCGAAGACGAGCTTTTCGCTTAAGCTCCACAAACGCGCCGCGTTTTCTTTGTCAATGGCGCAAGGCATCCCGCCCTTTCTTCTGACGACTTCATCAACTAAAGATTTTAATAATCTTTCAACCGTAGAATACGATAATATTGAAAAGAAAATGCTTGATGATTTCTACAGATTTGTCAAAAATCATAAAGACTTCAAATGGATTCATTGGAATATGCGAGATTCCAATTATGGCTTTGATGCCATCGCTAACAGACATAAAATCTTAGGTGGAAAATTCATTGAAATTGACGATGATAGAAGATATGACTTTCCACGAATTCTCGGCAAAATATATACTTATGGTTACGAGAAAAACCAGCCCGATGGTCGTCTTCTGAATCTTGGAAATAGAAACAATATAACAACTCAAGACGCTTTGAAAGGTATTGATGAATCAAATGCTTTTGATAACAAAGAATACCTAAAACTCCATAAATCTACATTAAGAAAAGTAGATATTATCGAAAGTATAGTAGAACGGACAGACAGAAATGAGTTAAGAATTGCAACAGGTAGTAAAGAAATTTACGGGTTAACAGTATCTGGGCTTATCGAAATCGTAAAAAATAATTGGATTTTGATTTTGTTGTGGACACTTATATTTTACATACTTGGTGCAGCAACTGAACCTGTTATTCAAAGATTGTTTGGAACCGCTTAGTAAATTCTCAATTTATAAAGAATAAAGCCAGAAAGGAAAAATAATTCAGATACGTCAAATTTCAAGATGATAAAAAGTCCTCTAAGGTATCCGGGCGGAAAGAGCCGAGCGGTGAAAACGATTTCGACGCTGCTGCCGGATTTTGATGAATTCAGAGAACCGTTTTTGGGCGGCGGTTCGGTTTTTATCTATGCGAAACAATGCTTTCCGAACAAAAAATTTTGGGTCAACGACCTTTATCCCGAGCTTTATAAATTTTGGGAAATGTCTCAAAAAGACGTTTGTCAGCTGATCGAAAAAATTTATGAGTGGCGCGACCGTTTTCCCGTCGGTAAAGAGCTTCATAGATTTCTGAATCAAAATCTGGCAAGTTTTAATGACCTCGAAAAGGCGGCGGCGTTTTTTATTTATAACCGCATCACGTTTTCGGGAACGAGTTTGAGCGGCGGATTCAGCGAAGGCGCATTTAAGGGTCGATTTACCGAAAGCAGCATTCAGCGGCTCAACGATTTTGCAAAAGTTATCAACGGCTCGACAATTACAAATTTCGATTACGAAAAATTGGTCAATCAAAAGGGCGAAAACGTGTTTCTTTTTCTCGACCCGCCGTATTATTCCGCAACCAAATCAGCCCTTTACGGAAAGAACGGTAATCTGCACAAAGCTTTCGACCATCAAAAATTTGCCGAGACGATGAAAACCTGCCGCCATAAATGGTTAATCACATACGACGACAGCGATTACATCAAAGATTTATTTTCCTTCGCCAAAATCGTTTCGTGGGATTTAACCTACGGAATGAGAAACGTCACCGAAAACTCCGAGCAGAAAGCAAAAGAACTCTTTATTTCGAATTATTTGTAATCTCTGTACAGCTATCAAATGATTATCAAATTCGGAAAGCTGAGATTCAATGATGTTTTTCATTTTTACTCTCCAATGTAAATTCAAGAATTTTCTGACGTATTCTGTTTAATCCGGGAACAATTTATTTGACGAAATAAATTCAGATTGGTTAGAAGCAGAGATTTGCCCCGGAAATCTGAAAAATTTTGCCGAAAAACTTTTAGCTCCGCAAAATTTCTCCGTTAACCGCCGTTTTGCGACTTTGCGCCGGAATTTTATATACTTCTCTTAACATTTCTAAAAATAAGGTCTTCAAAAATCATGAAAAAACCGATCTTTTTGTTTGTTTTAGTTTTAGTTTTTCAATTCGCGTGTGCCGTTCAGGTGGCGGCGCAGAATAAGAAGCTGAACATTTTGTACACCAACGATCTGCACGCGCATCTCGAACCGCACATCGTGCCGTGGGTCAGCAAAACGCGCAGGGTCGGCGGTTTCGCAAATATCGCGACGCTCGTTAAACGCGAAAAAGCCGCCAATCCGAACACGGTCTATTTCGACGCCGGCGACTGGTTTTCGGGTCCGTATATGAGTTCGCTCACGAAAGGCGAAGCGATCATCGACGCGATGAATTATTTAGGATTGGACGCGGCGTGCGTCGGCAATCACGAGTTCGATCACGGCTGGGAAAATGCGCTCGAACAATTTGCGAAAGCGAAATTCCCGATCCTCAACGGCAATATTTTTATCAAAGGCACGGAACAGCTGCACTGGAACAATCCGTATATCATCAAAGAAGTTAACGGCGTCCGGCTCGGCGTGATCGGAATGCACGGAAAATTTGCATTTTACGATACCGTCTCGGCGGAGATGATTACCGGCGTCGAAGCCCGCGACGAAGAAGTTTATCTGAAAAAATATATCGCCGAGCTGAAAGACAAGACCGATCTGATCGTGCTTTTGACGCATCAGGGCATTCCGGGCAGACAATCGACGACCGGCACGGCGGATGTTGCGCGCAACTTGGAGCGCGACATCGAACTGGCGAAACGCGTTCCGGGCATCGACATCATCGTGACCGGACACGCGCATCAGGGAACGCCGAAACCGCTCGTTTCGAACGGCACGATCATCGTTTCGACCGACGCATACACGATCGAACTCGGCAAGCTCGAGATCACGTACGATAAGAAAAAGGACAAAATCACCAGGTATAAAAACCATTTCAAATATTTGTATGACGACGAGGTTGCGGACGACGCGGAAATGGTCGAGGTCATCAATAAATGGAAGGATCGCTTAAAAACCATCACCGAAGAAAAAGTAACGAACACGACCGAAGCGCTGACGCGTTCCTACGGCGAAGAATCGCTGCTCGGCAATATGGTCGCGGACGCGATGCTCGATGCCTATCCCGAATACGATCTCGTCGTCACCAATAGCGGCGGCTTGCGTCAGGACATCGACGCCGGAGCGGTTACGGTCGGCGATTTGATCTCGGCGTTTCCGTTTCCGAACACGATCGTCCAATTAGAAATGAAGGGCAGCGATATGCGCGCGATCTTCGAACACGGTGCGGGTCTGACGAACGGAATCTTGCAGGTTTCAAAAGGCGTCGAGATGGTTTACGACGAAGGCAAGCCGGTCGGCAGCCGCATTAAAACCCTGAAAATAAAAGGCGTTCCGCTCGACGACAACAAAATCTACAAAGTGCTGACCTCGAACTTTCTCGCCGACGGCGGCGACGGTTTTCTGACCTTCAAGAAAAATCTGTCGTATAAAAACACGGGCGTCGAGATGCTTCAGGCGATGATCAAATACCTGAAAAAATCTGAAACCTACCAGCCGAAAGTAGAAGGCAGAGTAAGAAAATCATAGCCCGAAATTTGCCGTTATGAGTCATAAAAAAGAACGAAGTTTCGGCTTCGTCCTTTTTTAAAACGAGCAGGATTTTACGAGCTGCACGAGAGCATCGAACAGCCGATCTTTGTTTTTGCCCAATCGGGACGCGGGGCAAACCATTTTTCCGCTTCGGGCTGCTCGTCGTACGGTTTGAGAAGCAGATTGAATAATTCATCAACGATCGAATAATCGCCCGCGTCAGCCGCGTCGATGGCGAGCTGCGCCATGTAGTTTCGCAAGACGTATTTCGGGTTGACGCGGTTCATCGCGGTAATTCTTGCCGGTTTTTCGCGCGATTCGGCGATCAGCAAAGCGGCGTAATTTTGAAAGAAATTGTCCCATTTTTCGCTGTATTTTTCGAGGTTTTCGGAATAACTCGCGGCTTGCAAAAGCGTCCGGAATTCATTCGGATCGGATTCGTCGAACTTGCTCAAATTACGAAAAAACAAGGTCAGATCAATCTCGGATTGATACATCAATTGTTCGAGTTCGATGATAAAATCCGCTTCTGCCGGGGATTCCAAGCCTAATTTGTCGCTCATCATCCGGACGTGTTTCGGCAGGTATGACATTTGATAATTTTCGAGAATTTCTTCCAAAGGCGCGGCGTCTTCGATGAGCGGGTAGAGCGCGTTGCCGAGCTGCATCAGATTCCAGACGCCGACCGACGCCTGATTGCCGAAGCGATAACGTTTTTGTCCGGCGTCGGTCGTGTTCGGCGTCCAACCGGGATCGAAATCTTCGAGCCAGCCGTACGGACCGTAATCGATCGTCAAGCCGAGAATTGACATATTATCCGTGTTCATCACGCCGTGAACAAAACCGACGCGTTCCCAGTGGATCATCAGATCGAGCGTCCGCTCGCTAACCTCGCGGAAAAACTCGATGTAGGACGCTTTATTCGGTTCACCGAGATGCGGGTAAAACGAGCGGATCGTGTAGTCGGTCAGGCGCTTGAGATTCTCGAAATCCTGCCGCACCAAAAAGATCTGAAAATTGCCGAACCGCACGAAACTCGGCGCCGCACGGCAGACGACTGCGCCTTTCTCATAGTCGGCATTGCCGTCATAGAGCATATCGCGCAACACCATATCGCCGGTCGAAACGAGCGAAAGCGCGCGCGTCGTCGGAACTCCTAAATGAAACATCGCCTCACTGCACAAGTATTCGCGAATCGAGCTGCGCAAAACCGCCAAACCGTCCGCGCCGCGCGAATAAGGCGTCAGCCCCGCGCCTTTTAATTGCAAAGCCCACTGCGCGCCGCCGTGCGCGACCTCGAAAAGATTGATCGCGCGCCCGTCGCCGAGCTGTCCAGCCCAATTGCCGAACTGATGCCCGCCGTAGCACATCGCGTAAGGCTTCGTCTCCGGGTAAATTTCCGCGCCCGAAAAAACATCGAGAAATTCGTCGCTCCGCGCGTCAATTTGAGCTAAACCGATCGCTTCGAGCATTTGCGGCGAATAATGTATAAGCACGGGTTTGCCGGGTTTTTTCGGCGCAACATAGGAAAAAGCCGCGTTTTCAACTTGCCGCACACGGGTTGACGTCTGCGGATCGGCGGGAAGCTCGCGGTTAAATGTGTCGTTCAGATTTAATTTCATTAGTTTAGATTGTAAACTTTAGCGCCTTCGTTGTTAACCGGAGAGTGTTTCGGCGTACGGATTCTTCCGTGGAAGAATTGTTTTATCCGGCATCCGGTAGTAATTTTTAACAGAACTTATTTGTGAAAATACGTTTTTCCTGTCTTTGCGACTTTGCGGGGTTGGGGGGAACTATTTTTACCCCCAAGGCCCCAAATCGGAAAGGACGGAAAAAACTATTTTGAAAAAAAAGTTTTGTTTTAAAATTAAAGCGGGTGGCGGGTA
>JANOBZ010000133.1:0-63376 GCA_031411895.1 Acidobacteriota bacterium | reverse complement strand
ATCGAAACATGGATCGTCAACGGCGCGCAAAGCAATTTCCTGCTCAACGCGCTTGACGCGAAAATTTCTTTCACAAAGTTTCTGCAAAGCTAGAAGTCTTCTAAACAAACATCTTACCAGGATTCAAGATGCCGTTCGGGTCGAAAACTCGTTTGATGCCCTTCATCACCTCGAGCGTCGGTTTATCAATCGCCATCTCCAGATACGCGGCTTTGACGTAGCCAATGCCGTGTTCGCCGGAAATCGAGCCGCCGAGTTCGAGTGATAAAGCAAAAGTTTCTTTAACGCATTCGCGCGCGCGCCCAATCGAATCGGCGTCGTCGCGGTCGCACAAAAAGTTGACGTGAATGTTGCCGTCGCCGGCGTGTCCGAAATTGGCTACGAAAGTATCGTGACGGCGCCCGATTTCCTCAACTCTGAAAATCAATTCGGGAACTTTGGAACGCGGCACGACGACATCTTCGTTGATTTTCAGTGTGCCGTATTTCATCAAGCTGGGACTGATGGCGCGGCGCACGTCCCAGAGTTTATCTTCGTCCGTTTTCGATTCGGCGCGAAGCACATCGAATCCGCCGTTTTGAACCAGAATTTTCTCAATCAGTTTAGAATCTTTTTCGACTTGCCCGGCGGCGCTGTCAACGGCAACAAGCAAAATCGCGCCCGCGTTCGGCGATAGACCGAAGGCGTAGTTTTGTTCAATCGCGCCGACGCAGTTTTTATCAATGACTTCCATTGCCATCGGCAGCAAGCCTTCGGGCGTGAATTTCGTCAGGACTTTGCAGGCTTCTTCCATCGTTCGAAAGCTCGCGCGAACGGTCGCCGTCGCTTCGGGCATCGGCAAAAGCTTCAAGGTCGCTTCGGTGATGATTCCCAGCAAGCCTTCCGAGCCGCACATCAAGCCGGTCAGGTCGAAACCGACGACGTTTTTGACCGTCCGACCGCCGGTGCGGATGATTTCGCCGGTCGCGGTGACGACTTCAAGCCCGAGAACCGAATGTTTCGTGACGCCGTATTTCGGCGTCCGCATTCCGCCCGCGTTTTCGGCGATGTTGCCGCCGATGTATGAATCTTTATAGCTCGCCGGATCCGGCGGAAAAAGTAATCCGTGTTTTTCGACCGCCTGCTGCAATTCGAAAGTCGTCAGTCCGGGCTGGCAGATAACATATAAATCGTCCGCGCTGATCTCGACGATCTTTTTCATGCGATCCGTGCCGATCACGATGCCGCCGTCAACCGGAACCGCGCCCCCCGTGTAGCCGACGCCGCCGCCGCGCGCCGTGACGGGAAAGATTTCAGAGTTCGCGAGCTTTAAGATTTGCGACATCTCTTCGGTCGTCGAGGGAAAAACGACGGCTTCGGGCGGAAATTTCTCCTTGACGGCGTCCGCGCCGTATGGCTCGACCTTTTCCGGCTCGATTAAAACGTTTTCCGCGCCGACGATCTGTTTTAATTTCTCGATAACTTCCGGTTTCGAAGCATTTGTCACCGCGCGCGGTTTGGCGTTGAAATGAATTGATGAATACATTTATTTTTCTAAAAATCGACCTTTGGTATTCCGTTCCAAGCCGGCAAAGCTTCGTCGTCGAGCAAATCATGATAAAGCTCGCCGGTAATTCTTCCTTTCGGTTCTTTTATGCGAAGTCCTCTGGAATAATTATCTTTCAAGCTTTCGATTAAAACAAAAATATGTTTTCCTGCTCTTTCTAAAATCGCTTCTTCAAGCTGTTTTTTCAGACCGCTGTTTTCGATTTCCTCTAATATCTTCTTGTCCTTTATTTTCGTGTCGTAGCTATAATATGTGCCGAAAAAAGAAATTTGCTTAATTTCCAGCTTTTCGATTTTATCATTCCAGACAAAATTGAGCGTCGCCGCGACCTGTTTAACGCCCAGTTTACGCATTTCGTCCATCCACGCATAACGAACGCAGTCGCCGAAACTTCCATTCTCGACCGCGAACCTCAATTTATTAGTTGCTTCAAGCTTTTGCGCAAGTAATCGGGCTCTTTCCTTATCCTCCGGTTTACACTTATCTTGCGAATAAAACGAGGCTGAAATAAACAAAATAAATACCGCCGCGCAAATAAAACGTTTCATACTTTAAAGTCTCCTTCGCAATTTATAGAGTTGAGAGAAACGAATTTCGTTGCTTTGACGGCTTAATTAAAAAAATAACAACTGATACATAATTTTGTAACGTTTCGCGCATTTACGATCGTCTATGAGAAAAAACATTGTCGTAACCGCAAAACGATAATAAAATGATTTTACAAAAGCGGTTAGGTAAATTCTAAAGGAGGAAAGCGTATTATGAAAAAACTAATTTTTGCCGCAATATTCTGCACGTTCGCCACCGTCTCGATTGCTGCGCAGAGCAAGGCAGATAACTTTCTCGGAACATGGAAACTGACGAAGACCAAAGGCTCTTTTTCGAAAGGCGCGACGATCAATTCGATGATTTTGAAAGTTTCCGACATCGGCGGCAAATTGACGATCGTCAAAGAAACGCAAGGCGAAATTCCGATCATCAAACAAAGCTTTTCCACGACGCGCACCGCCGCGTATAAAATCAGCGGCGCGAGCACGACCAATATCATTCCCGGACAATACGGCGGCGTGGTCGTCAGCTATCTGGATTTTCTCGGTAAAAACAAATTGCGTCTGCGCGACACGGTGCAGAAGACAGAGGAAAGACGGCAGGTGATTCCCTTCGGCGGAACCGAATACTGGACGGTTTCGGACGACGGAAAAACCTTAATCATCGAATTTCGCACGCAGTTTAGTTCTTCGAAGGCGTTTTTTTCAAAAGAATAGCTGAGAGAGAAATCCGACTAAGACAAAAGCGGCTTTTGACATTATAAAGCCGCGTTTGTTACTTTAAAGTTGCTTCCGCAGGGGAGTAACTCGCCGCACCGGAAAAGTGGTATCGCAGATTGTCGACATACTGACGCCCGTGAAAAAGGCGTCCGCGCTGCGAGCAGAAATTTTAATATTCACTGTGAGCCAGACCTGCGACGAATAGAAACGATTCTTTCGAGAATTGTTTCTATTCGTCGCAGGTCTGGCTTTTTTTATTTTGTTTTTATTGTAAAAATTTATGTCACCCTTTTGGATTTCCCTGATCTACGTTTTTATCGCGGAGATGGGCGATAAAACGCAGTTGGTCGCGCTCGCCTTCGCGGCGAAATATAAAACGATGACCGTTTTGGCGGGCGTTTTTCTGGCGACGTTTGCCGTGCATCTGATTTCCGTGATGCTCGGCGAAGCGGTGAGCCACGCGCTGCCGATATTCTGGATAAAATTACTTGCCGGAATAAGCTTTATCTTTTTTGGGCTGTGGACGCTGCGCGGCGATACGCTCGATGAAGACGAAGTAAAAAAGACGAGCAAATTCGGACCGCTTCTGACGGTCGCGATCACGTTTTTTCTTGCCGAATTAGGCGATAAAACGATGCTCGCGACGATCACCATCGCGAGCGAGCAGAAGGATTTTTACGCCGTCTGGATCGGCAGCACGGTCGGCATGGTGCTGGCTGACGGGCTGGCGATCATCGTCGGCAAAGTGATGGGCAAAAATCTGCCCGAAATCTTAATAAAATACGTCGGCGCGGCAATTTTCCTGATTTCGGGAATCTGGACTTTGTGGGAAGCATTTCGATTTCGGATTTAGGATTTGAGATTGCGGATTTTTTGTATTGAAAATTCAATCCGAAATCCGATGTCCCAAATCCCAAATCGAAATGCGCCTTCGCGTTAAAAAGGTATTAAAAATCGCCCTGCAATCCGAAAGTTTCGTAGCGCGGCTCGCCCGTCGAGCTTTGCAGGATATAGAAAATGCGCTGTCCGTTAATCGCGCGCGTTATGGCAGCATCGGTTTTGCCGTCGCCGTCGTAATCGCCCAATTTAACGACGTCCGACGACAACCCCCAGCGAATCGTCTGCAACTGCGCGTCGGACGAACGCAGGATATAGAAAACTCTCTGCCCTGATTCGTTGCGAATCACCGAAATATCCTGCGCGCCGTCCCCGTCCCAATCCGCGCGTCCGGTAAAAAACGCGTCCGACGATAAGCCCCACTGAACGCTGTAATACGTGCCGTCCGAACTGCGTAAGATGTGCCAGACACGCCGTCCGTTTTCGCTTCGCGCGACGGCGAGATCGGCTTTGCCGTCGCGGTCGTAATCGTTCGGCGCAGGAATGTCTCCGGATTGTCCGAAATATTCATAGCGCGCGCCGGTCGCCAAACTCGGTAGAATATACCAAGTTCCGGCACGAAAAACGGCGATGTCGAATTCGCCGAAACCGTCATAATCGGCGGCGGCGAAAAAATCTCCGAGACTCGAACTTCCCCAACGCGTTTCTTCGAGCGTGTTAGTCGAGCTTTTGAAAACGCGCCATAAAACTTCCGAGTTATACCGCGCGGTCGAAAAATCCGAACGACCGTCGCCGTCGAAATCAACCGTTAAGGAAACCGAATCGCCGGGCTGCCCGAGCTGTTTCTCGACCAGATTTCCGGTCGTGCTTTGCAGCGTATAGAAAGTGTTGTTCGAATTGCGGTAAACCGTTAAATCCGTGCGGCTGTCGCCGTCAAAATCGTTGTAGGCGGAATTCGGCAGATGAATCTGACCGCGCAGCTCGCCGCCCTGAAAATTTTCTGACGGAACGTTAAAGTAAAAGCGATTGGCTTTGAAATCGAGCGCCTGCGACGGCGTGACGAAAAACGAAAAAACGAAATTGGCGCTCGTCCCGCCGCCGATCCCGACCTGATAAACGATCGGCGCATTCGCTCCGGCGAGACTTCCGGCGTGCAGATCAAACCCGAGCGACGGACTCGACAAACCGCTGTACGAACAGTTAAAAATAATTTCAGTTTCCGCCTGATTCAACTCGCCGCGACAAAATCCGCTCGCGCTCGTATTTACCGGCGGAACGACCTGCCCGCCCGAAAGATACGCAATGCGCGGCTGCGCGTGAACTGAAAATGCGAAAACAAAAATAAAAGACAAAACGACGAGAATTAATTTTTGCGACATAGAATTTTTCCGTGGTTCAATTGTATTGTTTTTAGAATTTTTACTGCCGGCATTCTCACGCCGTGAGGCAGAGTTAAGTTGCTTTTTTTAATTTTTAACCTGTGATTTTTTCACCCGAAAAGACTCGGCTGATCCTGAGTTTCCGGTTCAAAGCCTTCGGGAAACCAGCGGTATTTTTCGAGATCGCATTTGCCCTTTTCGTTAAACACGACGCCTTCGTCTTCGAGCATTCGCTGCTGGATGTTGTAAGGCATAAAGAGTTTCGAGGTCGAACACGCGCCCTGCGAATTAATCACGCGCTGCCACGGAACGTTTTCCGTTTCCGCCGCGTGCATCACATAACCGATCGTGCGCGCCGTGTAGCCTTCGCCCAAAATATCGGCGATCTGCCCGTAAGTCATCACCTTTCCGACGGGAATTTCGCGAACGATTTTGTAGACTTTTTCGCGGTATTGTTTGTCGTCAACATTCATATAATTAAAGTGAAAAAGTTGGTTTATTATAATGGCTTAAAACTTTTAAACCTTTTCACTTTTTCACCTTTTAAACCTTTTCTTAAATGTTCCTTCACGCGCTCTGAGCCATTCGCGCCACGTTTCGATCGCCTTTTCGCGTTCTGCCCGCGAACTCGCGGGCTGGAAATCGAGTCACGTCGAAGTCGCGTCGCGCAGGCACATTTCGGCTAAAAAGCGCGTTTCTAAATTCTCCGACGAAAGCAGTTCGAGCAGTTCGTCAAGCGAACGCGCCGCCATTTCACGCCGCTTTCGGGCAAATTCCTGACGGTTCATTTTTAGCTTTTAATAATTTCAAGATACTCGATATTTATTTCGGTTTCCGCGTACGGACCGTCTCCGTCCGAATCATATTGCGGTTCATCGAAAATTATCCAGACAAAAATTGTTTCGCCATTCAGAGTCTGCGCTTTTCTAAAATAATTTTCCCCGAAATCGCTCGTCAAAATATCAACCTTCGGCGGAAAACCGATCGTTCCCGTCGTGCCGATTCTAAAACCCTGATTCCCGAAAAGCCTTACTTTGTCGCCCGATTTAAATATTTCGACCACTTCATTCATAAATTTCTAAAAACTCCGCCGGAACCTCGTCCGCAAGCCAGACGCCGTTTGCCGAAACGTAAAACTTGAAACCCGCGCCGCGCATTTTTGCGGTGTCAACGCGCAGAATCACCGGCTTTCCGTAGCGCGCGCCGACGGCACGCGCCGTTTCCGTGTCAGCCGAAAGATGAACGTGATGGCGCGCCATTTTCTTTAAGCCTTCGGCGAAAATCACTTTGAGATTCTTTTCCGCCGTGCCGTGATAAAGAACGGCGGGCGGAAGGCTTTCTTCAAAACCGATCTCGACTTCGACCGAATGCCCCTGATTGGCGCGGATTTTCGCGCCCGTTTCGTCGAACGAAAAACGCTTTTTCTCGTTCGTCTCGACCACTTCGCGCAGTTCCGCAGGCGTAAACTTTTTCCCGTAATAATGACACGCTTTAATGAGTTTCTCGACCTTGACCCAGCCGCCGTCTTCGAGCGTTAAGCCGATTTCTTCGGGCTTATGACGCAGCACGAGGCTTAAAAACTTGCTGATTTTCGCTTTGCGCTTTTCGTCCATCATAACTCTCTTAAAACCGTCCGCGCGGGCGCGCCGTCGCCGGTTTCGCTGACGATTTTCAAAGGCAGGCAGATTATTTCGTATTCGCCCGCCGAAATCTCGCGCAGATCCAAGCCTTCGACGATCACGACTTCTTTTTCGAGCAGCGCGATGTGCGTCGCAAAATCATCGGAGCCGAATTTTTCGACCGACAGGTAATCAATCCCGACGAGCTTTAATCCGGCGTCCGCCAACGCGCGCGCCGCGTCGGGCGAAATATATGTAAAATCCTTGCGAAATCCCTTTTCCGGCTCATTCCAAAACTCGGAATTGCGGGTTTTGAACAATAATCTTTCGACATTTTCGAGATTGCCGCAATGCTCGGGAAGAATTTCGACAACGCTCTTGTCAATTTCGACGACGCGGCAGTTTCCGATCAATTTTTCGAGTTCGAGCTCGTGGATTTTGCGCGTTCCCTCGATAAAATGATTCGGCGCGTCAACGTGCGTCGCGGTGTGCGCGCCCATGCAGAGCGACGTCACGTTTGCCGCGTCGCCTTTCGCGATTGCCGAAGCAACCTCGATGCGCACGTTCGGGTCGCCTTCATAAACCGGCGTTTGATTTGAAATAGGAAAGCTTATGTCGTATATTTTCATAAATTTCGAGCATAATCTAAAATGAATTATCAAAGCAAGATTTGATTTTCGGCAAAGTTTCTTTGTAGGCTAAAAGCAGAATGAAAATAAAAAGACAGGAACACGGAAAAAACGGCGCGTTTTATATCGAAGAAGAAGGCGAATGGGTCGCCGAGATGACTTATGTCCGCGAAGGCGTGCGCAAAATCGTTATCAATCACACGGCGGTTTCGAAAAATCTGAAGGGCAAAGGCATCGGCAAAGCGCTCGTTGATGCGGCGGTCAAGTTTGCGCGCGGCAAAAATCTTTTAATCAAGCCGACCTGTTCGTTTGCGAAAAAAGTTCTCGAATCGTCCGAAGACTACGAGGATGTGCTGACCAGATAAATGACGGATGTTCCGCGAATCTCCGCTTCGAGTTATTCAAACACCGCGCCGCTCATCTGGTCGTTTCTCTACGGCGCGAATCGCGGCAAATTCGAACTGATTTTAGACAATGCTCCGGCGCGTTCAGCCGAACTTCTCGCGCAAAACCGGATTGACGCCGCGCTCGTTCCGGTGATCGAATACCAAAGAATCAACGATGTTCTGCTCGTCCCAAAGGTCTGCGTCGGCGCACGTGAACGCGTCCGCAGCGTGTGTCTCGTCACTAAAGGCGGAGAGTTAAAAGACGTAAAATCCGTCGCGCTCGACGTTTCTTCGAAAACTTCGGTCGCGCTGACGAAAATCATCTTCCGCGAATTTCTCGGCGTCGAACCGGTTTACAAACAAACGAAACCGAATCTCACTGAAATGCTTTCCGAATCGGATTGCGCGCTGCTGATCGGCGACCCGGCACTGATGATTGCGGATTCGGGATTCGGGATTTGGGATTTAACCGATCGCCGACCACCGATCACCGACCACCGATTCAGAAAATTCGATCTCGCGGAAACGTGGAAAGGTTTTACGGGTTTCGGCTTCGTTTTCGCGATGTGGATGGCAAACAAAGACAAGGCTAAACCGGCGCGCACGATTGATTTTGCCGCCGCCCGCGACGAAGGATTGGTGCATCTGGACGAAATAATCTCGAACTACGAATCGGAAATCACACTGCCGCGCGCGGATTTCAAAAAATATCTCGCGGAAAATATTTCCTACACGATTGACGATTCGATGGAAAAAGGCTTGGCGCTTTATTACGATCTCGCGCACAAACACGGCTTGATCGAAAAAAGAAAGGATTTGGATTTTATTTGAAAAAGATTCGGTTCAATTAGAAAAAGGCTGGCTTCGAAATAATCGAAGCCAGCCTTTTTTCAGTCGCGAGTTATTTTCCGGTTTTTTAGCGGACAAAGACGGAAGCGACCGGCAAATCGCCGCTCACGCCGAAATTCTGATAAGTAACGGCTGAATTTGCGCTGCCGAGAATGTAATAAATCCCGCTACGCCAAACGGCGACATCGGTTTTGCCGTCGCCGTCATAATCGCCCGCGGCGATCGTGTCCGAATTTACGCCCCACGTTTGATAGCGAATCTGATTCGTCGAAGATTGGAGAATATACCACGTTCCGTCGCGGAAAACCGTGATGTCGGTCTTGCCGTCGCCGTCGAAATCACCCGCAACAAGCTTATCGCCGGCGAGTCCGAATTGGCGATAAATCACCTGATTATCCGAAGATTGGCGGATATACCACGTTGTGTTCGACGGACGGAAAACCGCGAAATCCATTTTCCGGTCGCCGTCGAAATCGCCGCGCGCGAGTTTGTCGCCCGCCGCGCCCCACGCAACGTATGTGATATTTCCTGCGGGATTGTTGAGGCTGCCGCGAAAATAGAAATAACTTTGCGCGCCGTCGCGATAAACCGCCAGATCAGCCACGGCGTCGCCGTCGTAATCGCCGACCGTCGGAACATCGCCCGCGAGCCCGAAATTTTCGATTCTGACCGCATTGTTCGTGCTGTTCAGAATATAGAAATTCTGCTCCGATTCGCGCCAGACGGCGATGTCGGTTTTGCCGTCGCCGTCGAAATCGGCGGGCGTGAGCCGATCGCCGGTGAGTCCGAACTGAATGCCGTAAAAGCCGCTCGGCGCTCTCAGACTCGGCGCGGTCGAAGGATTAATAAACCACGTTCCATTGCGAAAAACCGAGGCGTCCGAACGCCCGTCGCCGTCGAAATCCGCAATCCTCAGCGCGGGATTTGAAACCGTCGGCGCTGAAGAATCGGTGTTGAGAAACCGCGCCGTGATCGAGAAATTGCTTTGATTCCAGCCGACGGCGACGATTTTGCCGTCCGCCTGCAAAGCCAAATCCCAGATTTCTTTGAGCGCGGAATTGATGATCTGACCGCCCGCGCCGAAGCTCGTGTCAACCGAGCCGTCCGCGTTGAAGCGCGCGAGTTGCGCGTCGGTCGAAATTCCGGGGCTCGGCTGTGTGCGATAGCGCGCGACGACGATTTTGCCGTTTGCCATCAAAACAGACGAGTAATCTTCCGAACCGGCAGTATTGTCGGGAAACGCAACCGCTTTGCCGTCGCCGTCAAATGAAGTATCGAGAGTGCCCGACGCGGTGTAGCGTGCCAAACCGAAATTATACTGCGGACTGCCGTTGATTCCGCTGCGTCCGACCGCGAGAATTTTGCCGTCCGCCTGCACGTGAATCGAACGTACTTCGTCATAAGACGAATTAAAATCGGTGATCGCGTAACCGTCGCCGTCGAAAGACGTATCCTGCGTGCCGTTCTGGTTAAATCGAAAAACGATAAAATCGAACGGATTGGTGAACGATGTCGCAAATTCTCCGCCGACAACGATTTTGCCGTCCGTTTGCAGCGCGATCGAATTCATCAACCCGGTTCCGGCAGGCGAAGTTGTCGCGCAAAGATTTCCGTTTGTTCCGAAACCATTGTCAACCGAGCCGTTCGCGTTAAAACGACCGACGCAGAAAGCCGTGCCCTGCCACGCTCCGGTGACGACGATTTTGCCGTCGGGCTGCAAAACGGCGTCGCCCGGCGTGTCGCCGCGTGTGCCGCTCGTCGTAAATGCCGACAGCGTGACACCGTTCGTGCCGAACGAGGTGTCGGCGGTGCCGTCCGCGTTAAAACGAAAAATCGAAATAGTATTGCGATCCTGCGCGTTGCGGCTTTGCCCGACGAGAATAATTTTCCCGTCCGGCTGAAGCAGAATAATCGGCACGATGTCGTTTCTACCGCCGACGTCGGCGTAAAGCCTGCCGCCTGTGCCGAACGACGTGTCGGGCGTGCCGTTCGGATTGTAGCGAACGAGCGCAAAATCATTGGTAAAACTTGCTGTCAAAGAAGTTCCGGCGGCGATGATCTTGCCGTCCGGCTGAATGACGACGCTGTTGTGCCGCGCGGTAATGCCCTGAAAATTTTCGTTGACGACGCCGCCCGCGCCGAACGACGCGTCGAGGTCGCCGTCTGCCGCGTAAACGACTGAAACAAATAAATTAAGCAATAATAAAAAGACGATTTTTTTCATTTTCTCTCCTCAAAATCCAGTGTGAAAATTGCTCTCAAAATTAATTCGCAGAAGTTGATAAAAAAGAGGGTCAAAAATTCCTGAAACGGCTTGTCTAAAGATTTGATTTAAGAGAAAATAAATTTCCTTTATTTAAAATAAACTCAAATGATTCAAGACCGAGCAGAAAACCTCACCGCGATGCTTAAAGCCGCGCAAGCCGGAAAGCGCCAAGCCCTCGACGAATTCCTGCCGCTCGTTTACGACGAACTGAAAAAAATCGCCGCTTATAAGCTCGCCTCGGAGCGCCCGAATCACACTTTGCAGGCGACCGCGCTCGTTCACGAAGCCTACTTGAGATTGATTGACCAGCATTCGGTCAACTGGCAAAACCGCGCGCATTTTTTCGCGATCGCGTCGGAGATGATGCGGCGCATTCTCGTCAATCACGCCGAAAGCCACAACGCGAAAAAGCGCAACGAAGGCAAAACGCTGATCTCGCTCGACGACGCGGAAAATCTGGCGACGCACGAAGAAGAAGTAGATTTGATCTTTCTCGATACCGCGTTAAAAGAATTGGCGAAATTCGACGAAACGCAGTCGAAAATTGTCGAGCTGAAATTTTTCGGCGGGCTGACTAACGAAGAAGCGGCTGAGGTTTTAAATGTTTCGGAATCAACAATTAAACGCGAATGGCGGATGGCGCGCGCGTGGCTGACGACAAAATTGACCTGATTGCTGAAAAACTTCTGCGAGTTAGATTAGAAGAAAAATTAGCCGCGGATGAACGCAGATACCGCGGATCAAATCAAAATAATTATCCGCGAGATTCGCGTTAATCCGCGGCTAAAAATCTTATGTCGCCCGAAAAATGGCAAAAAATTAAAGCGGTTTTCAATGAAGCGGTCGAAATCGCACCCGATGAACGCGAAGAATATCTGAACGCGCGGGAAACTGCCGACAACCCGGAAATTCTCGCGGAAGTGAGGCAACTTTTGGCGGCGGAAAGCGAAAATAATTTTGAAAATCCGGTTGCCGAAGTCGCGCATTTATGGCAGGAAACGGAAGCCGAGGATTTTATCGGGCGCGAAATCGGCGATTACAAAATCTTGCAGGAAATCGGGCGCGGCGGAATGGGCGTCGTTTTCGAAGCGGTGCGCGAGGGCGAAGATTTTTCGCAAACCGCCGCGCTTAAAATATTAAAGCGCGGCATGGACTCCGATGCGATGCTGCGCCGCTTTCGCCATGAACGGCAGATTCTCGCATCCCTGGAGCACCCGAACATCGCGCGGCTTCTCGACGCCGGGAGAGCCGCCGACGGCTTGCCGTATTTCGCGATGGAATTCATCAAAGGCAAGCCGCTCGATGAATTTTGCGACGAGAAAAATCTTAATATTAATGAGCGTCTGCGGCTTTTTCTGCAAATCTGCGCGGCGGTCAGTTTTGCGCATTCGCGGCTCGTCGTGCACCGCGATCTGAAGCCGACGAACATTCTTGTCACCGAAAACGGCACGGTCAAGCTGCTCGATTTCGGCATCGCCAAAATCCTCGCGCCCGAGGGCAACGTGCAGAATCAAACCGTCACGGCGCTCGGCATGATGACGCCCGCTTACGCTTCGCCCGAACAGATCAAAGGCGAAGTCGTTTCGACCTCGTCCGATATTTACTCGCTCGGATTGATTCTCTACGAACTTTTAACCGGCACGACGGCTTACGATTTTCCGAACAAACGCGCCGACGAAATCGCGCGCGTAATCTGCGAAGTCGAACCGGCACGACCTTCGGCGCGGATTTGGGATTCGGGATTTCGGATTTCGGATTCGAAAGAAACAGCCTCCGGCAAACAGACAACCGCCGAAAGCAGATCGAAAACAAATCCCAAATCCCAAATCCCGAATCCCAAATCTTTAAAGGGTGATTTGGACAATATCATCCTCAAAGCGCTGCGCAAATCGCCGGCGCGGCGTTATGCTTCGGTCGAGCAGTTTGCGGGCGATATTGAGCGGCATCTCGACGGTTTGCCGGTCATTGCGCGTCCCGATACTTTCTCTTACCGCTTTGAAAAATTCGTTTCGCGAAACCGTGTTTCCGTTATCGCGGGAATGCTGGTGTTTTTAAGCCTTGTCGGCGGCATTGCGGCGACGAGCTGGCAGGCGCGGCGCGCCGAACAGCAAAGAGTTCTGGCGGAAAAGCGTTTTAATCAGGTGCGCGAGCTGGCAAATAACGTCGTCTTTAAATATCACGACGAGATCAAGGACTTACAGGGAGCAACGCGGGTGCGCGAAATTCTGGTGCAGGATGCTTTGAAATATCTCGATAATCTACAGGCGGAATCCATGGGCGACGCCGATTTGACGCGCGAGCTGGCGCGCGCTTATATGCGCATCGGAAGCGTGCAGGGCGGCGCTTATCAGGCAAATCTGGGCGATTCGGCGGGCGCGGCGGAAAGTTACGAAAAAGCCATTAAACTGCTCGAATCGCTGACTGCCAAAAATTCGAACGACACGCGTCTTTTAGCGGATTTGCGCGACGCATACATCGAATCGAGCCGCGCTTTTTTCCGGATCGGCGAAATTTCCAGACAAAACGACAATTTGCAGAAAGCCTTCGGCTTAAGCGAAAAAATCGTCGCGCTTGAACCCGGTAATATCGAGCCGAAAATTTATCACGCGCGCAGTCTCGTGCATTTTGCCGACAGTATTCCGGAAACGGAAATGCCGCGCCGGATGGAAAATTACCGGCTCGCACTGCGGTACTCGGACGACGTGATAAAAGCCGCGCCCGACGACGAGACGGCGAACCGAATGCTTGCCACCGCCACGCACCGGCTGCAGCTTTACACATTTCTCGCCGCCGCCGATGCTAAGAAAAACGGCGACCCGGAAAAGGAAAAATCGCTTTTACAGGAAGCGTTAAGATACGCGCGCCGCTCGCGCGAAACGCAGGAAAAGGTTTTGTCTATGAAGCCCGAAAATCCTTTGTATCAGCGCAACGTCGCGGGCGGAAAACTCAACGAGGGCAAAATTTATCGTGAGCTCGGCGATACGGACACGGCTTTGCGGCTTGCCGGTGAAGCGTTGACGGCGCAGCGAACGATTGCCGAAAAGGACGCCAACAATCAGGAAATAAAATTCGACATTAAAGAGTCTTACGAAGACCTCGCCTACGCTTTTATCAAACGCGGCGAAATCGAAAAGGCTTCGGCGAATTTTCGGAAAGCGATCGAACTGGTCGAAGAATTATTGAAAAAAGACCCCGAAAATTTTGATTTCTGGATTGCGCGCCTGCGCGGCGAACAGTATTTTGCGGACGCTTTGCTGGAGAAAGGCGAGCGGCGTTTGGCGCGCACGTTTTATGAAAAAGCGATGTTTCTGGCGGAAAACTCGGCGCCGAAAAAATATACGGTGTTTGTCGAGGATTTCAAAAAACAAATCCGTGAGAATTTACAAAAATGCGATCAGCTTTAAAAGTGATGTGCCCGCGAAGGATGAAATTTCATCCTTCGCGGGCACATAAAATAAGTTCTTAAAAATTGCAGCTTATAAAAATTAACGAAACAAGCCCGAATAAAACAACAGCAGCCAACCCGCGACGACCACAAATACGATCAATCCTAAATCTCTGCTCTCAAGATAATTTTCCCGTTTATTCATATTATAAAACCTCTCTGTTATAAAAAGCTCTCCCGCCTTTAATGGCGCAAAAACCAGACGTAAGGTATCAATTTTTTTGGCACAAAATTTGTAAAATATTTAACCGAACACTCTAAAATTCGCGCTTAATGCGAGTTTAGATGCGGTTTTATGTGAATTTTTTCGCAAAATGCGAGATTGTTTGGCAAAATGAGGAAGGAATCAGCCACGAATGATACGAATAACACAAATAATAAAGATAAAATTAATTCGTGATATTCGTGTCATTCGTGGCTGATTTTCTTTGTGGTAAAATTTTCTTTTAGATTTATGAGCGATATTCAACCGATTTTAGATAAAGTTTTGGACGGCGGGCGCATGACCTCCGAAGACTGCACCGCGCTTTTGGAGTCTTACGACATCGCGCGCATCGGCGCGGCGGCGCACGAGCTGCGAATGCGGAAAAACGATCGCGCGGCGGTCACATACATCATTGACCGCAACATCAATTACACGAACGTCTGCAACGTCGTCTGCACGTTCTGCGCGTTTTATCGTCGCCCGGGCAAACCCGAAACGTACGTTCATTCGTTTGAAGAAATCTGCAAACGGATTGACGAAACGATTGAATTGGGCGGCACCGGCGTTTTAATGCAGGGCGGGCTGCATCCCGATTTCAATATCGAATGGTACGAAGATTTATTGAGCAGACTTCACGCGCTTTACCCGACGTTTCAGCTGCATTGTTTTTCGCCGCCCGAAATTCACAATATTTCGCTGATTTCAAAACTCGATTACGAAACGATCATGCGGCGCTTAAAAGACGCCGGATTAAACTCGATGCCCGGCGGCGGCGGCGAGATTCTCGACGACGAAGTCCGCAAGCGCGTTTCGACGAAATGCAATACGCAGGAATGGCTCGACGTGATGCGCGCCGCGCATCACGTCGGTTTGAAAACGACCGCGACGATGATGTTCGGCATCGGCGATAAAATCGAACACCGCGTCCGGCACTTACAAAGAATCCGCGACGTACAGGACGAAACCGGCGGCTTCACGGCGTTTATCCCGTGGACATTCCAGCGCGAAAACACCGCGCTCGGACGCAAGATTACAGAAGAACCGACCGGGATCGATTACCTGAAAATGCTCTCGGTTTCGCGGCTTTTTCTCGATAACGTCCAGCATATTCAATCGTCGTGGCTGACGCAGGGCTTGCGTCTGGGGCAAACCGCCTTGCGCTTCGGCGCGGACGATATGGGTTCGATCATGATCGAAGAAAACGTCGTTTCCGCCGCCGGCGCGCATAACGAAGCGAACGAAAAAGAGCTGCGCTATCAAATCATCGAAGCCGGATTCCGCCCGCAGCAGCGCGATATTTTGTACCGATACATCGACCGCGAAAATATCGAAACGCTCGACGAGCGAAAATCGATGCCGCTCAAACAATTGAGCGTCGCGTTCGCGGATTAAAATTGTAGAGTTATAAATCATGCAAGCGGAAAAAGATAATAATATTAGCGGTAAGTCTTTTGGTATTACAATATTACTTTCTTTAGTCGCAGGATTTCTAATAGGTCTCTGGGCAATTAGCCTCGATTCCAAAGGTACAGGCGGGAGTATTTTAATGATTCCTGTTATTTTTACATTATTTCCAATTAGTGTTGTCTTATTCGTTACTGGACTCATTAGTTTAAAAAGTTCTTTTGGCAAGTATTTAGTAGTGGCATCCTTATTAATTCCGGTTAGTTTTTTTATTTCAAAGGAATTTTTGCTATTGGCTGTCAATTAATATGATGCTAAAGAATTTGATCGTCGGGTTTGCAGATTAGCCGAAAACTGCATGAACAACCGAAAAGGCGCGATTTTCTCCGCGTAAAATCGCGCCTTTTCGGTCTCCTACTTTCTATTACAAAACTCTTACAATCAACTGCCGATAAAGCTGTTAGGATTTAATTATGCGCAACCGGAGGCTTTAAAATAGCCGGTTAAAACAGGGGGAATAATCTTAAAATGCAAAACGTAGCAGATATAAAACAGGCGAAATCAGTAAAAATTCAATGGTCGACCATTATTGCCGTGACGCTTTTTCACGCGATGGCGGTTGCCGCGCTTTTCACTTTCAGCTGGCAGAATTTAGCCGCTGCGGTTCTTTTCTGGTGGATCGCGAACAGTGTCGGTGTCGGCATCGGTTATCACCGGCTTTTGACGCATCGCGGGTTTAAGACTCCGAAATGGGTTGAATATATTCTGACCTTCTGCGGAACTCTGGGTTTGCAGTCGGGCGCGATCAATTGGGTCACGACGCACCGTAAACATCACGCGTTTACCGAAACCGAACAGGATCCGCATTCGCCGATCAATGGTTTATATCACGCGCACATCGGCTGGATTTTTCAGGGCGAAGGACAAAATCAGTCGGAAGCCTCGATGATGCGCTACACGCCGGACATGATGCGCGATCCCGTCCAGCGCTTTATGAATAAATGGTACTGGGTGAGCTCGATTTTGCTCGCGATTCCGCTTTACGCGTTCGGCGGATTTTCGATGATCTTCTGGGCGATCGGTCTGCGCGTCGTTTTCGGCTGGCAGACAACGTGGCTCGTTAATTCGGTCACGCACACCTGGGGAACGCGCCGCTTCGATTCGCGCGATACTTCGACCAACAACGGTCTTGTCGCCGCGCTCACGTTCGGCGAAGGCTGGCACAACAATCACCACACTTACCCGCGCTCGGCGAAACACGGTTTGACGTGGAAGGAAATCGACCTTAACTGGATGCAGATCTGGACGCTCGAAAAACTGGGGTTAGCGACGGACGTTTACGCTTTCCGTTTGGAAGATGAAGTCTCCGAAACCGACGAGCAGCTGCAAAAAGCTGCCTAGTTCGAGATAAGGAGAAAAGAGAAGAGGAGAAGGGGAGATTCAAGTTTTCCCCTTCTCCTCTTCTCTTTTTCTCCTTATCTCGTTTAAAGTTAAGAAAATGCGAAGACGAAAATCCGCCATTTTTTTCCTCATCCTCGGCATCTGCTTGATCACGCTCGCGGTGGCGCTCAATGTCGGCTGGGTTCTGCTGAATTTGCGTGAAGTCGCGCTGCTTGTTCTCGGCATCGTTTTCTTTGCCGTGATTATTACGGGCGTCGTTTTGAACACGATCTTTCTCTTGCGCGAAATTCGCCGCAACGAACAGCACGACGCTTTTCTCAACGCCGTCACGCACGAACTGAAAACGCCGATCGCGTCCATCAAGCTCTATCTCGAAACCTTAAAAACACGCAATGTCGCGGAAGATAAACGGCGCGAGTTTTACGACGTGATGCTTGCCGACAGCAACCGCCTGCTCTCGACGGTCGAACAGGTTCTGCAGGCGTCGCGGACAAGGGAAAAACAGCGCCAGCTGAATATCTCCGAAATAAATCTCGGAAAACTGCTCGACGAAACGATCCGTATCACGCAGACGCGCTACAAGCTCAACGAAACGGCGATAAAGCTGACCGAACCGGCGGAAGAGATAATTCTTTCGGGCGACGCTTCGGAGCTTCAGACGGCTTTTATGAACCTCGTTGACAACGCCGTCAAATATTCATCGAGCGAGCCGAGAATTTCCGTGCGGGTTAAAAAATCGGGCGAAAAGAAAGTGCAGATTTTCTTTAAGGACAGCGGAATCGGGCTTGAAAAAGGCGAGGTAAGACGCATCTTTAAACGGTTTTACCGCGTTTCGAACATTTCGACGCAGGAAAAAAAAGGCACTGGTCTCGGGCTTTTTATCGTTAAGTCAATCATCAAAAAACACGGCGGCAAAATCTGGGCGGACAGCAAGGGCGAAGGCAAAGGCAGCACGTTTATCATTCAACTGCCGGTATAAAAAACCTGAGTATTGGAAAAGAGAAAATTCGATCAGGAGTTTAAGCCGACCGAAACGTGAAGCCTTCGGCGCGTTCGATTTCCTGATGCGCGCCGTAAAGCTGATTAATCGTCGTGCGGTTATGCGTATCGCCGACCCAACGGTTGCGGGCACGAAATTGAAATTTCGCGATTTCCGAGTCCGTTTTGATCGCTTCGATCGTTTCGTTAAGTGCGTCAACCGCAATGCCGTTGACGCTAGTTTTTTCGATAGTTACTGCATCGTACATATTTATAATTACTCCTTTATTTATGAATTTTATGAGTTCTGAGTCCCGCCTTCAGGCGGCTATTCGTTTAACTTTAAATTGATTAATTTCAATGTTAGCCGACTGAAGGCGGGACTCAGAACTTTCTTAACCGAACACGGGAGAAACTTCTTCGATCCGCCGCCTTTGCGCAGGATCGAGCTTTTCAAGCGTTTCGCGAAAACTGTCGGCAAGCGCGCCGGTATTGAAGTTTGTATTGATTGCTTAGATTAACATGATATTTTCTCCT
The DNA here is from genome assembly GCA_031411895.1 of Acidobacteriota bacterium. GTDB lineage: Bacteria > Acidobacteriota > Blastocatellia > Pyrinomonadales > Pyrinomonadaceae > JAFDVJ01. The sequence goes on along the minus strand of JANOBZ010000133.1, from coordinate 44,627 downwards.
TTGATAAAAATTAAAACTTCCGCGCGCGCGCCGCGCGGCGCATCGCGAACATCGGCGGCGACGAACCGGCTTGGATCGTCCCGACGATCTCGAAACCGTGCCGCACGTAAAGCGTGATGTTGCGCGGGTTCGACGATTCGAGATACGCGGGCAATCCGTCGCGGTCGCAAACGGCGAGCGCCTGCCGCATGAGCATCGAGCCGTAGCCCTTATTCTGCCGCGTCGGGTCAACGCCGATCATCGGCAGATACCAGTGCGGCTCAGTCGGGTGAAATTTGCCCATCTGCTCGAAAAACGCGAACAGATCGTCGTGCAGTTCATGCGACACGGTGTTTTGAAAAAGCGCGACGAGCGCGTCTTCGTCCGGCTGCACGTCGGGCGGAAGCCAGAGCGCCGCCGCCGAAAAACCGTTGATGTAATAAGCGGTTTCCGTGTCGAACGCCCTGCCGCCGAACAGCCGTATGAAATTCGGGAAATATTCGAGATACTGCTGCGAATTCGGATACGCCCAGCGCGCGATCGGGTCGGTCGCGAACGCCAGAGTGATCACGTCAACGATCTGCCGCCGACCGGATGTTCCGGCGGTTTTGATAATTCCCTCCGCGCCGTTATGAACCGCCAGCTTATTGGTTATTGATTGAGTTAACATTTCTTTTTCTCCTTCGGCGGTCATTGCTTGATCAGCTTGCCGTTTTTAATGACGGCGCGTTCCGAACCCGAGATTTTGATCCTGCCGATGCCGACGACCTCGATCTCGCAATTGCTGCAAATGCTCATCATCGTCGTGTTCGCTTCGATCCACGTGTTGCGCGTCGTCGAGCTTTCGTGGACTTTGACTTCGTAGCGCGTGGCGTCCTCGTTGCGCAGATCGCCTGCCGCGACCGCTGTCGCTAAAAGCAGTAAAACTGCCGTAAATTTTGTAATAAAACCGATTTTTTTCATTATTATGACTCCTTTGATTGATAAATATTCGAGCGGCATTTTTCGCCGCTCAACCAACAAGACGAAATCGGTTGACGAAACAGGACACGGCGCGAAAAAATTTTGATTGAGTGCGAATTCGGAGAGGAAACGCGACGGTTGAGCCTCGCTTTTGAATAATCAAACAAACGCGCGTCGGGCGACGACGGCGTTGCAGATTGCTTTGATGTGGCGAAAATCCGTGCCGCAGCAGCCTCCGAGAACCGTCAGGTTTTTTAGTTTTTCGAGCAATTCGCAGTATTGTCCGCCGAGCTCACGCGGGTTTCCGGTGTCGAGTTCCGCGCTGTTGTCGAGTTCCCTGTGGCTTTTTGACGAAGCGTTGGCGCGGATGCCGCGAATTCTTTCCGTCCATGCTTCGCCGCTCGTCAAAACGTTTGCGAAATGCGTCGGGTGCGCGCAGTTGATCATGTAATAGGCGGGCGCGCCGCCGGTCGCGCGGTCAACCGCTTCGATCGCCGCTTTTAAGGTTTCGCCGCCCGCAAGGCGTCCGTCGGTTTCGACCGTGAACGAGATCGCGCACGGCATTTCGAAAAATCGCGCCGCGCGGGCGATGCCGACGGCTTCCGCGACGTAGTTGAGCGTCATCGCCGAGATCATATCGGCTTCGGTTTCGCTGAACGTTTTAATCTGCGCCGCGTGATATTCCTGCGCTTCTTTGGCAGACATTAAACGCAACGGCACATAACCGTCGCCGCGCGGTCCGACGCAGCCCGAAACGACGATCTTCGAAATCGGCGTTTCAAACTCGCGCCGCACTTCGGCGAGCAGCGCGATCGCGCGGCGGTTCGCGTCCGCCAGCATTTCGGCGGAAAAACCCAATTTCGCGCCCCAATCCGAATTAGAGCGCCACGTCGCGCTTTCGAGAATAAATCCGAATTCGTTATCGCGCGCGAGCGCCGCATGACGCCGGAAATATTCGCGCATCACGGCGACCGCTTTTTCGTCATAAAAAAGCGGAAACGTCGTAAAACCGGGCAATTCAAGCCCTTCGTGAAACAGCAAAGTCGTTTCGAGTCCGCCGTCGGTTAAAAAAATTTCGTCCCGCATCTGCGGCAGATCGTTTCGATATTTCGACATAATATTTTCTCCTTTTTATTTAGCCGCGGATGAACGCGGATCAGCGCGGATTTTTATATAACTTAGCGCCTTTGCGTCTTTGCGGGAAACTAATCTTTTTCCCGCAAAGACGCTAAGAGCGCAAAGAAATCAAAAGTTTTAATCCGCGCTGATCCGCGTTCATCTGCGGCTAAAATTTCTTATTCAAGCCCGAGATTGAGCGAGCCGACGCCCGACGGTTCGAGCGAAAGACCGAGCGTGCCGACCGGCACATTCTCTAGAACATTCCAAAGCTGCGGAAATTTGCGGCACAAAACCTCGAATTCGTTGCCCTCGCCGCCGCTTAAAAGCCGCGTTTCGAGTACTTCCGAGTTGAGATAAAGTATCGTCCAAAGTCCGCTGCTGCCGAAAGGTTTCTCGCCGACGGCACGGCTAATCATGCCGTCGAGATGAACCCTGACGTCAAATTTTCTGCGCAGGTAGCGCTGGTATTCCTTGATCAGCACCATTGTTTCCGCGATCATCACTCCCGTCGGTTCGGGAAACTTAAACCTGCGAAAATACGGGCGGTCTTCGAGCGCGTATTTGAGCATTGCCTGCACGACCATCACGTCGTCTTTTGAATTGACGCTGTTTTCGCCGACCGACGCCGTCACGTTGATCTTGTCTAAGCCGCCGAAAAATTTTTCTATTTTTGCCATATAAATTATTCCTCAAAATATAAATTAAGGGCGCTTTTTGCATCGCCCGACTATTAAAACGGATTTGCCGCCCGAAACAGGACAGACCGATTTTGGATTTCGGATTTCGGATTTGCTGCCGCGTTGATGAGCGCCAGCCTGAAAATAAGGCTTTTATAACGAAAAACTCTAAATAGAAACAAATTCGTTCAGGCACGAAACCAATCCAAAATCCAAAATCTAAAGTCCAAAATCCGATTGTTTGTGGTAAATTATTACCACCTGATTTTAGGCAATTTACCGTTTGGATTTTGGACAAGGAGAGGAATCTGGAAGATGAATCAACCGGCATCGCAGGACATAACGCGGCTGCTGTTGGCGTGGGGCGCGGGCGATAAAGCCGCGCTCGACGCGCTGATGCCGCTCGTTTACGGCGAGCTTCGAAAACTGGCGCGCAGGTTTATGCGCCGCCAGCCCGCCGATCATACATTGCAGACGACGGCGCTCGTCAACGAAGCCTATCTGCGCCTGATTGATTCGAGCCGCGTTAACTGGCAGAACCGCAACCATTTTTTTGCGATTTCGGCACAATTAATGCGGCGCGTTTTAGTCGATTTCGCGCGCGCACGAGGAAGCCAGAAACGCGGCGGCGACGCGCAAAAGATCGAGCTTGACGAAACGCTCGTCGTTCCGCTCGAACAAAAGACGGATTTGGTCGCGCTCGACGAAGCTTTAACGGAACTCGCCCAACTAAACGAGCGTCAGAGCAAGGTTGTCGAACTGCGTTATTTCGGCGGCTTGAGCGAAGAAGAAATCGCCGCGCATCTCGAAGTCTCGGTACGCACCGTCCGCCGCGACTGGAGCGTCGCGCGGGCGTGGCTGTTTCGAAGGATGAAGTATGAATGATGAATGATGAATAAAATCATCTGAAAACCAGCATCTTCGATTTATCCTTAAATTCATCATTCATCATTCATACTTCATCCTTCTGCCTTAAATTTATGACCCCGGAGGGTTGGGAGAAAATTACGGAGATTTATCATTCCGCGTTGGAGCTTGAGACGCGCGAGCGAAGCGCTTTTCTCGATAAAGCTTGTGCGGGCGACGATGCTTTGCGCCGCGAGGTCGAGTCTTTGCTCGAAGCCGAAGCGGCGGCGGGCAATTTTATCGCGCGTCCGGCGGTTCACGACGCGGCTTCGATGCTCACGGTCAAAACGGAAGCTTCTTTACTGCCGGGGCAAAATCTCGGGCATTACCGGATAATTTCGCGGCTCGGCGCGGGCGGCATGGGCGAAGTTTATCTCGCCAAAGATATGCGGCTCAACCGCGAGGTCGCGATCAAAGTTTTGCCCGCTTCGTTTGCCGCCAACCCGAATTACCTGCGGCGTTTTCGCACCGAAGCCGAAGCCGCCGCGACGCTTAATCATTCAAATGTCGCAACCGTCTATTCGGTCGAAAAGGTCGACGGAAATCTCTTTATCACGATGGAATACGTCGCCGGAAAAACGCTCGACGCTTCGATTCCGCCGCCAGGACTCGACCTGAAAACTTTTCTCGACCTTTTTATTCCGCTCGCCGACGCGCTCGCGCACGCGCACGAAAAAGGCGTCAGTCACCGCGACATCAAACCCGGCAACATCATCATCACGCAGGGCGGCGCGCCGAAAATTCTCGATTTCGGGCTCGCGCAGATCGACCGCCCGAAGCGCGGCGAAAACGAATCGACCTTAAAGATCACCGAGCCCGGACAGGTTTTCGGCACGCCGTCCTATATGTCGCCTGAACAAGCCGAGGGCAAACCGCTTGACCAGCGCTCGGATATTTTCAGCTTCGGCGTCGTGATGTACGAGGCGATTACCGGCGAGCGACCGTTCAAGGGCGATTCCTACGCTTCGATCATCAGCAATCTGCTCAAAACCGAGCCGGTTTCGGTTTCCGAACTTCGCGCCGAAACGCCGTATCTTTTGACGCGGCTGATCAGCCGCTGCCTCAGTAAATCACGCCAGGAGCGGTTTCAGTCAATGAGCGAAGTCCGCGCTATTCTTGAAGAAACAAAAGCCGTGGTCGAAGCCGGAACTTCGACCGCCAGCCGCTCGAACCCGTTTCCGCTCAAGGAAAAAACGATTTCGCGCCGCTGGCTGATCGCGCCCGCCGTTTTGATTTTCGCGCTGTCGGCTGCGGCGTATTATTTTTTTCGCCCGTCCGCGCCGGTCGAACCGCCGCTTAATTTCGCGAATATGGCGCTCCGCAAGCTCTCGCAGAGCGGCACGGTGAGCTATGCGCAAATTACGCCCGACGCGAAATCGATCGTTTACATCACGTTTGACGAATCGGAAGGTCGCGCACTCTGGATTCGGCGCGTCGAAGACCGCAGCGCGCTGCAACTCCTTGTTAAAGGCGCGCGCCAATTCTGGGGCGGCATCGGCGTTTCGCCCGACGGCAGCCAGATTTTTTACATACACGCGGACGAAAATGCGAGGCTCGGAACGCTTTACCGGATTTCGAGCCTCGGCGGAAGCCAGCGCAAATTGATCGAAAACGTCAACGATGTCGGCGCGGTTTCAGCCGACGGGCAGCGGATTCTGTTCGTCCGCTACGGCGACGCGATGCAGATTCTCAGCGCCAACGCTTCGGACGGCGGCGGCGAGCGCGTCGTTCACGCGGGCGCGCCGGACGAGCTTTTCCGCGACCCGCAGTTTGCAGCGGACGGCAAATCGGTCTATTTCAGCAAACGCAAAGCGACGGGCGGCAAAACTTCGTGGTCGCTCGTCGAAATTCCGGTCGAAGGCGGCGCGGAGCGCGAAATTCTCGACACCGGCGGAAAAAGAATCGGCGAACTCGCGGTTTTGAAAAACGGGAAAGGCTTGTTAATCAACAAGACCGACGACGTTTCAAATCTCCAGCAGCTTTATTTCGTGTCCTTGCCCGACGGTCGCGAACAGCGCATTACGAACGATCTGAATTCGTACCAGGGCATCAGCGTGAGCGCCGACGGCAGGACGATTGCGGCGACGCAGAATTTAACCTCGCGCGACATATGGGTCGGCAATTCGCCCGAAAATTTGCGCCGCATCACGACCGAATCGAACGTTTTCTCGAATGCCGCGTTCACGCCCGACGGGCGGATCGTTTTCGACGCGCTCGACAATAATCGTCCCGCGATCTGGACGATGAACGCCGACGGCACGGGCGCGCAGCAATTAACGCCGAACGATTCGTTCAATTCCGAGCCGCAGATTTCCGCCGACGGGCGCTTTATCGTTTTCACGTCCGACCGCACGGGCGAAAACAAAATCTGGCGGATGAACGCGGACGGCAGCAATCCGCAGCTTCTGACAAACGTCAGCGGACCGGCGTTTTCGCCCGTCATCGCGCCCGATTCAAGCGCGGTCTGGTTTCAATGGAACCGCGACAACCGGCGAATCCTGGGCAAAATTCCGATTACGGGCGGCGAAGCGGTCGAGCAAACGCCTTTCGGCGACAACTTGTGGGCAATTTCGCCCGACGGCAAACAGCTTGCAGCGGTCTTTTTCGACACGCCGAGCAATCAGTTCAAAGTACGCGTTCGTCCGGTTGACGCCGAAGAACCGTCGAAGATTTTTAATATTCCGGCAAGCTTTATTCTCGAATGGACGGCGGACGGCAAAAATCTGCTCTACCGCAATATTGACACGACGCCCGAGATGTTTTCGATCGTCTGGCTGCAGCCCATCGAGGGCGGCGAGCCGCGCCGGTTTTTATCGGTCAAACCCGACCGCGCGGCAAACATCGCGCAATCGGCGGACAGCAAACAAATCCTCGTCGTCCGCAGCAAAACGACGACCGACGCCGTGATGCTGACCAGAATCCCGAACGAATAAAATCAACAAAAAGCAAAAACCCGTTTTCTTTCCGCCGCGATTTGTGCCAATAATTTTTAGTAAAAGCGGCGAACGGCAGGCATCTTTGACCGTCAGGGATTAATCAAAGTTCGCTTGCGGGCGGATCAAACTGCTCGCGTGCTCTAAATATATAAAATTATGCAAAGAGTTTTGATTGTCGAAGACGAAGAACACCTCGCGGACGGCTTGCGGTTTAATCTCGAAGCCGACGGTTTCGAAGTCGAAACCGCTTACGACGGCGAGCTCGCGCTCGATAAATTTTTTGTCGAAAAAAAATCCTTCGACCTGATCGTTTTGGACGTGATGATGCCGCGAAAGAATGGCTTCGAAGTCGCGCGCGCGCTGCGCGAAGCCGAAAACTTCACGCCGATCCTGATGCTTACGGCGCTCGGTTCGCCCGAAGACGTTTTGGACGGTTTCGAAGCGGGCGCGGACGATTATCTGCCGAAACCCTTTGAATTATCGGTTTTTCTCGCGCGGTTCAACGCGCTGCTTCGTCGCCGCGAATGGTTCGCGCGCGAAAACGGCGCGGCAAAACCGGCTCGCGAAACGGAAGTTTTGACGATCAACGGAAAAACGATTGATTTCGACAATCTCGAATTAAAAAGCGATGCGGAAACGATCCGTCTGACCTTGATGGAAGCCAAGCTTTTGCGCTATCTGATCGAAAACGAAGGCAAACCCGTCTCGCGCAAGACGATTCTCGAAGAAGTCTGGGGTCTGCACGAGGACACGGACACGCGGGCGATCGATAATTTTATCGTGCGGCTTCGAAAATATCTCGAAATCGACCCGACCAAACCGCAAATCCTGCAAACCGTGCGCGGCGTCGGCTACCGTTTCCTAAAGACAGATTTGTAGAATCTGATACAGATGCATTGCTTATTGCGAAAACTTTTAGCTTATTTCTTCATCGCTTCGGTGATTGTCTCTTTTTCATGCGCCGGAAAAAGTCAGGATCAAACGATTATCAATAATGGTGAAGATCAAATCTCACCAAAAAGCCGCAGCGACATTTCAAAAGAGTCGGCGGTACAAAAAGCTAATGATTTTGTATCGAATGAATATAATCTATCTTATTATGATGTTGTCATAATGGATGAAAATGAGGATACATGGAATATAGGTTTTGCCTTTAAACCAAGATACAAAGGAAGAACGGGCGGTCAACCGACAGTTGAGGTTGATAAAAAAACCGGAAGCATCGGAAGATATTATTTCCCTAAACAATTCAAGATCGATCTCAAAAATGCGCCTTTTCGAAACGATTTATAAAGTTTGCAGATGTTTTATGTAAACTCTAAATTCTTTCCAGAACCTTCAAATTTTCGCGCCAATTTTCGGCGAGATTAAAGCGGTGCATTTCGATTTCCGGCGAAATCGCGCCCGCCAGAAAATCAAACTCGCGGTGAAAAGCAAGCGTCGGCGCGACCAGATAGCAGATCGCCGGTTTTTCTGCTATCTCCAAATCGCCGAACAGCCGCGACTTGTTGAGCGCGCCGCGGCGGCGCAAAAACTCGATTTTGCGCCAGTAATCGGCGGCTTGAAAAGCCATCTCGCGGTCGGGCGCGGTTTTGAGTTCGATGATTACGAGCCGCCCGTCCGCGCGCAGAGCGAGCAGATCGACGCGCTCGCGCCCCGCGCGAAACTGGTGATAAAGCGGCGCGAGCACGAGATTCGCGTCGAGAAGTTTAATGTTTCGCCTCAATCTGGCTTCGAGCCACGCTTCGGGCGCGTTTTTATAAAACTCGTGGCGTTTGTTCGGCGAATCGTGGCGGCGGAATTTTTGTAAGGCTTCGATCAAATCGGTAAATTCGCCGAAATTATTTTCCGCTAATAAAAGCCGCGTCCGCTCGATGCCGAACCACACTTTTTCCGCTTCTAAAACACGCCTGAGACGCGCAAACGGCAAACCGTTAAAGCGCAGAGTTTCGCCGTTTTTCGAAAAAACCGCGTCAATTTCGGCGGGCGCGAATTCGATGATCTTCCGCGCCGTCGCGCTCGATTGCGCTTCGTCGGCAGGTTTGATCTCGCGCGCTTTGCCGCGCCACAAACTGCTGATTTCAATCTGCGGCAAATCTTTTATGCTCTCTTCGCTTTGCGCCTTTACGGCATCTTCGCTGGAAATTTCTTTGATAAAAATTCGCGTCTGCCAGTTCGAACGAAGCAGAGCGTGAAGTTTCTGCAATTTTTTCGCTCCGGTTTTTTCCGCCAGAATCCAGAGCGTTTCGACCGGATTCTTTTTGCGGTTGCCGAGCCGGACAAGCCGCATGATTGCCGCGCCGAGCAGAATCTCGGACGACAAACCCGCGCTTACGTCGCTGATCACGGCGGTTTGCTTTTTAGATAAATCTTCAAAAATAATCCGCGCCAGCCGCCCGTTTTCCTTGTTCAGCCCGATGCGGACGAGCTTTACGCGCGGAAATTGCTTTTTAATCAGCGCGGCGAGTTTTTCGGCTTTTTGAAGCCGCGCCAGCTCGACCGATGCGCTTAAATCCTTTGCCAGGGCGCGCGGCACGAGCCGGATTTTCGCGCGTTCCTTTTCAAAATTCCGCGTCAGATCGAGCAAAATCTCCGCATTTTTCGACTGAAAACCGGCGACGCGCCACGTTTGAAAACCCCTGTCGTCGAGAAGCCCGAAAAGCGTTTTGCCGCGCTCCTGTGTGATTTCAATTTCCGCCGCAGAAAGCGCAAAACTTCGCCCCGAAGCATCAATCAAAAGCCATTCGTGATGCGCACTTAAAAGATTTTGCAGCTCATTTTGGGAATCCATTGTTCAGAAATTTAAGTTATCACTTTTTACTTTTCACTTTTTACTTTTCATTTCTCACTTCTCACTTCCACCCGTATTTTTCCTCGAAAAACTCGATCATCCGTTTCGACCAAGCGGTGTAGCCGGCTTCGGACGGATGAAGCCCGTCGGCGAAAAAATCTGCCGGAACGCTCGTTGGCTGGTGAAAATAAAAAACGCGCTCCATTTCGCCGGTCAGTTCCCGCGCGTTCGCGTCGTGCAGCGCCGAGAGATGCCCGAGAATAAATTTTATCGTAAAAGGCAAAACCGGCGACAGGCGAACGGCAGGCGCGTTGGTGATAAAAACGGTCGCGTCCGGGTTCTGCTCGCGCATAATCGCGAGCAGTCGCCGCAGATCGCGCCGAAAAACGCGCGGGCTGTGGAGCGATAAAACCTCGTTGCCGCAGAGGGCGAGCATTATGTAATCGAATTTTTCGTTCGGGATTTCCGGCAATAATTCGCGAATCGTGCGCTTGATGGTGATGCCGCTTTTGCCGACGACCTGCCAGCGGACGCTTTTGCCGATCTTTTCGCCCAAGAATTTTGCGAATTGTCCCGCCAGACCGGTTTCGTGCGTGCTCGCGCCGACGCCCGCAGCGGTTGATTCGCCAAGGACGAGCATCTTAACTTCTTCAGCGCCGTTCGCGAATTTCCCGCTTTTTTCGCCTGCCGCATCGGGAAGCCGCCCGACTTTGCGCCGCACAAACTGACCTTGCAGATACAAAAACGGCGCGAACGGCACGAGAAGAATGCCGCCCAGAAAGTAGATCGTTTGCCAGAAAATCAGGTTCATCGTGAAAAATTTCGGAGTTTCAGCGTCTTTTCGGCGCGTTATGCTAAAATTACATTTTCGCCAATGTTTTCGTCTAATCTTACCAAATTTTTTGCGCTTGCGTGGGTGGTTTTTTTACTTTTTGCGGGCTGCCGCTTCTGGCAAAAAACAAACGACGCCAATTCCAACGCGACGCCGGCGGTTGCCGAAGATTTAAAGAGCGAAATTCCCTTCTCGACCAAAGAACCCGAACGCTTTCAGGCGGAAATCGTCATCACGGCAAATGATACGGAACGCAAAACCTTCGTCGCGCGCGACGGCGCGAATCGCCGCTGGGATTTTAATTTCGGCGCGAAAAATCAATTAACGAACCTGCAAACCGATAAAAATTACCTGATCCTGCCGGACAAAAAAATCTACGTCGAAAAACCGGCGTCGCAAGCGGCATCGGCACCCGACGAATGGACGGATTTTTTGACGACCGAATGGCTGAGCGCGAAAACCGAAGCGAGTTATGAAAAACTGGAAACGTCGGAAAATCTGACTAAATACCGCGTTAATTTAGGATCGCCCGCGTCGAACGAAGTTTATATATATATTGACGAAACGCTCGGTTTTCCGGTCAGGCAGGAATTTTACGCAGTGGTCGCGGGCGGTCAGAAAACATTGACGTATCGTTTCGAGTTAAGAAATTTAAAGCTCGAAACGGACAGTAATCTTTTTGCCGTGCCGCCGGACTTTAAAAAGGTTTCGGCGGAAGAATTCGGAAAAATTTTAAGCAGTAGCGAAGAATAGATAATGAGCGAAAAAACTATCACCGAAGAACACAAACGAAAGGCGGCGGAAATGATCAAAACAGTTCCCTATCCGGCGCTGCTCGGGTTCGAACTGGTTGATTTCAAGTATGGCGAAGCGACTTTAAAGGTCAAAATGCGGCGGGAATTAGAGCAGCCATACGGCACGATGCACGGCGGCGCGACCGCATCTTTGATCGACACGGCGATGGCTTTTGCCTGCGTCAGCGTGATGGCGGAAGGCGAAAAATCAACGACCGTCGATCTTACGGTGCATTATCTGCGCCCGCATTCGGAAGGCGAAGTTTTCTGCACGGCAAAAATCGTCCGCGCCGGAAAACGCGTTTTGACCGTTTCGGCGGAAGTCGTCAACGAAGAAGGAAAACTCGTCGCGACCGCGCTTTCGACTTATATGAAATTTTAATTGCGCATTTTTATTTTATAAAATCCAAACGATACCGGAAGCTCGCGCCGAAACCGTTGGTCTGGCGCAGAGTGCCGATCGTAAACCACTGTCTGATGTAAAAAAAATCCGCGCCGAATTTCGGCGTAAACTGCTTTGAAACGCCGGCGTAAAAATCGTTTCGAGTCCATTTTTTCTCTCTGAAATCGTAAAACGGCTCGTCGGCGAGAAACGGCGTGATGATTTCCTTAGTGCCCTTTCGAACGGGAAAATTCAACTGCGCGCGGTTGCGATAGACGAACGCATCGGGGCGCGAATTTTTGATCAGATACGTTGTCAGCGAACGGTTGCGAAACTGAAAATTCGTCCAGTTTTTCGACGAATTTAGAAAAAACATCAAACGATGCTCGTACAAACGCTGCGCTTCGGTCAGACGATAGCGGCGGTAGAGATAGCCCGAACCGACGGAAAAATATTGGTTAATTCGGTAATTTAACGTGACGGTTCCGCGTTCGTCGATCGGACGCCGCAGATTTCTCCCGTAACGAAAAACGCCGCCGAGGTTGAGCGTCCATTGGTCGACTCTTTTACCTTTTTCTTCCTTTTTGCGGAGCGGAATGATAAAAGCGGCGTCGCTCCAGGCGACGATGTCCGAATTGTCGTCAACGGTTTGCGAAAGCATTGTTGACGATAAAAAAAGTATCAGCAAAAGCGGAAAGACGTATGTATTTATCTTCATAAAATCGAATCTTACGAACCGTAAGCGTAATAATGAATCCCGTAATAAAGAATAAAAACCATCACGAACGCGAGAAAATAAAGTCCGGTCATAAAATAGGCTTCGGTAAAAAGCGATTTGTCGGGCAAAACGAGCATATTTCGCGCGTCGGTCGGACCGCGCACGATCAAAACCCATAAAATGGCGACGATCATCAAATGTCCGACCGCGTCGAGCGTTCCGAACTCGAAGACCGCGAGCACGAAAACCGACATAAAACAGAGCGAAATAAGTCGCCCGACGACCGAAACCGCGCCGAGCAGGATAAAGGTCACGAAAAATTCGACAAAGCCGGAAACCTTCATAAAAACCGCCGGCGGCATTCCCATCGTGACGTGCGGTTTGTCCGCCAAAACGGCGATCGTCCAGTGCGAATAAGCGAATTTTTCGATCGCCGCCCAGATCAAAGTCAATCCCGTACAGGCAAAAAGCGTGATCAGACCCGATTTCACCAAAGGCTTGCTTTTCGTCTGCGAAACGGTCAGGTAAAAGCCGATGCCGAGAAAAATCATGTAGTCGAGCAGATGAAAAATCCCGTAATTAAAGGCGGCGGCAAGATAAAGCGCGAAAATGCCGAGTCCGGTCAAAAAGACCGTGTAGCGCGAAATCACCGCGAAAGCCATCGCGAGCTGAAGCCACGGAACGACCGGCGATGCGGTTTTCAGCTCCGGCGTCAGATAAAAACTCTGCCCGATTCCCAAAGCCCACCAGCCGAACAGCGTGAGAAAAAAAACTCCGGCGGCGGCGCGCATAATGTAATTGGCGACGTTGTCGAAAAGCTTCAGTTTTTTATCGAATTCGGCTAAAATCCCTTCTTCGTAAAGATAGCGGTCAACCAGAAAAAACAGGTAACAGCCGACGACCGAGAGAAGAAACATTTTGACGAAAGTTCCGTCGAGAACCTCGCCGATCGGCGTCGGCGGTTTCGTCACGTCGTATTCGAAAAACCATTTCACGTGCGCCTCGGACGTAATCGCGCAAAACGTCAATAAAACGATTGCCGTCAGAGTTTGAAATATTTTTCGACTGCCCGTTTTTTGAAGATTATTCATACTTTTTTCTCCAAAGTTTCAAATTCGGCGTTCAGGCAAAACTTTTCGAAGACAAATCCATTTTCACTCTGAAAGCGAATCTCGAAACACGTTAGCTGCTTTGCGTATTTTCGGCGCGGGTATTTTCGGCGCTAATTTTGTCAAAATAAATTCTTTTTTGCAAGAATACAGAAAATTCATCAGGCGAACCGCACGGCGAAACGGAAATTATCGGTTAATTTGAGTTACAATTTTATATATCGAAAGAAATTGTTAGACATAATTCTGCATGGAAGAAATCAAAAAATTTGCGCGATATTTTAAGCCTTACAAATGGAATGTTTTTGCGGGCGTTCTTTTTATTTTCTTCGGAATGCTCTTCGGGCTTTACGTTCCTTATCTGGTCGGCGACGCGATTGACGATGTCAAAATCAGTCTTTATAACCAAACTTTGACGGTCGGGAAAATTAGTTTTCACGTTGCGATAATTCTGGTCGTAAGTCTCATCAGCGCGTTTTTCCTGTTCTGGCAGCGGCGGCTTTTGATCAACGCGTCGCGGCATATCGAATACGATATGCGGCGCGATTTTTATGCGGCGCTCGTCGGTCAACCGCTCGATTTTTTTCAAAATAACCGCGTCGGCGATCTGATGGCGCGCGCGACGAACGATCTCGGCGCCGTCCGGCAAATCGTCGGACCGATGATTCTCTATTCGTTTCAGGCGGTTTTCGCTTTTGTTATCGTGCTCCCGATCATGCTCGGCGTGAGCGTCAAACTAACGCTTTTGATGCTCATTCCGATGCCGTTCGTTTCGTTAACGGTCAAGTATCTCGGCGAACAGATCCACGTTCGATTCGAAAAAATTCAGGAATATTTTTCAACGATCACGGCGCGCGCGCAGGAAAATCTTTCGGGCGTGCGGGTCGTTCGCGCCTACGCGCAGGAAGACGCGGAAATCGAGAAATTTCAGGAACTGAACCGCGAATACGCCGACCGCAATTTAAAGCTCGTCAAATATGCGGCGGCGATGCGCCCGCTGCTTTTCTTTTTTATCGGTCTCGGATTCGTGATAATCGTCGCGGTCGGCGTGCCGATGGCGGTGCGCGGCGAAATAACGGCGGGCGATTTCACGGCGTTTATTCTTTACCTGCAACGCATGATCTGGTATTTGATCGCGCTCGGCTACGTCGTCAATCTTTACCAGCGCGGCACGGCGAGCCTCAAACGCTTTAACGAGATTCTCGAAAAAGTTCCGAATATTAAGGACGAGGCGTCGGCAAAACAGCAGCCGCCGATTCAGGGCAAGATCGAGTTTAAAAATCTGACATTTGCCTACAACGGGAAACCGGTTCTGAAAGATATAAATTTAACCGTCGAACCGGGCAAAACCGTCGCGTTCGTCGGCAAAACCGGCAGCGGCAAATCAACGCTCGTAACGCTCGTGCCGCGACTTCTTGACGCGCCCGACGACACGATTTTGATTGACGGCATTCCGGTTCGCCATTACACATTGGAGCAATTACGCAAATCAATCGGTTTCGTCCCGCAGGAAACGTTTCTTTTCTCGGACAGCATCGCCGAAAATATCGCTTTTGGAGTGGAAAATGGAAAATGGAAAATGGAAAATGAAAACAAATCCGAAATCCCAGATCACCAATCCCAAATCGAAAGGGCGGCGGCGATTGCCGGTTTGGCTGACGATATCGAAGGGTTTGAATACAAATACGAACAGCGCGTCGGCGAGCGCGGGATCACGCTTTCGGGCGGACAGAAACAGCGCACGGCGATCGCCCGCGCCGTGATGCGCAACCCGCGAATTTTAATTCTTGACGACAGCCTATCGGCGGTTGACACATACACGGAAGAAAAAATTCTCCACGGTCTGCGCGACGTTCGCGAAGAGCGCACGACGCTGATCGTTTCGCACCGCATCTCGACCATCCGCGACGCCGATCTGATCTGCGTTCTTTCGGACGGGCAGATCATCGAACGCGGCACGCACGAGGAACTAATTTCACAAGGCGGCGAATACGCCGATCTATACGAACGCCAGCTTTTGGAAGAAGAATTGGAGGCGACCGATTGACGAATGGATAATCTATTCGCTCTGCGATTTTTGATGGTGGCGGTGATTTTGATCGCGAGCGCGGCGGGAACGCTGGCATTTGCGTTTATGAAATTTCCCGACAATGCGGTTGTTATCATTTTCGCCGTTGTCGTCGTCGTCGTCTTTGCTTTTGTCGTTCAGAAAAAGGAAAAAGCCGCGCGGTTCGAGACTTATTATAAAACCGTACAGGAACTCGGCACGCCGCTTTCCTTCGAGGGTTTTCAAGCGGCTTTTGAAAGAAACGGGACGCGTTTCGAAGCGGATTTTCCGCACGGCAAGCACAGTTTTTATTTTAAGATAAATTTTTATCTGCCGAATCTGAGGCAGAAATTTTCAGTCCAGAACAAAACGCTCGCGACCGTCCATCACAACGACTGTTACCGGATAGACGAAAAAGATTCGCCGCTGCCGACGGATTTTCTCTTGCAGAGCCGCAATCCCGATTTTCTGCTGCATCTGCTCGCAAACCCGATCATTCGCGACGAAATTCTAAGCTACGACGTTTCGATGTGGAGCCGGATCGCGTTTTCGTTCGAGGACGGAAATTTTGAATTCATCTGGACGCCGCCGATGTCCGAACAGCTTGACGGCTTTAACCGTGCCTGCCGGGCGGCGGTTACGTTTCACGACGAGCTGCAAAAAATTTCCGTCAAGTTTTTAAAAAGTGAGGAATCCTAAAAAATGCAAAATTCAAATCCCGTAGAAACCTATAAAACGCTTTTGATGATTTGGTTCGCGCTGCTCGTTTCGCAAATCACGCTGCTGATCGTCGTTTTTTTCGCCAAGCCCGAAGTTTTCCGCTTTGATTTTTCGAAGCCCTTCTTTTTCGGCGAAACTCCGGTTTTACTGTTTGTTTTCGTGCTGCTCGCCTTCGTCAATTTCGGGCTTTCGTTCTTTATGAAAAAACGCTCCTTTGCGCAGGCGGTCGAAACGCAAAAAGTCGCTTACGTGCAGACGGGCTTGATCGTCGCTTTCGCCTTCTGTGAATCAATCTCGCTGATCGGCGTCGTGCTCGCGATCGCTTTCGCGTATCAATACTTTTTCCTCTGGATCGCGTTCGGAATTCTCGGCATTATCCTCCATTTCCCGCGCCGCGAAGACGTCTTTGCCGCAAGTTATAAAAAATAAAAACCAAAGAGATTTCGCCCGCAAAAAACGCGAAAAGACGCTAAATATTTTATTAAATTCTTTTTTAGCGTTCTTTCGCGTCTTTTCGCGGGCAAAATTAAATATTTTTCATTGCTTCAAGAAACTTTTTTCCGACTTCGCGCAACCAACAGGAAAATACACGCAAGAATCGTTGCGCTAAAAACTGTAAATTTAGGGAGAAACCAATGCGAAGATTATCGTTTCTGTTCGTCTTTTTCGCTTTTTCGGCAATATTTTCTTTCGCGCAAACCAGCGGGGCGCAGGGCGCGCTTTTTGCTTCGGGCAAAACGGGGGCGCTCGGCGAATGCCCGCTCAAAAACACGAAAGTTACGGCGGACATCACCGGATTTCTGGCGCGCGTGACGGTCGTGCAGGAGTTTGAGAACAGTTTTACCGAGCCGATCGAAGCGGTTTACACGTTTCCGTTATCGCAAAACGGCGCGGTCGACGCGATGACGATGCGCATCGGCGAACGTACGATTCGCGGGCGGATCATGAAGCGCGAAGATGCGCGCAAAGTTTACGAGCAGGCGAAAACCGATGGCAAAACGGCGAGCCTTTTAGACCAGCAGCGACCGAATATCTTCACGCAGTCGGTCGCGAATATCCTTCCGGGCGAAAAAATCCTGATCGAGATCAGCTATGTCGAAACCCTGAAATTCGAGGACGGGCAATATGAATTCGTCTTTCCGATGACGATCGGACCGCGTTATATTCCAAACTCCGTAACTCCGGCGGACGCGCAGACGATCACGCCGAAAATCGCCGAAACGCGCAACGGCAGCGACATTTCGATCGAAGTAAACCTCGACGCCGGTGTGCCGACCGAAAGCGTCTATTCGATTTCGCATCCGATCTCGACGGCGAATCTCAATTCGAACCGCGCGAAAATCGCTCTGCGTTCCGATGCGACGATTCCGAACAAGGATTTTATCTTGCGCTACGACGTGACAGGAAAACGCATCGAGGACGCGCTTCTCACGCACCGCTCGGAAAAAGGCGGATTTTTCAGCCTGATTTTGTCGCCGCCCGACAAATTTGCGGTCGGCGACTACACGCCGAAGGAAATCGTCTTCGTGCTCGACACGTCGGGTTCGATGAACGGTTTTCCGATCGAAAAAGCGAAAGAAGCGATGCGGCTTTCGCTCGACGGCTTGAACCCGCAGGACACTTTTAATTTGATAACTTTCGCGGGCGACACGCACGTTTTGTTCGACGCGCCGGTCCCGGCAACGCCCGAAAATCTCGAACGCGCGAAAACGTTTCTCGAATCGAAACGGAGCGGCGGCGGAACCGAAATGATGAAGGCAATCCGTGCCGCGCTCGAACCGACCGAATCGCAGAAACACCTGCGGATCGTGTGTTTTATGACCGACGGCTACGTCGGCAACGAGGCGCAGATCATCGCCGAAATTCAAAAACACCCGAAAGCGCGAATCTTCAGTTTCGGCATCGGCAATTCGGTCAATCGTTTTCTGCTCGATAAGATGGCGCAGGAAGGAAACGGCGAGGTCGAATACGTTTCGCTCAAAGACGACGGATCGAAAGCGGCGCGGCGGTTTTTCGAGCGCGTTCGGACACCGGTTTTAACCGATATTTCCGTAGAATGGAACGGTCTGCCCGTCGCCGACGTTTACCCGAACCGAATCGGCGATTTGTTTTCGTCGAAACCCGTCGTCGTCAACGGTCGCTACACGAAAGGCGCGAAAGGCAGCATTCGGCTGAAAGGCTATGTCGCCGGAAATTTACTGGTCCGCGACATTGCGGTTAATTTTCCCGAAAACGAGCCGGCGCACGACTCTCTGGCGACGCTCTGGGCGCGCAAACGCGTCGATGCGCTGATGTCGGATTCTTACCGAAACGCGAAGGACGAAAAAGCGAAATCAGCGATCGAGGAACAAATTACGGCGCTCGGCATCGAATTTCGCATCCTGACACAGTTCACGTCGTTCGTCGCGGTCGAGGAAAAAATCGTCAATCAAAACGGCAAACCCGTGCGCGTCGAAGTGCCCGTCGTCGCGCCCGAAGGCACGAACGGACGGCTGGACAGTGACTCCGGCGAAATTGCCAGCGGCACGCAGTTTACCAGCCTGATGAGAATAACGCCCAACGTACGCCCCGAAATAAGAGGCTCGGGTTTCGGTAACGGCTTAGGCAACGGGAGCGGTTCAGGAAACGGTAACGGAAACGGCTCGGGCAATGGCGACGGCGACGGATTGAGAAGATCGGACAGCAGCGTTATCGTTAACCCCGGTGATACAAAAAATCCCCGCCCCGAAGCGGTTAATCCAACCAACGAATCGACGTTGAGCGCCCTTCTCCGGCGAATGGAGCAGCATCAAAAAGTCTTGAGAACGCTGCGCGCCGACGTTCAGATGAGCCGTTTCAACGCGCAGCTCAATGAGACCGACGTTTTTGAGGGAAATATGGGATATATGACGCAGCCGAACAGTTACGCGCTGCGATTGGATTGGATCAAACCGAACGCGGAATTGTTTTCAATCATCGGCGATCAATTTGTGCTTTATCGTCCGGCATTAAAAACCGCTTTCAGCGGAAAGACGAGCGTTTTAATGAAAGAAGCGTTCGACATATTCGCCAATCCGTCGAAGGAAAAATTAGCCGAAAAATTTACGGTGTCGCTGCGCGGGGCGGAAAAATTGAACGAAACGACGCCCGTCTGGCATCTCGAACTCGTGCCGAAAGCGGCAGCCGGATACAAATCGGTCGAGCTCTGGGTTGACGCGAACGGAATGATTCTTCGCGTAAAAGTCACCGAGAACAATGGCGACTGGACGGAAATTCGGCTCATCAATCTACTGAAAAACACGCAGTTGAGCATATCGGATTTCAGAATCCAACTGCCGAAGGATACGAAGATCGTCAAAAACTAAATCCTGAGTTTCAGGTTTCAAGTTTCAGGTTTCAGGTTATCTAAGCCAACCTGAAACCTGAAACTCATACCTTAAAATTTACTAAAATAAGCTCTGACGTCTTCGCCCGACGGGTCTTCGGTAATCAGCCCGATGTAGTTGTCCGGTCGGAGCAGCACGCGAAAGGTTTTCGTCGCGCCGAAGATTTCCGCGATATTCGGGTAAAGCGGTATTTCAAAAGAATCCGTAAAATCATTTCCGGCAAATTCCGCCGGCTTGTTCGCGCCGTCGAGAAACGTCAGCAGATGAAATTTCGGCTCTTTTAGCCGCTCGTAAACGCTCGCGCCGTCAACCGTAAAAAATGGCAGCCGGTCGCCCGCTTTGACTTTGAAAAAGCCGTTATTTTGGCTGAGAGATGATTTGCGGTAATTGATGCCGATTTGCGAAATGCGCGGGAAAATAAACTTTTTAACCGCGCCGATACTAAACGCCGTGCCCGCAATATACGGGAAAACGTGTGTTCTCAGATACGACATGACGGGTTCGGGTCTGGCAACCAGATTAAAAAACCGGTCGGTCGTCTTGAGCAGATTTTTCGCGTTTTCGAGGCGTTCGAGATTATAGGTTTCCAAGATGTCCGTGCTCGCTTTTCCCTTCACGACAAACGCCAGCTTCCATGCGAGATTATATGCGTCCTGAATTCCGGTGTTCATGCCCTGCGCTCCGGCGGGCGTGTGAATATGCGCCGCGTCGCCGGCGAGAAAACATCTGCCGTTGCTGAATTTGTTGACGTGCCGCGTGTGAACTTTGTAGGTCGAAAACCAGTTGACCTTTGTGATGTCGAGCGCGATTTGCGAATCTTTTTTGATCTGCGTCTCGATTTCTTCATACAAAACTTCGCCTTCGTCGCCCGCGAATTCATCGGGAAACGTGCCGACAATCCGCCATTGCCGCTCGCCGACCATCGGGAAAAATGCGAGCAGATTGTTTTTCATCAAAAAAGCCATCAGCGCGTCGTGCCCGAAATCCCAGTCGATCTCGACATCGGCGACATAAAACATCCGCTCGAACGTGCTGCCCTCGAAGGTCAATCCCAAACTGTGCCGCACAGGGCTTTTCGCGCCGTCGCAGCCGACCATAAACTTTGCCTCGATCGTTTCGACGTCCCCAGCCGCGTTTTTAATATTTGCCGTCACGCCCGAATGGTTTTGCGAAAAATTTTCGAGCGCGGTTTGCCAGCGAACGTCTCTGCCGTTTGACCGAATAAAGTCGTAGAGCAGCTTTTCGTGCTTGCCCTGTTCGACGATCAAAACATACGGATAAGCGCTCATCCCCTTGCCGAATTCGGCGAAATCGGCTTCGCCGCGCACCTTGCCGCCGACGATCATGCGCGCTTTTTCGGCTTTTGCGCCGAGCGCGATCAATTTATCCGCAAGCCCGATTTGCTCGTAGATTTCGAGTGTGCGCGCCTGTACGCCGATCGCTTTCGAAAACGGCGTCGTCGTTTCCTTTTTATCGAGAACGACAAAATCGATGTTATGACGAATCAATTGACACGCCAGCGCCAGTCCGGTCGGTCCCGCGCCGACGATCAAAACATCCGTTTTCATAGTAATTATCCTCGCAACTCAAGATTCGGGTCGGAAAAAATTGTATCTTTTTTTCGTCTCTAGTGCTAAATTGAAATTACAAAGCAGTAAATTATCAATCAAGGGAAGGAAAAATATGGCAGCCAAAAAGGAAAATCAAAAATCTACGACAGCAAAAAACGCGTCTCCCGCGAAATCGAAATCGGCAGCAAAAAGCGCGGATTCGACAAAATCAAAATCGGCGGCGCCGAAAAAATCAACGAAAAAAGCATCGTCGCCGATTGTGGAGACAGCTAAGGACGTGGCGGGTGAAATCCTCGTCGGCGCAGCAACCGGCGCGGCGCTCAGCGCACTAAACGTCGCGGCTGAAGCCGTCGGAGGCTTACTGGAAAGCGACGGCGCAAAAGCGGCGGAAGCAAAAGCGGCAAAAGCAAAAACCGTCGCAAAAACCGCCAAAACCGCAGCGCCGGCAAAAACCAAAACAAGCGCGGCGTCTTCATCAAAAACCAGCGGCAAAACATCAAAACCCGCAGCCGCGAGCACCGCGAAAAGCAACAAGCCTGCTTCCAATTCCGCGAAAAGCAGTTCGGAGAAAAGCAGTGCTTCAACCGCAAAAACGACTTCCAAATCAGCCAAAAGCGGCGGCGCGGTTTCTAAATCGTCCAAATCAAAAGGCAAATAATTTATCAGCGAAAAGCTGAATAAAAAAAGAAAGGCTGCCAAAATCGAGAGCCTTTCTTTTTTATCGTTTGCGCGGGCGCAAAGTTGTAATATGATGTGAAAAACCTGCTATGAAAAAAGTTATTATTTCGGTCGTTTTCTGTTTGGTGTTGTGGATTCCCGCGTTTGCCCAAAACACGTTTCCCGAACTCGATAAGATCAAGCAAATCAAGCTTCTCGAATCAACGCGCGAGGATGTGAAAAGGATTTTCGGTGAGTATGACGAAGATTCGGAAGGTGGTGAATATTCGACTGATAATATGACTATCCGCATTTTTTACTCAAGCGGAGATTGTTCTGACGATGGTGGAGACTGGAACGTTGCCGAAGGACGCGTGACCGAAATCTTCGTGAGTATTGACGTTTCGATCAAGCCTAAGGATTTAAAGATCAATCTTTCAAAACTTGAGCGGCTAAAGAGAGATGAAGACGATAACGATGACGACGCCGACTATCTTTATTACGACAAGGAAAAAGGCATTAGTTACAGACTTTCCGAAGACGAAATTTCTTCTATCAAATTTATTCCGCCGGAAAAAAATTACCCGACGCTCTGTAATAACGAAAACGTCAGGCAATTCAAATCGGATAAAGAATGGTTTCGCAGTAAAATAAGAGAACCCTGGATTTGTTATCTTCCGCGTCCGTTTGCCAACGTCGTCGAATTAAATTCAAGTAAGAACGAAATTATGGCTAACTGCCCGACCGAAGATGTATCGCCAACTGACAGCTTTGACAATTACTTTAAGGTCCAAATCGGAACTAAAGGCGAAAGTTCCGATCCAACCGACGTTTTAACTTATAATTACACGGTTTCAGCCGGAAAAATCGTCGGTAACGGCGCGAATGTAAAGTGGGATTTAAGCGGCGTCAAACCGGGAGAATATACCATCACGGCAGGCGTTGACAACGGCTGCGGCGTCTGCGGCACGACGAAAACATTGGTAGTTACTGTCAGGGAACCGGTTTGCCCGCAAAAGTAAAAATCAAACCTTAATTTTATGAATCGAAAATTTATCCGCGTTTATTTTGCGCTGCTTTTTACATTCGCTTTTGTGTTTTCCGCGCGCGCCGACGAGGTTGATAAATTCGTCCGCGCGGTGATGGCGGAGCGCAACGTGCCGGGCGTCGGGATTGCCGTCGTTAAAAACGGTAAAGTGGTGAAAAAACAGGGTTACGGCGTCGCGAGCGTCGAGTTCGGCGCGCCGGTGACGACGGAAACCGTTTTTGAAATCGGCTCGGTCAGCAAACAAATGACCGGCGCTGCCGTTTTGCTTCTGGTCGAAGACGGTAAGATAAAGCTCGACGAAAAAATCTCCGCTTACTTACCGAACACGCCCGAAGCGTGGAAAAACGTGACGGTGCGAAATCTGCTGACGCATACTTCGGGCATTAAAAGCTACACCGCGCTCGGCGTCGGGTTCGAATTGTCGAAACGCATGAAGCGCGACGATTTTATCAAGGCTTTAGCGCCCTTTCCGCTCGATTTCGAAACCGGCGCGCGTTATTCGTACAGCAATTCGGGCTACAATCTTTTAGGCTTTATCATCGAAGCCGCGTCGGGCAAATCCTACTGGGATTTTATGCGCGAGCGGATTTTCCAAAAACTCGGGATGACGCACACATTCGACCGCGACCCGAAATACGTGATTAAAAATCGTGCGACCGGTTATGAGCTTGAAAACGGTTCACTTATCGGGCGCGATTACGATCTGACGGACATTTTTTCGGCGGGCGCAGTGGTCTCGACCGTCGAGGATTTGGTGAAATGGGACGCGGCGTGGCGCAGCGATACGCTGCTTAAAAAGGAAAGCAAAGCGGAAGCATGGAAAGCGTTTGTCTTAACGGACGGCAAGCCGAATTTGTACGGTTTCGGCTGGAACGTCGCGGATTTTCGCGGGCATCGCCTGATCGCTCACAGCGGCTCGACCGCCGGTTTTAACGCGCAGTTTTCGCGCTTTATTGACGACGATTTAAGCGTTATCGTACTGACTAATCTGGGCGACGCGGGCTATGCCGGCGCAATCGCGCGCGGCATCGCCAAGATTTATATTAATGATATTTCGCTCAAGGCGATGAAGCCCGTGACGGACGCGAATCCTGAACTAACGCAGAAATTTGCAAACGCTCTGCGCGAGCGGATGGAAAATAAATTGAGCGCGGATTTGATGACCGAAAATCTGATCAGAAATCTTTCGACAGCGCGCGCAAAAGCCAATCACGGGCGCATCAACGCATTCGGCGCGGTCAAAAATTTCACGCTTGTCGGCACGGAAGATTCCGGCAATTCGAAAATCTATCGTTACCGCGCCGAAACCGCGAAACGTCTTTTTTTATGGCGATTTACGGTTAATACAGAGGGCAAGTTAACTGAAATGACGCTCGAAGACGAAGAATAACGCGGCAAATTCCGGATAAAAAATCATTTAACGCTGGTGGCGCGAAGGCGCAGAGAACTTTAAATCAATTTTTGAAATCTTTGCGGCTCAGCGACTCTGCGTCTTTGCGTTGAGATTCTTATCTGATGTAGCCGAACAAACCTTACCGGCGCGGCGAAATTTTGAGCACGAATCTTTTCAGTTTGTCCTCGTTAAATTCATACTGCGCGGCGTATGCGAATTTTGCCGCTTTGCCCGTTTCGTCCGTGATTTCGATTGCGGGAATCTCATAAAAAAGCGTTTCGCGTTCGTCTTCGATTGCGCGCCGCGTCGGTTCGCCGAGTTTTTTGGCGACGGTTTTCGCTCCCGTGCGGTCTTTGCCGTCAACGTTCGGAATGCCCGTGATCGCCGACGCCGTTGACTGCTTGTAGCCGACGAAAATATCGCTTTCGGTTTTGAAAAAGCCGATTTTGTCGGCTTGAAAGTGCGGTGCCGTGTAGCTTTTGCCGACCTTGTAAACTTCGATCTCGACGATAAAAAATCGGTCGTCAAACGACGCGCCGGTCAGTTTCATGACCTGCGTCGCCGATCTGTTGTAAAAATAATACGTCGGGCGCGAATCTTCGCCGATGCGCGGCTGAAAGCCTTCGAGAAACGCTTTCGCCGTCGCGCGATTGCCGAGCCGAACGCCGGCGACGCTCAAATCCGGCGCGACCGTTTTTTCCTGCGCGCTCGCATCGAAAGCGGCGCATAAAAAAGTTACCGCCAGACAAAAGCCGGAAAAGAAATATTTTTGTTTTAACATCTTCAAATACCTTTAATTTTTCGTAGATTTTGCCGCTCGTTTCGGGGGAAAACCGAGCCGTTTTTGTTAAGGGGGATTAATTTTGTCGGAAAGCGCCGAAGCAGATGCTGGACTTTTTCAGTTTAGCAGAACGCCGATGCCCGATTCAATCGAAAAATCGGCAGGGAGCGTTTTAATCCCGCAGTTTAATTCAGCGATATGTAACCGGCAAAACATATGAAACGACCTTAACGCGCTAAACTTTATTATTTTAAGCATTTGCTAGTCGAAAGCCGGATACAGGGAAGAGGTTGAAAAGCCTTTTGATTTTTTAGTTTTTAACATTTACGAATTTCAAGGGGGATAAAATGAAAGCATTATGTTGGTTTGGAACGAATGACGTCCGCGTCGAAGACGTTCCCGAACCTAAAATTTTAGATTCGCGCGACGCAATTATCAAAATTACCTCGACCGCCATCTGCGGCTCGGATTTGCATTTGATGGACGGTTATATGCCGACGATGGAAAAAGGCGACATTCTCGGGCATGAGCCGATGGGCGAAGTCGTCGAAGTCGGTTCGGGCGTGAAAAATCTGAAAGTCGGCGACCGCGTGGTCGTGCCGTTCGTGATTGCCTGCGGCGAATGTTTCTTCTGCAAAAAAGGCTTGTATTCGTGCTGCGACGTGTCGAATCCGAACGCGAAAATCGCGATCGAAGCGATGGGACATTCGCCTGCCGGACTTTTCGGCTTTTCGCATATGCTCGGCGGATTTGCGGGCGGTCAGGCGGAATACCTGCGCGTTCCCTTTGCCGACGTCGGACCGCTGAAAATTCCCGACGGCTTGACCGACGAAAAGGTCTTGTTTCTGTCGGACGCTTTTCCGACCGGCTATATGGCGGCGGAAAATGCCGACATCGAAGAAGGCGACACGGTTGCCGTCTGGGGCATGGGTCCGGTCGGGCAGTTTGCCGTAAAATCGGCAAAAATGCTCGGCGCGGGTCGCGTGATCGCGATTGACAACGTGCCCGAACGACTCGAAATGGCAAAGCGCGAAAGCGGCGCGGAAACGATTAACTTCGACGAGGTAAACGTTTACGACACTTTGCAGCAAATGACCAACGAGCGCGGACCCGACCGCTGTATCGATGCCGTCGGCTGCGAAGCGCTCGCGGGCGGAACCGTTGACGGCGTTGTCGACGCCGTTAAAACCGCGACATTTCTGGCGACCGACCGACCACACGTGATCCGTCAGGCAATCTGGTGCTGCCGTAAAGGCGGAACGCTTTCGATGCCCGGCGCATACGTCGGCGCGGGCGACAAAATTCCGATCGGCGCGTTTATGAATAAAGGCTTAACGTGGAAAACCGGGCAGACGCATATGCAGAAATATATGAAGCCGCTGCTCGAAAAAATCGAAAATGGCGAAATTGACCCGTCCTTTATCATCACGCATAAAATGCCGCTCGACGCCGCGCCCGAAGGCTACGATATGTTCAAAAATAAAGAAGATTCGTGCATCAAGATAATTCTCAAACCGGGAATGAGCGTCAACGACTAGGGTTTCATTAAAAAATTCGAATCGCGGGCTTCATCAGGTTAATAACAATCAATCAGAAGCCCGCAATTCGATATTAACTTTGTGCTATGCCGACACTTCACGCCAACAGAAAATCCGAAGCGGAAAGTCTACGATTTTTTATCCGGGCGGGCGAAATTCGAAACGCGCTTTGACCGCTGGTGCGACACGATCGAAAAACTGCCGCGCACGGGAAGACGCGTTCTAACGCATCCGGTCGCGACGGTTTCCGGCTTTATCGCCGCGCCGGAAACGCATATTTTCTTACAACCGGTGGTCACGCCCCGTGCCGCCCGCGAATACGGTTTCGAGCTTTTTTACAATTCGCGCCCTTCGTGGAAAACATACGCAGAACTGCTCGAATTTGCCGAAACCATCGGGCGCGACCTCGCGGATTTGAAGCCGCGCGGATATGATGGACATTCAATCGTTTATCTGGGTGCAGGGCTCGGACGAATACTCGTAATAATTAATCTGCTGCATCTTCCGAGGCGTTCCGCATTTTAACGACGCGGTAGACGTACATTGAAAGCAGCGCGCCGAAAACGACGTAGGCAACCGGGTCGAGATAATCTTCAAACTTTTCGAAATTGCTTTTGAGCAGGTAACCGGCGGTCGTCAAAACGGTTGTCCAAAGCGCCATTCCCGCCGTGCTCCAGAGCAGGAACGATCCGGGATTCATCCGGTGAATTCCCGCCGGAATCGAGATCACCGAGCGAATTCCGGGAATCAGGCGGCAGAAAAATACCGTCCAGCCGCCGTATTTTTCAAACCAGTTTTGCGCGCGGTCGATGTCTGCTTCCGACATCGCCAGCCAGCGCCCGTATTTTTTCGTCAATTTTCTGAGGCGCTGTTCCTTGATTTTTCTGCCCGCGTAATAAAGCGGCAAAGCGCCAAGGACCGAGCCGATCGTGCCGGCGATAATGACGCCGGCAAACTCAAACTGCCCTTTGCTGACCAGATACCCGGCAAGCGGGATAATCAATTCGGAAGGAATCGGCGGAAAGACGTTTTCGATAAACATCAGCGCGACGATGCCGACATAGCCCGCCGACGAAATTACCCCCATGACCCATTTGAGCATTAAACTTTCTCTCCGCCATTTGGCACGAATCCGCCCTAGAAACTGAACTCTATTTCAAACTCGATCCGGCGATTCCCCGCCTGCGCGCCGCCTCCGCCGCCGAAACCGAAACCGCCCGCGAGCGCGGTCGGCGCGCCGAAAAACACCGAGCGCAGGTTGCCGACCGGCGTGCCCTCGTTCGTGCGGTTAAAAATATTGCGCACCTGCACGGAAAATTCCAAAGTGTAAGGACTTTCGCTCCCGCGACCGCCGCCACCGCCGCCACCGCCGCCACCGCCGCGACCGCCGCGACCGCCGAACGGACCGTTCAGACCGCCGCGATTGCCGCCGCCGCCGCCGCCGCCCTGCTGCGTTTGTCCGGTTTGATTTTCCTTTTTGCCGCCGAATTCGAATTCTTTGGTCGCGCGCAGGTTAACGATAAAAAATTCGCTGCCGCGCCCGAAATTGCGCGGGATAACCCGGTTCGGGTCAAAACCTTCAAGATCGCAGAACGCGCGGTTAATGGCGCGCGCGCCGCATGCCGCCGCGATCTGCGCAAACGTCGGGCGGTCGTTGAAAATCGAGTCGCCGTTCGTGTCCTCGCCGTTCGTGATATTGAACGGAACGCCCGTGCGAAACGTGATAAACGGGCTTAAAGATACGCCCCAGAGAGTTTCGAAATTCCCGCCGACGACGAAGCGGTGACGAATGTCGAGCGCCGCGTCGCCGTATTCGCCCGTCAAATCGAAGGAATTTGCCGGAAAGCTGCCCGCGCCGTCCGAATCGCTTTTCGCTTTGTTCAAAGCGTAGTTGGCAAAGATCGAAATGCCGTCGATAAAATTCGTGCGAAAGTTGAAAATCAGCTGGTTCTGGTTAAACCGCCCGGTCGATTCGTATTGAAAAATATTGCCCGCCGAAGGGTTCGGGCGGACGCCGCCAACAGGCGCGTTGACGTTGCGCGAGCGCAGCAGTCGCCGCGTCCGGGCGTTGATGTAAGTCGCGCTGACGGTTGTTTTAAAGGGCAGCTGCCGCTCGACGCTGAGCGCGGTCTGCATCGTATACGGCGACTGCAAATCGGGCGCGACGACGCGCGTCGTCTGCGGCTCGGCAAACGCTGTCAGATCGCTGACGGTCGGAATCCCCGAAACGCCGTCCGGCGTGAAAATTATGTCGTCTAAAATGTCCGGGTCGGTGACGACGAACTGCTGCTGGTTGATGCCGTTAAAGCGTATCGCCTGCAGCCCGAGGCTTTCGCCGAAACGCTCGTAAAAAACGCCGAATCCGCCGCGAAAAACCGTTTTCGGACGATTCTGTCCGTCGGCTCCCGGCGCGTAGGCAAAAGCAAAGCGCGGCGCGAAATTAAAATCACTTGAAATATTGGTCTGGTTCTCGTAACGCAAACCGAATGAAAGCGTCAGCTCGGGGCTCACGCGCCAATCGTCCTGGATGAATACTCCCCAATCGGTCTGCGTCAGCTTTGCCTGCGGTTCGCCGCCCGCGATCGTAAACTGTGTCGGAAAGGCTCCCGGCAGATTCAGAATCGTGTCGCGATATTGTTCGAGCGAAGTAAACGTAAACGTTCCCGCGAAATTGGCGGGCGACGAATTATCGAGGCGATTATTTCTGAGGCGAACGCCGAATTTAAGCGCGTGCTGCCCGCGCACAAGCGACGTGTAATTTTGAAATTCGAGCCGGTCTTCGTTCGAAAAAGCGAAACCGAAGCCGCCGCCGCCGCCCGTAAAAGCGTCGAGCACGCGAATCGTCGGCGCATCGCTCTCGCTTTCTTCTGAATTGCGGCGGCGAATATACTGAAAGCGCGTTTCGTTGATGATCGAGCCGCCGATCACGGCAGTTTCCGTCAAACGGAGAGAATGTTCGTTGCTTCTCGTAGAAAACCCTCGCGACAGTAGATCGAATCCGCCCAAGCCGGAATTTTCCGACGTTTCGCGCTGGTATTCGTAACGCGCGACGAGCGTGTTCGTCTCGTTGATCTGAAAATCGAAGCGCGGGCTCAGTTCCAGTTCGCGCGAAGGCGTCGGCACGGCAAAGCGCAGCGGAACGAAATTCAGGTTCGGATCGAGCACGACGGCGTTGATCAGCGAATTATCGAATGTGTCGCCGTATTCGAAATCGACGAAATACGACGCGCGCTGTTTGATGATCGGTCCGCCCAGATTGACGCTGCCCTCGCGCACCTGAAACGGCGCGCGGTTCGCCCCGAAAGGATTGCGGGAATTTAAGGCTTCGTCCTCGAACTCGAATTCGAGCTCGCCGCGAAAATCGTCGCTTCCCGGCTTGGTTAAAATCTCGATGCGCCCGAAGCCGAGCCGGTCGTATTCGGACGAAAAAGGGTTCTGATTGATGCGGATCTCGCGAATCGTATCGCGCGGCGGAACGCGCCCGCCCGAAAATCCGTCAACGAAAATCTCGCCGCCGTTCGGTCCCGCGCCCGGACCGGCGAGAGCCTGCAAAGCGGCTTCGAGATCGGCGTCGTTGTCGGGCAAAGCCTCGATGTCCTGCTCGCGCAGCACGAGCGCGCTCGCGTTGTTTTCCGGTTCAGTGCTGACATTCTGTTCGCCGCCGATATTGACTTCGGCTTGTGTTTCGGCAACGCTCAAAGTAACGTCCAGAGGCGCGGCGCGACCCGCCGAAACCTCGACTTCCGCGTTTTCATAAAGCGCGAAACCGGCGCTCGCAACGCGCACAATATATTTTCCCGCCGGAAGATTCAAACTGAATTCGCCCGACTGATTGGTCTGCGCCGTCCGCTCGCCGATTGCGCCCGTAACCGTTACCTGGGCGCCGACGACGACCGCGCCGAAACTATCGACCACGCGCCCGCGCAAAATTCCCGTGTTCGATTGGGCAAATGCAAAGAGCCCCGTAAAAATCAATAAAAGCCCCGCCAATATAACCTGTTTCATAAAAATCCCTGAAAAAAATCAATTTTAAATAGAGACGGTTGTCCAAAGTTTCAAATCGGACGGATAAAATGAATAGACACCTCTGGAAATGATATCGTTGCAAAATTGTTTTCGGATTCAACCTGATCGAAAATCCGGAGCGCCGCATCATGCCTGACGGCATTTTCCGCCAAAAACAAAAAAACGCGACCGTTTTAAGCCGCGTTTTTTTGTTTTTGATTTACAAATCCGTCTAAAAATTCAAAACGAGTTCGCCGTCTTTTTCCTCGACACGGACGCTGCCGCCGTCAACTAATTTGCCGAACAGAATTTCGTGCGCTAAAGGCTGTTTGATCTTTTCGTGAATCAGACGCGCCATCGGGCGCGCGCCGTAGCGGGCGTCGAAGCCGTTTTTCGCGAGCCATTCGCGCGCCGATTCGTCCAATTTGATGAGCACGCGTTTTTCCGCCAATTGACCGTTCAGTTCCTTGATGAATTTATCGACGATCGATTTGATGATCTCCAAATCCAGAGCCTTGAACGGCACCCACGCGTCGAGACGGTTGCGAAATTCGGGCGTAAACGTGCGCTCGATCGCGCCTTTCGCGTTGCCCTTGAAATCCGATTGATTGCGGAAACCGACGCCGCCCGACGAGAGTTCGCGCGCGCCGGCGTTGGTCGTCATTATTAAAATCACGTTGCGGAAATCAGCTTTTTTGCCGTTATTGTCGGTCAAAGTCGCCGAATCCATGACCTGCAAAAGCAGGTTAAAAAGATTCGGATGCGCTTTTTCGATTTCGTCCAAGACCAAAACCGAATGCGGATGGCGCATGATCGCTTCGGTCAAAAGCCCGCCCTGATCGAAGCCGACGTACCCCGGCGGCGCGCCGATCAAACGCGAAACCGTGTGCGGTTCGGCGTATTCGCTCATATCGTAGCGCAGAAACTCGACGCCGAGAATTTCCGCCAACTGTTTGGAAACCTCGGTTTTGCCGACGCCGGTCGGTCCCGAGAAAAGAAACGAGCCGACGGGTTTCGATTCGTGCCCGAGACCGGCGCGCGAAATCTGAATCGCGTCAACGATCTTGTCAATCGCTTCGTCCTGCCCGAAAATAACGCCTTTCATCTCTTCTTTCAAAGTTTTCAAGCGGTCTTTTTCGTCCGCGACGACGGTTTTCGGCGGAATTTTCGCCATCCGCGCGATCGTGTTTTCGACCATCTGGACGGAAATCAGTTTCGGGCGATTTTCTTCCGCGAGAAGTTTCGTCGCCGCGCCGACCTCGTCGATCACGTCGATCGCCTTATCGGGCAAAAACCGGTCGTTGATGTATTTTCCGGCGAGTTCCGACGCGACCTTTAACGATTCGTCCGAATATTTGACGCCGTGATGATCTTCATAAAATCGCTTCAAGCCCTTGAGGATTTCATAAGTTTCCTCGACCGACGGCTCGTAAATCTCGATTTTCTGAAAACGTCTGGCTAACGCGCGGTCGCGCTCGAAAGCCGCTTTGTATTCCGCGTAAGTCGTCGAACCGATACAGCGCAGATCGCCGTTCGCGAGCGCCGGTTTTAAGATATTCGAAGCGTCCATCGAGCCGCCCGAAACCGCGCCCGCGCCGACGATGGTATGAATTTCGTCAATAAAAAGGATCGAATTTTCGTGGCTTTTAAGTTCGGTAATAATCGCCTTAAAACGCTGTTCGAAATCGCCGCGATAGCGCGTTCCCGCGAGCACCGCGCCCATATCGAGCGCGTAAACCTTCGCGTCCTTCAAAACGTCCGGCACGTCGCCCTGCGAGATTTTCAGCGCCAAACCTTCCGCCAAAGCGGTTTTCCCGACGCCCGGTTCGCCGACGTAAAGCGGGTTGTTTTTCTTGCGGCGGCAGAGAACCTGAATCGTTCGATCGATTTCTTCCTGCCGACCGATGATCGGATCGATCTTGCCTTCGGCGGCGAGCGCGACGAGCTCTTCGGTAAACGCTTCGAGCGGCTTTTTGCGTTTTTGCCCGCCGAGCGCGCGTTCTTCGGCAAACTGCTCGTCTTCATCGCCTTCGCCGGGGTTGTCGAATTCGAAATTATTATCAACTTTCGAGATGCCGTGCGCGATGAAATTTAAGATGTCGAGCCGCGTAATGCCCTGCTGTTTCAAAAGATAAACCGCGTAAGACTGTTCGGCTTGATAAAGCGCGGCGAGGATATTTCCGCCGTCGACCGCTTTTTGCCCGCTGCCTTCCGCCTGCAAAATCGCATACTGAATCGTTGATTGAAACGTCGCCGTGAGTTCCGGCATCGTCTGCACTCCGGCGGGCATTTTTTCGAGTGTGTCGCGAAAATATTCTTCTAAAGATTTCGCGAGGTCTTCGATCCGCGCGCCGCAGTTAAACAAAATATCGCGCGCCGAATTGTCTTCGAGCAATGCGAACAGCAGATGCTCTAACGTAACGTATTCGTGTTTATATTTAACGGCTTCATCAACCGCGTAGCTTAATGTTTCTTCTAATTCTCTGGTCAACATATCTTTGAAAACTTCTTTGATGCTCTTTTTCTCAATTCTTTTGGCAATAAGTTTTTGCTTTAACTTTTTTCGCCAAATTCGGCGGCGCAGGACTCTATTTATAAATAACTTTAGCTTTTTCTACTTGAGTTACGGTTAATTTATATTTATCGGCAGCAGAGCAAACGCTTCATACTAACTCTCGTTCATTATACTCGTTTGAAAACGACTTGGCTCGGCGATCCTTAGTAAATTTGCAGAGCGATTGCCGCATTTTTCCGCCGGCAGCGGCAGGTCGAATTTCGCCATGATATTGTCGGCGACCTCGATGCTCGCCTGCAAAAGCATGTAATCGGCGTACTGCATCGAAGGATAACAAGCGCGCCGGCTCTGCGAGACACTGCCCTGCCGCAGAAAGACACGGTCGCGCAGCTTGTTTTTACCGGTCTGCGGCAGAAGCACCGCATATTCGATCCAGACATCGCCTGGTGAAGTTTGGGCACCGCCGCCGCTAAAAGTAGAATTGACGTTTAACTGAATATAGACGACGTATTCGTCCGAGGCAGCGGCGACGGCTATTTCTTTGGCTTTTTTCTGAGTGCCCGTGACGTTGGATTTAATCTGGACGAGCGACGAGCTTTCAAGTCGCTGAACGACCCAGAACGTGATATTCTCCGGGCGCGAAAACTGCTGAAAAACCATCAGCGGAATATCAGCTACGATCCTTAATTTAATCTTGGGTATAACCTCTTCCGGTTTCGGCGTCGGTTTCGGCGTCGGCTGCGGTGTCAGCGCCGGCGTCGGCGTCGGCATCGGGGTCGGTTTTCCTTGTACACTTCGTCTCGATTGCGCACTTGCCATCACACTCGCCGCGAGCAATAAAAAAATTACGCAGACAACGTTTCTCGAAAATATTTTTCTTTTCATCTTTGACTCCTTTTTCAACTCGACCGAAAGCCGTCTATATTTTCTCTCTCAAGCAGTCGTCCCGCAATGTATTCTCATCCGTCACGCACGAGCGAAACTACTGCCGAACCCTAGAAAATTCTTTGTAAAAAAATCCGGGCTGCCCTGTGATTTTAACACAGGACAGCCCGGAGCGAATAAAGGTTCGAACCGTCTATAAATCGGTGTTCCTGCGATTGGCAAGGAGCAGTTCGCGTCCGACGAGATAGAGCACGACGGCGAGAATGATAAACGGCAGCAGTGCCAGCGCGTCAGAAGCCGCGCCGGTAAAAAACGGGTTGCTCGCTTCCGACCATTTTTCAAAGCCTTTCATCGAGTTGCTCAAAAATTCCGTTGCGACTGCCAATAAAATGCCTGCCAATGCCCCGCCCGCGATGTAGCCGGAGGCAAGCAAAACGCCCGGACTTTTATCGGTTTCGGCGATTATTTCGTCTTCCGTCAGGTTTTGATGGGCGAGTTTTCGCTTCAAGTAAAGGTCGACCGCCCAACGCACGATGCCGCCGACGAAGATCGGCGCGGAAACGGAAACCGGCAAATATAATCCGACCGCAAATGCCAGAGACGGAATGCCTGAAAGCTCTAAAACGATTGCGATCATCACGCCCAAAAGCACCAAGCCCCACGGCAATTCGCGGCTCAAAATCCCTTTGATGATATAGCTCATCAAAGTCGCTTTCGGCGGGTCGTATTTGACGACTTCCGTGCCGTCGGCGCGGACTGTTTCCGTGCCGCCGATTCCGGGGTCAACCAGATAGACGGGTTTTCCCGAAGTATCGATCAGATAGCGTCCGGTTTTCCCTAGGTTAGCGTCCGTGTTGTGCCAGACGCGATAGGTGGCTTGATCCTGAAAGAAATTGTCCGCAACCTTTTCCGACTTCATCTCTGAGCCGTCGCGCATCAATTGCTGTTCGGGAACTTGAAAGGCTTGCGTGAAAGCCGCCGGTTCGACTTTTTTATAAACGGTCGAAGATGTATTCAGCTGAATCAAGATCGGTCCGAGCAAAAGCGCCGAAGCGGTTGCGCCGATCAAGATGGCGATCTGCTGTTTCCAGGGCGTGCCGCCAACCCAAAAACCCGTTTTCAAGTCTTGCGAAGTCGTGCCGCCGTTCGATGCCGCGATACAAACGATGCCGCCGACGCTCAAAGCCGTGACGAAATACGGGTCGGGCTGAACCCAGCCGATGATCAGAAAAACCAGACAGGTCAGAAGCAGAGTCGCGACCGTCATTCCCGAGATCGGATTCGACGACGAACCGATTTCGCCCGTCAGACGCGAAGAAACCGTGACGAACAAAAAGCCGAAAATGATAATCAGAATCGCGCCGAGCAGATTCATCTTTAACGCCGGCGCAAAGCTGATGACGATAATCAGCGCCAGAATGCCGGCAACTACCCACTTCATCGAAAGATCCTGGTCGGTGCGCGGCAGATTTTCCGTTTCGGTTTTGTCCGCGCTGCCGCGAAAATCGGCGAGTCCGCCTTTTAAGCCGTGCCAGATCGTCGGCAGACTGCGCGCCAGCGAAATCATTCCGCCCGCCGCGACCGCGCCCGCGCCGATGTATAAAACGTAATTGCTTTGGATATTTCTGACGCCTTGAACAAAGTTGAAGCCGCCGCCTTCGACCGGAACATTGAACATATCAAAGATCGTTCGTTTTGTTTCCGGCGCGAGCGGGACGGTCAGAAGTTCGCCGAAATAAACGATCATCGGAATCAGCACGAGATACGACAGTGCGCCGCCGGCGAACATAATTCCGGCGATGCGCGGACCGATAATGTAGCCGACGCCGAGCAGTGCGGGATTGTTTTCGAGCGAAATGGAACCGCCTTTGAACGGCGATCCGAAATATTTGCCCGGAACTTCTTTCCAACCCTTGAAAACCTGCATCAGAGTATTGAAAAGAAATCCCATTCCGAAGCCGACGGCGATAATTTTCCCGCCGCTGACAGCCGATTCGTCCGATTGCTGACGCTCGGATTCGATCGAAGCGGCACGCGATTCTTCCGATGCTCCGGCGATTAAAACCTGCGCGCAAGCCGTTCCTTCGGGATATTTCAAAAATCCGTGCTGGTCTTTAATCAAAGCGCGGCGCAAAGGAATCATCATTAAAATCCCCAAAAGTCCGCCCAAAACGGCAACCAACATCACCCGCGACAGTTCGAGGTCAAAACCGAGCAGCAGGATCGCGGGCATCGTGACGCCCAAACCGAACGCGATCGATTCGCCCGCCGAACCTGCGGTTTGCACGATGTTGTGTTCGAGAATGGTTGCGTCTTTCACGCCGACTTTCGACAATAGCCGAAAAAGCGTGATCGAAATAACGGCGACCGGAATCGAAGCCGACACGGTCAAGCCGACTTTTAATACCAGATAAAGCGACGACGCACCAAAAATCACGCCCAAAACAGTCCCGACGATCAGCGGTAAAATCGAAAGTTCGCGCAAGGTGGTGCGGTCGGGAATATACGGACGAAAATTCTCTAAAAAAGGATTTTTTGCCATAACGGAAAATTTAAAGCCTCCAAATTTTTATATGCTCAAACGGGAAGAGTTTTTGAAATGTAAATCTTGCGTTAATTTACCTTGCCGCAAATAAATAAGCAAGGAAAAACGCTCGTTAAAACCTGAGTTCGTGAAATTCGAAGACGGAAAAATCGCGCGTCTTAGATGATTTTGAGAGTTCCCTGAACGCGTCATTGAATTCAATAACGCGTTCAGGGAGCGCACTTGGCACGCCCGAGTGCGCCTCTCGGCACATTATTGAACGCACTTGGGCGCGTCAAGTGCTTCTATTGGCTCGTTAGGGAACGCAATAATTCGTTTAGGGAACGCACATGGCTTGTTCAGGAACTCAAAAAATCAATCAGGAAACGCAAATTCCGGCGGTCTGAACTGCCGAAATACTTTATTAATGCCGCAAAATCGGCTAAAATCTTCAACAATTCAAACGGAGTTTCCTTTAATAAAATGAAAACTAAATCTTTATTCTTTGCGTCTTTGCGGCTTTGCGGGATAATCTCGCTGCTCGCTTTTTCGATCTTTGCCCAAACCAAAATTCCCGCCCCGCGTGATGTTCTCGGTTTCACGCCGGGCGACGACCGAAAGCTCGCGAGCTGGGCGCAAACGGTCGAATATTTTCGGCGGCTCGACGCGGCTTCGAACCGCGTTACGTTCGAAGAAATCGGCAAAACGACCGAGGGCAAGCCATTTGTTTACGCGACGATTTCCGCGCCCGCCAATTTGCAGAAACTGGCGTTTTACAAGGACATTCAGAAAAAACTCGCCGACCCGCGTTTGATCAAATCCGGCGATAAAGCCGCGCAGGCGTTAATCAAACAGGGCAAAACGATCGTTTTAATCACCTGCGGCATTCATTCGACCGAAGTCGGCAGCTATCTCGCTTCGATGCTCATCGCCGAACGCCTCGCCAACGCTGGCGACGCCGAAACGCAGAAAATTCTCGATAACACGATAATTCTGCTCGTTCCATCTTTGAATCCCGACGGCGTGGACATCGTTAAAAACTGGTACGACAAAACGCTCGGCACACCGTTCGAAGGCACGACGCCGCCCGAGCTTTACCAGAAATACGTCGGGCACGACAACAACCGCGACTGGTATGCGTTCACGCAAATCGAAACGC
Organism: Acidobacteriota bacterium; assembly: GCA_031411895.1. GTDB lineage: Bacteria > Acidobacteriota > Blastocatellia > Pyrinomonadales > Pyrinomonadaceae > JAFDVJ01. The sequence continues at coordinate 7,213 of JANOBZ010000133.1, read as the reverse complement.
AGCTGACGGTCGATAAAATCCATAACGTCTGGCGACCGCAGATCGTCCACGACATTCACCAGCAGGGCGAGCGCGGCGCGCGGCTTTTTATTCCGCCGTACCTCGCGCCGGTCGAACCGAACGTGCCGCCGCAGCTCGTCGAAGGCTTTACCGAACTCGGAAATTACATTGCCGAAGATATGCGCAAAAAAGGTTTTGCCGGAATCACGACCGATTCGACCTACGACGCTTGGACGCCCGCGCGCGCCTATTCGCACTATCACGGCGGCGTGAGAATTTTATCGGAAACCGCAAGCGCGCGCATCGCTTCGCCGACGACGATCAAATTCGAAGACCTGCGCGGCGATCTCGGCTACGACGCGAAAACGGAATCAACAAACTTTCGCCCCGTCTGGAAAGGCGGCGAATGGCGGCTCGGCGACATTACAAACTACATGACGACCGCCGCGTTTTCACTTCTCAAACACTCGTCCGACAACCGCGAACGCTGGCTCTCGCGCTTTTACCAAATCGGCAAAGAAGCGGTGCGCCCGCGCAAGAAAGGCGAACTTTACGGTTTTCTATTTGATGATTTTGCATACAAAATTGCACCGATTTTAGAACGTGCAGGAGTCGAACTCGAACTCACAGACAAAGGCTTTTTTGTTCCAATCGCCCAACCTTACGGAAGTTTTGCCAAAGCGATTCTAGAAAAGCAAAGTTATCCGAATTTAAAGGACGAGAAAGGCAATCCAATTCCGCCTTACGATGTAACAGCACACACTCTGTCTTTATTGATGGGAATTGAAGTAAAGCCGATTTACGAAGCCTTTGCACATAAAAGTTATAAATGGGGTTCAGCAAGCATTTCTAAAAACGGACCTGTTGAGTTTGGAATTTATAAATCTTATATTGCGTCAATGGATGAAGGATGGACTCGTTGGGTGGTCGAGCAAAACCAACGAAATTATACTTCACTTAGGGATAAAGACATTCGCGCAGGAAATTTGACGCGACGGAGCGGAACCGCCAGCCAAAATGCTATTCCAAGTACTACCCAAAGTTCGTTACCCGCAATCATCTTTCCCGACCAATCGCCGAATCAAATCTTAAACGGCTACCCGAAAGGCGCGATGCCCGACGAACTGACGGGCGGCGTCGGCGCGGCAGGCGTCGAAAACTTGCGCAAATTCGTCGAAGCGGGCGGAACTTTGGTTTTCTTAAACCGCGCGTCGAATTTCGCGATCGAACAATTCAAACTGCCCGTTAAAGACGTAACGCAGGGCGTGGCGCGTAAGGATTTTTATATTCCCGGCTCGATTCTCCGCACCGAACTGGACACGACGCACCCGATCGCCCGTGGAATGCCCGCCGAATCAATCGCGTGGTTCGAAAATTCGCCCGCGTTTGAAATCCAAACCGACCCGTTAGCTTTAACGAACAATTTCCGCATCATCGCGCGCTACCCGCAAAAACCCGAAGACATCCTGCTCTCAGGCTGGGCTTTGGGCGCGGAACGCATCGCCGGAAAAGCCGCGCTCGTCGAATTTACCGTCGGCAAAGGCAAGATAATTCTCTTCGGCTTTCGCCCGCAATATCGCGGACAATCGCTGGCGACCTTTCCGCTTTTGTTCAATGCGATAGGAAATTAGCCACGAATGACACGAATAACACGAATTATTCTTAAAAATTCTTCTTTTTTGTTTTTCTCCGTAAACAAGAATAAAAGCATGAGTTTATGGACGAAAAAATTATATATAAAGATCTTTCGTATAAAATTGTCGGTTTGGCAATGCAGGTTCACACGGAATTAGGTTACGGTTTTTTGGAAAAAGTGTATGAAAATTCTTTGCTAATTTTGCTGCGCGAAAATAGAATCGAAGCTAGAGCACAGGTTCCGATCAAAGTTACGTTTCACGGTCAGATTGTCGGTGATTACATAGCCGATATTTTGGTTGAGAATTCGAAAATTCTTGAACTAAAAGCGCAGGATAAAATTTCGGAAGCTCATAAAGCGCAAACACTTAATTATCTTAAAGCAACCGGATTAAAACTCGCCATTCTACTGAATTTCGGCAGGAAACGGCTCGAATCCGAACGATTAGTTTTATAAAAAATAATTCGTGTAATTCGTGTAATTCGTGGCTAATCTCCTAAAAATCCGAATTTCAAAACTGCCAATTTCCGAAATTCGTTATAAAATACCGAGACGGAGAAGAAACGTGCAATGACCGAATTCAGCTTGATGACAATCTTTTTGGCAATCGGCGGACTGGGGTTTTTATTCTTACTGATCTCGCTGATCGTCGGCGATGTGTTCGATATGCTCGGGTTCCAGTTTGATCTGACACTCGACGCGAGCCACGATTTCGGGCTTTTTGACAGCCGCGTAATTGCCATCTTTTTGACGGCTTTCGGCGGCTTCGGCGCGATCGGCGCGGCGCTCGGTTACGGTGCGGCGGTGAGCTCGGTGTTCGGTATTCTGGGCGGCGTGGCGTTCGGCGCGCTGGTCTTTTATTTCGGCAGATTTTTGTATCGTCAGCAAGCGTCGAGCTCGGTAACGGAAGAAGATTTGATCGGTCGCACGGCGCAGGTCGTCGTCGGGATTCCGGCGAATCAGGTCGGGCAGATCGCCTGCCGGATCGGCGAAGAACGCGTCGAAAAAATCGCACGAACGCGCGACGGTGCGGCAATTAAAGCCGGTGAGACCGTTTATATCGAAGAAATTACGGGCGAAGGCTTAATTGTCAGCGTTGACGAAGGACGCGGACAATCGCTTTTTTCCGAAAAAACATAATCCGATTTGGGATTTGAGAATTCGGATTTCGGATTTGCTGCCGCGTTAACGCGCCGGGATTCTTTATTAAAAAGTTTTTGTTAAGAATCATCTCGACTGTTAACACATAAGCTGATTAACGAAACAAATCCGCAATCCGAATTCTCAAATCCCAAATCTAAACTGAGGTAAATAAAATGTTTGAATTCTCTATAATTATCGGCGTAGTTGCGGTTCTCGTGATCGGCTTGCTCATCGTGCTGATGCTTTTGAGCAAAAACTATATCAAAGTTTCGCCCAATCAGGCGGCGGTCATTTCAGGTCGGACGCGCAAATTAGGCGACGGCACGACGGTCGGTTACCGGCAGGTGCGCGGCGGCGCGACGCTCGTTATTCCGTTTCTCGAAAAGGTCGAATATCTCGATCTGAACGTGATTACCGTGCCTTTGACGACGACGCGCGCTTATACCGGGCAGGGCGTTCCCGTCTCGGTCAAGGCGGTCGCGAACGTCAAGATCAAGGGCGACGATTCGAGTCTTAGAGCAGCGGCGGAACGTTTCTTAGGAATGCCGCAGGAAGAATTTCACCGTTTGGTTTTTCAAACTTTGGAAGGACATTTACGCGCGATTTTAGGTACGCTGACGGTCGAAGAAATCAACAACGATCGTCAATCTTTCGCGCAGAAACTCACTTCGGAAGCCGCAGTTGATCTCGAAAAAATGGGCATCGGATTGGACGCTTTAACGATTCAGGAAATCTCGGACGAAGAAGGCTATCTCGACGCACTCGGCAAACGCCGCACGGCGGAAGTCAAACGCGACGCCGAAATCGGACAGGCGGAAGCGAATCGCGATTCGAAGATCAAAGCTTCGCTGGCTTTGCAGGAAGGCGAAAAAGTGCGGCTCGAAACCGAGGCATTGATCGCGCAGTCGAACCGCGCAACCGAAATCCAGAAAGCGCAGGTCGCCGCCGAAATCCAAAAGGAACGCGCCAAGGCGAATCAAGCCGGACCGCTCGCCGAAGCGCAAGCGCAGCAGGAAGTCGTCGCCGAAGAAGTCCGCATCGAAAAAATTCGCACGCAGGAACAAATCGCCGTGCAGGAACAGGAAGTTTTGCGCAAGGAAAAGGAATTAGAAGCGACGGTCGTCAAACAGGCGGAAGCCGAACGCCGCGCCTCGGTTTTGCGCGCCCAGGGTTTGCAGGAATCGGCGATTCTCGAAGCCGAAGGTAAAAAACAGGCGCAGATCGCGCAAGCCGAAGCCGAAGCCCAAAAGCTTCAACGCGAGGGCGAAGGTCGCGCCAAAGCGGTCGAAGCCGAAGGCAAGGCGGAAGCTGAAAAAATTCGCGCGCTCGGTTTAGCCGAAGCCGAAAAACTTCAGGCGCAGGGCTTGGCGCAGGCAAAATCGATCGAGGCGCAGGGTTTGGCGGAAGCGACCGCGATCAAGGAAAAAGCCGCCGCGTGGCGCGAATTCAACGATGCGGCGCGGCTCCAAACCATCCTGGAAAAACTGCCTTCGATCATCGAATCGAGCGCGCCGATCTTCGCGGCGGTTGCCGAACCGCTGGGCAAGATCGACAAGATCGTGATGATCGATCAGGGCGCGGGCGGAAACGGCGACGGCAAAAGTCATATGAGCGGCATCAATCGTTTCGCGCAAACCGCGCCGACCTTGATTTTCGGGCTTCTTCAACAGCTTCAGGCGATGGGCTTGAGCGTACCGGAAGTAATGGAACAGCTCGGTATCAAACAGGACGAAAAACTGATCGAACCGCCGGAGAAAACGAAACAGAACGGCTCGCCGGTCAAAGAAGTCAAGCCGATCGTTGAAGAGTAGAACCAGAGATTTACCTCAGAAAAACGCGAGAAATCAGGTTGAATTGATTTTTCGCGTTTTTCTTGTCTTTCGCGATCAGAAATCTTTTTCGATTGAATCGCATCTTGCGGCGTGGTAGATTTGAAGATTGCTTTATCACGATGAAAGAAAACATACAGACGACCAGATTCTCTAACGGCTTAATAATTCTGACGGACAAGATGCCCGACGTGCGCTCGGTCACGCTCGGTTTTTTTTACAATAAAGGCGCGCGCCACGAACCCGCCGAATTAAACGGCATCTCGCATTTTATCGAACACACGGTTTTTAAGGGCACGACGAAGCGTTCGGCGCTCGAAATCGCGATCGAAACCGATCGTTTGGGCGGCAATCTCGACGCTTTCACGATGCACGAAGAAACGTCTTTTGCGATCAAAGTCGTTGACAATCAGCTCGAAAAAGCCTTCGATCTGCTCGCCGATATTCTGACCAATCCGCGTTTCGACGAGCGCGAATTAAAGCGCGAGCAAAAGGTTATCATCGAGGAGATCAAGATGACCGAAGATTCGCCCGAAGATTATCTGGGCGAATTGTTTAACGAGGAGCTTTTTGCCGATCATCCGCTCGGACTTCCGATCGCGGGCACGCCGAAATCGGTCAAAACCTTCAACCGCGACGTAACGCGCCAATTTCACGAGGAAGTTTTTTCGCCCGAAAATCTAATCATCGCGGCGGCGGGAAATCTCGAACACGCTCGAATCGTCGAATTAGCCGAAAAATTCTTCAACACAAAAACCAAGAACCAAAAACCGAAAACCAAAGACCAAAGCCCCGAAATCTCCGCGCCGATCATCATCAAGCGCAACAAAACTTTGGAACAGGCGCATTTGATTATCGCGACGCCGTATGTCGCGGCGACCGACGAGCGGCGCTACGCGGGCGACATTCTGGCAAACGCGCTCGGCGGCGGAACTTCGTCGCGTTTGTGGCAGAAGGTGCGCGAGGAAAAAGGTTTGGCATATTCGGTCGGCGCGAGCGCGGCGATGTATCAGGACTGCGGCGTTTTCACGATCTACGCCGGAATTTCGCCGAACAAAACCGAGGCTGTGCTCGATATTTCGCTCAAGGAACTGCGCCGCGTACGTCGCGACGGAATTTCAAAAGAAGAACTTGAACTGATGAAGGCGCAATCGGTCGCCTCGATCCTGCTCGGGCTCGAAGATTCCGCGAACCGCGCCGCGACGTTAGCGCGCCTCGAAATGGTTCACGGTCGTCAGATTCCTCTCGAAGAAACCCTGCAAAAGATCGAAGCCGTGACAATCGAAGAAGTTCAAACGCTCGCCCGCGAATTTTTCCAAACCGAAAAAATCGCGTTCGGCGCGCTTGGAAATCTGAACGGCTTGAAGATCACGCGCGAGCGTCTGGAGATTTGAAAAAGCCGGCGCGCGCCGCGAAGTTTTGTATTTATTTTTTCTAAGTACAGGACAAAAATTGATTGATATTTGAAAAAAAGAAGACATTGAGTTGAAATCTACTTGTTCAAATCTTGCAAATTTAGACAAAGGAGACTCAACTCAATGGATATTTACTCGATCGAGCAAATACTAGCTCAGAATTTAACTTGGAATCGGGCGCGAATCAAGTTTTTGGCACGATTTTTAATTGCGCTGTTTCAGGTGCAAACGGTCAATTTAACGAAAATCGCCTGTGTTTTTTCGGGACAGGCGAAGGTTTCGTCCAACTACAAACGGCTGCAAAGATTCCTGCGTTTTTTTCCGTGTCGCAAGTGGAAATGGCGCGTTTAACGCTGAAACTCTTGAACATTGAGCCGCCGTTCGTCATCGCCATTGACCGAACCGAATGGCAATTGGGGAAAAGTTGGGTCAACATCCTGCTGCTCTCGGTCAGTTACAAACGCGTGGCGATTCCGCTCATCTGGACGGTGTGGGAAGAAAAGGGCTGTTCGGACGATCGGGAAAGACGCGAGATTTTAGAGCGGTTTATCGAGGCGTTCGGCAGACAAAGCATCCGGTTCGTGACCGCCGATCGTGAATTCGCTTCGCGAAAATGGCTTGCCTATTTGGTTGCCGAACAGATCGACTTTCGGCTGCGGATCAAAGCCAGCGCGCAGTTGACCGATAAGCGCGGGCGCCTGATGCGTGCCTCGAAAATCTGGCAGAGAATGCCGACCGGCGCGCGAGTGGAATGCCAAAGGCGGCGCAAGTTGTGGAATCAAAAGGTCTTTGTGGCGGTCTGCCGGAAAGAAGACGGCGATGCGGTGATCGTTATTTCAAATGAGCGGAGCGGGCAGATCCTACTTGAATACGGCAGACGCTGGGAGATCGAAACCTTGTTCGGCAATTTAAAGAAACGCGGTTTTTGTCTTGAGGACACGCATTTGACCGAAGGCGAGCGGGTCAGTCGGTTATTATCACTTTTGACCCTGGCAGGCTCTTGGGCATTGCTCGCCGGCGAGTTAGCGAGCTTGGAAACGCCGCTCAAAATCAAGAAACATGGCAGGACGGAAAAGAGCGTTTTCCGCCTCGGGATCGACACATTGCGAAACTGTTTCTGCCGGATTCAAATAAACTTAAGGCAAAAGCAACGCTTTCAACAGCTTATATTACTTTTGTCCTGTACTTAG
>JANOBZ010000132.1:0-35352 GCA_031411895.1 Acidobacteriota bacterium | reverse complement strand
CCGCGGATAAACGCGGATTTCGCGGATCAGAATTATTAAAATTAAATCCGCGAAATCCGCGTTTATCCGCGGCTAATTTGTATTACGCGCCTTCGCCTTTTGCCTTGTTCGGCTGCGGCGTGATACGCAGGTAAGGTTTGACTTCCGTCCAGCCGGCGGGGAATTTTTCTTTTGCCTGTTCGTTCGTGACTGCCGGAACGATGATGCAGTCGTCGCCGTCTTTCCAGTTGACGGGCGTTGCGACGCTGTATTGCGCGGTCAATTGGAGCGAATCGATCACGCGCAGAATTTCGTCGAAGTTTCTGCCCGTCGAAGCCGGATAAGTAATCATTAGTTTGACCTTTTTATCCGGTCCGATGACGAAAACCGAGCGCACCGTAAACGTATCGTTCGCGTTCGGGTGAATCATATCGTAAAGGTCGGAAACTTTTTTGTCGGCGTCGGCAATCATCGGAAAATTAACCGCCGTCCCTTGGGTTTCCTCGATGTCTTTTGCCCAGCCTTCGTGCGAATCGAGCGGGTCAACGCTCAAGCCGATCAATTTGACGTTGCGTTTATCGAATTCGGGTTTCATTCGCGCCGCCATGCCGAGTTCGGTCGTGCAAACCGGCGTGTAATCCTTCGGGTGCGAAAACAAAACGCCCCAGCTATCGCCCAGATATTCATAAAAATTCAATTCGCCGTCAGTTGTGTTTGCCGTAAAATTCGGCGCTTCGTCGCCTAGTCTGATTGCCATAATGTTTTTACTCCTTATTTTTCTCGATCAACTTGCGCGGCGCAAAATCATGCCGCGCCACTATCGGGTTTACAAAATAAAAATTCTCTAATGACACAATGTTAAGCCTAAAAACCGGGTTTTTCAAGTTTCGCTCCTGATGCAACCTTTTCCGCAGGTAATGCAACCTAAACGAACAAGAGCGCGTAAAAACAAGGAACTATAAAATATTCTCCCGGCAGTTTTCATTTATTAAAAATTTGGAGGTTTTATGTTAAGACAGTTACTTGGCTTTACTCTGCTTGCATTTTCAAGCTGCACGATCATCTATTCCCAGAAAACGCCCGAACAAACAAAGCAACCCGAAAAGCCGGCGGTTTTCAGCTTTCAATTTGAAGGCGGAAGCTATCTCGGCATTGAAACGCAGGAAGTGACGCGCGAAAATTTCGCTCGTTTCGGCTTACGCGAAGTGCGCGGCGTGGCTGTGGAAAAAGTTGTGGAAAACTCCCCTGCCGCCCAAGCCGGATTACAGGCGGGCGACGTAATCATCAAATTCGGCGATGAAGAAGTTGAAAGCATTCGCAAATTATCGCGCCTGATTTCCGAAGTTGCGCCCGATCACCGCGTCGAATTGACCATTTTGCGCAACGGCAACGAGCAGAAAATCAACGCAACAATGGGCAAACGCGAAGTTCCGGCGGTTTTTAACGGTAATTTCAAGATGGAAAACTTCCCGAACGTTCAAACATTCCCGAAAATGCCGCAAATGCCGGATATGCAGAAAATGCCGCAGATTCAAATTGTCCCGCCGGGTGCGAAAGGCGACACGTTTCTTTGGAAAAACGACGGTGAAAACACATTCTTTTTCGGCTCGAACCGCCAGATCGGCATCAGTGTTTCGTCTTTATCGAAACAATTGGGCGAATATTTCGGTGCGCCCGACGGTAAAGGTCTTTTGATCAGCACCGTGCGCGAAAACAGTCCGGCGGCAAAAGCCGGTTTGAAGGCGGGCGATATTATCGTCGAAGCCGACGGCAAGGAAGTTAAAAACAACGCCGATCTGATTCGCGCGCTCAACGATAAAAAGGAAGGCGCGGTGCAATTGACGATCATCCGCGACCGCAACCGCCAAACCATACAGGTCACGCCCGAAAAAATACAAGGCGAAATCACGCCGATGTTTGACACGGAACTGCCGACACCGGACGTGCGCGTCGTCACGCCGCAGATTCAGGTCGCGCCCTACACGATGGTTAAACCGTCAACGCCGACGGTCGCGCCCGTTCTGCCGAAACGCGTTTTATAATCAGGTAAGAAAAATTTAACGCAAAGACGCAGAGGCGCAAAGAAAGTTTTAATAAAAATCTTTGCGCCTCTGCGTCTTTGCGTTAAAAATACGTTTGCCTTTAACTTTTTCGATTCAAACTTTCCTGCGCCAATTGATTCGCCTGCTCGCTCGATTTGCGGGCGTCTTCCATAATTTCCTTAAATTTTTCCTCGCGCTCCTTGAAAGCGGCGATTACCTGCTGGCGCTGGGCGGCGTTTTTCGGGTCGTAGCCTTCGCGCAGCAGAATCGCGGCTTTGCGGCGCTCGTCAAAAGCCTCGATGTATTTTTCCAGCGCCTGAGTTTTCAAAAGCAGGTATTCCTTGTAATCTTCGTTGATATTTTTATCCTGCGCGATGCGCAGCTTATTGATCGCTTCCTGACCGGCTTCGGTTCCGAGATTGATTTCCGTAATCAATTCTTCGATCAGCGTTTTGACCTTTGCGGTGTCTTTTCCCTTCATCGCTTCCTGTAATGCCTGAAGCTTCGGCTCGTTATCCTTGAAACGCTTTTTGATCTGCTTGAGAATCTCGTTCGATTCTTTGACGATATCTCCCGCTTCCTTCGTTTCGTCGAAAGACAAAATGCTGCTGCCGCCGCCCGTCTGCGAAGAACCGTTCTGATTCCCGCACGCCGCGACGAAAAGAACTAACCACAGAGACACAGAGACACAGAGAATATTTGTAGTTATTTGCAATTTCGTCTTAGTTTTCATAAAAACTCTGTGTCTCTGCGGTAAAAATCAGTCAACTACGCGGCGTCCTTCATTCGATTTTTTGCGCCAGATGAATCCGTCTAAAACATAATGCGTTAATTGCGGAATAGCAAGCAGCGGCACGAGGAAAATCTTCAAATTTCCCAAGTCCCAATTTCCGCCGAACAGCCAGTTTTTCTCGTGCCAGACGCCGCGATGCCAGATCAATTCTTCCGCGTAAGCCAGCGCCCACAGCGTCGCGAGAAAAACGAACCAGTTTGCCGACAATTTTTGATAAATGCTCCCGGCAGATTCACGCCGCGCCTTCGCGTAAAAATAGATCAATGCAAAATACGGCACGCCGTGAATTATCACGTTCGTCACGGTAAAAGCGTAATCGGAATTGAAAAGGACGATTCCCGCGTACCAGCAAACCGCCGTGGTTGCGACGACAATATCTTTACCGACATTCAAAAAACCTTCGGCAAAATAAAGATAGACGGATTTCGCGAAATAAGCCGTCAGCGCAAAAACATAAACCGGAAAAAGTACGGTTTCGACGAGCGTCGGAAGCGCGAAAAAATCGTTCGCGACGAACCATTCGAATTTGCGCGGCAGATTCGTCATCCAAAACGCGAGCGGATAAACCGTCGCGAGATAAATCGCAGCCGCGTCGATCCACCATGTCAAATCCGAAGTTTCGCCCGATTTCCGGCGATAAAGCGCGACCCAGCCGTACTGCTGGCGCACGAAATGAAAAACCGCGAGTATTGCCAGAGCGCGCCAAAATACTAATTCGCCCTCGGAATAAAGCGCGACGCCGATCGCGTAACCGAAAACAGGAACCAAAGTATAAAGCCAGATGCGCCGCCGAAATTCCTCGGCGTCGAAATAAACGCGGAAACTCGTTGACCAGACGTGCGCGATATCAATCAAAAGAACCGCCGTGATCCAAGTCCAATCCGGCGATTCCTCATTCAAAATTCCAAGTTGCCAGCCGATTGCCAAAAGCAAAAGCGAAACGACCGCGCTGCCGAGAAAAACCGACAGATCAACTTCGCGGGAAAAAAGCCATTTTGATTGTGTCGCCGCTTCGTTCATTTACCAGTTTACCGCTTCGGGAGCATCATTGAGCAGCCTGTTTGTTTTCGGCAGATTAACCCGCTGCCGAATCAACTCTTTCCAAACCGTCGGATGCGAGCTTTCCAAAATATCTTTTTTTATGGATTCGAGAAGTCTGCTTTTTTCCTGAGTAAAATTCGCCGTTTCATCAATCGTTCCAAAATCGTCAACGGCATCTTTCAATTCTTGAAAGTCCTTCGAACTTTTTGCATTGACATACTTTTCCAATCGCCCGACAAAAAATCGAGCGGCGTTTTTTCGCGCGGCAATCAGCGCGCCGCGCGTGTTTAAGCCGAGTAATTCTATAGTGTAGGAAGCGCGATGGTATTCACGCGTTCCGGCAGAAAATCTTTCCGTAAAAATAAAAGTCTGGTTGATTAAATCGAGTTCGAGAAAATCCAGCGGATTATCAATGCGTTGATTCAAAAATAAAGCGTCGTCATTGGCTGGCTGACGATAAGTTCCGCGTGGTGGCGTCACATTCTCGACCGTTGCAGAGTTTTGTGGGTTGAAAATTTTGAATTTGTCGGATTTGTGATGAGAATTGCATTTGCCGCAAGCCAAAATGTAATTTTCCCAGTTAAAGGCTTTTTCAGGATAAAGTTTCTTCGGATAGATATGCTCAATATCGGTCGCTTCGTTGTTTTCACAGTAATTGCAAATTTCGACGCTCACACACATTTCCTTCAAGATTCGTTTAACTTCATCAAACGCCGCTGACGCTTTACCGCTCCAGAGTCTAACCGCTTCTCTGGCTTTCGCCTTAAATTCTTCAGCGGCATCGCCAAGCGGCGGCAAATCGTTAATCTGATTTTGCCGGGAAGCTAAATGATCAAGGCTGATTTGCATCAGATTTTTAGAGTTCAATCGGAGCATCGGTCGTAAAAACTTTTTTCAAATCCTGTAATTTTTCCTCTTCGTCGGGCGAGATGGCGTCGAGCATTTTCTTTTTACTCAATTTAACTAATTCTTCCTGTTTTTCGACCGACCTTTGCGAAATGCTCACGTCCTCGCCGAAAACCTCCGTGCCGTAAGCGTCGAGAATATTGCCATAAACTAAACGCTCGCGGTCAACGCCCGTTACCTCGCCAGATTTTTCATCGCTTCCGGGCGCGGCTAATCGCCAAATACTTCCTTTTTCAGCGGCACGACAGACGAGCGGGCTATGGGTTGTGACGATAAATTGAAGCTGGGGAAAATACTTTAAAAACCAGTTTCCGATGCGCGTCTGCCACGTCGGATGCAGATGCGCGTCAATTTCATCAATCAATACAACACCCGGTAAATCAATAAACATCTCGTCTTTTTCAATATTTTTGAAGACCAATTCTGAACCGTAAACGCGCACAAGTTGGCGAATCAATTCAAAAGTCATACTCAAAATCGAACGATAACCGTCACTCATTTGATTGACCGAAATCGTTGTGCCGTTTCCATCTTTGAAGAAAACGCCGTCCGAACTGACGCTTTCAAATTGCGCGTTATGCGGCAGGAAATTTTCGGAATTAATTAATTTTTTGAGATTTTCAAGAGTGTGTTGGCTTTCTTCGTTTTTTTCTAAAGCTTTATAATTTAGATCCTTTAACCACTTGATTGGTTCGGTTAATGCAACACTTTCATCAAAAACTGACAGATGTGCAGATAATTTTGTAAAACTTGGATTATTGAAAAGTTCTTCCCATTCAGAATTCCCACCTTCAAAGCGTCTGTAAGGTCCAAAAGCAACAGAAAAGAAGCCTGATTTTGCGTAAGAAGGTATGAAAAAACGAGTGTGTTCAAAACCAACTTCTGTCGCCCTCCCTTGAGAAAATTTTTGACTTACAGATTCTTCAAAATTTATTGAAACTGAAATTGGATTTGTATTCAGTAGCCCCAAATTAAATTCATGATTACCACTATCTAAACTATCTATATTCTTATTCCAAAATAAATTTAGGTTTATTTCGCCTTTAAGTTTGCTAGGTCTGGCTCCATTATTGCGCTTTTTACTAAGCCAGTCATTAAAATCCTCACGAAGCCCTTGAGCTTCAATATAACCAACTAAAGCCAAAGCCATTGAACGAATGATCGTTGATTTTCCAGCGCCGTTATCGCCAATCAGAACGTGCCAGCCCGCCGGATTTTTAAACTCGATTTCAAAATTAACGATTGACCTGATATTTTCTATTTTGGCTTTTTGGATATACATTTTTTTCTATCAACATCTTAGATTCAAACGACACAGTTGCCAAGTTTCTGGCAAATCTATTTAGCAGAAATTATTTCGTCCGCCGCGCGAACTCCATGATAAAACGCTTCTTCGAAAAGCGCGATGCCGCTGAGATCGGAATGGGCGAAATGAATGTTGCGAAAAGGCTTCTGCGCCGCGTCGCGCGCGCCCGACCAGAGGAAATTCGGGCGCGGCGAAATCATCGCGTGTCCCCAGCGCATGACGTCGATTTTTTCGGTGAGCTGGCGGATTTCCGGGTGCGCGCGCGATAAATCGGTTAAAACGATGTCGGCTAATTCCGCGTGATTGAGCCCGAAAAGTTTGGCGCGCGCGTTTTCTTCGTGGCACATCGGGTAATAATACGTAAAAACCGCCGCGCCGTAATCCAAGCCTTTTTGATGCGTCGAATTAACATACCCGAGACTCGGACTTTCATACAAAACATTGTCCCACGCAAGCGGAAAATCCTTCGGAAACTTCGATTTCGGGCGATCTTTGAGAAACAGATTCGCGACAAACCACGCGTTGTGTTCGAATTCTTTGACAAATTCGGGCGCGGATTGCTTGAAATCGCGAATCAGGTATTTTGCCGTAAAAACCGGCGCGGCGAAGATCGCTTTTTCCGCGCGCAACCCCCGAACTTCGTTCGTTTCCGTGTTGAGATAAACTATGTCAACGCCTTTCTCGTTCGGAACGATTTCGAGCACGACGGTTCGAAGCCGCGTTTTATCTTTTATCTTATCGTGCAGAAAATTAATAAAACGCCCGTTGCCTTCGGGAAAAGTGATAAACGGCTGCGATTCTTCGCCGCTTTTGCGAACGCGCGAGCAGAAATAAAAAAGTCCCGCCCAGGCGGAAATTTGGTCGAGTTTCAAGCCGTAATCGTCGCGGCAGGCGTAATCGCAATACCAGAAAAGCCTTTCTGACGTAAAACCTTTTTGCCGTAGCCAATCGCCGAACGTTAGTTTATCGAGCGCCGTCGCCGCCGCATCGCCTGAACAATTTCCGACCGGCAAAACGAAAGCGCGTTTTCCGGTGGAATCGCGCCAGTTGACCCAAAAATCAACTTCTTTCTGAAAGGCTTTTAACTGATTTTTGTCGTCCTCGCTTTCGCCGACGTGCAGATATAATCCTTCGTACCAGCGACCTTTGAAAAAAACGCGCTCTTCCGGTTCGCGGCAGAGAAACTGTTCTTTGACAATGATTTCGCCCTCGCCGGTTCTGCCTTCGGTCAACTGCATTTCGTCTAGCAGCGCGACGAGTTCGGTGTTTTCGCGAAACGGTACGGGCAGATAATGCGCGCCCCACGGATAAGGCGCGATATCGGAAGTTCCGCTCTGCGCGGTGCCGCCGATCTTGTCTTCGAGTTCGAGCAGGATGAAATCGTTGAAACCATTTTGTTTGAATTTGTAAGCCGCCGAAAGTCCCGCCGCGCCGCCGCCGATGATCGCGACTTTTACGTTTTCCCAGTTATTTACCGGAACTTCCGGCTGACGCATTTCGCGCAGAATATGCCCGATATTAACGTTCGCCCCGACGATTTCACCCGCAACCGACGGATTTTCGGTATTCGACCGACACGCCGCGAAAGCGAACGGCACGCCGAGAAAGGCAGTCAATATTTCGCGTCGGGTAAACTTGCTCATCGGCAATATATTTTCGGAATAAGTGATAAATGATAAGGAACAGGTGATAATGTATTCATCTGGAAATTACTCTGTGGATTTTGTAGTTTTAATAGCGGCGATAAGCATTTTTTGCAGTTCTTCGCAGTCGTCGAGCAAAGATTGAGACTGTTTTTCGTTTAAGAATCCGCCATCGCGCAAAAGCCTGAGCCAAAAATTCGTCTTGAATGCTTCCTTGTTAGCGACGGAATATTTTTGCAGAAAATCAGCGCGATTCTCGCCCTGCTGAGCTTCTTCTATAAAAACTCCGATTGCCGTCCCCGAATCTAAAATCTTTTTCGATAGAACAAACTCTCGTTTTTCGTCATTCAAATATTGGCTCAATCTAACGATTCTTAAGGCAAATTTGTAAGATTTTTCCTGCAAAATATTTTTACTCATATGCTTAAAACATCTTTCATTTATTACCTTTCACCTTTTACTTATTCCGAATATTTAATCTTACTCAAATCTTCGCCATTCCGATTCGTAATAGCGGACGAGCGCTTGATTGTCGAGACGGTTTATCTCGATTTCATCGCCTTCGCGCAATGAAATATCCGCCGAAAATTCGAACATTCCGGCGAAGGACTTTTCGTTTAAGAATTTCAATTCGATATTATCCGCCGGTCGAGCAGGCGTTTCGAAAGGCTCGAGTTTTGCGAGCCCGTAGCCCCAGATTCCGAATGACGGAACGGTCGTGTTATAAGGTTTGACGTAAAATCCCGAGGCTTCGAGCGTTTTCATAATGCACCAGAAGGATTTACGCGCGAAAAGCGGCGAGGTCGTCTGAATCACGACCGCCGAATCGGGTTTGAGTTTTTTTTTCAGCAGATTGTAAAACCTGGTCGTGTAGAGCTTGCCGAGCGCGAAATTGTTCGGGTCGGGAAAATCAACGATCGCCACGTCGAACGGCGCGGCGTCCGTCTGGTCGAGCCAGACGAAAGCGTCGTTGTTGATTACGGAAACGCGCGCGTCAAGGAGCGAATTTTTGTTCAACTCGCCGAGCGCGGGAACGGTTTTCGAGATTTCCGTCATCATCGGGTCGAGATCAACGAGCGTCACGGATTCGACATTCGGATATTTCAAAATCTCGCGCACGGCTAAACCGTCGCCGCCGCCAAGGACGAGGATTCGTTTCGCGTCTTTGCCGAAAGCGGCAAACGCCGGATGCACGAGCGCTTCGTGATAACGGTATTCGTCGAACGAATTAAACTGTAAATTTCCGTTTAAGAAAAGCGAATAGCCGGTTTTGCCTTTCGTGATAACGATGCGCTGGTAAGACGAGCTTTTGGCGTAGATGACGTTGTCCACAAAAAGCGCGTCTTCGGCGAGCGTGGTCAGCGAATCGGCTTTGATAAAAGCGATAACCAAAAGGATTACGACGATAAAACCTTTTATTCGTAAGATGTTCAAATCGCGGTTTTTGATCAAATTTTCGAGCAGCCACGTTCCCCATATTCCGACGCCCGCGTTGAGCAATCCGAAAAGCAGACTCGTGCGGATCAGTCCGAGTTTCGGCACGAAAAAAATCGGAAAAAGTAAGGAAGCGACAAGCGCGCCGGCATAATCGAGCGCGAGCACGCGCGCGACGAGCTTCTTAAAATCGAGCTCGTCCTTGAGAATCCGCATGAGCAGCGGAATTTCCAAACCGACGAGCGCGCCGATCAGGAAAACCACGCCGTAGAGAATGATATTGAAATAAGAAACGCTCGCGAAGGTCAGAAAAAGAAGCGGCGCGGAAAATCCGCCTAAGACGGCGACCGCCAATTCGATCTCGACGAATCGTTTCGCTAAATCCTTATCGAGAAAACCCGAAAGCCACGAACCGACGCCCATTGCCGAAAGGTAAATGCCGATCACGAGCGAAAACTGCGTAACTGAATCGCCGAGAACGTATGAGGAAACCGTCGCGGCTAAAAGTTCATAGATCAAACCGCAGGTCGCGATGATAATGACGTTTAAAAATAATAGAGGAACTTGCTTCATAAAAACGGAAAACGGAAAACGGAAAACGGAAAATGAAACAAACCGCAATCATTTTCCAGTTTCCAGTCGCCGTTTTCCAATCTTATATTAACCCGGCTTAAATTACTTGCTCTGCACGACCGCCGGCGTATTCTGAACGCTCGGTGGTGCCGAATCGCCGCCGATCGCCGACGAGATTATCAACGCGACGCCGATAATAATTGCCCCGATAATTATCGCGAGCGCGACGTTCTGATCGTCTTCGATTTCCTTTTTGACGGAAAACGGCGTGATTTTAACGACAATAAAAAAAGCGACGGCAAAAACCACCAAGCCGATCAGTACGAAAATTATCGTTGATAAGACGACGGGCAACAGCTCATCGAGCCTCACGACCATTGCCAGAGCATTTACATTTAAAATTGAATTCAACATTTATTTCCCTCCACGAAATCCGCCGCCGTAGAAAAACGGCGTACCAAGTCTTGAACGGCTTCCCGCATTGGCAAATTCCCAACCAAACATCGAAGACAGCCCGTAAATTAAAACTACTCCCAAGCCGAAAATTAAAAATAGCGTTTTGAACATATATTTTAGTGGTCAGTGGTCGGTGGTCAGTGGTCGGTTAAATCAGATTTTTCTGACCACTGACCACTAACCACCGACTACTACAATTAAAAATCAATCATCGGAACCGCCCGAACTCGTGCTGCTGCCGAACATACTTTCGCTCCAGCGGCGCGATTCGAACGTAAATTTCCTGATTAAAGCCAAAACCGGCAAAATTGCCAGAATAAGCAGCGCGCAGATAAAATTAACGCCGCGCGAAACGTTTTGCTCGACCTTGACGTTGACCGACATCGGCTGTTGAAAATTCTTCCACGCGCCCTTTACGACGAGCGTATATTTTCCGCCGGGTAAAGACGAAAGCGTCGCGTCGCGTGTCTGGCTGCCTTCGGTCCACGAGCCGTCGCTGTCCGAGCCCGAATAATATTCGATCGGGATTATCAGATTTTCGATCTGCTGGTTTTGTTCGTTGACCAGATCAACGTCAAACTCGGCGAATGCGTTGGTGACCGGCGCGTTTGCCGTAATTTTGATATTGCGATTGCCTTTCAGATCGAACGGCTGACTGAAAGCCGTCTGCTGCGCGGTCGCGCTGGTCGTCGGCTGCAAAGTTATCGTTTGATTCAAAACCGTGCTGCTCGAACTGAACGGCAGCATAAAGATCGCGATCAGAAGCAAAAGCCCGAGTAATCCAAAACCGGCTTTAATATAAAATCCGC
Organism: Acidobacteriota bacterium; assembly: GCA_031411895.1. GTDB lineage: Bacteria > Acidobacteriota > Blastocatellia > Pyrinomonadales > Pyrinomonadaceae > JAFDVJ01. Next base: position 24,370 of record JANOBZ010000132.1, on the reverse strand, counting down.
CCGTAAACGGCTGGTTCGGCGCGACCGACCACGGCTTCGGCAAATCCGTAATGCCGAAGGCTTTTTCGATGTCGGCGTTGGTTTGATAAACGCCGACCGACCAGTTGATTTCGTTATTATTGGTTTCCTGCGAGAGCATCAGCGGCGGCGCGACAAAATCAATCGCGCGGACGGTTTCGCCCTGCTCGACACGCCAGTAAAATTCGCCCTGCACAAACTCGACCGTCGCCGGCGCGTCCTGAAAAATCTTGTAGGTTTGACCTTTGTAGGTAACCGTCGTTCCGGTTCCGTAAATTTGCGCGCTTTCGACTTCAGCCGGATTGACCGGCTCGACGAACGTCCAGTGATTGTCCGAGTGAGTAAGCCAGCGGAAACCGATCATCGGGTTGTAGAGCAGATATTCGTGCCAGAAATAGGTCAGCCCGTCAACCTTGACGCTGCGCACGACCGCGCCGATGATCCGGAATCGCGCGTCGCCCATAAACGTGCCTTCCATACCGATTTTCAACGCAAAATCGGGCGGCGACGGCGGCGGTTTCAAAGCTTTGAGCCACGATAATTTGCCCTGATTTACGTCCAATAACGAATTGCAGAATGGGCAGGTGACGCGCTCGGCTTTATCGGGCGCGGTTAGGGTTAGAGGTCCGGCGCAGTTCGGGCAGCCGATTCCTTCGGTCGAAACTCTCGCGGCTTCGCGCTTGACGGATTTCGCGTCGCCGAGCCCGATTTCTTCGAGCGTGACCATATTTCCGACAAAAACCCACGGCGGGTTCATCGAATAATCAATCGTTCCGAAAGCGTTTTCCTTGCCCGACAGATCGGCGTAATTGCTGCGTTCGTTCGGCTCGAGTTTATACGGAATTTCGCCGTCCGCCGCGACCGACGTGGCGACGCCTTTTTCCGTTACCATCAGCGGTGCCTGATTCGGAATCGCGCCGATTGGCTGACCAAGCTGCAAATTTTCAAACGGCGGAATCTGTGTGCCCTGCGGCAGCGGCTGGTAAAACGTCATGTAAAAGCGACCCTGCGCTTCGGCGAGCCAGCCAACCCAGCCGTTCGAGAACGTCGCGTACCATTCGTCCCAGACGCCGCCCATTTCGTGGCGTAGCTGGGCGCGTCCCGTCAATTCGAAACGCTGATCTTTATACAGTCCTTTGAGTCCGAGTTTTAACGGCGATTCGGAGTCCATGATCTCCGCGACCTTGCCGAGATCGCTCAAGCCGCGGTCGGTGCGCGAAACAGCCGAACGGCAGAACGGGCAAATCAAAACGATCGTCGAGCCTTTTTGAAATTCGATCGGCGCGGCGCACGACGGACAATTTGCTTTCAGAACGCTCAAATTTCACCCCCAACAATCAGCGATTTTGGATCTTCGATTTTGGATTTTGGATTGCCTCTTTCGATTTTCGTAACTTTTACTTCGGACGCTTTTAGCATTTCTTTCAAGTTTTCTTCCCAATTCCATTCGGGGCGCGTGCGGCAGCAGTAAAGATTAAATGTCGCGGTTTTGTATTCGGGATATGTATGACACGCGAGATGCGATTCCGTAAGCATCACCAAACCCGTCACGCCGCCTTCGCCGTCGAATTTGTGCCAGTGCGCCGCGCCGACGGTCTTCAAACCCAGATCATTGATAATTCGCGCAAAAACGCTTTGCAATACGGCAAGCTTACGCAAACTATCCGCATCGCAATCAAATGCTTCGATCAACCATTCAGTACCGACAATCATCTTTTGGGCAAACCTGTAATTCCTACGATAAACATCAGAAAAAAGTTTTCAGAACTTGTGTTGCGCGCGTTGCGTTATAATCAAAATAGTGAGTATGTCGCAAAAAACTATACCTAAATTTTTCGGATTTGTCATATCGTTTTCAATCGTTTGTCTACTTTTTTCAGGCTGTTCGTCGGTTTTTTCGAGCCGCAATGAGAACAGCACCAATACAAACGGAAACGCCGCCTCGAATTACGGAAAACCGAAGATTGTCGGTACCATCGAATCTTCCGAAATAAAAGAAAGCAGCGGACTTGTCGTTTCAAAATGCCAGCCGGACGTTTTCTGGACGCACAACGATTCGGGCGACGACGCCTTTATTTTCGCCTTTAATACAAAGGGCGAAAAGCTCGGAACATGGAAAGTGACAGGCGCGAAAGCCGCCGATTGGGAAGACATCGCCGAGATCAAAGACGCGAACGGCGAATGCGTTCTCTACATCGGCGACATCGGCAACAACACGCGAAACCGAGGCGAATTTACGATCTACCGCGTGCGTGAGCCGAAAGTTTCAACTGAAAGCAAATCTTCGGGTAAGAAAAATCCGCTGCCGACCGACGCTTCGGAAGCGATCAGATTTGAGTATCCCGGCACACGCCGCGACGCCGAAACCCTGATCGTTCATCCCGCGACGGGCGACATATACATTCTTGCAAAAAGCCTCAGCGGCGCGTCGGCGGTTTATAAACTCAAAAGCAGTTTCGATTTAAGCAAAACAAACAAACTCGAAAAACTCACGGATTTTACAGTTCCCGCGATTCCGAACGGTTTTTTGACGGGCGGCGACATTTCTTCCGACGGCAAACGCGTGATTGTCTGCGATTACTTCAACGCCTACGAATTGATTTTGCCCGACGCGGCGAAAAACTTCGACGAAATCTGGAAGCAGACGCCCGCGACGATCGAACTTGGAGCGCGCGAACAGGGCGAAGCCGTCGCTTACTCAGCAGACGCAAAATCCGTCTTCGCTACGAGCGAAAACAAAAAATCGCCGCTTATCGAAGTCAGGAGAAAATAATGAATAAATTGATTCATTTGTTCATTTAGTCATTGATTCATTTCTATTCCGAAAATGTATAAATGACTCAATGTTTCAATGAATCAATTTGTTATAATCTTGAAAAAAATTACGGAGGACTTTTATAACAAAATGGCAACCGAAACTTTATCTTTTAACACCGTGAACGGCGAAACGACCGCCTTTGTCGCCGCGCCCGAAGCGCCGAACGGCAAAGCCGTCATCGTCATTCAGGAATGGTGGGGCTTGAACGAACATATCAAAGACATCGCGCGGCGCTACGCGGACGAAGGTTTTACGGCAATCGCGCCCGACCTTTATCGCGGAAAAGTGGCGACGAACCCGCAGGAAGCCGGACAGATGATGCAGGATTTAAAGACGGAAGACGGAATTGAGACAATCAAAAACGCGATTGACGTCGCCCGCGAAAAATACGGCTTCGAGCATTTCGGCATCACGGGATTTTGTATGGGCGGCACATATTCTTTGCGCGCCGCCTGCACGTTGGAAGGCATCAGCGCCGCCGCGCCGTTTTACGGCGACATTCCCGAAGAAGAAGTTTTGAAAAATCTGACCGTGCCGACGATCTTTGTTTCCGCCACGAAAGACCAGTGGATAAACGCCGAAAAAGTCGGGCTTTTGGAAGAAATTACCGAAAAATACGAATTGCCCGTCACGTCGGTCAAATACGAAGCCGACCACGCGTTTTTTAACGACACGCGCCCCGAAGTTTACGATAAAGACGCCGCAAACGACGCCTGGGCTTTGGTTATCGGATTATTCAGCGACAAGCTCTAAAGAATTAGCCACGAACAAACACGAAAGGACACGAAATAAAATCAAATAAATTTCGTGTCCTTTCGTGTTTGTTCGTGGTTAAAAGGCTTTTTATTTAACGTCGCCGTCGGATGCGGTTTTTTCGACCATCACGGGCTGACGTTTGGAAACGGCTTTGAGCAGTTCGCTCGTCGGCGCGAGTTCGACTTTCGACGAAAGAACGCGCGTGATGCGTTTCGGCAAAAGCATCGGCGCGATTCCGGCGATTGAATTGGCGAGGCTGACAATATCGCCGCCGCCCGACCAATGTTCACGGATAATTCCTTCATCCGTGCGGTTTACAAGCCGCAGAAGACTCAGCGCGACGAGATAAATGTCGTCAACCTGCCCGATAAACGGGAAAACGTCGGGAATAAAATCGAGCGGCATAATGACGTAAACGACCGCCGCCGCAAACAGCGCTTTTTCCGCCAGAGGAACGCGATTGTCGCGCAAAAGTCTGCCGAGAAGCGAAAACATATTCGGCAGAAACATCAGAAAATTGCTCATTCTGCCTTTTAACTGCGATTTTTCCCTGCGCGTCGGTTTCGGTGTTTTCGGCGTTTCCGACAATTCTGCTTTTGCCATAATATTATTTTCCTCTAAGTCTAAAAAATAGCACAATTCATTTATCATTTACCATTTATCATTTATCATTGAATTTTGAATTTTCGACATTCATCATTCATCGGAATTGTCCGGTAAATGATAAATGTTGAATGATAAATGGTGACTGATAATGGTAAGTGATAAATGATAACTGAAAAAATCCGTGAGCGCGCCGCCGAAAATTTACAGCACATCGTTTTGCCCGAAGGCGAAGACCCGCGCACCGTGCAGGCTGCTGCGATGTGCGTTGCTGAAAGAATCGCAAAAATTACCGTTATCGGCAACGAGGAAAAAGTGCGCGAACTGGCGCGCGAAACGGGTTCGAATTTGAACGGCGTCGAGATTCTCGACCACCGGAAATCGAACGAATTTGCCAAAGTCGCGCAGTTTTATCACGAATTGCGCCGCGCGCGAGGCGTCACTCTGGAAGAAGCCGAGCAAACCGTCAAAGACCCGCTTTATTTCGGAAATCTGCTCGTCAGGCTCGGCAAAGCGGACGGTTCGGTCGCGGGCGCGACGAATACGACGGCGCATACGGTTGCCGCCGCGCTGCGCTGTATCGGTGTTCGGACGGGTTTTAAGATCGTTTCGTCGTTTTTCCTGATGGTCGTGCCGGATAAAAAATTCGGCGCAGAAGGCGCGATGATCTACGCCGACTGCGGCGTCGTGATTGACCCGAACGCGGGCGAACTAGCCGAAATCGCGCTTGCGTCAGCCGATTCGTGCCGCGCGCTTTTGAATGTCGAACCGCGCGTCGCGATGCTTTCGTTTTCGACCAAAGGCAGCGCGAAACATCAATCTCTGGATAAAATTATCGAAGCCGTCAAAACCGTCCGCGCGCGCCAGCCCGAACTCGAAATTGACGGCGAACTGCAGGCGGACGCCGCGCTCGTTCCGTCGGTCGCCGAATCGAAAGCCAAAGGATCGCGCGTTGCCGGTCGCGCCAATGTTTTAGTTTTTCCCGATCTGAACGCCGGAAACATCGCCTACAAATTAACCGAACGCTTAACCGGCGGCACGGCGATTGGACCGATTCTGCAAGGCTTAGACCGACCGTGCAACGATCTTTCGCGCGGCTGCAAGGCAGAAGACATCGTCGACGCGGTCGCGATCACGGCGGTGCAGTCGCAGGCGCGCAAAAGATAATTTCAACATTTCGAATTCGGATTTGGGATTGCGAATTGCGGATTTGTTTCTTTTGAAAATTCAATCCGAAATCCGAATTCACAAATCCGAATTCGAATGTCTTTGCGATAAAAAAGGAACGCGGAAAGATTAATCTTTCCGCGTTCCTTTTTTTTATGCGTTAAGCTTTTAATTAGTCGCCGACCGAAACCGTAAAGCGTGCTTCGGGCACGACGGATTCGAGATCGTAGCTGTCAATCGCCAAATCCGAAACGCGCTGTCCGGAGAGACGGGTGACGATGCGAAACGGCAGCATCAGGCATTTTGCGCGGCGATAATCGCTGCGTTCTTCTTCAACCATCACTTTGCCGTTGTAGTATGTCACGACACGGTTGATGAGAAACGTTCTTTTATCAATGTAATAGCGCAGATTGTCGCTCGAATTGAATTTTACTTCGACAACATATGTGCTGTCCTGATCTTTCAGACGATCGGTTTTGAGCTGACCGTCAACCGCGCGGTTGAGTGTGCCGAAGCCCATCATTCCCCAGTGCCGCGAAGCCGTCGCGTCGCTCACGCGAAATTCGTTGCCCATATACATTCCGCCGCCCGCGTTGCCCGTGTAAACCAGAAAGGTTTGTCCGATGATCGGTCCGGTCGGCGTAACGTCCAAACGGCGTCGCGCGTCTTTGTCCTGGTAATCCGTCATATTGAACTTGACCTCGACGGTCGCCATCGCGTTGCCCGTACCGAGTCCGGCACCGACGACCGGCGCGACGTTCACGAATCCGGTTGATTTGGTCGTGATGTACTGTAGTCCGCTATATTCGCTCGCGCCGTGGGCGACACGCGTTACGGCAAGCAATTCACGCCCGTTTAAGTCCTGCTGCGCGCTGACCGACTGCGACGCCAGCGAAATAATTCCAATCGCTAAAACACAACACATTGCCATCAGGCTTTTTTTATTGATCATTTTAAATCGAAACATTCTGTAATTTCTCCTGCAAGTTTAGTTTGTAATATTAGGGCAAAGAATAATTTGAGTTACGATAAACGATAGGCTTTATAAAAGCAAGCCCAATCTTAAAAATTAAAATGCCGGTAATTCGGCGGTTTTGAAACATTTTATTTCACCAGAATATTGTTTTCTCTTTTAGCGATCAGCTCGCGCGCCTGATTAATATTCTCCACCGGCACGAGCGATCTGATCGTAACGTTGATAACGGGGTAGATGGTAATCTGCGTTAAATTCAGAATCGTTACCTCTTTCGTTATATCAATGCCGGGTATAGGACGAAGCTCGGTGCGCGGTTTTGCGGCGGATGAAAAAATTGTGCTTTGATACGCCGGAATAAGCACCGGATAATTCTTTCCCGTGTCTTTTAAAAACTGTTGATATTCTTCGATATGCTCGCTGTTTTTGTTGATGTATAGCACCTTACTGATTTTCAGATTGCCGACCAGCCAGTAATATTTTAGATCCTTGCCCTCGACATTTTTCGCGGTAAACTCGTAATATTTGTCCGGGTCGTAACTAATCACGCCCTCGACGATAAAATCCGAGCTTTTTACATCCCACCACCAGAGCGCTCCGTCCTCCTGCGCGTAAACCGGCGCGAAAAAAGCGCAGATAAACACCAATTGCAGCAAACATTTAATTTTCATATCGCCTCTTGTAAATTGATTTCATAAATCCTGCGATGCCGCAAGCGATTCAACCGTGATGTCTGCCCGAAAAATAAATTCTCAAAGCGCGTCAGGCAGGCGGCTTATATTTTTCGTAAAAAGCGCGGTAACCGAGCAGGCGCGCGGTCGGACCGATGACGAAGAACAGCGTTTTTTGCAGAAAAACCGGCGGACCGGCGAGCCAGAGATCGTATTTCGGCGCGAATCGCGACATTTGCAGCATCGCTTTTAGTTTATTGGTTTCTGCCGGCGATTCGTCGAAAAAGCCGTAAGCCTGCGTCAGAAAAATGATGAACTGTTCGGGCAAAGCGTTATCGGCGGTCAACGGACCTTTGACGACGACGCGCGCGTCCGTTTCGTTAAACGGCTTGTGCGGCGTGTTTGGCGGAACTTCGAGCATCTCGCCCGCGCGCAGGATTTTTTTCTCGCCGTTGACCATCAAACTCAAAGTTCCTTCCGCGACCATAAATCTTTCGGTGATCGTGCCGTGAATATGTTCGGGCGGACCGGCGGCGCGCGGTTCGAGTTCGAGTTCGAGCCACACCAAGCCGCTTTCGTGCTTGAGAATCGTCTGCCGGAATCCTTCCGTGCGGCTCACGAACGTCGAACCGGCACGCGGGTAATAATCGGCAGAAGCTTCCTTTTCGGGAAACACGACCCGATCAAGCAAAGCGCCGACCAGAACGTAGACGAGAATGAATCCGAAAATCCACAAAAATATTTTTTTCATGATGCGTGCCAAAGATTATACGAATATTTTCGGTTTTTACAAGAAAATCTTTCTAAAGCTTCTTAAAGAGTATTTCGAAAGCCATCCGTCTTCGGGATTTAAGTATGAGATATTTTGCTTTTCGACTGAAAATTCACACTGTCCGCCGTTCTAATGTAAAATAACAGGTGTGTTATGGAAATAGTTTTATTAGAGATTTTATTGATTTTCTTACTGCTGCTTATCAACGGGGTATTTTCGATGTCCGAACTGGCGGTCGTTTCGGCACGACGCATACGCCTTCAGCAGCAGGCGGAAAAAGGCGATCGCGGCGCGCAGACGGCGATCGAATTAGCCGAAAATCCGAATCGTTTTTTATCAACCGTTCAGATCGGCATTACGCTCGTCGGGATTCTCGCCGGCGCGTTCGGCGGCGCGACGATCGCCGAAATTCTTGCCGAACAGCTAAAAGCGATAACATTTATCGCGCCTTACAGCACGGGCATCGCCTTTCTTATGGTGGTTGCCGTGATTACATATTTTTCGATCGTGATCGGCGAACTGATACCGAAAAGCCTCGCGCTTAATTCGCCCGAAAAGATCGCCGCGCTCGTTTCGCGACCGATGAAGCTGATTTCGACCGTTTCATCACCGCTCATCTGGCTTTTGAGCGTTCCGACGAGTTTTATTCTGAAATTATTCAAGGTCACGGCGTCGGTCGAGCCGCCCGTCACCGACGAAGAAATCAAAGGCTTGATTGATGCCGGAACAAAAGCCGGAGTTTTCGAAGAAACAGAGCAGGATTTGATCGAAAGCGTGATTAGTCTGGGCGACCGGCGAATCACTTCTTTGATGACGCCGCGCACGAATATCGTCTGGCTCGATTCGGCGGATTCGGCTGAAAATATCGAACAAAAACTTACCGAATCGCGCTTTTCCAGAATGCCCGTGGCAAGCGGCGGGCTCGATAATATTCTCGGCTACGCGAGCGCCAAAGCTTTGCTCGGACAGCTCATCAAAGAAAACGAAATCAACCTCAACGCCGTGCTTCAGCAGCCTTTCTACGTGCCGGAAACCTTAACGATCCTCGACCTGCTCGAACAATTTCGCGAATCGCACACGCATTTCGCGATCGTTGTTGACGAATTCGGCGGCGTCGAAGGACTGGTCACGATCAACGACGTTTTAGAGGCGATCATCGGCGAACTGCCGAACAGCCAGCATATTTTGCACGAACACGGCGTTTTGCGGCGCAAAGACGGCTCGTTCATTCTCGATGGACGAACTTCGATTCAAGACTTCAAGGAAGCGCTCGACATAAAAGAAATGCCCGCCGAAGAACGCGACACATATCAAACGCTCGGCGGTTTCGTGCTCACACGCCTCGGCAGAATCCCCGAAACCGGCGAACGCTTCAACTGGAACAATTACGAATTCGAAATAATCTCGATGGCGCACAACCGCGTGGATAAAGTAATGATCTTGCCGGAACCGGTGAAAAATTAAAAATTAAAAGACCTGACTTTTCACTTCTAATTTTTCGTTAATGTTCTGACCTTGATTCGTCCTAAATCTACAACCCATTGCGGCAGCGGCTTCAGAGTTGTTCGATCGCAATTTTGCTCAAAGGTTCCGTCGCCGTCTTCGTCCATCATCACATATGAACGCCCAATGACCACACAACCGGTCGGACGTTCTTTAGGCGACGGCTCCGTTATTCTTGAAATTTCCAGCGGTTTGACAGTAATTTCATAAGCGAAAACCCTGCCTTGTATTTCGTATGTAATAAAACGGTCGGCAAGATACAGCCACAGTGGTTTTTCATTCGTTTGAATGCCGTCGTTTTTAATGCAAAACTCAAAATTGATGAGCTTTTGGCGATCGAAAAGGAATGTTTTCGCGTCAAAGCCAATCATTTCGCTGTCTTGTTCGATATATACCGAAAATTGTTTTACGGAAGTCTCGATCACATTGGCAAAAAGCACATTCGTCCAATTGCTCTGCGGCAAATTTATTCGTCCGTTTTCCGCTTCATAAATCCATTGCGGCAAATAAACGTTGTCGTTACCGCACTGCAGCTTAAATTTCCCGTCGCCGTCTTCGTCAACGTATATCGCCGGTCGAGCACAGCCGGCATAACCGCTGACGACTCCGTTTTCGGCATACGCGCCGACATAATATAGCTTATAAGCGAAAATTCTGCCTTTATATTCGAGAGCGGTAAAATGTTTGACGACTAAAGTATTTCGTTTATCCAAAGCGTCTATCCGCGCATCGCACGATTCGGCTTGAACCAACTGCTTTTCAGTTAAAAAATATTGTCGGGTTTTTATCGCAAAGCCGCTCGGAACTTCCGACGGGTTTGCGATTTCAGCTACCTGACCAATATTTTCCGTCAGATTCGGCGCAAACGCGGGCGTTGTCCAGCCCGCGCGCGTGACTATTTTCGGAACGTATTTATTTTGATTGCGGGAAACTTTCGGTTTTTGAGCGTAAACAAAACTCGCGGCAAGAATTACCAAGCAGAATGCCTTGAGCATTTTCATAAGTTTACCCCTCAAAAAAGTCGATCGAGGATAGTTCTAAGGATTTAAGTTTCCACTTTTCACTTTTAATTTTTCACTGATTTACTCGCCTTCGATCCAGACTTCTTTGATCCAGACGGCGAGATTGTCCCATTTTTCGTTGATCGCGCCGTCTGCCGTCCAGAATTCGACTTCGCCTTTTTTGTTCAGGCAGTAATAATCGCCGTTGTCTTCGCAGATCGGCAGGAGCGTTAAGGGCAGTTCCATTTCGTCCCACGCGTATTCGGCGATTTCGCAGAGATTCAGATAACCGCAGTCGGCGGCGACCATCGCCGGCTCTAACGTGCCGACGACAACATCGCTCGCTTCGAGCAAAAAGCGCCGGTAATCTTCGTGAAATTTAATATTCAGGCGCTTTTCAGCCGCGCCGACTTCCGCCTCGGTCGGCAGGCGAAACGGTTTCGGGACAGGTTCGTTCAACTCGCGCAGTTCAGCAATAACTTCCGGTAAATTCATAGAAAAAAGAAACTTTTTTTGATAAGGGCTGAGAGACCAATTTTCACCTCAAAACCTTTATAATCGAAATTTGCAGAATTAGCAATAAAAATTTTCCCGCGCCGCGCCGATTAAAAGAAAAAGACGCGGGATTTGTCACAAATCCCGCGTCTTTTCGTGTTTTCGCAAGCGCTTGATTATTCGCCGATCAGCTGTTTCGAAGCCGGACTTTCAGCCAGCTCGTCGAGATTGAGCCGCGTCATGCCGCCCGCATCCGAAAAAGCGCTCATCGAAGCGCGTTCCTGTTGTCGCGAACGGAAAAAAACCAGCCCGACGCCGATGCCCGTGAGAATCGCCACCCCGACTCCGCCGACGATCAAAAGAGCCGTCGAAAGAAAAATATCGGCGGCTCGAATCGCGAAGAAACGGTCGGCTTTCTGCTGGTAAAACGGGTCTTCTCCGAGCCATTGGATGGTTTTTTCGTATTTCACCTGTTCGAGCAGCTCGTTTGCTTTGACTTCATCGGTCGCGTCGAAAACAAAGACGTTGTAGTTTCCGATGCGGCGATAAAGCGTCGGCGGATTCGACGGCGTTTCGGCAAGTTTCTGCTGGAAAAGATTGTCGGCTTCGATCGAAGCCTGCGGCGTCGTGTATTCGATAATCAAAAGCTTGCCCGCATCATACGGCGCGGTGACGGCTTCCGTTCCGCCCGCAAAATCAATCGTATCGAAAACCGGACGCGCGCCGAGCGCCGAGCGCAAATCGTCAACCTTATTTGTGTGCACTGCACGGTTTCGTGCATTTTCCCAATCGGGCAGATGCTTAATGAGAACCGCGACGCCGTCAGCTTCGGAAACTTCCTGACTTTTAAACTGCGCTGAAATGGCAGCGACGGCTAAAAACAAAACGCAAACCAAACTCAAAACTTTTGCAAACTTCAAATTTCGCATTAAATTTACAACTTCCTCTGGGAATTTATCCGAACTTTTATGGAATAACGATAATAGCATTTTTGAAAAATATGCAGCAATTACTCGTATTTTACTGCCGAAAAAACCATATACCAAACCGTATGCTCAGTGTTCTAATTACTACACAAACAATGGTGAAACTAGATTAAGATGCTTGTCGAATATAATAATATGCCTGAATAATGCAACAAAATCGCTCTTCGGGCGTGTGAATTGTAATAATCCGATACGAAAAGGAGTTATGGCACAGTAATTGATGAGTAGAACACGGGGGAAATAAGAGATTATGACAACAACTGAAACACTAAATTTACCGGTCTGGCAAGGTTTGGTTCCGGCTGATGTCCAAGAAGCAGAGACGGTCGAGACGGAGAAGGTAGAGAAAGCGGTCAAGGTTAGCGATTTTGATTTGGCACAAGCCGCTGCCAAGGGCGATATGTTTTCTTTCGAGGAATTATATCAGCGCCATCATCGCAGAGTATATTCGATCTGTTTGCGAATGCTGCAAAACGCTTCGGAAGCAGAAGACTTAACACAGGATGTTTTCATTCAGCTTTATCGCAAGATCGGAAGTTTCCGAGGCGATTCGGCGTTCACGACGTGGCTGCACAGAATGACGGTCAATCAGGTTTTGATGCATTTTCGCAAACGCAACGTGAAGTTTGAAAAAACGACGGAAGAAGGCGAAACGCCGGTGCAGATCGTCGGCGGCACGGAAAATCCCAACAAAATGCCGATCGTTGATAAAATTGCGCTTGAAAACGCGATTCAGCAGCTTCCCGAAGGTTACAAAAATGTTTTTGTCCTTCATGACGTCGAAGGCTACGAACACGAAGAAGTCGCGAGAATTCTTGGCTGTTCGGTCGGAACATCGAAATCGCAGCTCCACAAAGCACGTTTGAAGCTGCGTAAACTTTTGGGAAAGAAAGCCAATCCGCGTCTGGTCGGAATGTGGCGCAGCTAATAAATAATATTCGTTTTTATAAATTCAAAAGGCTTCTCTTGCGAGAAGCCTTTTTCTTTTTTTTCAATTTAACTTTTTTTATTTCACTTTATTGAGATTCATCTCGAAAAATTTCATCCACGTTTTTCCGTCCTTCGAAAATTCGCCGATTTCAGCCCAAACGTCGTTCGCCGTTTTGATCGTGTAACGAACCGTCCCGCCCGGAACCTGAAAGCCCCATTCATAACCGTCGGCGATCAGTTTTAACTCGTGTTCGCCGCTCATTCCGCTCGCCAGATAAGTGCGAAAATTATATTTCGAATCCTTCGCGTTAAAAGATAAAACCGCGAGCGTTTCGTGAATAATCTTACCTTCGGGATTCGTGAATTTGCCTTCGACCAATATTGCCAAACCGTCGAGTTTGCGCTGAACGGTTTCCGAGCCGGTAAAGGTTTCGCGTTTTCCCTCATGCATGATCCAGCCCGAACCCTGCCATTTGCCGACCATGCTTTCGAGCTTTTTAACCTCGGCGCGCTGCAAATCGGCAGTATTTTGCTGCTGTGCCGAAATATTGATAAAACCTGCTAATAAAACAACAACTGTAAATAAAATTTTTCTGTTCATAATTTTTCCTTGAATTCAATTCTGCGGCAATTATGAGCGAAAAATTATTCGGCGTCTTGTAGATTTGCGACATCCGCAAAAAATTATTTGATCAATTTGCCGTGTTTGATTTGGTTGACTTTTTCGGCGAAGGAATTAGGCGAGCGTTTTGTGACGGAAACAAATTCGTGCGTCAGATGCGACTGGTCGGCAAAACCCATCTCGGCGGCGCGGTTTGCCCAGTTTATCTTTTCATTTTCGACCACCACGACCGCCGTCGCGCGTAAGCGCCGCGTCCGTGCGTATTGTTTCGGCGACAAGCCCGAACTCGCCTTAAAACGTCTTTCGAACTGGCGCGTGCTTAAGTTTAACTTTGCGGCAAGCTCCGCGATTTTTATTTCGCCGCCGGTTTCTTCGATGATTTTCAAGGCTCGCGCAACCTTTTCGTCATAAGAATCCTGCCCGAAACCGAGTGATTTCAGATGATTTTCATAAATTGCGATGGCTTCGTCGAAATTTTCGCAGGCGTTGAATTTTTCCATAATTCCGCCCGTCAGATGCGGAAACTTTTCGGCTTCCATCATTCTGATATTTCTAAAATTTACCGGATTTGTCTGCAGAATATTCGCGCAGGCGGCGGGCGAGATTCTCATTCCCCAGTACGCGTCGCCGGGAAAAACCGTCGTCGTCACGGATTCAAGACATAATCCGTTGAAAATAATTCGCCGCTGATCAAATTTTTCGTTCCGGTGATAAAACATCGAAATACAGCCGTCGGGGAAAATTTCGTGGTCGATCGTGCCGAAATCTTCGTTGGCGGTCGTAAACTCCCAGAAGGATAAAACCATCTGCGAAACATCTTCGGACGGCGCGGCTTCGCGGTATGACATTAACGAAAAATCCATAAATTATTGCTGAATCGGCTGCTTGTCGCCTTTGGCAACATCGAACGACATGATATTTATCTCGAACCATGCGCCGGCAACCGAGAAAAATTCGCGAAGATGATAATAGTCTTCGCGATCATACGTGCGGCGGTTTGCCGTGATGCCGATGCTCTCGACGCCGAGGCTGTTACATAGATAAAGCGCGCGCGGCTGATGATAATCCTGCGTGACGAGAATCGCTTTTTTGACTTCGAAAATTTCCCTGGCGCGGTAACAGCTGTCAAAGGTGCGTTTGCCGTCGTTGTCCAAAACAATGTCGGATTCCGCGACACCGAGCTCGATCGCCATTTTTTTCATCGCCGCCGGTTCGTCGTAAGCGTCCGATTGCCGGTCGCCGGTCATCAAAAGTTTTTTGACGCGACCGGCGCGATAAAGCTCGACGCCGGTTAAAACGCGGTCGTAAAGAGAATTCGTCAGTCTTCCGTCGGGGAAAACGCGCGCGCCGTAAACAATCGCGACACGCGGCGGTTCTTCAACTGCAATCTCGGTCAATGATTTTTGAATTTTTGCGTCGGTTTGCGAGTGAACGTACCGGTTGATGACGGCAGTTATCAAAACGCCGACGAGCGCGACGCCGAGAAGCGAGAACAGAATACGTAAAAACCACTTCATAATAAAAGTTAACGAATAGTTTACAGGAAGTTTGCAGAAAGTTGCAGATAGTTAAAAGATCGAACTCTGTTAACTTCCTGCAACTATCCGGTAACTTTCTGCAAACTTCCTGCAATTTACCGCCAACTTTCTTTGATTACGATATTTCTCCGTGCGAGTTCCGCGACAAACTGTTCGGCGTCGATCGCTTTTTCCTGCGGCGTCGCGCCGCGCATCAAAACTTCGCCTTTTGCCATCATCTGCGCGATTATCGAAGCCGGAAAAGCCGTCGTGCGCATCATCGCGCTTAAATTCGTCGCTTCGTCCTGCCGGTCAACAATGTCGTAACGCAGCCTTTTTGTTTCGCCGCCTGATTTACCGACAAATTCCAGTCTGATCAATACATAATCCGGTTCGTCCGCCGGAAGATTTTGAGTTAAAAGCTCGCCGAAAACCTTGCGCGGGTTGATTTTCTGGTAATCAACCACGATTTCCTCGCTCGAACAAAGCCCGAGGTCAATCATCGTCTTAAATTTCTCGCAGTGTCCCGCATAGCGAATCGTCTTGTAATCCAGTTCTTTGATCCGACCCAGAAAAGTGTCGGGCAAAGTCGAAGTTCCGCCCGATGTTTGAAACGCTTCGAGCGGCGGAAAATCGTCGAATGACAAATTTTCGATTTCGGTCATTGATGCGACTTCCGCAATCCGCCCGTCGCGAATCACGCGCGCCGTTTCGATATATTCGTTGATCAATCCTTCGACCGAAAAAACGAGCTGATAATCGAGCGGCGGCTTCGGATTTTGCGGCAAACCGCCGACGCGGATATGGATTTCCTGCGTTTCATCGAAACGCTTCGCGCCGTGCATCGCCAGAACCGAAACCATTCCGGGCGCGAGTCCGCAGTCGGGAATGATGTTAATTCCCGCCGCTTTCGCTTCTTCGTCCAGTGCGAGCTGTTCGTCAACAATGTAATTATTTCCGCCCAGATCGCAGAAATTCGTCGCGGTCGCGATCGCCGCTTTCGAAAGCTCGGCGTTATACCAGTAATTGACGCACGAAATCGCCGAATCGTGCGCGCGCATCAGTTCGACGACTTCAGAAACGTTGGAAACGTCAATCTGATGCGCCGTAACTTTTTCGCTATTCACGGTTTTTGCAACCTGTTCAGCTCTTTCGAAATCGAAATCGGCAACCGTGACGGCTTCGACCCCGGGCGAATTATGCGCCAAATCAAAAACCGCGCCCAAGCCCATTCGCCCGGCGCCGAGAACCAGAATTTTCATAAATAATTAGTCTGAAGTCGAGCGCCAAATGTCGTAAACTCGAAGAAAATCTTCTCGATTCACGACTCTCGACTCTCGACTGATTTTTACCAGTCGTCGAAATCGTCGGGTCTTTGCGCCGCGAGAAGGTCGCCGGCGTACTCCCAGACTTTTTTCTTCCAGACCCGAATCGAATCGGTCAACTGAAAGGCGGCTTGCGGATGCGACGCGTTGCGTTCGAGCCGGATCACCTGCGCCGCGACGGTTACTTCATCGTCGGCGTGTTCGGTGATCGTTAAATATACTTTGCTTCCGACGGTCGGTAGATGCCGCGGCAGAAATACCAATGCGCCCTGCGGTCCGACGTTCTCCGTCAAACCGTCTTCCACCACATCTTTTCCCGATTCGTCTTTCCACTTCACACGAACCGGAAAAGAGATCACGTGTCTTGCTCCTTGTCGGCGGTCTTCTCGCATAGATTTTGCTCCTTAAAATCCAAAAAAATGAATATTTTTCTTCGCTCAAATAATATAGCTAACCGATTGAAATAATACAACTTAACACCGTATAAGTTTGTGAAAACTTTCTCTAATATAGTTTTTTGGTTGACATAGGGCTGGACAAGCCCTTTTGAAAGGTGATAGTATCAAATATGTTTTACATTCGGAACTCATAGCGGACTGAAATTCGCAGCAGTTTCGATCACCTGTTAGTTCAGTTTTACCACACACATCGCAGCTTAAGTTTTTCTCGTTTTTACGATGATTAGTTGTATGTGTTGAACTGCGGGAAAAAGAATTTAGGAGAAATTGAAATAAATGAAAAATCTAGCTAGAGGAAGCGTGCTTCTGCTTAGCCTGGTTGCCTTAATAGGATTCTTGTTCTATTTTCAACCGACAGTCGAAGCCGTCACAATAGCGAGTGATTCGCAAAACACAATTAAACAAGAAAATCTTGAAAAAGACAACTTAAATCAACAAAATTTTCTACAAACACAAACACAGGACACACAAGAAAACCAGAATCCTTTAACCGAAGCCAAAAACACTGCCAAAAGCGGCAATTTTAACGTCCTGAACGGTCAATCATTTAAAGCAACAGCATATTGTCTAAAAGGCAGAACTGCCTCGGGCGGCAGCGTTCGACGCGGAATTGTCGCCGCCGATACGCGTATTTTACCGCTCGGCACACGCATCAATATCAGCGCCGGTTCCTATAGCGGAACTTACACGGTTGCCGATACGGGCGGCGCGGTCAAAGGACGCATTTTAGATATCTGGGTTCCCAACTGCTCGGAAGCTATCAGATTCGGACGCAAATCAATCAAAGTCAGCGTCGTCGGCAAATAACTAACTTAATATAATATTTTAACAATTTAATTTTTACACTTCAGCTTAATTTTATAATTTTGCGAGCCGTTTCATTTGTTTGAGGCGGCTTTTTTATTGGTTTTTAAGAAATATTTAACAAATAAAATACGAATTTTTTGAAATTTAAATTTGCGCCGCCGCAAAATGTTTTGCTAAACTCACAAAACTATGAAAATCATTGTCCGTATCCGCTAAGACACTCGCTAACTTTTTACGTTTGCATCTTTCGTGCTTCTACACGTGCGAAGGGGCAAAACTCGCTTTTAGGTTTTAGTTTCATTTATACAATTCAGGTATTTTTTATGCTACAAAGTACGGAAAAATCCGTTTTAAAGACGGAGGATAATTCATTTTGGTCAATCCTGCGCGAAGCCGTTGCCGGTTCGTCGCGCGATTTTACAAAGGGTTCGATCGGTTTAGCGATTTTTTTGCTGGCAGTTCCGATGATTCTGGAAATGTTGATGGAGAGCGTTTTCGCGCTCGTTGATATTTATTTTGTCGCTCATCTCGGCGCGGAATCGGTCGCGATCGTCGTGCTGACCGAATCGATACTGGCTTTGATCTATGCGATCGCGATCGGTTTAAGCGTCGGCGCAACCGCGACCGTCGCGCGGCGAATCGGCGAAAAAGACGAAGAAGGCGCGGCGAAAACTTCGGCTCACGCAATCGTGCTCGGCGTCATCGTTTCATTGATAATCACGGTTATCGGGATAGTCTTCGCTTCGACGTTTTTAAGGCTTTTGGGCGCTTCGCCGCAGGTTATCGAAGACGGCACGCCGTTTATGCAGATCATGCTCGGCGGAAACGCGGTGATCGTTTTTCTGTTTCTGCTGAACGCGATTTTTCGCGGCGCGGGCGATGCGGCGATTGCGATGCGGGTTTTATTGCTCGCAAATGCTTTAAATATCGTGCTTGCGCCGTGTTTTATTTACGGTTCGGATATTTTCGCGTTTCTCGGGATCAACGCGCCGCAGTGGCTGATCGACAACTGGATATTCCCGCGTCTCGGCGTGACCGGCGCGGCGGTCGGCACGACGATCGGGCGCGGCGCGGGCGTGCTGTTCGCGGCGTTCTGGCTGTTTCGATCCGGCGGACGCATTACGATTCGCAAAGATCACTGGAAACTCGATCCGGGATTGCTCAAAAGCCTCGTTAAAATTGCGGCTCCGGCTGTTTTGCAGTTTACGATCGCGACGGCGAGCTGGAGCGCGCTCGTTCGCGTGGTTGCCGGTTTCGGAAACGACGCGCTTGCCGGCTACGGCGTCGGTTTACGAATCATCGTTTTCGCGCTTCTTCCGGCAGTCGGTTTGAGCAACGCGGCGGCAACGCTCGTCGGGCAAAACTTAGGTGCGGGAAATCCCGAACGCGCCGAAAAGAGCGTCTGGAACGCGGCTTTTATAAATGCCGCGTTTCTCGGCGCGATCAGTTTGGTTTTTCTTTTCTTTTCAAACGCGATCGTCGGATTTTTTACCAATGAAGCGAATGTTCAGGCGATCGGGCGCGACGCTCTCCATATCGTCGCTTACGGCTTCGTGTTTTACGGTTTCGGAATGGTCTTGGAAACCGCTTTCAACGGCGCGGGCGACACGTGGACGCCGACCTATCTGAACTTTTTTATTTTCTGGCTGTTCGAAATTCCGCTCGCATATCTTCTGGCGTATCATTTCGGACTCGGCGCGCACGGCGTTTTCTGGGCGATCACGATTGCATTTTCGCTTTTGGCGGTGGTTTCGGCAATTCTCTTCAAACGCGGAAAATGGAAGGAAAAGAAGGTCTAGACAATTTTGGATTTTGGATTTTGGATTACGGATTGAATAATCCAAAGTTCAAAATCTAAAGTCCAAAATGGATTTAACCTGCCGACAACAATATAATGGATAACAATTATCAATATTTTATTCAATTATTTTTACTAAAATGCATATACCATTTGTTGATTTAAAGTCGCAGTATTTAAGTTTGAAAGAGGAATTTGATGCCGCCGTCTTAAAGGTTTTGTCGGAAACGGCGTTTATCAGCGGCAAATACGCGAAGGCGTTCGAAGAATCGTTTGCCGAATACTTAAGCGCGGAATTTTGCGTCGCCGTTGCGAACGGCACGGACGCGCTCGAAATCGGTTTGAAAGCGATCGGCGTACGGGAGGGCGATG
Source organism: Acidobacteriota bacterium (assembly GCA_031411895.1). GTDB lineage: Bacteria > Acidobacteriota > Blastocatellia > Pyrinomonadales > Pyrinomonadaceae > JAFDVJ01. Next base: position 4,778 of record JANOBZ010000132.1, on the reverse strand, counting down.
AAGTCTTAGTTCCCGCAAACACGTTTTTCGCGACCGCCGAAGCCGTCGGCAACGTCGGCGCGACACCCGTTTTTGTTGACATCGAGCCGAATTTTTATAACATCGATCCGGCAAAGATCGAGGAAAAGATCACGCCGCGCACAAAGGCGATAATTCCCGTGCATCTTTACGGCTTGCCTGCCGAGATGGACGAAATCATGCGCATCGCACGGAGCAGAGACTTGAAAGTCTTGGAAGACTGCGCACAGGCGCACGGCGCGACATACAAAGGAAAAGCCGTCGGCACGTTCGGCGACGTTGCGACGTTTAGCTTTTATCCAAGCAAAAATCTCGGTGCGTTCGGCGACGCGGGCGCGATCGTGACAAACTCGCAGGAAACAGCAGAGGCGGCGCGGCTGATCGCCAATCACGGGCAAATCGCCAAAAATCGTCATTCGATAATCGGTCGCAACAGCCGTCTCGACGGAATTCAGGCGGCGGTACTATCCGTCAAACTGCCGCATCTCGAATCGTGGCTCGAATCGCGCCGCCGAAACGCCGCGCTTTATAATGAGCTTTTGAAAGATTCGGGTTTACAGCTGCCCTCAGCGCCCGAACACGCTCGGCACACGTATCATCTTTACGTCGTGCAGGTTCCGAACCGCGAACAAGTGCAGCAAAAACTGCTCGACGAACAAATCGAAACCGGGCTCCATTACCCGACTGCGTTGCCGTTTCTCGAAGCTTACGCCGGTGCAAATTATCAGCCGTCGGATTTTCCGGTCGCGCACGCGCAGATGGGTAAGATTCTGTCCTTGCCGATGTATGCCGAATTGACCGAAGAAATGATCGAAAAAGTCTGCCGCAGCCTGAAAAACGCAATTGCGCTGTCAGCAGCGAATTAAATTTTAACGCATCTCGATTTCGGATTTGTCTCTTTTAAGCTTCTATCCGAAATCCCAAATCCGAAATCGAGATGCGTTAAATTCTTTCTGTCATGAAAAAAGCCGTCTGGATCGATCTTGACAACTCGCCGCACGTTCCGCTGTTTGCGCCGCTGATAAAATCTTATCAAGCGGCGGGCATTGAAGTTATTTTAACGGCGCGAAACCACGCGCAGACGATCGAACTCCTGGAAAACGCTGGATTTAGCGGGAGTTTTGAAATCATCGGCAAGCATTACGGCAAGAATAAATTCAACAAAATTCGCGGTCTGCTCGTTCGCGCCAAAGAATTAATCTCATACGTAAAAACCCGTAAAAACATCAAAGTCGCCGTCAGCCACGGCTCGCGCTCGATGGTTTTAGCCGCGCGCTGGCTGAAAATTCCGGTCATCACGATGTACGATTACGAATTTACCGAAACGACAATTTTTAATCGTTTTTCCGACAGGGTTTTAATTCCCGACCAGATTCCCGACCAGACGCTCGACGCGATAAATTTGCCCGCCGCCAAACGCGTTAAATACGAAGGTTTGAAGGAAGAACTTTATCTCAATTATTTTCTGCCGGAGAAAGATTTCTGGCGTGAATTTACCGCCGCCAATAATTTGAATATCACAAACGATAAAATTTTAATCACGCTCCGCCCGCCCGCAACGACCGCCAATTATCACAACGCGGAAAGCGAGCTTTTATTGAACGAACTTTTGAAATATTTCCTATCAGACGAAAAAACTTTTACCATTATTTTACCGCGCACCGCCGAACAAAAGCGCGAAATCGAACAGCTTATTAAAGAGTTTAATCTAGAGGCGCGGCGCTGTTTTATCATCGAAAAAGCCGTCAACGGTCTTGATTTGGCGTTAAATGCCGATTTGCTGGTTTCGGGCGGCGGCACGATGAACCGCGAAGCCGTATTGCTCGGCACGCCGGTTTATAGTATCTTTGCGGGAAAACAAGGCGCGCTCGACGCGGCGATGGAAAAAAGCGGCTTGCTCAACTTTATCCGCCAACCCGCAGACATTTCGAAAATCAAGCTCGAAAAGAAAAGCGCGGCGCAGAAAACCCCTTTGACTGATCGAGTTGAAAGCCGCGTGAAAGAACAGATAAACTATTATCTGGAAAAGATTTAATACCGAAAATGCTGAAACAATATCCGAAATACAAATATATTTTGGCGCTCGCTGATTACAGCCTTCTGATTGTTTCGTTCGTCCTCGCGGTTTGGACGAGATTTTACGAAAAGCCGCTCGACCAGCTTCTCGCGCAGCCTTTTCTGCTGACGCAAGCCGTTTTTATTTTCGTTTACTCTTTAATCTGGGTCGTCATTTTTCAGCATTTCAATCTTTATAAGATCAACGTTTTTTTAACCGTCGTCGAGCAAACCATCGCGATCATCAAGGCTTTGATTTACGGGTTGATCGGAATGATCGTCGTGTCGTACTTTATCAAAGGAATGGACTGGGTTGATTCGCGCGCGGTGATCGTCTATTTCGTCGGCTTCAGCTTTTTTTCGATCACGCTTTTCCGCACCGTCGTTTTTCGCAAACTTTTCCGCCTCGCCGCACAAAAAAAAATTCTCCGCCACAAAGTTCTAATAATCGGGACGGACGAAACGGCGAAAATGGTCGCGGTTGAGATGGATTTGGACGAAACACACGGTTTCGAAGTCGTCGGTTTTGCCGACGACGCGCTTGCGACGGGCGAAAAAGTTTTCGAAGATTTATGCGTCGTCGGCAAAATCAGCGAACTCGTATCGCTCGTCAAAACGCACGACATTGCCGACATAATTATCGCGCAGAGCGAAATCACGCACGAAAACTTGCTCGACCTCATAGATAAAGCCAAAACGACGAATGCCAACGTGCGGCTCGCTTCGGACGTTTACCGGATTATTCCGGAAAAGGTTTTCGTCGAAAGATTTATGGGCGTCCCGTTCGTTTTGATGCCGCAGAATTACAACAATCTTTTGTTCAGCGTATACAAACGCGTCTTCGATTTTGCCGCCGCCGCCGCCGCGCTTTTGATCTTGGCGATTCCGCTTTTGATCGTCGCCGCGCTAATCAAATACACGTCGAAAGGTCCGGTATTTTTCCGCACAAAACGCATCGGTAAAGACGGCAAACCGTTTGAATTCTATAAATTCAGAACGATGTATCTGAACAACGACGACTCGATTCACCGCGAATTCGTGAGCGAATTCATCCGTCAAAATAGCGACGAGAAAAAACGCGGAATCAACAAAATCATCGACGATCCGCGCGTCACGCGCATCGGAAAATTCCTTCGAAAAACCAGTCTCGACGAATTGCCGCAGCTTTTTAACGTTCTGCGCGGCGAGATGAGTCTTGTCGGACCGCGACCGTGTCTGCCCTACGAATGGGAGCAATACGACGAATGGCACCGGCGGCGTTTTTCGATCATTCCGGGCTGCACCGGATTATGGCAGGTATCGGGTAGAAGCGCGGTTAATTTTAATGATATGGTTATTCTTGACCTGTTTTACATAGATAATATGTCGCCGCTGCTGGATTTGAAGATTATTTTCAGAACGATTCCGGTGATGCTTCTGGCAAAAGGCGGATATTGAGAATTGGGGTTTTGGTTTTTGGTTTTTGAATTGGCTTTGATAACAAAATCGCCACTCAATATGTACCAAACAAAAGCCAAAAACCAAAGATCAAAAACCATTTACAAACAATGAAAGTTGCTGTTATCGGAGCCGGTTACTGGGGACCGAATTTGATTAGAAATTTTTTGTCCCAGGACGAAGTTGAAAACGTGATCGCCTGCGACCGCGATGAATCGCGGCTCGCAAAGATGCAGAAAAGTTTTCACGGAATCGAAGTTTCGACCGATTATGAACAAGTGATCGGGCGCGACGACGTCGAGATCGTCGCGATTGCGACGCCCGTCTCTTTGCATTACGAGATCGCCAAAAAATCCTTGCTCGCCGGAAAACACTGCTGGATCGAAAAGCCGATGACCGTCAATTCGGCGGAAGCCGAAGAGCTGATCGCGCTGGCTGAAAAGAATAATCTTAAAATTTTCGTCGATCACACATTTATCTACACCGGCGCGGTTCGAAAAATGAAGGAAATCATCACTTCCGGACGTCTCGGCGAGCTTTATTATTTCGATTCCGTGCGCGTCAATCTCGGGCTTTTTCAGCACGACGTCAACGTTATCTGGGATCTTGCGCCGCACGATCTTTCGATCATGGATTTTCTTCTCGAACGGCGTCCGGTGGCGGTTTCGGCAATCGGCAGCTGTCACGTCGGCAACGGTCTCGAAGACATTGCTTACCTGACGATCGAATTTGAAAACAATCTCATCGCGCATTTTCACGTCAACTGGCTCGCGCCAGTCAAAATTCGCAAAACCCTGATCGGTGGTACGAAATCAATGATCGTTTACGACGATACGGAAGCGAGCGAAAAGCTGAAAATTTACGATAAAGGCATCGAAGTAACGACGCGCGAAGGCGTTTACGACACACTCGTGCAATATCGCACGGGCGATATGCTTTCGCCGAAAATCGAACAAACCGAAGCTTTAAGTCTTGCCGCCGCGCATTTTATCGACTGCATCAAAAACGATAAAAAACCGATGACCGACGGCACTTCCGGCTTAAACGTCGTACGAATTTTGGAAGCGTCCGAACTTTCGATAAAAAATCAGGGAAAATTAATTACACTTTAAGTTTTCTTTGAGAGCTTTGCGCCTTTGCGGGAAAATTATTATCCGGCCAAGGCGCAAAGCACTCAAAGAATTAAAAAGTTATCATTAGTGAAATTACTTTTAACGCAAAAAAAATAAGCGAAAATTTTATTAGTATGAAAAAATTTAAATTTTGCG
>JANOBZ010000131.1:0-65479 GCA_031411895.1 Acidobacteriota bacterium | reverse complement strand
TGCGAAATATCGAGAAAAAGTGGACAATGCCGATTCAGAATTGGAGTTTGGCGATGAACCAAATGGCGATTATTTTTGAAGGACGGATGCTGATTCCGGGACTGTCAGAAAATCAACTTACACAAAATTCCTGACAGCCCCTTGTCAGCCTTAATATAAACTGCCACATCCATATCATTAATTGTTTTTAATGCGGTTCCTTTTCTGACACTGCCTGAGTGAAGCATTTTCACTAAAGCATAGTCGGGATGCTCATAGATATACTTATCTAATTTTTCGCGAAGCCGATTAACTTGCGCTCGATATTCTTCGACATCTTCCTGCCGCAAATTTACCGAGTTGTCTGCAAACTCAGCTATAGTTTTATGTGTTACATAAGAGGTTGTCATCTGATTTCTCCTAATTTTTGTATAGAAAGCAACCTAAATCCGCGTAAAAATATATCAGGATTAGTTTTAAATTTTTTCATCTATTTCAAAATTAATAGTCTTTAAATATGCGTTCAAATCGATTGCCGGGATGGTTCCAATCGCTTGCTGCAAATACCTGGTCAACTGCAAAAAGAAAGAAACCAACGAATTGTTTTTATCGCTGAAGGTAACCTTTTTGAAAGTTCTTTTTTCGTAATAATCGGTATACCGTCTTGTAAAGTCTTCCGGGCTGGTTAATTTTGTGTCCTCTTCGCCTTCATAGTTCACATGAAAGCTGCCGTAATCAGCAATACAGCCGATGTCGATTCCTTTGAATCCGGTGTTTGATTTGAGATGTTTCTCGATCGTACTGTTTTCTTTGCTTTTGTAAGTATTCGTCGTCGATAAAAATCCGCCGATTATTTTAGTCAACGGTATTGCCATACGCTTATCGCCCGAGTTGATCATCGAGGTCGATGTCCTTTTCAGTTTTCTGACGCTCTCAATCTTTTCGCCAGCATACTGAATGTAACTTTTGCCGTCTTCGGTAGAACCTTTAATATCGGGCTTGACTTCAAAAACGGCATAAACGCCTTCAGCGGGGATGTAATGAAAACCGTTTTGAGAAAATACGAAAGGCGTAAACCAATTATCGTAAATTACGACATCGATCTGATGGCTCGTGTTTCCTTCAAAGTCGATTACGATCGCTTTATCTATGCTGTACCTATTCGGTAAATAATTCTTTAACCAGTCGATCCAAGCATTTTCCAAGGCGTCGCCTTTCGAGCCGGGATGAGTTATGAACTGCCTGTTGGTGCTCAGCTGCGAGATCATCTGGCTTTGCAGCCCTTCAAAAAGCAGACTTAAATTTACGTTATTCATAAGCGATTAATTTTCTGTTTTCGTAAAAGTAAAAAGTATAGTTCGTCAGTCTACTTTTATTGACGCTCAATACTAAAAGAATCGGATTCTCAATCCTTACCGTTTCGCATTCGGCAGTTTTTATCATGGCATTCAAATCCGTTTGGCTGTACATCGTAGAACCGTCTGGATGTGTATGCCATTCGCCGACAAAATATTGTTTTTTCCGGTCGAATAAGTCGTTAAACTTACTCTTCAGCCCCTCAACGCTTCTCACAAAGCCGAAGGACGAGCCGCTGTATTTTTTCGGCAGCAGAAAATCGTTAATAAACACCGTTCCAAAATCTGCGGCATAATTGCCGATCAGAAAACCGCCGAACTCGTTCGGATAATGTTTTACACCCAATTTGCCGAGACGATTCATTAAATCGTCCTCGACAACGAGCTCTAACTTATTGTGTTTATTTATCAATTTCAATATTCTTCAATTTTAATACTCAACAAACTCTCGTCGTCGGTTTTAACAACAAAGTTGTTTTTCGGTTTTTCCCGCTGATACAAAATATTTATATGTTTAAGAGCCATCTGAACTAAAACATTGATGTCATTGTAGGAAGCCTTAAAGGTCGGACTCCAGCACCCGGTCGGCTCATATAAATCATCCACATCGTTTTTCAGGATATTGGAAAACTGATTATTAACGAATTGATAAATGTTCGGATAAAATGCACAAATAAGCTCCCTGGCGTGATTTGTGATCGACATATTTATCAATTCGGCGTCGAGATCCAATGTGCTCAGAATATACATCAGGTCGTTATCCGTAGTGCAGTCGATTATAATTTCGTATCGATTTAATATGGCCGCGAAATCTTCTTTGGCACCTTTCTCCATGTATAAAACCTTGATCAAAGTTTCAAAATAATCCTTTTCAAATGTAGATATTTCTACAAAGGGAGAGATCGAGCAAAGAATTTTGCCTAAATCCCGAACTTTATCGTTAAGTCCCGAGTTGAAAACATACTCGGATCGACAGACGTTCTCCGGCTCCTTCACATCATGATCCGCCAGATCGATGAATTTGCAGCCGCCCCTGACCAAAGTCGTGGAGACCATACTTCCGACGGCTCCGATACCGAGAATCAGTATCTTTTTATTAGTTATTTTCTCGCTTAACGTTCCTCTACCGAAAAAGTATTTGTAAGAGGAATTTCGGGTCAATGCCCAGGATAATTTCCGATCGATCAGCTCACCGGTCCATCTGCCGGTTTTTCTGCCGTTTATTCTTTCCGGCACGCCTCTCAGAGGGAAATTTCCGATTTCTAGTACCGCTGCCTGCCAGTGGATTTCGCTATCGACAGTTTTGTACCCCACAAAAAGCGGAACGTTCTTTCCCTTGTGATTCGATAAATTTAGCTTTTCAAAATTACGCAGAAAGGACAAAAATCTCTGATCCAACAGTTCTTTAAAATCAGACCAGTTATTAAATGCGAAGCGATTGTATTTTGCCGGTACACTCTCGGTAAAGACATATAATCCCTTCGGTCCCGTTTCGATATTTCTATAGAAGTCGCTCCAACAGCAGTTTTTGAACTCTCCGTTCGGAGTTTTGAAACTTTGAACGATACAGGTCGATAGCGGCTTTTCCTTGTAGGTGCCGAAGCTTAGGAAAGATATATCGACTTCTCCGAAATCGCCTTTCTTAAATTCGTGATCCAGATCGGTAAATAAATAAGATTGATAAGCGTCGTTTACTTTGTTCTCGGGAACGATGATATGTTCGTATTTCGAGTCGGAATCTTTATTTATGTAGTATTTTACTATCCAGTCTTTGAGAGAATTAAAATCGATTTCAATCTTGTCCTTTAAAATTACGCTGTGCGCCGTATGAATACAGATAGAGCCGTCGCCCATGACGTGATCGTAGGCGATAAGGTTCTTGTTAAGGAATTTTATCGATTCCGAGTCATAATTCTTTAACGGGTAAACCGGAGAAATTTGAACCTCAAAATCCAAAGATCCGTCCAGTTCTTCGAAAGCGATTTCAACTTTTCCATAAACAATCAAGTCTCTCTGTTCTAAAAAGTAGATACTTTTTACAAAAGAAAGTTGGGAGATATATTCCTTGATTTCGTCGATATTTCGTAAAATCATTTATCCGAACCGCTGGTTATTTGACGGAATCGACGGCGCAACATAGGTGCCTTTGATTCCGTACGAGCTTTTCGACGTTTCCTTCTTCTCGAACTTTTCGTTTACCGGGAAATACGACTTTATATTTTCGCTGTTGTCCTCGATCCTTTTAATGATCGTGTCCATCCGGTTCGACAAATTCATCCGGTCGTGCGAATCAAGCGTACTCATAACGTCGTTGTTGCTATTTCCGGGATCGATCAGCTTGAAGTTGTCTTTGGTGACGTTGTCTCTGATGTATTCCATGACGGTCTTCAGCATATTCCAAACATCACCCGTTACATCGACTTTGTCGAACGCCTTGATGGTGATCAACTCAAACAGAAAAGATTTATACTTTTCGCCGTTGGTGAATTTCCAGATCTTGAGAAGCCGGATGATTTTTCTTTCATCGCCCTTCGATTTAATATGATCGATCTGTGAATGGATATTAGTTTGCAAATAGGACTTTTCGGCAATCAAGCCGTAAGTTGAATTCACGAAAAGGTTCAAATATTTGTCCTCTGAATACTTATCCTGGTTTAATTCTCTTCCGGGCGTCACGTCGATACAGATCACGTCGCCGTCGTCATCGGCATAGAAGGTGATTCCGATCGAGACTTTTTGTTTCTTTACCGTCGCTTCGTTCTTATATTTCTCATAAAGGAAGTCAAAAACGTCGTCAAACATTTTCTCTAACGTGTCGAACGAATTCCGTTTGAATGGGTTTACCAGATCTAGATCGAACTTGATATTTATCGCGGTGTGCTTTTTAAATGACCCCGAATTGAAAGGCGTATACGCCTTATCGGAGTAATGCTCGACCAGAGCATTTTTAACTTCCTCTCTTTTGGTTTTATATTTTTCGAGCAGGTCGTTTATTTGAGACATTCGATGTGTCTCCAGTGCGTTTTCTAAATGTACTTTTTTATCAACAGCCATAATTATTACTAATTCCTCTAAGATATTGAAGGAAGTAGAAATGAGCTTGATTCGTCTCCACTTCCTTTCTGTTTGCTCTGTTTATTCCTTAAATCCGCTCGGATATTCAGGAGAAAAACAGGTCGTCGATAATTTTCGCTCCCGCGAAAAGCAGAAGGATGCCGCAAACGGCGCCGGCGATTCCGGTGACGTTTGCGGGGACTGCCTCGGTCTTGGAAACATTTTTCGCAAGAGCGTAAACCGGTCCGCACGCCGGACATAATGTCGGAACTACTGCTTCCAGGGCTCTTATTAACAAAGCCTTTCCGCAGCCTGCGCAGCTGTGTTTTTTCATCTTCGCAGTTCTCCTATTTAGTGTCCTTCGGCGGACAGGGATCATTTCCGTGACTGTCCGACCGCTGGATGCGACCGTTTTGACCGTGAATAACAAACTCCGTTCCTTGGTTACGGCTGATTTCTCGACCATTATCAACCGCTTCCTGTTTGGTATCATAATGTCGAGAAGCTCTGTCGGCACCGCCCTTTTTGACATCCCATCCACCGTTTGAATTGTGGACGACATGATGCGTTTTACGTGGCATAAATCTCTCCTTTTAGAACAAATTAAATAAAGTAATATCCACACTGCTAAAGTTATCAGCAGCAACCAACTAAAATGCGCAAAGGCACATTACTCGTTCTTGTTCGCGAAGGACGGTATTTTTTGTTGTAAAAAAGAAGCTAAGATGTGTTTTTTGAAATACGTTCTTAGATACTTATCCGTCATGCTTTCTCCTTCGGAGAGGCTTTTTTATTGACACTTCGGATAAGCCTACGTATAATAAGACGTAGGTTGCGACAACAACCGAAGTAATCAATGCTCCTAGCCTCTACCAGGGATTAAGGAGCTTTATTAAATTGACTTGAATGCGCTAACATTCAAGTCTTTTTTATTTCATATATATGAAATAAAATTAATATTTCAATCAGCTGCTTACCACCTGACATAGGTATAAGTTAGCCAGTAAAAATGATAGACAACAAAATTCATAAAGTCAAATTTTTTACTTTAAAAATTTCGAGGTTTACTACGTTACGCTTTACAAAGCGCAAAGAAACGTATATAATATACCAGAAAATGTTAAATCCCACTAGCGTTTCTCAATAACAAAATTAACAAATCAGAGGAAAGCGTATGCCTATCGGAACAGAAGGATTTATCGGTTCTCGGTTAACTGAAGCAAGGGAGGCTCGCGGACTTTCTTTAACTTCATTGGTTGAGCTGCTTGAAGGCGCTGTTACTGTTGCCGCAATCTCTCAGTATGAAAAAGAAACATCATCACCAAGGATCGAAATAGCAGAGTTGTTGGCTAATAAGCTCGATTGCCAATTATCCTTTTTCTTTAAGAAAACCAATTCTCAAAATCAGGACACCCTTTACTGGCGGTCATTTGCTTCTGCTACCAAAACTGCTCGCACCAGAGCAAAAAGAAGATTTATCTGGCTCAAAGAAATTACCGCTTATCTGAAAAATTATTTGGAATTTCCCGATGTTAATTTACCTTCGCCTGAGGATATAGGGGTTCCGAAAAATCCATTGGAATTACTCAATCTTAGTTCTTGGGAAAACCAAGTGGAGAATATTGTCGATAGGTGCCGAGAATTCTGGAAATTAGGTGATTCTCCAATCAATAATTTCATATCACTCCTGGAAAAAAATGGCGTAATAGTCTCACGTGCAAGTATTTATTCAGAAAAGCTGGACGCTTTTTCTCAGTTTTCTTCGACTGATCAAACTCCTTATGTTTTTTTGTCATTAGACAAAAATAGTGCTGTTAGATCCAGGCTAGATGCCGCGCACGAACTCGGACATCTAATTTTACACCGGAATATTTCCGAAGAAGCAATAAGTTCTAAAGAAACTCTCAGTATTCTTGAGAATCAAGCATTTTATTTCGGAGCAGCGTTATTATTACCCAAGAAAACATTTTCTGAAGACTTTAGATATCCAACTCTTGATTCCTTTCTATACCTGAAGCGAAAATGGCACGTATCAATCGGTGCGATGATTAAAAGGGCTAAAGGACTAAATTTGATAAGGGATGATCAAGCAAAAAACTTGTGGATGAATCACGCCCGGCGCGGCTGGAAAAAAATGGAACCTCTTGATGAATCACTTCAACCGGAATATCCTAAGCTACTAAAGCAGGGCTTTGAGATTTTGATTAAAGAAGGAATTAAGACCTCTGAACAAATTATTCAGGAAATTACATTGCCACAAAAGGATATTGAAGAGCTTGCCGGACTACCATCAGGATATTTTTCCGAAAATCATCACTCTATTAAATTTAGAATAAAAGCGGAAAATGAATTTGAGAAATAATCCTAATTTGAAATTTTTGAAAGTTTGCACAAATATTGCTAATGCAATCCGCTAAATGACTACTGATACGTTGATCAGGAATACAAGTTTTATCAGTTTCCAAAGACGGAAACGTTTAATCTTATACAAAATCAACAGTTTCACTTGTTTCGGAATAATAGTTTGACAACGTCTTTCGCGGAGGCTAGATTTGATTACAAGAGAATTTGTTCATAAATTCCGATTCATACATGCAGATGCTTCGATCGCTCAGAAAAAAGAAAAACTTACGACGCCTCGCGGCGTTCTGGCTTTTCCTGCTCGTGATCGAATTTTTCTGCCCCGTCTTCGGCGACGGGGAATCGATTATCGCCGCCAATCTCGACGCCTCGCGGTGCACAGCCGTTTCGACGGTCAAAGAGAATGACCGGTCGGGCGGCGTTTCGATGACGGCGGGCGATCCCGATCATCAGAGCCACGAACAAGCCGTCTGTCACGACGAATGTTTATGCCACGCGACGGCGATTCCAAGCATTAATATAATCAATCACGATAAGGCAATTATTAGCCGCGAAAGCATTGCCTTTCGTTACGGCGATCCGCTCTTCAATTCGCTGCCGCCGCCCTTCCAGCCTCCAAAACGATCCTAATCAGTGCAAGTTAAGCCGATACTCGCGCCCTTTTTCCGTTTGTTAAAAAGCGGAAAAGACGACGCCTATTCGGTAATATCCGTTTTTCGCCCGTTTCAAACGTCGGCGAAAAACCTGCCGTAGAGTATGAATTTGATTAGGAAATACAATGAAATCGATTATCAACCGGAGCGCCGCCTGGTGCGCGCTGCTCTGTCTGATTGTTTCCGCAGTCCCGATCGGGGCGCAGGACCAGCGGACCAATACCGAACTTTTAGCTAAAAACGAAATCGTTTCCGAAAAAAGCGAGCCGCTTTCGAGCAAACCGATCGTCACGTCGGTTCTGCCGAATTACTATAATCCGCAGGACGGATTATCGCTGAACGATCTGATCCGGCGCGCGCTCAATTCTAATCAGGAATTAGCAGCGGCGCGGCTCGACATCGAAAAAGCGAAAGCGCGTCTCGCGCAGGCGAAATTGCGCCCGAACCCGACGCTCGAATTCGAGCAGGAATCAGGGCGTCTGGTCGGCAGCGGCGGCGACGGCAATTTTACGGTCGGCGCTTCCTTGCCAATCGAGATTTACGGTCGGCGCGACGCGCGAATCAACGTCGCCAACATCGAAATCGAAGCCAGTCAGGCGGACGTCCGCAATCGCGAGCGACTTCTCGTCAGCAGCGTTCTGACAAATTACTCGGAAGCGCTCGCCGCTCTGCGCGAACTCGACACGCTGGAAAACGTTCTCGAACTTGACATGCAGACAACCCGGTTCGTGCAGATTCGCGTCAATGAGGGCGACAGCGCGCCGCTCGAACTCAATCTTTTGCAAGCCGAGGTCGAACGCCTGCGGGCGCGTCGCCAGCTCGCCGAGGGACGCCTTCAATCTTCAATAACCAGGCTTAAACTGCTCGCCGGAATCTCGTTCGAGGAGCCGCTCAGGCTTCGCGAACAAATCAATACCGCCGTTCTGCCGACGCTCCCGGCAACACCGGAAGCCGCCGTCGAGATTGCGCTCAAAGCGCGTCCCGACGTTCTTTTAACGCAGATCGAGGAGCAGGTCGCGACCGCCGGACTAAGGCTTATCCGCGCCAACAGCAGACCGGACGTGACGGCTTACACGCGTTATTCGCAAGGTCGGTCGATCGTCGATACGTCGATCGGAAATTTCCCTCAGCGTGATCGCAGCCTGACTTTCGGCGTCGCGGTCGGCGTCCCGTTGTTCAATAAAAATCAGGGCGCGCTCACCGAAGCCGAAATTTCCATCCGGCAGGCGCAAGGCAGGCGAGAGTTTACCGAAAGAGTCGTCAGGAGCGAGATCCTGTCGGCTTACCAGCGCTACGAGGCGGCGAGCCGGGCGGTGCTGACGCTCGAAACGGCGGCGATTCCGCGCTCGACCGAGAACGTCGAAACGTTCCGCAAGGTTTACGAGCTGGGAGAGATCAAGATCACCGATTTGATCGCCGAACAGCGACGACTGCTCGATGCCAACCGCGATTTAACCGAAGCCTTAACCGAAAAATATCGCGCTCAAGCCGATCTTCAAATCGCGCTCGGCGCGGGTGCGCTGATGCCGGAGTCGAAATAGAGGTATTTCAAAATGAGCGAAAAATCAGAAAAAGAAATTGAAATGAAGAAACCAATAATTAACGAAGAAAATATTCATCATGAAAAAACGGAAGCGAAACTCGCCCGGCTAGAAGCAAATTCGGAACCCTCCGAAAATGTAAATACTGAACCGGAAAAACCCGAATCGAATCCGAAAAGCAAGTTTGCGTGGATTTTAACGGCTGTTATTATCGCGCTCATCGCGATTATCGGTTTTGCCTGGATAGCGACAAAAAAATCGGCAACGACAATCAATGCCGAAACAGAAGAACACAAAGAAGAACCGGGACATTCGGAAAATGAATCCAGGAAAGAAGTCAAACTCGACCCGGAATTACTGAATTCCGCCGGAATCGAAACCGAAGGCGTCACGCAGCGACCGGCAATCGCCAAACTTTATGTCACGGGCGCGGTCGAGCTCAATCCCGAAAAAACGGAAATGGCAACGCCGCTCGTCGGCGGGCGCATCGAGCAGGTTTTTTACGGGGTCGGCGATTACGTCAATAAAGGCGCGACGCTCGCCGTCGTCTCCAGCCCGCAGCTCGCCCAGCTGCACGGCAAAATGCACGAAGCCAAAACCCGTTATGAATTAGCCCGGAGAAATCTGGAACGGGTACAGAGATCGGAAAATCGCGTCGCTGTGCTGCAATCAAAAGCGCGACTCGACGAAGCCGAAAAAACGCTCAACCGAACGCGGCGACTAATCGAGCTCGGCGCGGGCGCGGGCAAAGATTTGAACGCCGCCGAAGCGAATTTTAAAACAGCCAAAGCCGATTACGATTTTCAGTCGAATATCTCGCTCAACAAAGAAATTCAGGAAGCCAGAGCGGAAGTCGAAACTTCGCTGGTTGATTTGCGGCACATCCAGGACGAGATGCGTTCCCTGGGCGTGAATGTCAGTCTCAACGAGCCGGACGACCACACGAAAGACACTTCGCTCGTGTCGGTGCGCGCCCCGCTTTCGGGCGTGATTACGGAACGAAAATTCAACTCGGGCGCGGGGATTGACGCGGCAACCCCGATTTTTGCGATTTCAAATCTTTCGACCGTTTACGTTATCGCCAACGTGCCGGAAGCAAATGTCGGGAAACTTTCTCTCGGTTCTGTCGCCGAAATCAGATCGGCGACAATCGGCACGATTAACGGAAAAATAAGCTACATTGACCCGCGTCTTGATGAAACGACCAGAACGGCGCGCGTTCGCCTGGAAGTTCCGAACCCGAACGGAAAATTGCGTTCCGGAATGTTCACTGAAATCGGTTTTTACGCGGGAACGAGTGAAACGAGCGGAGAAGAACTGGTCGTGCCTTCCGGTGCGATCCAGCGCACGGGCGGTAAAACCATCGTCTTTGTCCCGCGTGGTGGAGAAGCCGGAGCTTTTGAAGTCCGCGAGGTCGAAGCCGGAGGCGAAACGGAAGGCTACACACGAATAACCAGCGGTTTGAAACTCGGCGAAGCGGTCGTAACAAAGGGCAGTTTTACGTTAAAGACGCAGCTCGAAAAAGGCGCGTTGGGAGATGACCACTAAGCGCGAATTCGGATTTTAGTTTTCGGATTTTGGATTGAAAAGGATTTTATGATTAACGCACTTATTAGATTTTCGATAGCGCAAAAATTAGTCGTCCTGCTGCTCGTCCTGATTATGGCGGCGGCGGGCGCATACAGTTTGATAAATTTGCCGATCGATGCCGTGCCTGATGTAACGAACGTGCAGGTTCAGGTTTTAACCAGCGCGCCTTCGCTCGCACCTTTGGAGATTGAACGGCAGATCACGTTTCCGGTTGAAGTGGCGATGTCGGGCATTCCGGGTGTCGAGGAAATTCGCTCGGTGTCGAAATTCGGCATCTCGAACGTGACGATTGTTTTTGAAGAATCAACCGACATTTATTTTGCGCGTCAGCTGATTCTCGAACGAATGGCGACGGCGCGCGAACAGATTCCGCCAGGGCTAGGTTCGCCCGAAATGGGTCCGATTGCGACCGGATTGGGCGAAATTTATCAATACGAAGTCAAAGCCGAACCGGGCAGCAATTACACGGCAACCGACTTGAGAACGATTCACGATTGGAACATTCGCCGTCAGTTGATGAGTGTTCCGGGCGTTACGGAAGTCAATTCGCACGGCGGTTACGGCAAGCAGTATGAAGTCAGGCTTTCGCCGGAAAAACTGCAAAGCTACGGTTTGAGTCTGAGCGATGTTCACGATGCCGTAATGAAAAATAACGGCACGGTCGGCGGCGGCTACATTGAAAAAGGCGCGGAGCAATACCTCCTGCGCGGCGTCGGTCTGGTCGAAAAAATGGAGGACATCACTAATATCGTCGTCAAAACCGGCGCGGAAGGCGTTCCGGTTTTCGTTAGGGATTTGGGCGAAATCGTCGAAGGTCAGAGCATCCGGCAAGGCGCTGTTTCGACCGACGGGACAGGCGAGATCGTTTCGGGAATGGCGATCATGCTGAAAGGCGAAAATTCCCGAACGGTTGCCGAAAGAGTCAAGGAAAAAATCGTCGAAATCCGAAAAACTCTGCCGCCGGGCGTGACCATCGAGCCTTTTTACGACCGCACCGCACTGGTTCAAAGGGCGATTTCGACGGTCGAGAAAAACTTGATCGAAGGCGCGGCGTTGGTCATTTTCGTTTTGCTTTTACTTTTGGGAAACTGGCGCGGCGCACTGCTCGTTGCGACAATTATCCCGCTCTCGATGCTTTTTGCGGCAATCCTGATGCGAATCTTTAATGTGTCGGGAAATTTGATGAGTTTGGGCGCGCTGGACTTCGGCTTAATCGTTGACGGCGCGGTCGTGATGGTCGAAAACGTCGTCCGCCGCCGCGCCGAAGCCCAGCACGAAGGCTCGCGTGAACCGCCGGAAAGAACGATTCTCGAAGCGTGTCTGGAAGTGGCGCGCCCGGTGGTTTTCGCCGTGGCGATCATCGCGATCGTTTATCTGCCGATTCTGTCTTTGCGCGGCATCGAAGGGAAAATGTTCGTGCCGATGGCTCTGACGGTCATTTTCGCGCTTTTGGGATCGCTGATTTTATCTCTGACCTATATTCCGGCGATGCTCGCTTTAATTTTGCGCGGCAATGTTTCGGAAAGCGAAAGTTTTCTGATTCGCTGGGCGAAACAAATTTACCAACCCGCGCTTGCTTTCGTAATGAAATTTCGCGCCCAGGTTTTGGCGATTGCCGTCGCGACGGTTTTGATTTCGGGAGCGATTTTTCCGTACCTTGGCGGCGAATTCATCCCGCGTCTCGACGAGGGCGATATTTTGATCGAAGCGATTCTCTTGCCGAGCGTGTCCTTGAATCAATCAATGAAGCTGACGACCGAAGTAGAAAAATCGCTCAAGGTTTTTCCAGAAGTCAAAACCATCGTGTCCAAATGCGGCGCGCCGGCAGTCGCGACCGATTCGATGAGCCTTAATCAATGCGACGTTTTCGTGATGCTCAACCCGATCGAAGATTGGAAATCGGGAATGACGAAGGAAGAACTGATCGGGAAAATGTCGAAAAAGCTCGAAGCGGAAGTGCCGGGCGCGGCTTCTTTCGGATTTATGCAGCCGATTGAGATGCGCGTCAACGAATTGATTGCCGGAACGCGCGGCGATGTCGCCGTTAAATTATTCGGCGACGATTTGGATGTTTTAGCCGAAAAGGGCGAAGAGATCGAGCGCGTTTTGGCAAAAATACCAGGCGCGGAAGAAGCCAAGGTCGAGGTTACAACCGGCTTGCCGCAGCTTCAGATCAAGCCCGACCGCGCCGCGATCGCGCGTTACGGTTTGAACGTCGAGGATGTCAACGAGCTGGTCGAAGCGATTTTCGCAGGGAAAAAAGCCGGGGAGGTTTTCGAGGGCGAACAGCGTTTCGACATTGTTTTGCGGCTCAATGAAAACGCCAGTAAAACGGTTGATTCGGTGCGGGCTTTGACTTTAACTTCGCCGACCGGACAGCGCGTCCCGCTCGCTCAAGTGGCTGATATTTCATTAGTTGAAGGTGCGGCGCAGATTTCGCGTGAAGCGACGCGCCGCCGCATCGTCGTTTCGACCAACGTCCGCGACCGCGACATTGCGAGTTTTGTCGAGGAAGCGAGGGCAAAAATCGAGAAAGAAGTGCAGTTGCCGCCGGGTTATTATCTGACATGGGGAGGAACTTTCGAGAATCTCGAACGAGCGACCTCTCGACTTTTGATCGTCGTTCCCATCGCGCTGTTTTTGATTTTCGTAATGCTGTTTTCGACTTTCGGTTCGGCGAAACAGGCGCTGATGATTTACACCGGAATCCCGTTTGCGATTGTCGGCGGAGTTTTCGCGCTCGCCCTGCGCGGAATGCCGTTTTCGATTTCCGCAGGAGTCGGTTTCATCGCGCTGTTCGGCGTCGCCGTGCTCAACGGCGTAGTGATGGTCAGCTTTATCAATCATCTGCGCGAAGAAGGGAAATCCGTGATTGATGCCGTGGGCGAAGGCGCAATGACCAGATTACGTCCCGTGATGATGACCGCTCTTGTCGCAAGCTTAGGGTTTATCCCGATGGCGCTGGCGACCTCGGCGGGCGCGGAAGTGCAGCGCCCCCTGGCGACGGTCGTCATCGGCGGTTTGATCACCTCCACGCTTTTGACGCTGCTGATTCTGCCGACGCTTTACGCCTGGTTTGAAAAAGATAGGGAAGGGGAATTTACGGAGGAATAAAACCTGAACGGCGGAGTTTCACGGAAAATCAAAGAGAACACATTTGATTTTCCGTGAAACTCGCTAAATTCATTTTTTTATAAAAAGAATATTTATGAAATTAATCACCGCCATCGTGCGACCGCATCGACTCGATGAAATAGTCTGCGCGCTCGAAGATATTGAAAATTTTCCCGGCATCTCCGTAACGGACGTCGAAGGATTTGGACAGCGGCTCAGAACAACGGTCAATGACGCGCTCAATCCGTTAAAATCGCAAAAGCGTATCGAGATCGCCTGCAACGATGAATTGGTCGAGCAGATCGTCGCGGCGATTCGCGCGGCGGCGCATACCGGTAAAAAAGGCGACGGAATCATTCTCGTGACGCCGGTTGAAAACACCGTTCTGATTTAAGTCGATAGGAAAATATAAGAGAGGCGAGCAGGAGGATGAGGACTAATGATTTTGCAGGACAACGACCCGCATCACATGCACCCGGATTTTAATTATGTTTACTACTTTTTGATCCTGGCAGTGATTTTAGGCGCCGCGATGCTCTTCGGGGCGAGGAGATTTATGAAGTACCTCGACAACCGGTACGAGCGGAAGCAGTCGGCGGAACAGGACGCCAAAACGGAAAACGAGCATCGAGGCGAGGAAAAATAGAAAATTATGGGACACGGGCACGCGCACGGCACGCAATCCGCCGCCGGGAAAAATAAGAAAAGTCTGGCAATCGTCTTCGGACTGACCGGCTTTTATCTGATCGTCGAGATTATCGGCGGTTTATGGACGGGCAGCCTTGCGCTGCTTGCCGATGCCGGGCATATGCTGACGGATGTTGCCGGCGTCGGATTGGCGCTGCTGGCGATCCGGTATGCTGAAAAACCCGCTTCGCCGGAGAGAACTTTCGGTTTTTACCGCGTCGAAATTCTCGCGGCTTTGACCAACGCCGTCATCCTGATCTTGATTTCGCTTTATATCTTGTATGAAGCCTACCACCGTTTCAGAAATCCGCCCGAGGTTCAGAGCGGCTGGATGATGGGCGTCGCGGCGGTCGGTTTGCTCATAAATTTAATCGGCGTTTTCGTTCTGCGCTCCGGTTCGGGCGAAAGCCTCAATATGAAGGGCGCGTATTTTGAAGTTTTGTCGGATATGCTGACCTCGATCGGCGTCATCATCGCGGGTATCATTATGCTCACGACCGGCTGGTACTACGCCGATCCGCTGATTTCCGCCGGCATCGGGCTGTTTATTTTTCCGCGCACCTGGGCTCTGCTCAAAGACGCCGTCGGCATTTTGCTCGAAGGCACGCCGTCGGATGTCGATCTGAAGAATTTGCGCGCAAGTCTGATGAAAATCGAGGGCGTCGCCGGCATTCACGACCTGCACGTCTGGAGTTTAACTTCCGGCGTCAACGCGATGAGCGTTCACGCGGTCTTAGCCGACGGCGTAGAGCACGACGACGTTTTGGAGCGGGTTCACGAGCACTGCACGGACGAATTTAAAATCTCGCACGTCACCGTTCAAACGGAGCGCGGCGATTTTGCCGAACACGAAACGCATTTATAGAAAAATTGAGAAAATGGAGTAATAATTTTATGAAAAAAGAGGTCAAAATTTTAGGAGTAATCGCGGTCGTCGTGATTGTCGCCGCGATCTTCGGCGCAAATTATTATCGAAAGTCGATGCAGAGCGAAAGAGTAACGACGAACAACAATTCGAATAAGCCGAAAATAAATCCGGAACAGCTCGTCCGACCGGACAGCCCGACGCTCGGCGCGGCGGACGCGAAAGTGACGATCGTCGAATTTTTAGACCCGGAATGCGAATCCTGCCGAGCGTTCAACCCGGCGGTCAAGAAAATCCTCCAGGATTACGGCGGCAGGGTCCGGCTCGTCGTCAGATATATGCCGTTCCATCCGAACAGCCTGCGGGCGGCGGCGTGGACGGAAGCGGCGGGCGATCAGGGCAAATACTGGCAGATGCAGGAAATTTTATTTCAGCGGCAGAGCGAATGGGGCGCAAAGCACGGACCGGCAGCCGCGTCACAAGCCAAACCCGACGTTAACGCCGTCTTTGAAAAGTATGCGATGGAGCTCGGTCTCGATATTGAAAAGATAAATAAAGCAGTGACCGAAAACCGCTATACTTCGAAAATCACGCGCGACCAGGCGGACGGGCAGAGCCTCGGAGTGACGCAAACGCCGACTTTTTTCGTCAACGGCAGAAAGTTGGCGCGGCTCAATGAAGCGGATTTGAGATTGCTGATCGATGAAGAAATGAAATAGGTACCCGGGCGATGCTTGACCTGATTATTTGGAGTTTGAATTACGGCTCGTATTTATTTTGGGCGAGGGCTGTTGCCGCGACCGGTTTAATGACTATTCTCTATTTTCTTTTTAGATTCGGACTGCGGAGGTTTAGATTTAAGGAGAAGGATTTAAAAGATGCCGGGCTCAATCATGCTCAGCGGCGGGATTGGCGGGCAATAAATCGTCGAAAGTTAAAACATACGGGACGATCTCGAAAAAAGCCGAGGCGGCATTATTAACGTCTGCAAAAACAGAAAGGTGAATTCGGATGAGTGAAAAACAAAAAACAATTTCTCTGAGTGGGCAGGCGGTGGCTGATTCCTGCTGCAAATCTGACGGGAATACTTGCGCTGAAACGTCAGGACAATCGACGGAAAAATCGAACGTGCCGGAAATGAATCCGACCGGCGCCGTCTGCGATTTCGAGGTCGGCGGAATGGATTGCCCGAGCTGCGCCGACGACATCACGCGCGCGCTCGGCAAGCTGGAAGGCATTCAGGACGTTCGCGTCGATGTCGTCGGCGGGAACGTTCGTGTCGCCTACGCTGACGGAAAACTTTCACGCGGCGATTTAGCCGGCGCGATCCGGCGCGTCGGTTACCGGGTCAGCGACGGCGACACGACTCGGGCGAGTTTTATCGTCGAGGGAATGGACTGCGCCGACGAGATTCGCCAGATCGAGGATAAGCTCGGACGCCTGCCGGGCATCACGAAGCTCGGATTCGATCTGATGAACCGTCGTTTGAATGTCGAGGGGTCGATCACGTCAGCGGAAGTGCAGCGGGCGATCAAGGAAATCGGCATGACCGCGCTGCCGGAAGATGAAGAGCGGCGCGAGCTTTCCTTCTGGGAACGGCGCGGGCGGCTCGTCGTTACCGTAATCTCCGGGATTTTTCTGGTTCTCGGCGTCGGGCTCGATTGGCTCGGGGCGGGCAATTATGTGACCGTGCCGATGCTCGCGATTTCGACGATCGTCGGAGGTTGGTTCATCGCTCCGCGGGGTTTTAGAGCGGCGCGGAATCTCGCGCTCGATATGAATTTTCTGATGACCGTCGCGGCGATCGGGGCGGCGGCGATCGGCGAATGGGGCGAAGGCGCGTCGGCGATGTTTTTATTTGCCGTCGCGCAGCTGCTCGAAAGTTTTTCGATGGACCGGGCGCGCAACGCGATACGCGCCTTAATGGATCTGTCGCCGACCGAAGCGACCGTCAAAAGAAACGGGCGCGAAGAAACCGTGCCGGTCGCGGAAGTTTCC
The DNA here is from genome assembly GCA_031411895.1 of Acidobacteriota bacterium. GTDB lineage: Bacteria > Acidobacteriota > Blastocatellia > Pyrinomonadales > Pyrinomonadaceae > JAFDVJ01. Next base: position 48,282 of record JANOBZ010000131.1, on the reverse strand, counting down.
GTCGGCGAAACGATCGTTGTTCGTCCGGGACAAAAAATCCCGCTCGACGGCATTGTTTCGACCGGGCATTCGGCGGTCAATCAAGCCCCGATCACGGGCGAATCGATTCCGGTCGATAAGGAGCCGGGCGCAGAGGTTTTTGCGGGCTCGATCAATGAACAGGGCGCGTTGGAAGTCAAAGTTACAAAACTGGTTGAAGACACGACCTTAGCGCGTATTATCCATGCCGTCGAAGAAGCGCAGAGCTCGCGCGCGCCGTCGCAGACGTTCGTCGATCGTTTTTCGCGCATTTACACGCCGGCGGTTGTCGGGTTGGCGCTGCTGGTCATCGTCGTCCCGCCGCTGCTCGGTTTGGGAACGTGGGGCGAATGGTTTTACCGCGCTTTGGCGATGCTCGTGATCGCCTGCCCGTGTGCGCTCGTGATTTCGACGCCGGTTTCGATTGTCAGCGGTCTGGCGGGCGCGGCGCGCGGCGGCGTGCTGATCAAAGGGGGCGCGCATCTTGAAAATGCCGGCGCGGTAACGATCGTCGCGTTCGATAAAACCGGGACGCTGACGAAAGGAAAACCGGTGGTGACGGACGTCGTTCCGCTCGACGACCGCAGTAAGACGGAGCTGCTGCGCATAGCGGGCGCAGTCGAACAAGGATCGGAGCATCCCTTGGCGCGAGCGATCCTCGCCGAAGCCGAAAAGCAGGAAATCGAGCTGCCCACCGCGACCGGTTTCGAATCGCTGATCGGTCGCGGCGCGCGGGCAATCGTCGAAGGGGAAACGGTTTATCTCGGCAACGAAAGGCTCGGTCGCGAGCAGAGCGCCTGGACGCCGGAAGTCGAAATGCTGCTTGAAATGCTCGAACGGGAAGGCAAAACCGGCATTCTGGTAATGGCGGATAATAAACCGCTCGGCGTCATCGCCGTCGCGGACGAAGTGCGCCCGGAATCGAAATCCGCCGTGGAGTCCTTAAAAGCGAACGGCGTGCGGAAAGTCGTGATGCTGACCGGCGACAATAAAGGAACCGCCGCGGCGGTCGCTCAGGAAGTCGGGATCGACGAGTTTTACGCGGAGCTGCTGCCCGACGACAAAGTGCGAATCGTCCGCGAATTGGAAGCGAAGGGCGATCGTGTCGCTTTCGTCGGCGACGGCGTGAACGACGCGCCGGCATTGGCGACCGCGACCGTCGGTCTCGCGATGGGCGCCGCCGGCACCGACGTCGCTTTGGAGACCGCCGACATCGCCCTGATGAGCGACGATTTGTCGCGCCTGACATTCGCCATCAGGCTTTCGCGCAAAACGCTGTCGATCATCAAGCAGAACATCTGGTTTTCGATCGCCGTCAAAGCCGTCTTTTTGGTTCTCGCGTTTTTCGGATGGGCGACGCTCTGGATGGCGGTCGCCTCCGACATGGGCGCCTCCTTGCTGGTCATCGTCAATGGGTTGCGCGCGCTTAAGATCCGCGAGAAATAATTTGAGTTTAATTTTACGTTCGTCGAAAATGATCGCGGCGAAATCTTTGACCCCGGCTCCCGCAGGTTATAATGAGACTTTTTTACTATGAGCATCTATACAAACCTTTTACTGGCGCTCGGGCTCGCGATGGACGCTTTCGCCGTTTCGGTCGCGAGCGGTTCGACAGCAAAGCGATTTCGCTTGGGGCAAGCCTTCAAGCTCGCGCTTTTGTTCGGTCTGTTCCAAGGAATAATGCCGGTCATCGGCTGGGCAATCGGATTCAACTTTAAAGATTTCATCTCGGCGGCGGACCATTGGGTCGCGTTCGCGCTGCTCGGCGTCATCGGCGGAAAGATGATCTACGACGATCTGAAGGGCGATGTCGAGGACGAAGCCGCCACCGAAAAAGGCACCGGATTTTACTCGCTCCTGCTGCTGGCGCTCGCGACCAGCATCGACGCGCTGGCGGTCGGTTTCAGCCTGACGTTTCTTCATTCGATCCTCGTGCCGGTTATCCTGATCGGATTGATTACCTTCGCGCTATCACTGACCGGCGTTTATTTAAGGCATAACTACAAGCGTTTCGGGCAGGGCAAGGCGCGACTCGTCGGCGGCATAATTCTCATCGCGATCGGCATAAAAATTCTTGTCGAACATCTTTCGGCGTGATTAGTTTTCGAGGAAAATACGACTCGATGCGCTCTAAGTTCAGATATCAGCTTGACTTAGGGGGTTAAAATAATGTTAATACTTAAACAATTTGAGATTCATAATAGAAATTTAACATACGTTACGTAAGGGGCATCCAATCTTGATTGGTATTGAAGATCTCGCAGAAATAAAACCCAAAACACCTATAGTTAGTCCGTCGGCTGCTCATGTCGATACCGGTGTGCCTGTTTCTAAGGTTGTGCGAGTGTCTTTTTTCTCGCCAAGCGAATGGGAATCTTTTATAGAAGAATGGGCACAATCTTTGGAAGGTTACGATCATGTGCGGCGTTTCTCCGGAGCGGGTGACATGGGGGTAGATGTTGCCGGTTTTCTTACCGACAGAGGTTGGGAAGGCGGCTGGGATAATTACCAGTGCAAACATTATAACCACGTTTTACATCCGGGCGATGCCTGGATCGAAATAGGAAAGATCATTTATTATTCCTTCAAAGAAGCGTATTCGATTCCCCGAAAGTACTACTTTGTTACTCCTAAAGGCGTCGGTACTACTCTAGAACGGCTGTTTGCAAATCCCAAGGAACTTAAAATTCAAGTTAAGGCTAAGTGGGACGAGCACTGTAAGGATGAAATCACAAAAACTGCGGAAATTGCTCTTGAAGGGGATTTCCTTGATTGGTTCGATAAATTTCCCTTCACGATCTTTTCGTCGAAGCCGTTAACTGAATTAATAATCGGACATGCGAAAACGCCATTTCACGCTGTGATGTTCGGCGGGGGACTGCCTCCCAGACCGAATGTTGAAGCTCCGCCCGAAAAATGCGACAAGTCTCGTGAAAGTCGTTATATTGAGCAAATACTCAGTGCTTACGGGCATCATTTGGGTGAGCCCATCAAAGACGTTTCAGAACTCGGTGCGTGCGCTAAACCTCAACTTAAGGACCATCTTTTAAGACAGCGAGTCCGGTTTTACCACGCAGAATCTTTGCGCAACTTTGCTCGCGATACCGTGCCGGAAGGCACGTTTGAAAATTTACAGGAAGAAATTTATCAAGGCGTAGCCGACACTTGCGAAAGTGAACATGATGACGGATTAAAACGTATGAAAGAAACGCTTGATTGTGCCAGCATGATTGAACTGACCGCGAATCCGCTCAAAAGCGCTGTTAAGGTTCAGGATCGCCAGGGAATCTGCCATCAGCTTGCTAACGAAGATCGATTAAACTGGGTTCCCGAGGAAGAGGTGAGAAATGACAGTACCGTTTAATAGTCCGCTTGAGATCGGTATCAGGTCACTGACGATACTGACGACGGTATTTCCCCGGTCGCTTGATATTCAGCACCTGGTTTTCTTTGATTATTTAACGATTCATTCGGGAGATGTAGAGGGTCCCAAAAGTTTACATACGCCGCTTCCTTTGCGGTCGGGCGAATTAACGATTCGTCCAAAATTAATCGAGCGCGGACTGCTTTTAATGATGAGCCGCGGGCTCGTCGAGCATCTGGTATTGCCGGGAGGATTTGAATACAGAGCATCGGAAGAAGCGCATCCGTTCTTGTCCATGTTAAGTTCGCAATATATCTTAAATCTTAAGGAGTGCGCCGCATGGGTCGCAGAGACGTTCGGTCAAACCAGCATTGATGATTTACACTCTTTAGAAAAGCGTTTTTTTAGAGAGTGGTCAACGCAGTTTCAGCCGTTTGAGCAGGCAGGGGAGAACAAACTTCTATGAGCTGGAATCCTATAAACCTGCGCGGCATCTCTTTCCTGAGCCAAACCAAAAAGCCTGCCTTTGTAGAATTTAAAGAGGGTTTGAATGTCATCTGCGGAGCATCCGACACGGGGAAGTCGTTTGTTTTGGAGGCGGTTGATTTCATGTTGGCATCTACCACCGGCAGCCCGTTAAGGGACATTAAGGAACGCGTGGGATATGATCGCGTCAGACTTGTGCTGCAAACGGCGAATGGCAATTTCCACACTTTTGAAAGACCCGTTAGCGGCGGCAATTTTGTATTATTTGAAGGCGACTTTCTGACCGCCGCACCTGAAATTGAAGGCACCGTGTTGCGACCGACTCCGTTGGGCGCGAGTAACGATTCGGTTTCCACCTTTCTTTTATCACTGATAGATCTCTCCGATAAATACGTACGGACGAATAAAGAAGGCAAAACCCGCAGACTGGGTTTTCGCAATCTTGTAAGAATGTCGGTCGTCGAAGAACACGAAATAATAAAACGCAGCTCTCCAATTCTGTCGGAGGATGTTGTTCTGAAAACAGGGGACTATGCCACCTTTAAGTTGCTGCTTACGGGCGTGGACGACAGCGCGCTTAATCAAGTTCAAATAATAGCGGAGCCGCCGAATCAACGAACGAATAACAGCAGTAAAATCGCATTTATTGAAGAACTCGTAGCCGAGTTAAGTGCGGAGATGAATGACTCCCCTTTAAATCGGACGGAGCTCGAAGTACGGTTATCGAACCTAGAGACCGATTCCAGGAACTATCAAGAAAATCTTGCCAGAATGCAGGAAACGCTGGATGAGCGAATTGAGCGCCGCAGCTCTATAATGATCCAGTTACAAGGATTAAGCTGTCGGACGGACGAAATTAACGGTTTATTATCACGCTTTGAACTTCTCAGAGAGCATTACCGGGTCGATCTTGAACGCCTTGCTGCGATTGAAGAATCCGGCAGTTTATTTATTCACCTCAATCAAAATCCGTGTCCGCTTTGCGGCGCGCTGCCTTCCGATCAGCATTCCGAGGAACAATGTGACGGCAACGTAGACAGCGTAGTTCGGGCTGCCAATGCAGAGGGCGAAAAAATCAATAAGCTTTTAAGCGAATTAAATCAAACGATCGAAGAACTCAGCACGGAATCCCGAGGCTTAACTGCGAGTAAATCAGAGCTCGATCTGGATTTTCGTGAATTAAACCGAGAAATTCAAGATATCGTCTCGCCTCTCAAAGAAGTACAGACCGGTTTCAGCGAATTGGTGCGTCAATCCCGTGAGATAGAGCGTAAACTCGATAAACTTACCAGAATCGAAGAATTGGAAAAAAAGAAAGCTCACTTTCTTACGCAAAGTGAGGACTCGGCGATTGATGAGGGAGAACAGTCAGACCCTGCGACATCAGCATCGCCTGCCCATGTAGAGCTTTCGGCTTCCATACTCGATGAGTATGCACAGAAAGTTCAAAGTTTACTTAAAGCCTGGCACTTTCCAAATGCCGATCGAGTCTTTTTCGATGAGAAAACCAGGGACATTATCATCGACGGAAAACCTCGCACGAGCAGAGGAAAGGGATTGCGGGCAATCACGCACGCCGCTATGACTATCGGACTGATGGAATTTTGTCTTGAGAGGAATTTAGCGCATCCGGGTTTCGTTATTTTGGATTCACCACTTCTAGCTTATTATGAGCCGGAGGGTGAGGAAGACAGCTTAATAGGATCGGATCTTAAAGATAAGTTTTATGAATATTTAGCCACTAATGAAGGAAATTCTCAAATAATTGTGATCGAAAATGAGCATCCTTCATCTGAAATAACCGGAAGAATTACAATTACTAATTTTACAAAAAATCCTAATGAAGGACGCTATGGTTTCTTCCCACATACGGAAAATAAATAAACTCATATTTAACTTTTTCTTTGGTGATGATAAAAACGCCACCGTGCGAATTAAACTCATTAAAGGGTTCTTTATTGCTCGGCGCCACCTACGATGATCTGATTTTCAAGCTGCTTAGTTTCGGAAATCTTCAGCCGACGTTAACTCTAAATCGCCTGCCGTCCGATAATTTACGCAAAAAACAAGCTTCCCCAATCGCTTAAATCTTTAATCGATTTCGATCCTTTTTGTTCGGTTGACAGGCGGAGTATTTTAGATTACTTTAATGCATATATGAACAACTGTTCATATATTCAGAAGAAGTTATTAATTTCATCTCCGGAATAGACAAAACATATGACGAAAGCAACAGAAACTGTCGGCGATGCGTGTGAAATTCAGTTCGTTGACGAAGAAAAAGTTAAAAGCGTGAGAGCAGCGATGAAACCGGCACCGGCGGTCACTGCGCTCGCCGAAACCTTTAAGATCCTTGGCGACCCGACGCGCATCAAGATTGCATTTGCACTCTCGAAAGAAGAATTATGCGTCTGCGACATCGCGAATCTATTGGGTGTCTCGCAATCGGCGGTTTCCCATTCTCTACGGACTTTGCGGCAAATGAAGCTCGTTAAATTCCGAAAGGAAGGTAAGACCGCTTATTACTCGCTCGACGACGCGCATATCGCGAACCTGCTTGAGTTGGGCTTTAGTCACATTGAGGAAACTCTTTGAAGGAATCATTTATGAATACGAACAGTAAAGATCAAAAATACATCCCGGCGCTCGGCTTCGATTTTCTGACGCCGTTTTACGATCGGGCGGTGATATGGACGACGCGCGAAAAGGTTTTCAAACGAGAGTTGATCCGTCAAATTGATATACCGGAAAAAGGGCAACTGCTTGACCTTGCCTGCGGCACGGCGACTTTAACGATCGCGCTGAAGGAGAAATTTCCGTTGGCGGAAGTTCACGGCTTGGACGGCGACGCGAAGATCCTGCGCCTGGCACGGCGCAAGGCGGAAAATTCCGGCGCTGCGATAACCTTCACCGAAGCCTTTTCGACGGCAATGCCTTACGAAGACGAGTATTTCGATGCGGTCGTGTCGAGCCTGTTTTTTCATCACCTGACGCCCGAGAACAAGCGAAGAACGCTGCTCGAAATCAGGCGCGTTTTGAAGAGCGGCGGCGCATTGTACGTCGCCGACTGGGGAAAGCCGGCGAATCTGTTGATGAAAATTGCTTCCTTGCCGATCAAGTGGCTCGACGGCGCGACCACGAAAGACAGTTATGACGGAAAGCTGCCCCAACTAATGCAGGAAGCGGGATTTGCCGGCGTCGCCGAATCCGCCGCTTTCAGTACGGTTTTCGGCACGCTTCGCCTGCACCGCGCCGAAAAGAAGTAGGTATTTATATATTAATTCGAGGCGCGATCCGGAATATCGAGCTCGAAAAATTAGAACAAGGGGTTATTAATATGATCGATAAAGAAAAGAAAACACAATATTGGAACCATTTCACGGACGAGTCTTACAAAAGCTATCGCCCGAAAAAAATCACGGACATTCGCCTTAAACAGATTAAGGAGATAGTCCTCGAGACGACGCGCTCTGGCGAAGGTTTATTCCGAATCATGAGTCGATCAATAAAACGCCGGATGAATTGAAAGAGGTATCACCTTCAGTTTACAACCAAACGCGCGCTAATTTCTGGGCGATGATCCGCGAAAAAATTCAGCAGCAATTAGCTTAGGTATAAGCAGCAATTTAGATAAATAAAATATGAGCGAATTTTTCAAATATTTTTTACCGTTGTTTTTGCTGGTATATTTCGCGGTGGCTTTCGTTTTGCCGTCGTATCGCGTCTGGAAGCGTACCGGCGTTAATCCCGTAACCTTCCGCGGCGCGGACGACGCGCACGACTACATCGGCAAGCTTTTTAAGATCGTGATGCTCGCACTAACCGTAGTAATAATCGTTTATACTTTTGTACCGAATTTTTACCCGTTCCTGCTCTCGATTTTCTGGCTCGAAAACGAAATCGTTCAATATGCCGGCATCGGATTGCTGCTGATCTCGCTTTTGTGGACAGTTTCAGCCCAGATTCAGATGGGCAATTCGTGGCGCATCGGCATCGACGAAGAAAAGAAAACCGAGCTCGTGCGGACCGGAGTTTTCGCATGGTCGCGCAACCCGATCTTTCTCGGAATGATCGTCACGCTGGCGGGCATGCTTCTCGCTCTGCCGAACGCCTTTACGCTGCTGATTTTCTTTTTGGGATTCGTGCTGATCCAGATTCAGGTGCGCCTCGAAGAAGAATTTTTGATTCGCGCGCACGGAGCGGAATACGACGAGTTTCGCCGCGAAGTGCGCCGCTGGTTGTAAATTAACGGAAATCAAAATTTAGAATCGTGCCGGCGCGGCTCGCAGTCGCAATGAAATTTCCGAAGTTTTATGAGACCATAAACTATTCTCCGACCGGTTATAAAAGCCATTTTAAATAAAATAATTATTTTTGCCCTGTGCGCCGTCGTCCTTTTCGTTTCGGGAACGGACGCGGCGGCGCAGCTCGGAGCGAGAAACACGAAAACCGCGATAAAAAAGGTTCAGAAGGTGAGGATCCTGCTGACTGAGCGAGGCTACCGACCGGCGACCTTCAAATTGAAAAAAGGCTTCCCGGCGCGCGTGACGTTAATTCGTCGGACCGAAGACGAATGCAGCCGCGAAATCGTCATTCCCGCGTATAATATCCGGGGCGAGCTGCCGCTTAACCAGCCGGTGACGGTGAGCTTCACGCCCGGGCAGGCGGGCAGCTTCAATTTCGCCTGCGGGTTGGACATGCTGCGCGGAAAACTCGTCGTTCTGTAAATAAGCGATTTTTATGAAAACATAGAATTTATTATTAACAATTTTCATGCTCGTCTTTGGCGCGAACCGGCGCGTTCGCGCAGGTCAAACGCTTCGAGATGCGCATCGGCGGCTATTTATGCGGCAACTGTGTGTACAACATCCAGAAGGCAGTTAGCCGTCTCGAATCCGCTCCGAAATTAAAAGAAATCGAAATCACCGACATCAACGTAGGGCTCGGCGTTTTAACTCCGAAACCCGACCAGCCTGTCTCGTTCGGCGCGCTCAAAGAAACGCTCAAAAAAGCCGGCTACGCGCTCGATTCGGCTGACAATAACCGTGTGCGGCAGGCTCGTCAAAGACGGCGATAAATGGTTACTGGCTGCCGGCGTTTCCGCCCAGAAATTTGCGCTCTTAGACAAAATAATCCAGGAGCTTTCGGCTCAACCGGAAAACTATTCCAGGATTCATATCGCCGGAACCCGCCCCCGGCGGCGGGCGCAAATTGGCAGTAAGTCGTGGAAATACAGTCAATTAAAAAGAAGAAAATGCGCCGAAGACTGCTGCTTCAAGTAATTATGAAAGTTTTCCGGCAACTGATGATTTCGCCCGATTTGTCAACGCCGGTTTTGTCGGAAATCGATTTCCGCTAAATTCTATTAGGTCGAAATTCCCGCCAGCGCGTTTTGGCGCCTTTTAAATTGTTCTTTGAGCCGTGAGCAAACCACATCGCAAAGCTCAAAGATCGTTTCATCCGACACGCGGTAAATGGCGTTTAAGCCTTCCTTGCGGCGCGAAACGATGCCGGCTTCGAGCATCGCGCTCAAATGTTTGGAGACATTTGCCTGTCCCGCTTTCGTGGCGGCGACAACTTCGCCGACATTCATTTCCTGCGTGCCGAGCGTATGCAGAATCTTAAGCCGCATCGGATCGGACAAAAGCCGGAAACGATTCGCAATCATCTCCAACGCCTCTTCGCTTAATTCTTCATTCATCATAAATCAATTTTTCCGCCTATCTTCAATCACTGCCAAACCACATTTGATTTTATAACTATATTACCGTATAGTTATATTTATATCAAACTAACAAGTATAGCTTAGCAAAAAACTTTCAAACAGGGAATAAAAATTATAAGGACGATTAAAGAGATGATTAAAGAAATTAATGTGCGGGAAATCGAGAAAATGACGGAAAAAGGAGGTGAATGTCAGATCATTGATGTGCGCGAGTTCCCGGAATTCGGCAGCGAGCGCGTTCAGGGTGCCCGCCTGATGCCGCTCTCGAATTTCGGGCAACACACCGGCGATATTGATCGCTCCAAACCGGTTTATTTGATGTGCCGTTCGGGAGGGAGAGCCAAACAGGCGGCAGAAAAACTAATCGGCAAAGGTTTTACGGATGTCTTCGTCATTGAAGGCGGAATGACGGCTTGGGGACAGGCGAATCTGCCGGTTATCAAAGGCGAATCAAAAGTCTGGTCGCTGGAGCGGCAGGTGCGTTTCGCGGCGGGTTCGCTGGTCGTGCTGGGCGTTTTGCTGTCGGTCATCGTTCATCCATATTTCGTCGGGCTCTCAGCTTTTGTCGGCGCGGGACTGGTTTTCGCCGCCGTTACCGATACGTGCGGGATGGCGATGATGCTGGCGCGAATGCCGTGGAATCAATCGAAAGGAGTGACCTGCGACGTCACGCCCGTGCAAAAGGCGTAAGGAAGAACGGTGAATTTATTTTTGATTCTTGGTTTGATTTTAAGCGCGCTGATCGGTTTATCGCTGGGACTGATCGGAGGCGGCGGCTCGATCATCACCGTGCCGGTTCTGGTTTACGTTCTCGGAGTCGAAGCGCACGAGGCGGTCGGAATGTCGCTGGCGGTGGTCGGCGGCACGAGTCTGGTCGGTTCTATACTGCATCACGGGCGCGGCAAATTACAGATGAAAACCGGACTGACTTTCGGTATGTCGGGAATTTTGGGCGCGTTTGCCGGTTCGCCTCTGACACAATTACTGTCGCCGCCCGCGCTTCTGATTACATTTGCGCTCCTGATGTTTTTTATCGGTGTCCTGATGCTGCGGCAAAAACCGGCGGCGGAATCAGAAATTGACGAATTGGGCGAAAAGCCGATTCTCTGGAAAGCCTTGCTCGCCGGATTCGGGGTCGGAGTTTTAACGGGATTTCTGGGTGTCGGCGGCGGATTTTTAATCGTTCCCGCGCTCGTGATGTTCGGCGGGCTTTCGATGAAGGAAGCCATCGGCACGTCGCTCTTTGTCATTTTCTTAAACTGCGTCGCCGGACTCATCGGACATGCCAGCCAGAACGGTTTCGATTGGGGATTAACCGCGCAGGTAACGGCTTTAGCGGTAGCGGGAACGATTTTCGGAACGCTGCTGTCGCACAAACTGGAAGCGAAAAAACTTCAAAAAGGATTCGCGTTCTTTGTTTTGGCAGTGGCGGTATTTTTAATGATAAAAAATTACGGAGTTTTCTTCGGAGAATAAAATTATGAAGTTCAAACAATTCTATTTAGGGTGTCTCGCTCACGCTTCTTATTATCTCGGCTCTGAAGGCGAGGCGGCGATTATTGATCCGCAGCGCGATGTTCAGCAATATCTGGATGAAGCGAAAGCGAACGGGCAGAAAATTAAATACGTTATCGAAACGCATTCGCACGCCGATTTCGTTTCTGGTCACATCGAGCTTGCCGAGAAAACCGGCGCGGAAATCATTTACGGGCAGCGCGCCGCAACCGCTTTTCCGACTCATAAAGTTAAAGACGGGGATGAGCTTTCGGTCGGAAAAATCAATCTGAAATTTCTCGAAACGCCCGGACACACGCCCGAAGGTATTACCGTTTTGGCGGAAGACACGGAAGACGCCGGCGCGCCTTTCAAGATTTTCACGGGCGACACGCTCTTTATCGGAGATGTCGGGCGACCGGATTTGATCGGCTCGGTCGGATTTACGGCGGAAGAAATGGGCGGAATGCTCTACGATTCTCTGCGCGAAAAAATTCTGCCGCTGCCCGATGACGCGGAAGTTTATCCGGCGCACGGCGCTGGAAGTCTATGCGGAAAATCTCTGTCGAAAGAAACGTGGTCGACCTTGGGCGAGCAGCGCAAAACGAATTACGCCCTGCAGCCGATGACGAAAGAAGAATTCGTGAAAATCGTCGCCGCCGACCAGCCGGAAGCTCCCGCCTATTTCGCGGCGAGCGCGGCGCAAAACTTGAAAGGCTCGGCATCGCTCGAAAATCTTCCGGAACCGGCTGCCTTGACGACCGCGGAAATCGAGAACTTTGACGGCATCGTTTTAGACGTTCGTCCCGGACCCGAGTTCGGCGCGGCACACGTCCCGAACGCGATCAACATCGGACTCGGCGGGCAGTTCGCGACCTGGGCGGGAACACTCATTTCAACGAGCGCGTCGGTGGCGATTGTGGCGGATACGCAGGGACAAATTGACGAAGCGTTTATGCGCCTGGCGCGCGTCGGCATCGAAACGGTCAAAGGATTTATTTTGATGAGTGATTTTTCGGGCAAGACGAACACAATCGAGCAGATTTCGGTCGAACAGGCGAAAGAGGAAACGGCGAAAGACGATGTTCAGTTCGTTGACGTGCGTAATCCGGCGGAACACGCAAACGGTCACGCAAAAAATACGATTAATTTGCCGCTCAATTCCTTATCGAGAGAAATTGACCGGCTCAATCCCGAAAAGCCGACCTTTGTGCTATGTCAGGGCGGTTATCGTTCGAGTCTGGGAACGAGCATTTTGGAAAACGCCGGCTTCCGGAAAATTTATAACGTCATGGGCGGGACAAAGGCTTGGATGGATGCCGGATTCGAGACGGAAGCATCAAATGGCGCGGCTTGCGCCAACTCATAACGATTTAATTTAACACGGGCGGTCGATTGAACAAAACTTCCGCTCGTTTTCGACATGAAAATATTTATGAAGATGAAAATGACAATACTTCTAACTTTGGTTCTTTCAATCGTCGCTTTTTCCGCTTGCCGGACGGCATCAACTGCAAAAGTGCCAGACGCGCAGGTAAATACGCAAGAAAAAATTATGCAAGACGAAATAAAACAAATTACCGTCGCCCAGGTGAAGGATGCTGTCGGCGCGAAAGACGCGCAGTTTATTGACGTTCGCACGATCGAAGAATACACGAGTGGACACGCCGTTAAAGCGGCGCATTTTCCGCTCGACGCGCTCGAAAATGATTTAACCAAACTCGATAAGGACAAACCCGTCTATGTGATTTGCCAGACCGGAAGACGCTCGCAAAAGGGCGCGGAAACTCTGCAAAAAGCCGGTTTTAATGATATTTACAACGTCGAGGGCGGCACATCAGCCTGGACGAGAGCGGGTTATCCTGTGGAGAAATAAGAAATGAGCGAAATGATTTGGATCGGGGGATTGGTCATCCTATGGCTGCTTTTACAGCTCGTGATTCTGCCGAAACTCGGCATTGACACCTGAATGCGCGGCGCATGCAAGGTCGAGTTTCGACCGAAAAAAGAGGATAAACCAACAAATAATAAAATCGGTGCGGAGAAAAAGTCGCACGCCGCTGAGCAAAGAAATTAAATGAACGAAAAAGACCCAGGTACAAGCAAAACGGAAGAAAAGAAGCCTTTGAGAAAACAAATTTTGGAATGGCTCGGCATATTAGTGGTCGCTGCGGTGATGCTTTTCTTTTTCGCGCCCGAATCGTGGTGGCAGTTCGGCGTTTCGCCGGTCGAACAAAGAAAGGCGGCGAGCGGCAATTTCACATTGCCGAAAATCGAAGGCGGCGAGTGGAATTTCGGCGATCAGCGCGGCAAAGTCGTCGTCGTCAATTACTGGGCGACGTGGTGTCCGCCCTGCCGTATTGAAACTCCGGGCTTGGTCAATGTCGCTAACGAATACAAGTCGCGCGGCGTGGAAATGGTCGGCGTATCGATGGACGAGAATTTGGCGCTCGTTCCGCCCTTCGTCGTAAAATATAAAATGCCGTATCAAATTCTGCTGCCCGGCAGCGACCCGAATGCGGACGCGGGCGGAATGGGACTGCCGACGACTTTTCTTTACGATAAAAACGGCAAATTAGCCAAAAAATATACGGGCATGATTTTGGAATCAACCTTAAAATCCGACATCGAACTGCTGCTCGTCGAAAATTAGCCGAACCTTTTTCTGGCGAGAGCGTAATATTTTCCACGTCGGCGCAAGAATCTAAATCTGAACAAACAACCGGGAGAGGAAATTATGAATTTGAAAAACCACTGGGAAACGGTTTACCAGACAAAAGCCGACAATCAGGTCAGCTGGTTTAGTGAACACCTCGATAACTCGCTGCGAATGATTTTGCAGACCGGCGTCGGAGGGGAATCGGCGATAATCGATGTCGGCGGCGGCACCTCGACGCTTGCCGACGATCTGCTCGAAAGGGACTTCGCAGACGTTTCGGTTTTGGACCTTTCAGCCCGTGCCCTGGAAAAAAGCAAAGACCGTTTGGGAAAAAAAGCCGCGCTGATCAAATGGATCGAAGCCGATATTACCGAAGTTTCACTGCCCGAAAATTATTACGACGTTTGGCACGACCGCGCCGTTTTTCATTTCCTAACAGACCGGGAAGACCGTCGGAAGTATGTCGAACTCGTGATACGTTCGCTAAAAGTCGGCGGGCATATCATCGTCGCGTCTTTCGGCTTGAACGGTCCGGCGAAATGCAGCGGGCTTGATGTCGTCCGTTACAGCCCCGACGCGATGCGCGATGAATTCGGCGGCGATTTTAAGCTGGTAAAAAGCATGAGCGAAACGCACCGCACGCCGTTCGAAACGACGCAGGAATTCGTTTATTGTTACTGCCGGAAACTTTAATCTCCCACCCTGAAGATTGATTTCGCGAACAAAGCACGGAGTAATTTCCGGCTCGCGCCGAATTCATCTTCAGTTTATGAAAGGCTTGTTAAACTTCTGATAGTTATGCGAATTTTATCAGAAGCCTACTCATAAATAAGATTTGAGCAAAATAAGAAAACAAGCCGGGTGAAAAGAACCGGGAAAATCCCCCCGATGATATTCTTAGCGGACCACGATTCGGACGGGGCGCGGATGAAACCGCCTTGCGCGTGGGCAAGCTGAAATACGCAAAATTTTGGGACGATAAAATTTATAATAAAATCGAGGATTCGCTTATTCATGTTACCGCTAAACCTCGACCGGAAGGCTCGAATTATAAATTTTTCAATCCGTTTTTATCGAATGTCGCCGACACCGTTAAGCTCAAATCAATGGCGCTCAGTTGCTTATTGGGCTCCAGTAAAGGTTTTCACATTTGTAAAAAACGTCCGAAGCTCCTGGTAGTTTCGGACATTTTTTTTCAAATTGCAAACCGTGCCCGAAAGACAGAAATTACAGCTTTTAAGCCTTTCTTTAATAAATACCAATAGTTAGTTTAGAAATTTATCGACCGCTTCGATCAATATATCGATTTCCGTACCTTTCACCAGATATGCGTTCGCTCCGGCGGCAAGCGCCAGCGAACGGTCTATTTCGCGCGACATTCTGCTGTAAAATACGATCGGTGTTTTCGAGTCCTTTTCCCGAATGATCCGGCAAAGCTCGATGCCGGTTACTTCGCCCGCGTAAGTGCCGAGAATGTATAAGTCGATCGAATCGTTTTTTACGAAATCAACTATTTCTTCGAGATTTTCAGCTGAAATTACTTTGTATCGTTGAGCGCTGCCCGAAAACAGCAGGTCGTATAGCCGGCAGGTTTCCGTATCGTCAACGCAAAGAATATTTTTGAGCCGCATAATCATTTATTTAGCTGTAAAAATCACAAACTCCGGTTCGACAGACGGACCTGGTAATAATTCTCCGAATTCAAACTGTATCCCGGTTCGATTTTAGTATCCCGGTTCGACTTTACAGGAATGTTTCTATGATAATTTGCCCCTCACGAAATAGCAAGGCATAAAAACTACAACGTGTAGTTGATTTCTAACGGAAAAATTTTTACACTCGAATTTTCAATGACAAACATTCTGCCGAAAATCACGAAGAGTTTTAATCCGGGGAAAAACGGCGCCGCGCAGGTTTTGGGCGAGCTTCAGACCGCCGTTATGGAAACGCTCTGGCGCGAGCCGGATCTGACCGTCACGGAAGTCGAGCAGCGCCTCTTAAAGACGCGCGAAATCGCGCATACGACCGTGCAGACGATACTCGATAGAATGCACGGTAAGGGGCTTTTGAATCGCGAGAAAAAAGGCAAGGCGTTTGTTTACGCGCCGCGTTTTTCAAAGGAAGAGTTCGAGCGCGGCATCGCCGAGGAAGTTCTCGGCGCGCTGCTTTCGCAATTTACCGAACCCGCTCTGTCGGCGTTCGTCGACTTGATCGGCGAGGACGGCGAAAAGCTCGACCAGCTCGAAGATCTGATCCGGCAGAAAAAAGCGCGGAAGAAATAGTTTTTATTATATTTTTACGGTGACGTATTGATTTTCAGTATCTTCGAAAATTTTATCTTTTTCAGCACGATCTTCGCGCTCGCGGCTTTTTTTCCGGCATACTGGCTGAAAACGGCGGCTGAAAGCAAATGGCTGAGAATTTCGCCTCTGACGCTGACTCGCGTTTATGCCGTCGCCGTGCTGCTTCCGCCCGTGATTTCTTTGTGGCTCGTGCTGGCGGCGCTTCTGCCCAAAATTCTGCTCGGCACAGAAGAATTTTATTCCGCGCATCCCGCGCCCGTACACGAGCTTCAT
The DNA here is from genome assembly GCA_031411895.1 of Acidobacteriota bacterium. Taxonomy (GTDB): domain Bacteria; phylum Acidobacteriota; class Blastocatellia; order Pyrinomonadales; family Pyrinomonadaceae; genus JAFDVJ01. The sequence goes on along the minus strand of JANOBZ010000131.1, from coordinate 31,960 downwards.
TTGTTCGGAGACATCACGCATAATTTCGAGCCGTTTCTGGCGATCGGAACGCTGCTGCTGATTTTAACGATCCTTTTCGGCGCCGTCTGGAAAAGCGCGCGCGGCTACCTGCGGCTGAGAAAGATTCTGGAATGCCTGGAAATACCGACCGTCGCGCCGACGCATGAACAGTTAAATATCATCGAAGCATTTTCGAGCCGGTACAAATTAAAGATCGGCATCGTTTCGAGCCGCAAACCGTTTACTTTCGTCTGGGGATTTTGGGATACCAAGCTGATCATCTCTTCGGGGCTACTCGACGTCTTAAGCGTCGAAGAACTGCGCGGCGTTATCGAGCACGAAGCGGCGCACCACACGCGGCGCGACAATTTTTTCAAATCGGCGCTTTCGGCGGCGAGCTGCTTTTCGCTCGCGTTTCCGCTGACGCGCCTCGTTTTGCGCTGGCAGGCTGAACAGATCGAGTTTATCTGCGACGAAATCGCGGCGGCGAAATCGGGCGCGCCGCTCGACATCGCCTCGGCGCTGGTCAAATTATCGCGAAATCCTGCGGCGAATTTTACGGAAATGTCGTGGACGGCGGCTTTTTTCTCGCGGCGTGAGAAAACGGTTGAAAAACGCGTCAAGCGTTTAATTTTTTTGGACGATATTCTGCCTGAAATGAAAAATATTTACCGGCTCGAAAAATTGCCGAAAACCGAATTTTCCGCTGCCGCGTTCGTTTTTTGCACGACTCTTTTTGCCGTTCTTTCGCTCGCGCCGCTCGACGTGCACCGCGCTACCGAGTTTTTGTTTCAGACCATTAAATAAATGAATCGAACAATGATAAAACAACCAAAGCTTATCAGCCCGCCAAAAACTACACGCTGTCGTCGGTGGCTGACGCTCTCTTTTCTGGCTATTGCCGTCTTCTCGGTCGCTTGCGGATCAAAGGCGAAACCCGAAGCCGAACACGAAGAAGAAGCTTTGTCGCGGACGGAATTCACCGACCGGGTCGAAAACTTTTTTGAATACACGCCGCTTCATGCCGGAAAGCCGAGCCAGTTCCTTATTCATTTGACCGATTTGAAAGACGGCTCGCCGGTCGAAAAAGCCGACGTTTCCCTGAAAATAAAGCGCAAAGGTTCGAATGATTTTAATGAGGTCAAGGCTAAGGTCGGGCGCGTGACGGGGATTTATGTGGCGGACGTCGAGATCTCGGAAAAAGGAAAATACGACATCGAATTTCACATCAAGAACGATAAATTGGACGAGAAACTGCCGCTCGAGGATTTTGAGGTCGAATGATAAAGCATATTTTTAAGACTCTTCCAGTGGTCGGCATTTTCCTTTTTTGTTTGACTTCAGTTTACGCCCAGACCAACCCGGACGTTCTGACTTTAGACGCCGCGGGCGAAAGGCTGCTGCAAAAAAATCTCTCGCTCGAAGCGGCGCGCCTCGAAGTTTCCGCCGCCCAGCAGGCACGGGTTTTCGCACGCCTGCGCCCGCGCCCCGGGCTGACGGTCAGCGCCGAGAATTTGCGCGTCTCGGGCGAAACGCCGTTTAATCGGCTCATCGAAGTCGGTGCTGTCGTCACGCAGCCGATCCCGCTCGGCGGGCAAACACGCGCGCGCACCGAAGTCGCCGACCGCACGATCAGTCTGGCTGAAGCGCGGCTCGACGGCGTCCTCCGGCTCCGGCTCTTTGAAATGCGGCGCACTTTTTTCGAGGCGCTGCTCGCGCAGACGCGGCTCGCCATCGAAGAAGAAAATAGCAAAAATTTCGACGAATTGCTGCGGTATAACGAAACTCGGCTCAAAGAAGGTGACATTTCGCCCGGCGAGGTTTTGAAGCTGCGGCTCGAACGCATCAAATACGATTCGGCAATCGCGAACGCGCGTTTGAGCCTGCGGCAGGCGAAGATCAGGCTGCTCGAACTTTTGGGCGAAACGGATTTTACGCGAATCGAGCAGATCGCGTTGCGCGAGACGTTCGATTTTCGTCAGTTCGATTTGAATCTCGCGGCGCTCAAACAAAACGCGCTCGAAAATCGTCCCGAAATCAGAATCGCCGAAGCCGAGCTCTCCCGTGCCGAATCGGTTTTTCGGCTCGAAACCGCGCGTGGGCGTGGCGAGATCGAACCTTTTGCGGGTTACCGGCGCGTCGGCGTGGACAATACGGTTTTAGCCGGCGTGAACATTCCGCTGCCGTTCGGCAATCGCAATCAGGTAGCAATCGCGCAGGCGGAAGCCGACCGAAAAATCGCCGCGACCGCCGTCCAGCAGTCGAAAAATCGCACATCCGCCGAGATCGAAACCGCGTTCCTGGCGTTTGAAACGTCGCGCGAACAGCTCAAGGCTTATGAAACGGGATTTTTGGAGCAGGCGGACGAATCGCTGCGGATCGCCGTTTTATCTTATCGCGAAGGCGCGATCGACCTGCTCAATCTTTTGGAGGCGCAGCGCACGCGCACCGACGTGCGGAGCAGTTATTACCAGACACTTTTAACTTATTACACGAATCTTTTCCAGTTGGAATTGCTGACGGGAACCGAGATAAAGAAATAAAAATGAGCGAAGAAAAAGAACCGGAAATCGTACAAACGAACGATGAATTACGCGAAACCGAGGCGAGCGAAACTCCCGCGCGGACGAATCCGCGAAACTGGATCATCGGCGGCGTCATCGGTTTGCTGATTATCGGTTTGATCGGAATTTACGTTTGGCGGCGCGGTGCCAATAAGGTCGAAGTAACGAAAACCGAAGCCGAAAAATCCGAAGCCGGCAAGGTCAAGTTTTTGATGGAGCAGCAATGGCTCATCAAAATGAAGCTCGCCAAAGCCGAGGAACAAACCGTTTCGCGCCAGGTCACGTCGACGGGCAAAGTCGTACCGGCAGCGAACAGCCAGGCGGTCGTTTCCACGCCGGTCGCCGGCATTTTGAGCGATCGCCAGCTGCCGCGCATCGGTCAGTTCGTCGGCGCGGGTTCGCCGATCGCTTTTATCCGCCAGACGCCGACTTCGACCGAACAGGCGCAAACGCGCGCCGCGCAGACTCAGGTCGAACTATCGAAAGCGCAGCTCGAAACGCAGCGCCGGCAGATGGAAATGCAGAATTCGCAGATCGAGATCGAAAATGCGCGGCTCGAATCGGAAAAACGCACCGCGAGCGGCGACACGGAAACCGCCCGCGTGCGGCTCGAACAGGCGAAGCGCGAAGCCGACCGCATGCAGCGGCTTTATGACGGCAAAGCCGCTTCGCAGAAACAGCTGCAAACGGCGCAGTCCGAGCGCGAGTCGGCGCAGGCGTCTTACGATTCCGCCGTCCGTCGACGCGACGCGCTCAATAACGCGCGCCCGGTCAGACCTTCGAAAGTAAACATCGACACCAATATCGGCGGCGTGACAGCCGTGCCGAACGGGTTTACTGTCAACGCGCCGTTTGGCGGATACGTCACGAAGGTCAATAAATCGATCGGCGAGCAGGTTTCGCCCGGCGACGCGATCGTCGAGATCAGCAATCTCGACACGGTTTATGTCGAAGCGCCGATCTTCGAGCGCGACTTGAATACTTTAGGCACGAGCCGCACGGCGACTTTTAAGGTTTCGGCTTACCCGGAACAGGAATTTAAGGGAACTGTGCTCGATTTCGGTTCGACGATCGACGAGAACACGCGTGCCGCGAACGTCGTTTTCCAAGTCGAAAACGCGGGGCGTGTGCTGCGTTTGGGAATGCAGGCGAATGTGCGGCTCGACGCGGAACAAACCGTTACGGCGATGATGATTCCGAAAGAAGCGGTTTTGGAAGCCGAAGGCAAAAAGCTGATCTACGTTCTGCTTTCGGGCGAAGAATTCGAGCGCCGCGAAGTGACCCTCGGCGACGAATACGGCGATAAGGTCGCGGTCTTGTCGGGTCTGAAAAACGGCGAAAGAGTCGTCACGCAGGGCGCGTATCAGATTCGTCTGCAGGAGCTTCGTCCGGCGGAGGCGGGCGCGCACAGCCACGAAACTTAATTTTCTTTGATCTCGATCGGTAAAAACAAATGCTCAACAAAATCATTTTATTCGCCCTGAAAAACCGCCTGATGGTGATCATCGCTGCGGTCGCGCTCCTCATCTACGGCGGTTACGTCGCCCTGCGAACGCCGGTTGACGTTTTCCCTGATCTGACCGCGCCGACCGTCACGATCCTGACCGAATCTCACGGACTCGCGCCCGAAGAAGTCGAATCGCTCGTCACATTGCCGATCGAATCCGCGATGAACGGCACGGCGGGCGTTTACCGCGTGCGATCGAATTCGGCGATCGGCATTTCCATCGTTTTCGTCGAATTCGATCTTGACACCGATATTTACCGCGCGCGCCAGTTGGTCAACGAAAAATTGCAGCAGGTTAAAATGCCCGCCGGAGTTCCGCCGCCGACCTTGGGACCGATTTCTTCGACGATGGGCGAAATCATGCTCATTTCGATGACCGCTAAGGAAACCTCGGCGATGGATCTGCGCTCGACCGCCGATTGGGTGGTTCGCCCGCGCCTGCTCGGCGTGACGGGCGTTTCGCAGGTGATGATTATCGGCGGCGAAACCAAGCAGTTTCAGATCCTGGTCGACCCGGCGCGGCTCGCCGACAACAAATTGACTTTGGAGCAGGTCGCCGAAGCGGTCGGCGCGTCGAACGCGAACGCGGCGGGCGGATTTCTGGAAAAGAAAAACGAGGAATACCTGATTCGAGGGAGGGCGCGCGTTTATTCGCCGGAAGACATCGCCGATTCGGTCATCACGGTGCGCGAGGGCGTCCCGATCCTGATCAAGAATGTCGCGGATGTTAAGATCGCGCCCGCCTTAAAAAGAGGCGACGGCAGCTTTAATATGCAATCGGCGGTCATCGCGACGATTCAGAAACAGCCGAACGCCAATACTCTCGAAGTCACCGAATCGATCGAAAAAACGCTCGCCGACCTGAAAGCGACTTTGCCGCCCGACGTAAAGATCGACACGAAAGCCTTTCAGCAAGCCGATTTTATCAACCGCGCCGTCGGCAACGTGCAGGCTTCGATCATCGAGGGCGGCATCATGGTGACGATCGTTTTGTTTCTGTTTTTGTGGAACTTCCGCACGACCTTCATATCGCTCTCGGCGATCCCGCTGTCGCTCATCGTGGCGATCCTGGCGATGAATTATTTCGGCATTTCCATCAACACGATGACGCTCGGCGGTCTGGCGATCGCCATCGGCGCGCTCGTCGACGACGCGATCATCGACGTCGAAAACGTCTTCCGGCGCCTTAAACAAAACGCTCAGCTGCAAACGCCCGCGCCGATCATCGACGTGATCTTCAAAGCGTCCTCCGAGATCAGAAACTCGATTCTATTCGCGACCCTGATCATCATCGTCGTTTTTCTTCCGCTCTTCAGTTTGGGCGGTTTCGAAGGGCGAATGTTCGCGCCGCTCGCTTTCGCCTATATCATTTCGATCACCGCGTCTTTGATCGTCGCGCTGACCGTGACGCCGGTTCTCTGCTATTTCTTTTTGGGAAAATCGAAGTTGATTCACGACGAGCATGATTCGCGCTTTGTCGCGTGGCTCAAAAAGCGTTATTTGCCGGTGCTCAAGTGGACGCTTCGCAACCCGGGGAAAATCATCGGAGTATCCGCCGCGATGCTGCTCGTCGCGGTGATGATGTTTGCCTTTATGGGACGCGAATTTCTGCCGCCTTTTAATGAAGGAACGCTAAACATCAACGCCAATATGCCGCCCGGAACTTCTTTGGAAGAATCGAACCGGATCGGCAACGTCATCGAAACGGTTCTGCACGACGTGCCGGAAGTCGTTTCGACGACGCGCCGGACGGGGCGCGCCGAGCTCGACGAGCACGCGGCGGGCGTGAACACGAGCGAAATCGAGGTCGTCACGAAAGAAGGGAGTCGCTCGCACGCCGAATTTATGGAAGATGTCCGCAAGCGTCTAGCGCAGATTCCGGGCGTCGAAGCGGAGGTCGGGCAGCCGATCTCGCACCGCATCGATCACCTGCTTTCCGGCACGCGCGCGCAAATCGCCATTAAGCTTTTCGGTCCCGATCTCGGCACGCTTCGCAACAAAGCGAGCGAAATTCGCGATCAGATGGCAAAAGTCGACGGCGTCGTTGACCTCATTGTCGAACCGCAGGTCGGCGTTCCGCAGGTGCAGATCAATATGAAGCGGCAGGAATCGGCGGTCGTGGGACTTCGCGCTAAGGATTTGGCTGAAACCGTCGACACGGCTTTCAACGGACATGTCGCGTCGCAGGTTTTGGAAGACCAGAAAACTTATGACGTGCTGGTCAGATTTCAGGATTCGGCGCGTGGATCAGTGGAATCTATCGGTAATACTTTAATTGACACGCCGACGGGTGCGAAAGTCCCTATCGCGCAGGTCGCCGAAGTGCGCGTCGATCAGGGACCAAACACGATCAACCGCGAAAACGTCCAGCGCCGCATCATCATTCAGGCGAACGTCGCCGACCGCGATCTGGGCAGCGTCATCAATGAAGTCCGCGCGGCGATCGGCACGAACGTCCAACTGCCGCAGGGCTATTTCGTTCAATACGGCGGTCAGTTCGAGGCGCAGGAAAAAGCCTCGCGGCTGATATCCCTGCTTTCCATCGTCGCCGTCGGCGGAATCTTTCTGCTTTTATATATCGCCTTGAAATCGGCGCGCGCCTCCGTGCTCGTGATGGCGAATCTGCCGCTCGCCCTGATCGGCGGCGTGGTGATGGTCTTTCTTTCGGGCGGCACGCTTTCTATCGCTTCCTTAGTCGGATTTATTACATTGTTCGGGATTGCCACGCGCAACGGCATCATGTTGATCTCGCATTACCAGCATTTGATGGAAGAAGAGGGCGTTTCTTTCCGCGACGCGATCGTGCAGGGCTCGATGGAACGACTTTCGCCGATCCTGATGACCGCGCTCGTGACCGGAGTCGGGTTGATCCCGCTCGCGATCGGAGTCGGCGAGCCGGGCAAGGAAATCCAGCAGCCGATGGCGGTCGTCATTTTGGGCGGCATCGTGACCTCGACGTTTTTGAATATGATCGTCATTCCCGCTTTGTATTTGAAATACGGGAGGGCGAAAGAAAAAGTCGCCGTGCATGAGTATCCGCCGAAAAGCGCTTTGACGCCGGTCGGAGATTAAATTTCAAGGAGCCAAATTTACTTTACCAATTACGAAAAAAATCATGAAATTATCTGTTTTAATTATGCGCGCCGGGTCGTTTCTGCTGCAGGTGCGCCCGGTTCGTCCGACATTTGCCGTTTTGTTGATTTTATTTTTATTTAACGTCGCCGCTTTCGCGCACGGCGTCGCCGAAGGCGACAAGGGTTACATCAAGGAGATCAGCGGGGTAAATATCCTGCCTTTCGTTTATCTCGGCGCGAAACACATGTTCACCGGCTACGACCATATCCTGTTTCTGCTCGGCGTCATTTTCTTTCTATACCGCCTTAAAGACATCGGCATTTACGTCAGTCTTTTCGCGATCGGTCATTCGACGACGATGATTCTGGGGGTTTTAACGGGCATCAGCATCAACGGTTATCTGATCGACGCGATCATCGGGCTGTCGGTCGTCTACAAAGCGCTCGACAATCTGGGCGCGTTTCAGCGCTGGTTCGGTTTTCAGCCGAATACAAAAGCCGCGACGCTCGTTTTCGGGCTTTTTCACGGTTTCGGCTTGGCGACGAAGATCCTCGATTACGAATTGTCGCCGAACGGTCTGATTCCTAACCTGCTCGCCTTCAACGTCGGCGTGGAGATCGGGCAGCTCCTGGCGCTCGCCGCCATTTTGATCCTGATGAGCTGCTGGCGGCGCACGGGCAGCTTTCTGCGCTACGCTTACGCGGCGAACGTCGCGGTGATGACCGCCGGCTTCGTGCTCGTCGGATATCAGCTGACCGGTTATTTCGTCAATAAATAGTCTATTAAATATTCAATTAAATAAAAGGGAGGAATAATTTTATGTACAACACCGATTTGCCGAACCGCGCCGAATTGCCGAGCGGCAAAAAACTGCTGCTTTCGACCCTGCTCGCCCTGGTCATTGCCGCCGTGCTGCTCGTGACGGTCGTTCTGCCCGCCGAATACGGCATCGATCCGACGCGCGTCGGGCGGGTATTAGGACTGACTCAGATGGGCGAAATCAAAATGGCGCTCGCCCGCGAAGCCGAACGGGACCGGACGAATGCCGCTTCGACCACGCCGCCGGCGCAAAATGTTCCGGCTGCCGCTCAGTCGCCCGTTCAAACGACGCCTGCCGAAAAGACCAACGGTAGAACCGACGAAATGACCGTCACGCTCAAACCGGGCGAAGCGGCGGAGATAAAACTCGTAATGAAAAGCGGCGCGAAGGTCAGATACGAATGGACGACTTCGGGCGGCGCGGTCAACTTCGACACTCACGGCGACAATCCGCAGACCAAATATCACGGCTACGGCAAAGGTCAGCAGGTCGAGCGCGACGCGGGCGAGCTGGTCGCCGCCTTCGACGGCAGTCACGGCTGGTACTGGCGCAACCGCAGCGGCGGCGAGGTGACTATTACGTTAAAGACCACCGGCGATTACGCGGACATCAAACGCGTCGTATAAGATCCTTCGCGCTTTAATTTAGGCGAAAGCCGTCCAAATTTTTGATTTTATGATTTACGCGCTCGCCGGATTATTTATGTGGAGTTTTCTGGCGGCGACCGTTCTGCCGCTTAGCTCGGAAATTCCGCTCGTCGCGTACGTGAAAAGCTACGGGCAGGTCGCCGTACCGGTGATCGTCGCGACCATCGGAAATTATCTCGGTTCCTGCACGACCTACTGGCTCGCGAGAAAGGGAGCGAGCGCATTCGGCAAAACGAGCGAATTGCAGGAAAGCGACACTAAGTCCGCGCGCCTGCTCCGTCGCTTCGGTCAGCCCGTGCTGCTGCTTTCCTGGGTTCCGATCATCGGCGACGCGCTGGTCGCGCTCGCGGGCGGCTTGAAAATGGACTTCAAGATGTTTTCGCTTTGGACGGCAATCGGAAAACTGTTGCGCTACGCGGCGGTCGGCTTAGCGGCGAGTGCGCTGATCCGAGATTAGATAAAAAATATCCTTCAATTATCCATATGGTAAACCCGCAGAAATCAGAGGCAGACTTTTATCTCAGGCGCAATCGTAATTTTCTGCTGCTTTTTGCAGCGCAAATTGTTTCACTTTTGGGAAGCGGAGTCACCACGGTCGGACTGGCGCTTTTCGCGTATCAATTGACCGGCGGCGAGTTGGCAACCGCCGTCATCGGAAACGCGCTTTTTCTTCGAATCCTGGCGTTTTTGCTTTTCTCACAGCCGGCAGGCGTGCTCGCCGATCGCGTTTCGCGCAAGGCGATTCTGATCTGGTCAGACGTTTTAAGATTCGGCTTACTCGCGCTCTTTCCGCTCGTTACCGAAGTCTGGCAAATTTATGTGTTGATTTTTCTCATCAATGGGGTGACGGCGTTTTTCACACCGACCTTTGAAGCGTGTCTTCCCGAAGTCGTCGGCGAAAAACATTACGTCGAGGCGGTTTCGTATTCGCGCATCGCGATCAACATCGAGGCATTTGCCTCGCCTGCGCTTGCCGGTTTGCTGGTCGCAATGCTCGGCGTGCGACTGGTTTTCTGGTTCGACGCCGCGACCTATCTTTTTTCGGCGCTCCTCGTTTTGCTGACCGCACTGCCCCTTCTTAAAAGCGCGGTCGAGGAACTCTCCTTTTCCGATTTCGCAAAAGAATTAACCGTCGGCACCAGGATTATTTTACGCGAACCTTCCTTGCGGTCAGCGATTATTTTAAGCTTCGCCGAAGCGCTCGCGGGTGCCGCGGCAATTGTGGCGACAGTCGTTTACGTTCGGGATGTTCTAAGCTACGGCGACACGGCATTTTCACTCGTCATGGCGGGACTCGGGTTCGGTTCGACCATTTCCGCAATTGTGATGGGACGCACAACCGGGCGTTTTGAAAAAGATTTGTCGGCGCGCGAGACTCTGCACGGAAAAAGACACGTTTGGACGCGCTATGCGCTCATCATCGGCGGCGTGATTTTAGGCTTATTGCTGCTTCCCGGAATTTTCAAACCGTCAATCGCCGTTTTTGCCGTAATGTGGTTTCTCAACGGTGCCGCACAATCGCTGATCGGCATATCTTCATCAACACTGCTTGCCGAACATACCAATGAGAACGAGCGCGGAAAAGCTTACGCCGCGCATTTCGCGCTGACCCACGCCTGCTGGCTCGTCACATATCCCGCAATCGGTTACGGCGCGGCTTATTTCGGAACTCCGATAACATTTACGATCGCCGGAGTTATATGTTTGTTAACGACGGCGGTGGCTTTTTTGTCGGTTCGCGAATCCATCTCCGAGCATACCCATAAGTAATTTTAATAAACCTTAAAAAGGTTCAAAACGTGAGAATCACGCTGCCCTTAACGATCGACATCGACCGGGACTGAATTGTTAAAGCCCCGATCGAGGGCGTCGTTTTCGGGGACGAGTTCGACAGTAAGATCAATCCGCACCTAACGCCGCTAAACGGTAAATCGCCGGAATAACAGTCCAGTTTTAGCAATTCCATTAAAATCCTTAGATTTCATGATGATTGTTTTTCGGCAGTTGCAGGCGAAAAACCGTTTTGGTTTCGCCGCTCGCCGCCGATAATTGCCCGCCGTGCTGGGCGACGATCTTATGGGCGATCGAGAGCCCGAGCCCGACGCCCTTTTCCTTGGTCGTGAAAAACGGGTCGAAAATCTTACCGGAGATCTTTTCGTGAAAGCCGCTTCCGGTATCGCCGACTTCGACGACGCTGAATTTGTCTTCGCCGAAGCTGCGAAAAAACAATTTTCCCCCGTCCGGCATCGCTTGCAGGGAATTGATGGCAAGATTTAGCAAAACCTGCTTGATCTGCTCGCCGTCAACCGAAACTTTCGGCAAACTCTTCTGTAAATCTCTTTCGATCGAAACCGATTGGACGGTCGCCTGATTTTCAATCAACGAAACGACCGATTCGATTATTCTATTTAGATCATTCTCTCCGACCGAAAGCGTCGCCGGCCGGGCAAACCGAAGAAATTCGCCGACGAGTTTATCCAATCTTTCGACTTCTTTTTTGGCTAAAGCGGCAAACTCGCGGCGCGGACTGTTTTCGGCAAGTTCGTCTTCGAGTATCTCAACCGCGCCTTTAATTGCTGCGAGCGGATTGCGGACTTCGTGAACGATTCCGGCAGACAGCTCTCCCAAAGATGAAAGTTTTTCGGCTTGGAGAAGCTGCTCGAAGGTTTTTTGCAGCTCTTCGTAGGCTTTCTGACGTTCGTCGGCATTGCGTTCGGCTCGTTCCCGTGCCTGTTTAAGCAGGTCGCCGAGTGCGCCCATCACACCGCCGACAAGGTTAAAAATGACGATCTCGGCGTATTGATTGATCGAGTAATCGAAATGCCCGTGCTGCCAGTGAAGAAAAATATGCGGCGAATAAACAACGGTCGTAAAAATAGATGCGGCAAGACCGCCGCGCAGTCCGAAAAGCAAAGCGGCGGCAATGATCGGAATGTAATAAAGTCTCTGATATATCTCGTGCCAGACAACCTGGTCGAGCGGCGTGAGAAAGTGCAGAACCGTAATCAAAATTATTACCAATCCGATTGTGATCTGCGGCAAAAAGCGTTTCATCAACACTTATTATACGCAAATCGAATGGTTTTTCACTCTTTTGAAACTTCGGTCGGATCGCCCGTCTGATGGTCGGTTATTTGAAAGCGCAAAAACTCGTGAACTGCCGCCAGAGCCTCTGGATTATTCGTTTTGATGCGAACCCGCCCCCCGCTTTCAATTTCGGAGAAAGTGTAACTGACTTCCGACTTTGATTTTTGTAAAACGGTAACGCCGGGCGGAACTTTGCCGTGTGTCAGCATCGGCGCATCGAAATTGCCATTGGAAAACATCCGGGCGATATGTCCGAGATGTTTTCTAATCTGGTCAAGGCTCTCAGCATCCTGCGAACTTTTCGCCGTAACCTCGATTGCGCCGCCGTCGGCGTAAAGGCGGAAATGATGCGTGGTTTTTTCGTGTGAAAATCCCATTACCTTGTCGCCCTGTTCATTGACCCCTTTCAAATGCGAATCGTGATTCATTTGCGAATGATCCGCCGTGTTGCCGCAGGCGATTATGAAAAACGCCGAAAACAAAACTAATAATAGCCAAAAATATTTTTTTATCATCTTTTTTTATTTCCTTTTTCATTCTGTCGTCGAAGGTTTTCAGCAGTTAATTTTCGCCGCTTCTCTACACCTTCGTTCGACAAATCTGCCAAATCTTCGAGCAGATGAACTGGCTCATCTTGCGAAACCTGTCCAAGTTTTTTATCCCATTCAAAAATTAAATTTTCGAGTTCGTCGCGCAGCTTCTCCATCTCGGAAATTCGCTCCCTGACATTATCCAGTTTGGTCGCGGCAAGCGCGTAAACTTCGCGGCACGGCGCGTTTCCGCGGCTCCGTTCAGCAAAAACGCGGGCAATCTCATCAAGTGTAAAGCCGACTGCCAAAGCGCGACGAATTGTTTTCACGCGCTCGACCGAATCAACGGAATAAAGCCGGTAGCCTTTCTGAGAGCGAACCGGACGCTCAAGAACGCCTTTGCGCTCGTAATGGCGCAGGGTGTCGCGGCTGACTCCGGCGGCTTCAGCCAGTTCGCCAATCAGCAGAAAATCCGTTTCGCTCCTCAAGTAACTCACGAATTAAAGTATAAAGGTTGGAACCGATTCTAAGGTCAAGTCAGAAAATTAATAGTGAAATCATTTCTCTTCGCCGCCCAAATTAAACTTTTGCATACGATAGATCAATGCGCTGCGGGTAATGCCTAAGTAACGCGCCGTCTGTGATTGGTTGCCGTCAAAACGCTTTAAGGATTCGCGGATAATTTCGCATTCGACCCCTTCCAGTTCAATCGGTTCAGCGGGCAGGGAGAACCAGAGGTTTTCCGAAGTTGTCGTCGTATTTTTGATGTTTTCGGGAACACCCGTGAGCGACAAGCTCTCGCCATCGGACAAAACGAGCATTCTTTCGATGACGTTTTCGAGTTCGCGAACGTTGCCCATCCAGGCGTAATTATAAAACGCGCCGAAAACCTCGCGCTCGATTTTCGGCTGTTTTATTTTATGTTTGCCGGACGACTTTTTAAGAAAATGTTCGGTCAAAAGCGGAACGTCTTCGCGCCGTTCGCGCAAAGGCGGCAGGCGCACGGGAACGACCGCCAGACGATAATACAAATCTTCTCGAAAGCTGTTTTCTTTGATTAAATCCGTCAGATTTTCATTCGTCGCGGCGACAATGCGAACGTCAATCTTACGCGGCGTGTTTTCGCCGATCCGCGTGATTTCCTGCTCTTGAAGCACGCGCAACAGCCGCGTCTGCAAAGCAAGCGGCATCGCGCCGATTTCGTCGAGAAAAAGAGTGCCGCCGTTCGCTTCTTCAAACTTTCCTTTCGATTCAAAATTCGCGCCGGTGAAGGCGCCGCGTTTATAGCCGAATAGTTCGGCTTCGATAAGGTTTTCGGGAATTGCCGCGCAGTTGACCGCGATGAAAGGTTTATCGCGCCGCGCGCCGGAAAAATGGATGCCCTTGGCAATTAATTCTTTTCCTGTGCCGGATTCGCCCTCGATTAAAACCGTTACATCCGTCTTTGATACGCGCTCGACGGTTTCCAGAACTTTCCGCATTTTTTCCGAAGTGCCGACGACATTCTCAAGCCGAAAATCTTCGTTAACCAGGCGGCGCAGGCGGCGATTTTCCGACAGAATCGCGCCGTATTTCATAGCCCGTTCAACCGTCAACAAAATCGCCTGCCGGTCAAACGGTTTGGTGACAAAATCAAATGCGCCGGAGCGCATCGCGGCAACGGCGGTTTCGACATCGCCGAAAGCGGTAATAACAATAATCGGCGTTTCGCTCCGAATCGCGCCCGCCCGCTCAATAAATTCCAAGCCGGAAAGCTGCGGCATTCGCCAATCGGTAATCACGCAGTCGAAATCGTCGCCGGAAAAAATTTCCAAAGCCTGTGCGCCGTTTGATGCCGCGACAACCTGAAAGCCTGACTCCTGAAGCTGAAATTCAAGCACACGGCGCAGAGAATCGTCGTCGTCGGCAATTAGAATTTTTATGTCGGATTGTTTCACTTATCGGATTATTTTACTTCAAAAGTCAGCGTCGCCCATTTCGATTCGTAGTTGATTTGCGGGTCGCCCGTGCGCGTCATATTGATAAATCTAACATACCAGCGACCTGCACCGTCGAGTTTGATTTTAGCCGTGCCATTTTTGTCCGTGCGGACGTTTTTTCCGATGATAAGTTTACCGTTTGCATCCTCACGCCCGGTCATCACGAATTGATTGACGAGAGGCTTTCCGTCTTTCAAACATTGAAATTCAAATGTATTGCCCGATTTCAATGAATAGGGATTCGTTACCGGGACAATTTCAACCGGATAACCGAGCGCGATTTTGTAATTGTCGCTTTGTTTGCCCCCGACCTGAAAAATGATTTTGACGTGCTTGGCATATCTTTCGCGCACATTTTTGGTCAATTCTTTTTTACGCTTTCTTTCTGCCAAAGTATCGGGAATACCGTCGTGCGAGAGATATTCATTGAAATCCTTCGCTACCAAATCAATTTCGCGGGTCATCGTGGAAAGCCCGACAACGTAATTTCCTTCTTCAGTCGGCTGTAAATTCAGGAAAGACGTTTTATCATCCTTGGTGAAATCCGCTTCTTTCGGATGTGTCCGCTCTCCTTTAGGCGAAACAACGCTGACATCACTAATTCGCGCAAAAGTTATCGCCCCTTCGCTTGCCTGAAATGAGCCGTTCAAGATTTTGACGGAAATCTTATCATTAACCGCGACAAAATAATTGTCGAGTTTTAAGAACAAGTCGTGGGCGAAAGCCGGAACCGCCACCAACGCACAGATCATTAAAAAAGCAAAAAATCGTTTCTTCATCGGATTCTCCATAGTTATTTGATTTCAAAGGTCAAAGTCGCCCACTTTGATTCATAATTCAAGTTCGGGTCGTTAATTTTGACCATATTAATAAATTTCACATACCACTTTCCCGCACCGTCCAGCTTGATTTTAATAACCCCTTTGCTGTCGGAGCGGACGGCTTTTTCGGCGGCTAATTTGCCGTCTAATTCGCGTCCGGTCAAAACGGTCTGACCAATCAGCGGTTTGCCGTCTTTCAGGCACAAAATTTCAATCGTTGCACCTTTTTTCAATTGATAGGGGTTTTGCTGAGGAATCATTTCCACCGCATAACCAAGCGGAGTTTTATAACTGTCGGTTTGCTTGTCGCCGATTTGCAAAATCGTTTTGACGTATTTTGAATAACGGTAACGGGCATCCTTATCAAGTTCCTTGTCGCGCTTACGATTCTCCAAAACATCTGGAATGCCTTCCAGCGTCAGATATTCATTAAATTCCTTCGCCGCCAAAGCATTTTCGCGCCACGCCGTTGAAAGTCCAATCACATAATTACCCGCTTCCGCAGGTTTGAAATTCAAAAACGCGGTTGTTTCGTTCTTAGTAAACTCCGCTTCTTTCGGACTTGCACGAACACCTGACGGTGCAATTACGCTCGCATCAGTTAATCGCGCAAAGGCAACCGCTCCCTCGCTTTTTTGAAAAGTGCCGTTCATCACACTAATCAAAATATTCTCATTTACATTAGCGAAAAAACGGACAGGCTTTAAAAATAAATCATGCGCGAAAACAGGCAAAATCAAAAAAAGCGACAGCAGCAGAACAACAAATAAATTTTTTCTCATTATATTCACCTCGGACTAAAGTTAAAACTAACAAAAAAAATACTTTAACAATTTATGGCTATACCCGATTAGGGTATTATTATTTATTGACTATCATAAGACAACTATTGAGCGTTTGACCGCTTTATCGGGCTCCGAAAACAAAAATATTTAAAAAAAACGGGCAATGAGCGTTACGAAAAATTTGAAAAGCAAAATTTACCTTTTTAACAGCCGCGCATTGATTTTCGGCGTTCCGGTCAATGCTGCGCCGCACATCCATCACGCTCTGCAATTTTCCATAGGTCTGGAAGAAAGTTTTCAATTACACGACGGTCAAAACCAAGGAACTATGAGAGCGGCATTGATTGGGGCAAATGTGCGGCATCATTTTGATAGTTCGAGCGGATTTTTAGTCAATTTATACCTTGACGCTGAAAGCCGCCCGGCTCGTGAAATAGCTGAAACAATGAAAATAAAGCACCATCTTAAAGTTAAATTGAGCGACATCGAACCATTCTTGCCGGAATTGCGAAATGGTTGGGAAAACTCTTTTTCCTGCCTTGAAGCCTTTGAATTGACCGAAAATTTGATGCAAACTCTGTTTCAAACAACAAAAACAGCAATTAATTTCGATCCGCGAATTGAACGCGCTTTGGAAATACTCAAAAAAGCCCCCGACAATTTGATTTCCGCTGAAGAAGTTGCCGCCGGAATTAATCTTTCTCCAAGCAGGTTCTCTCATTTATTCCGCGCCGAAGTCGGGTTGCCTGTCCGTCGCTATCTGCTCTGGAGAAGATTGAGAAACGCCGTTCAAATGCTTGCGGACGGAGAATCTTTGACCATGGTTGCACACGCCGCCGGTTTTGCTGATTCGACGCATTTGACCCGAACTTTCCGGCAAATGTTCGGCATCACGCCGTCCGAAATTTTTCAAAATAGCAAGTTTGTTCAAGTCAGCTTTTGCGACGAATGATAATTTACTTCTCAAGGCTCGCTGAAAAAGGCGGCACAAAAGGGAAATTATGAACAAACTAAAGCATTTTATTTCGTATTTAATTTATCCGTGTATAGTTTGGGGCGGCGGTGCTTTCATCATTTTCGCCATTGGCAATAATTGGAATTATTGGTTGGTTATTCCGCCGACACTAATTTCGGCGGCAGTTGCCGTTACTATTTTAGAACAGTTACTCCCGTTTGAAACAAACCCTGAATCTCCGCCGCTTTTAACCGATTCGATACATTATCTGGTCAATTATAGTATTAAACAATCATCCTTGATGCTCTATACTTATTTTGTTGGGATGTTCGGATTCTTCGGTAAATGGTGGTCGGACACGCTCCCGTTTGCGGCTCAAGTCATTCTTGCGCTGATAGTGATTGATTTTTTTCTTTATCTGATTCATCGCTGGAGTCACGAAAACGATTTTCTCTGGGAATTCCACGCCTTGCATCACAGTTCGGAACAACTTTATTGGGTGAACGGCGAAAAGCGGCATCCGTTGCACCAAATTATGGAAGGTTTGCCCGGAATTACTATTGTGATGCTCCTTGGCGCACCGGCTTCGGCGGTCATTGCGGCATTGGCAATTCTGGCTCTGAATATGATGCTGCAACACGGCAATATCAACTACCGCGCCGGGTTTTTGCGCTACATTTTTTCCGTCGCCGAACTCCATCGGTGGCATCATTTGCGCGATGCCGAGCAGAGTAAAGTTAATTACGGAGCGTGGCTTGTTTTCTGGGATTTGGTTTTCGGAACCTATTCAAATCCTGCCGGAAAAGTAACCTGGAACAAAAATAACAACGAAATAGGGGTTCAGGAACCTCACCCGAAAAAATACTTTCAGCAAGTTCTTTTTCCGTTTAAGCGAATTTTCAATTTCAACAAAAAGGAGGCAAAGGTTTGATTATATCGAATCAAAAACTCACTTTCCAACCTGCTTGTAATAAACGCGGACTGCCGGGCAAAATTCCCCGTGAACGGTCAACAATAAAGGTGCGGTCGAAAAGGTTTTTCACGGTTACGAAGAAAACACTTTTCAGTTTTTCGAACCGATAATTGGCAGTAGCGTTCCAATAAATTTGACTTGGGATTGCGCCGCGCTGTCCATTGGCAATCGGGTTAATCGTGTTCAAATCATCCGAAAATTGTCTGCCGATGTAGTTGTTCTCAACAAAAATATCAAAATTTTGATAAGCGTAACCGACTGAGGCATTGAGAATGTTTTTCGGGGCGTAGGGCAGACGGTTTCCGCTGACCGAAACATTAGTAAAACCTGAAACCGAGCTTAAACGAACTCCTTGAAATTTTGCATCAAAAAGGTTGGTATAGTTGCTCTGAAAATAAATATTGTAGCCGGTTTTGAAAATTCCCGAAGAATCAATCCGAGCCGATAATTCCAATCCTTGATGCAGAGTTTTTCCGCCGTTGGTAAATGCCGAACCGATTCCGCCGGCAACACTTGCGGGTACTATTTGATTTTCGTAATCGGTGCGGAAAAATGTTGATTCCAAAGAAATTCCGTCAACCGGACGAGTCCGCACGCCAATTTCATAATTCCAGCTTTTTTCGGCATCAAGATCAACGACTCCGCCTGTATTTGAAATGATGTCTTCCGTTCTTGGCGGGGCGAATCCGCGATGAACTCCGGCGAAAAATGTCGTATTTTTAAAAGCATTAAAAGTTATGCCAATTCCCGGAATTACTTGGGTGATTTCGGTATTGCCCGTCGCACTATTCAAGCGGTTCAAACGCCTGTAATCAATCTTTTCAAAGCGGACACCTGCTGTAATTGCTACGTCCTTGTAAATAAAACGATTTTGAATAAAACCCGATACAGCTTCGTTTTGGCGATTGTTACTTTCTACAGTTACACCCATTCTGGCGGTTGGAGTGTCGCCGTTGATTTGCAATCGCTCTTGATTTTCGCGGGTGTAGCGAAAACCCAGATTCAAATCATTGCGAACAGCTCCGAACTTAAATTGGGCATTATAACGCGGTTCAATTCCCCAAGTTCTGTAATCACGAAGCCGCCCTTCATTTCCGCAAGTTGTGAGTAAATTTGCCATCGAAAGACAATCGGCATCTACGGTCAGACGATTCGGGCGTTGAGCCGAATTTGAAGATTGTCTCCGCCAATCACGCGAAAAATTATTATTATAAAAACTTGTTGTCAAACTCATTTTTGAGTTAAAAACTGCGACGTGCTGAAGGGAAAATCCTGTTCGCCAACCGTCAAATCTGTCATTCAAAAACGGATTTTGACGCGGATTAACTGCATATTCTCCTTCGGTTAAACCTGAATACGTTACTTGTGAATCTTCATTAAAAAATGAAAATTTCGCCGTTAAAATGTTTTTGTCATTAAGAGTTTGGACAATTTTCGAGCTGAAATCATTCAAGCCGCTCCGCACATTTTCGCGTGCACCTTCGCCCTGTTTACGGTTGAAATTGAGCAACACGCCCGTTTTGCCGAAGGTTCCGCCAAACTGCACGTTACCGTTGAAATAATCACGATTTCCGCCTATCAATTTCAAAGAAAAAGTCATTTTTTGGGGCGGATTCGGCGTGATGTAATTAACCAATCCGGCAACCGTTACCGGACCGAAAGCAATTTGCCCCGAACCTTTTTGGACTTCGATAGATTCAAAGCGTTCAACCGGCGGATGATAATACGATGCATTATCGCCGTAGGGCGCATAAGCTAACGGAAGCCCGTCTTCGAGCAGTAAAACTTTAGTTGAACGAGTCGGATTTGTGCCACGAATCCCGATATTCGGACGAAGCCCGAAACCTTCTTCATCACGCACATTAACGCCCGAAACTTTTCTCAACGCTTCGGAAAAGTTAAAGACACGAGATTGCTCAAGTTGAAACTTATCAATAATTTGAATCGAGCCTGTCGTTTGTTCCAATGCTTCAGACGTTCCGGCTAACGAACTTGAAGTAACGGCGACATATTCGGCAACTCTTTCAGGACGGAGAGTAATTTCGATTTTATTTCCCGTCGAAATTATTTGCGTTTCTACGGCAAAATCTTTGGCGTTAATACTGATTTCAAAACTCCCGTTCGGTAATCGGTCAAAGCTAAAATCCCCCGATTCATTGGTGAGTGCAGATCGTTCAAAACTAATGCCTTGTTGTTTCAAAACAACATTTGCTCCGGCAACTCCGGCTCCGTTTTCATCAACCACCCGACCTGCTAAATCAGCCGTTTGCCCGAAAGCGTTGACAGCACACGACGTCAAGATAAAAGTTACCCACAATAAAATTTTCTGTTTCGTATTATTCATATTTTTGCAACGCAAAGACTCTTTCGTGCATTCAGTCCAATTAAAGTTCTCTATTTTAATCTCTTATTGAAAGCGATAATGAAAATCATTTTCAATAAGAGATTAAATTAAATTGGTGCTAGTGTCAAACTACAGATTTAATGATTATTTTAGGGAACTTAAAGAAGGAAGTTTCAAAAGAAATCCGCAAAAGAAGAAAGATATTTTATATCTCTGCATTGCCGCGCTTGAAACTGCAAAACAAGAAATTCTGCATTGTGCCGAAAGGCGTTTGATGATCTTCGGTGATGCACCTGATTTTTTCAAAACCTCCGTCAATTTGTGCTTGCAGTTCGCTTTCGCTGTATTGTTTGATATTCAGCCCGCTGCATCTTTCCGGTCCCGCATCGGAAAACGTCCCGATGGTCATAAAACCGACAACGGCTTTTCTCGCAATAGCAAGATAAGCCGAAATTTCTTCCGTCGAAATTAAAAAATGAAACGTTGCGCGGTCATGCCAAACGTCGAAAGCGGTTTCTGGTTCATAATCGGTTATGTCCGAAACCACCCAATTCACCTTTTTCGCCTTTTCTCCAAGTCGCTTTTTAGTTCTTTCCAAAGCCTTGGCGGAAATATCCAGCACGGTTATGTTTTTAAAACCTTCGTTCAGCAAAAAATCAACGAGGCGGCTGTCTCCGCCCCCCACGTCAATAATTTTTGCCGATTTCGGCAAATTGAAGCTGTCAATAAAATCCAGCGAAGTCTGCGGAATACCTTGCGTCCAACTTACTTCGTTCGGCTGTTTGGTTTCATAAACCGTCTCCCAATGTTTTTTAGTTTCGTTTTTCATCGCTAATTTTACGACTCGACAATCAATTTTCCGCGCAGCATATTCATTCCGCAAGCGAAGGTAAACTCTCCCGTTTTTTCGGGCGTAAATTCGATCGGCGTAGTTTTGAAGGCGGGTAAATCCCGCGCAATTCCGAAATCGCCGAAAACGATTTGTTCGCTGCACGAAGAAGTTTCGTCGCGGTAAAAATTCAAACGGACGGGAATATCTTTCTTAACGACGATCACATCGGGCGAATAACCGCCCTTGACCGTAACTTTTATTTCCTGAACGCCCGACTCCGAAGTTTCGGCTGCAACCTTTTCGCGCTCGCCGAAAAAATACCAGAGCGTTAAAGCAATCAAGCCAACTCCGCCGATAACGACTATAATTTCCATCGTGTCCATAATTTCAAAACCTCCTTGTTAATTTACTTTCGGCGAACTGAACGAGCGCAGACGCAAGCTGTTCGTGACTACCGAAACCGACGAAAGACTCATCGCCGCCGAAGCGATAATCGGTGATAATAACCAACCCGTCAGCGGATAAAGCAAACCTGCTGCAATCGGAATGCCGATGACGTTGTAAATAAATGCCCAGAACAGATTTTGTTTGACTGAGCGGATCGTCGCCTTCGATAAAGCTATCGCCGTGACCACGCCGCGCAAATCACCTTTAATGAGCGTGATGTCGCTCGCTTCGATGGCAACGTCCGTTCCGGTTCCGATGGCGATGCCGACATCGGCTTGAGCCAGCGCGGGCGCGTCGTTGATGCCGTCGCCGACCATGCCGACCAGTTTCTTTTCGGCTTGCAGACGTTTGATTTCCGCCGATTTTCCTTCGGGCAGCACTTCCGCCAGAACCCTTTTTATTCCGACTTGATTCGCAACCGCTTCGGCAGTCCGCTTGTTGTCGCCCGTCATCATCACGACTTCCAAACCTAAATTTTGCAAAGCTCGAATCGCTTCTTTTGACTCCGGCTTGATCGTATCGGCAACCGCAACAACACCGGCAAATTTACCGTCAATCGCCGCAAACATCGGCGTTTTGCCTTCCGATGCCAATTTTTCGACTGTGTTTTCCGCGCCGTTCAATTCAATTTTTCGCTCATTCATCAAACGCAGGTTTCCGAGCAATAGGTTTTTGCCCGAAACTTTTGCCTCAATGCCCCGCCCCTCAATCGCGTTAAAGCTTTCCGTTTTTTCAAAAGACAGATTTCTGCTTTCCGCGCCGCGCACGATTGCCGAAGCAAGCGGATGCTCGCTTCGTTTTTCCGCCGAGGCGACGATTTTGAGAAATTCGTTTTCGTTCCAATCTTTTGAAACGACGACATCGGTTAATTCCGGTTCGCCTTTGGTAATCGTTCCGGTTTTGTCCAGCACAATTGTATTTAACTTATGCGCCGTTTCCAGAGAATCTCCGCCTTTAATCAAAATGCCGTTTTCCGCGCCGCGTCCCGTTCCGACCATAATTGCCGTCGGCGTGGCGAGTCCTAAAGCACATGGACAGGCAATAATCAGCACCGATACGAAATTCACCAGCGCCATCGTAAAGCGAACTTCGGGCGAAGCCGCGACAAACCAGACTACGAAGGTCGCAATCGCAATCGAGATGACAATCGGCGTAAAAATTCCGCTAATCGTATCGGCGAGCTTCGCAATCGGCGGTTTCGAGCCTTGCGCGTCCTGCACAAGTTTAACGATTTGCTGCAAAGCCGTGTCTTTACCGACTTTCGTTGCTTTGAAGGAAAACGCGCCGGTTTTATTGATCGTCGCGCCGAAAACTTCATCGCCCGTTTTCTTCTCGACCGGAATCGATTCGCCCGTCAGCATTGATTCGTCAACGGCGGATGAGCCTTCAACCAGAACTCCGTCAACCGGAATCTTTTCGCCCGGACGCACCAACACAATATCATCCGGCACAACCGCCTCGGTTTCGATTTCCATTTCTTTGCCGTCACGGATGACGCGGGCTGTTTTTGCCTGAAGCCCGACGAGTTTCTTTATCGCTGCGCCGGTTTGACCTTTCGCCCGCGCTTCGAGCATTTTGCCGAGTAGAATCAAAGCGATAATCACGCTCGCCGCTTCAAAATAGACCGGAACGCTTAGATGTGCGGGCATTTCCTGCATTCCGGGCATTGAGCCATGAGTCGCCGACATAAAAAATGAAGGGAAAACCGTCGCCAAAACCGAATAGATAAAAGCCGCGCCCGTGCCGACGGCAATCAGTGTATTCATATCTGCCGCCCGATGCCGGAATGCCGCCCACGCGCCGCGATAAAACTGCGCTCCGGAGTAGAAAACAACGGGAACAGTCAGAATCAACTGAAGCCAGTTCACGCCCGCGAAATTCAAAAACTCGATGCGACCGTGCGACATCGCAATCACCAAGACGGGAAGCGACAAAACGGCGGCGATCCAGAATTTGCGTTTCAGCTCCGCGTATTCTTCGGCGTGGGCGTGTTCGAGCGAATCTTCCGACGATTCGGCGTTTCCTGAAACCTCGCGGACCCGGTAGCCGTAATCTTCGATCGCCGCACGGATCTGTTTTAAATCGGCGTTATTCGGCAGATATTCAACCGAAATCTTCATTGTTGCCAGATTAAAATTTGCTTTGGTTACGCCGCGCTGTTTCGATAGATGATTTTCAATCTGCGTGCCCGAACCCGAAGGACGCGCCGAATCATCCACTACAAATTCGGCTTTGGCTGTACCCGCCGTGTCGTAACCGACATCCTTAACGGTTTGAACGAGCGCGGCGACATTCGTTTTTTCGGGATTGTAATTGACCGTCGCTTTGGCGGTTGCGAAATTAACCGAACAAGCGTCAACGCCGGTCTGCTTTTTTAACTGCTTTTCGATCCGATTGGCACACGCCGCGCAGGTCATTCCCGTAATCGGCAAATCAACCCGCTCACCCGCGCCGTTCGGCAGCGAGTGATTGTTGTGTGAGCCATCCGTCGCCTGTTTGGTCGTCAAGCCACCGCCCGCGCCGTTAGTTTTATTCTCCGGCTTTTTTTCTTCCGGATTGATAAATTCTTTCGGCACCGCATCGAATTTTTTCTTGCAGGCTGGCGAGCAGAAATAATAAGCTTCGCCCTTAAATTCGCTCTGTCCGGCGGCTGTTTCAAGATTGATTTCCATTCCGCAGACCGGATCAATCGTTTTTGTCGTAATCATAATTTTACCCCTGATCCTACTTTCGTTTTCCGCCAGGCTTTCGGCGGAAAAGTAATTATCGCGTCTGTCTGCGATTTTTACACGGCTGAATAGCCCGCGCGGTCAAGCGCGTCTACGATTTCTTCGCGCGAAATGCTTTCGTTGTGTTCTACTTTGACTTGTTTGGTCGGAACATCAACCTCCACTTCGAAAATACCTTCCAAATTTCCCAAAGCCTTCTTGATCGAACTCGCACAGCCGCCGCAGACGATTTCCGGGGCTGTTACCGTTGTTGTTTGATTGTTTGTTATTTCTTTCATTTCCTTCCTCCTCCCTGTAATATTAATTGTTTTATCCGTCCCGCAGCATCCGCACGAAGTTGTCGAATTCGCGCTTTCGATCCTGAACGACGAAATTTTTGACTCTTCCCATGTAGGGTATTTTATTTGATTCAAAGACATAATTTCCTTTTCAAAGATTCGTTTATTGCCTCACATTTTAAAGTATAAACTCTGTAGTCGAGTATAGAGTCAAGCGGATTTTTCAAAATCTCAAATGTTTTTCAACCGGCGTTTTTTCGCTTGTTTTTTGTCGAAATTTTGGAATTTTTGGATGGTGAAGTTTCAATTTCCGTCGCTTCGATTAAACCGCAAATATGACCCGGAGCGCGTCCGA
This sequence comes from Acidobacteriota bacterium, assembly GCA_031411895.1. GTDB lineage: Bacteria > Acidobacteriota > Blastocatellia > Pyrinomonadales > Pyrinomonadaceae > JAFDVJ01. The sequence goes on along the minus strand of JANOBZ010000131.1, from coordinate 7,232 downwards.
CCTCATCCCATTCTTCGAGCGTGTTTGCTAATTCCTTGCGGTAACGCTGCATTTCTTTAATTCGTTCTTCGACTTCTTTGAGCCGCCGACGAACAATTTCGCGCACGTCATCGCAGGGACTCGCGCCGCTCTGGGCATCCTGGATAATCTTCTTGATTTCTTCGAGCGAAAAGCCGAGCGTCTGTGCCTTCTTAATAAATGCCAGACGTTCTAAAATGCCTTCGTCATAAAGCCGGTAGCCGCTTTGCGAACGCATCGGCTTTCCTAAAAGACCGCTTCGCTCGTAAAATCTGAGAGTCTCGATGCCGATGCCCGATGCTTGCGAAACTTCGCCGATTTTCATCGAGGAGCGCGCTAAACCCGGATATCCGAAATCGATTTGTTTTTTTGCCGTTTTCATATTTCCCGCTAAATCTTATTCTAATTTGCGCGAGAAATGCCGATAAAATCGAAACATCTCTCGCGCATTTTTGCCTAGTCTGAGACTTTTTCCATCGTTGTGCCGCAGCAGCAGCGCGGCTGTTCTTGTCCTTTGCAGCCCTCCGGCGCACCTTTGGTGACCGTAATCTCGCAACCGCAGTTCGCGTCCGGGCAGCGATAAACTTCGCCTTTTCGTAATGCCATTATCTTTTACTCCTTATCACATATTATAGCCCGAATTCAGGCTACAAGAGAATAATAAACCCTGTAGCCGTGTACAGAGTCAAGAGAAAAAAGCATGGATTTTGTATTTTTGGTAAAAAAATTAGGGTCATGACTAGCAGGAAGTTAATTTATAATACTTAAAGCTAGTGATGACAGATAGTTCCAAAGTTTTTATTCGTGCTCGAATTTCGCTCTCTAAATTTCGTCAAAACCTACGGCTTTTCAGCCTTGATTTGACGGCTTCGCAGATCGCCGTTTTGACTGATCTGAATCGTAATACGGTCAACCGCTATTTGACACTAACGCGCTTTTTGATCGCTGCTTTCTGTGAACAGAAATCACCGTTTAACGGTGAAATCGAACTCGATGAATCTTATTTCGGTTCGCGTCATCAGAAAGGAAAGCGTGGTCGCGGAGCTGAAAACAAAAACATCGTCTTCGGTATTTTTCAAACGCAACGGTTGTGTTTACACAGAGATCGTCAAAAACGTTAAAGCCAAGACTTTGCAGGCAATTATCAAAGGTCGCGTGGACTTGCAATCGATTGTTTACACCGTCGGATTTCGATCTTACGATTCAATCGTCCATCTCGGTTACCAGAAGCATTATCGGATTTTTCATCAAGCGAATTATGCCGTCGGTGATGTTCACTTTAACGGCATTGAAGGCTTCTGGGGATCTGCCAAGGTGCGCCTGGTCAAATTTCGCGGTTTATCAAAGAACACATTTTACTTGCACTTAAAAGAGTGCGAGTTTAGATTCAATTATCGTAAGTCTGACTTGTACAAAATGATGTTGAAAATTACCAAGAAAATCGTTTTCTGCTAGTCTTGACCCTAGTTTAATTTTCGAATAAATCTTCCGGACTTTTACCAATGTTTCAATATGTCCATTTCCAATCTCGGATTTCCGGCAGATCGTCGCCGTTTTCGTTGATATATTTCTTATGTTCGACGAGTTTGTCGAGCATTTGTTGTTTGACGGATGTTCCGATTTTTTGCAATTTCGGAACGCGCTCGATAACGTCTATCACCAAATGAAAACGGTCAAGATCGTTCAGCACGACCATATCAAAAGAAGTCGTAGTCGTGCCTTCCTCTTTGTAGCCGCGAACGTGAATGTTATCGTGATTCGTCCGCCGATATGTCAGGCGATGAATCAACCACGGATAACCGTGAAAAGCAAAAATCAAGGGTTTGTCAGTTGTAAAAATCGAATCAAAATCGGAATCAGAAAGACCGTGCGGATGTTCTTTTAGTGGCTGAAGTTTCATCAAATTGACGACATTGACGACACGGATTTTTAGCCCCGGAAAGTTTTGACGCAAAATATCTACTGCCGCCAACACTTCCAATGTCGGAACATCGCCGGCGCAAGTCATAACAACATCAGGTTCGCCGTTTTCATCGTTGCTCGCCCATTGCCAAATTCCGATTCCCGCCGCACAATGTTTCGCCGCCGCGTCCATTTCGAGATACTGCAAAGACGGTTTTTTGCCTGCAATGATGACGTTGACATAGTTTTTGCTCTGCAGACAATGGTCGGTGACTGACAGTAAAGTATTGGCATCGGGCGGCAGATAGACGCGCACGACTTCGGCTTTTTTGTTGATAACGTGGTCGATAAATCCGGGGTCTTGATGCGAAAAACCGTTGTGATCCTGCCCCCAGACGTGCGAGGTGAGCAGATAATTTAAGGAGGCAATCGGCTGCCGCCAGGGAATCTGCTGTGTTACTTTCAGCCATTTGGCGTGCTGGTTGAACATCGAATCGATAATGTGAATAAACGCCTCATAACATGAAAATAGTCCGTGTCGTCCGGTCAATAAATATCCTTCGAGCCAGCCCTGACAGAGATGTTCGCTCAAAATTTCCATCACTCTACCGTCCGGTGCGAGATGGTCGTCCGTCGGCAATACGCCTTCCGTCCATGTTCGGTTCGTTGCTTCAAAGACGGCATTCAGCCGATTCGAGGCGGTTTCGTCGGGACCGAAAATGCGAAAGTTTTTATGATCGTCGTTAAGTTGCATCACGTCGCGCAAAAAGCCGCCTAAAACGCGGGTCGCTTCGGCATAAGTCGAGGCGGGTTTGGGAACTTCCACCGCATAATCGGAGAAATTCGGCATTTCCAAATCCTTGAGCAATTTTCCGCCGTTGGCGTGCGGATTCATTCCCAATCGTCGCGTGCCTTTCGGCGCAAGTTCCTGCAATTCAGCGATGAATTTTCCGTTTTCGTCGAAAAGCTCTTCGGGTTTATAGCTTCGCATCCATTCTTCGAGCATTTTTAAGTGCTCGGGTTTAGTGGCGAGTTCAGCAAGCGGGACTTGATGCGAGCGAAACGAATTTTCAGTCGGCAAATTATCAACAAACTTCGGTCCCGTCCAGCCTTTCGGCGAACGAAGCACAATCATCGGATAAATCGGGCGCGTCGTAAATCCTTTCTCCCTTGCTTCGTTATGAATATTTTTGACTTCAGCGAGTACAGTATCAAGTGTTTCCGCCATCAATTGGTGCATCAATTCGGGATCGTCGCCTTCGACAAAATAGGGTTTATGACCGTAACCGCTTATTAAATTCGTCAATTCTTCACGGCTCAGACGGGCCAAAACAGTCGGACTGGCGATTTTATAACCGTTCAAATGCAGAATCGGCAATACCATTCCGTCACGCGCCGGGTTAAGAAATTTGTTCGAGTGCCAGCTTGCTGCGAGAGCGCCGGTTTCGGCTTCGCCGTCGCCGATGACACACGCGGCAATTAAATCGGGATTATCAAAAACCGCGCCGTAAGCGTGCGCCAGCGAATAACCGAGTTCGCCGCCTTCGTGAATCGAGCCGGGCGTTTCCGGCGCGACGTGGCTCGGAATTCCGCCGGGAAACGAAAACTGCTTGAATAATTTTTGAATGCCGTTAGCGTCCTGCGAAATATTCGGATAAATTTCGCTGTAAGTTCCTTCGAGATAGACATTAGCAACGATTCCAGGTCCGCCGTGTCCGGGTCCGGCAATATAAATTACATTCAAATCGTCTCGTTTAATTACACGATTCAGATGAACATAGATGAAATTGAGTCCGGGCGTTGTTCCCCAGTGTCCGAGCAGGCGCGGCTTGACGTGTTTTAAATTCAAAGGCTCACGAAGCAGTGCGTTATCGAGCAAATAAATCTGCCCGACGGAAAGATAATTTGCCGCCCGCCAGTAGGCATTGATATTCCAAACATCATCCGCGCTCAACAATTGTTCGTTTTTAATTTCATTCATAGTTTTTTTTACCAATCCTCACTTTGCCTCAACCATTCCCGCAAGGGCGCGAGTAATAATCAACAATTAATCCCCTCCGGCACTTCCGGCTTCTTGCGTTTGCTGCGAGATCAGAATTTCAGAGACGAGAAGCTGCGCCTCGTTTTGAATTCTCTTCAGATGAGCGGCATCGCGGAAACTTTCGGCGTAAATCTTGTAGACATTTTCAGTTCCCGACGGGCGCCCCGCGAACCAGCCGTTTTCGGTCGTTACTTTCAATCCGCCAATCGCCGCTCCGTTGCCCGGTGCGGAAGTGAGTTTTGCGGTAATTTTCTCGCCTGCCAGTTCGGAACTTTTTATTTGATCCGGCGAGAGTTTTTGCATCACCGCTTTCTGCGCGATTGTGGCGGGCGCGTCAATCCGTTCATAAACCGGATCGCCGAACTCGTGCGTCAATTCGCGGTAGAGTTCGCCCGGATCGCGTCCGGTTTTAGCCGTCATCTCCGCCGCGAGCAGATTCATAATGATGCCGTCTTTGTCCGTCGTCCACACCATCCCGTCGCGCCGCAAAAATGATGCACCGGCACTTTCTTCGCCGCCGAATCCGAGCGAGCCGTCAAGCAAGCCGTCCACAAACCATTTAAAACCGACCGGCACTTCGAGAAGCCGCCGGTTGAGCCTCGCCGCTACGCGGTCAATCATTCCGCTGCTGACAAGCGTTTTGCCGATTCCGATTTGTTCCGTCCAATCGGGACGATGGTTGAAAAGATAAGAAATGGCGACTGCTAAATAATGATTTGGATTCAATAATCCGGCACTGCGTGTAACGATGCCGTGCCGGTCAAAATCTGTGTCGTTGGCAAAAGCTAAGTCGAAGCTATCTTTTAGTTTGATTAAACCCGCCATCGCGTAGGGCGACGAGCAATCCATCCTGATTTTTCCGTCCCAATCAACCGTCATAAAACGGAATGTCGGGTCAATGATGTCGTTGACGATTGTCAAATTAAGATTGTAGAGGTCGGCAATCGGTTGCCAGTAAGCAATACCCGCGCCGCCCAAAGGGTCAACTCCGATTTTGAGCCGCGCCCCGCGCAGCACGTCCATATCAATGACGGAATCGAGGTCATCAATGTAATTGTTGAGATAGTCGTAACGGAGAGTCGTCGCCGCTTGGAGCGCACGTTCGTAAGATACACGCCGGACGGCGCGAAGTTTGTCGGCGATCAGCGTGTTCGCCTTACGCTCAATCCACTTTGTAACGCTCGTGTCGGCGGGACCGCCCGAAGGCGGATTATACTTAAAACCGCCGTCTTCAGGGGGATTGTGCGACGGCGTGATGACGATGCCGTCGGCAAGCGCGGTCGTGCGATTGCGATTGTAATTAAGAATCGCGTGCGAGATGACGGGTGTCGGTGTGTAGCCGTCGCGGTCGTCGATCATCACTTCGACATTGTTTGCCGCCAGCACTTCGAGCGCGGACACTCGCGCCGGTTCGGAGAGCGCGTGCGTGTCCAAACCGAGAAAGAGCGGACCCGTAATCTTCTGCGCCTTGCGGTAATCGCAGATGGCTTGCGTGATCGCCAGGATGTGCGATTCATTGAAACTGTGATTTAGTGATGATCCGCGATGCCCCGAAGTGCCGAAAGCGACACGCTGTTCGGCAACGGAGGCATCAGCGCTTTCCGTATAATATGCCGTAACGAGTCGCGGCACGTTGACGAGCATTGAGGATTCGGCTGGTTTACCGGCGAACGGGCTGATCTTCATAACAGTTGTTCCTCATTATCTGTCGCTTCTTGGGCGGCAGGATTTAGATTGCAGGACAAAGACGCATCGACTAATTTTATTTCACCCTTGCAGTAACTCATCTTCTTTTCTTTTTCATCAGGCAATTCCCGTCTCGCGCCGTCTATTCATTACTTTCCACCCGATAATCAAAGCAAGCACGAGTAATACTGCTCCGCTAACTAGATAGGGCGCGTTTATCTGCCAGATGAAAAGTAATCCACCTAACAGCGGTCCGACCGATTGCCCGAGACTACTTGCGGCATTCTGAATGCCGAGCGACGCTCCCGCCTGTTCGTCTCCGCCGCGCTTTGAAACGAGTGCTGCAAGATTCGGCGCGATGAATGCCATACCTAGGGCGAGCAGTGCGACAAAGGCAAAAACAAAGAATTTCGTTTGCGCCCTTGCCAGCAGCGCGATGCCTGATCCCATTAAGGCGAACCCTACGCCGATTTGAATCATCTCGCTGATTTTTCCGGCGAGAAATCCAACCGCGCCTGCTTGAAAAATCGTCATCACCAGTCCGCACACGACGAAGACATAACCAACTTCAACAGGACCGTAATTAAACTTTGCCTGAGCGAAAAGCGCGAATGTTCCCTCGAACATCGTCAGCGCGAATTGTCCGGCAAGTGTCAAAGCGAGCAGCGGCGACAGAGTTTTAACAAGCGTTCGCCAGTCTGTCTTCGTTTTTACGCTCGTATCTTTTTCAGGGTTCGCATCCTGCTCCGAAATTTGCGGTATAGATTCCGGCAGCCAGCGCTTTGCCGCAAACAGCGTTAATAGTCCTAAGAACGCCGCCGCGAAAAACGGAGTCGAGAAACTGTCAATTTTGAAATGTCCGGCGGCGCTGAAATTAAAATGCCAGTCCCGCCGCGACAGCAAACCCCCGAGTGCCGGTCCGACGACTACGCCGAGACTCGCCGCCGTGCCGAGCCACGCCATTCCGCGACTTCGCTCATTCTTCGTCGTCATATCTACGACGTAAGCCGCCGATGCCGGTAATGTCGCTGAAGACAAAATTCCGCCGACAATCCGCGCCGCGTAAAGCAACCACAGCGACGTGGAAAGACCAAACATCACTTGCGCGATGATGTAGCCCGCGATTCCGATTAGAATCGGCAGTTTCCTTCCGATTCGATCCGACCAGCGTCCCCAAAGTGGTGCGAAAACGAGCTGCATCAGCGAATACACGCCGGTCAAAAGCGTTACATGCAGCACGATTGACTGTTGCGAGGCGCCCGCTTCGAGCGCGAGCCGCTCAACGTAAAACGGCAACACCGGGAGTGTAATACCGAAGCCAATCATCACGACAAACAAACAGGCGAGCAGCACGAACAGGTGTTTCTTCATTGCATCCATTACGTTTTGACCGATCAAACCGCTTACAATGAAGACTTCGTGCCCCACCGCCGCCAGATGAAATGGGGCTGTCAGGAATTTTGTGTAAGTTGATTTTCTGACAGTCCCGGAATCAGCATCCGTCCTTCAAAAATAATCGCCATTTGGTTCATCGCCAAACTCCAATTCTGAATCGGCATTGTCCACTTTTTCTCGATATTTCGCA
>JANOBZ010000130.1:0-39549 GCA_031411895.1 Acidobacteriota bacterium | reverse complement strand
TAATTGATTTAATCCGCGAAATCCGCGTTTATCCGCGGCTCAGAAAATTATGGCATTAACATATTTGACACACCTGTATGATTTCTTGTTAATTTTTAGGTGTTTGCAAAATTTCAGCAACCAGACAGACTTGCGCTAATTGAGGAGAAAGCAATGTTTCAAGGATTAAGAACCGTTATTTACCATGTAGATGATCTTGAGAAAGCCAAAGCGTGGTATTCGGAGGCGTTAGGAGTTAAGCCTTATTTCGACCAACCGTTTTATGTCGGCTTTAATGTCGGCGGCTACGAATTAGGGCTGGACCCGGATATGACGGGCGTGTCGAAAGGCAACAATGCGGTCGCTTATTGGGGCGTAGAAGATGCTGCCATCGCATACGAACGGATGATTGAACTCGGCGCGAAGAAACATAGCGATGTGACCGATGTGGGCGGCGGTATTCGCGTTGCGACCGTTACAGACCCGTTCGGAAATGTTTTCGGTATTATCGAAAATCCACATTTCAAAGCGGACAACGAACAGAAATAGATTTTAACCAGCTATTTCTGGTGAGCCAGGTATATTATTGCCAAAATTATGAATAATTCATTTTGCGAGCGAGTAATTAATTCCTGCGAGAAACACGCGGCGCGCACGGCGATGCGGATCGTCGGCGATGATTCGGAAGTTTACGATTACAAAGCGCTTTTGCGGCAGATTCGCGCCGTTGCTTATCGCATCCGGGAAGAAAAAATCGAATTCGGCGACCGCATCGCCCTGATCGGCGAAAATCACCCGTGCTGGGCGATTGCTTACCTCGCGACGCTTTACCACGGCGCGGTCTGCGTTCCGATGGACCCGCACGGCGAAATCGAAACCATCACGAATTTCCTCGAAAATTCGGAAGCAAAACTCGCTTTTCTATCGCCCGACCTGACCGAAAAATTCGCGCAGATCGAGGAAAAACTCGGTCGGCATATTCCGGTGGTCGTCTGGCGAATCGAAGACGAAAGCAACGAGAAAAATCCGAAATCCGAAACCGGAACTCCGAAATCGAACAACGGCTTTCAACGTTTTGAAGATTGGGCGGAAACCGATTTCCCGGAAAGCTTCGCGAATGAAGTTCCGCCCGCGAAAGGCGACGATACGGCGCTTTTGATCTACACTTCCGGCACGACCGGTACGCCGAAAGGCGTTCCTCTATCGCACGGCAATATCACGGGCGAACTCGACGGTATTTATAAAGTTTTACTGCTCACCGAAAAAGAGCGAATTTTAAGTCTGTTGCCGCTTTTTCACGTTTATTTGCAGATCGTAAATTTATGGGTTGCGACGACTTACGGCGCGGAAGTCGGGTATTTGAAAGAGATGACGCCCGACGAACTGGGCAAGGCGATGCGGACGTTTAAGCCGACGCTTTTAACGACCGTGCCGCGTTTGTGGTATCTGTTTCACAAAAAGATTTTCGATGCCGTTGCCGAAAAGCCAAAACCCGTCCAGACGCTTTTTAACGCGATGCTCGCGACCAACGCGTTTTTGCGCGATTCGTTTAATATCAATCTCGGAAATAAATTTTTCGGCAAAGTGCAGGAATCGTTCGGCGGCAATCTGCGTTTCGCGGTAACCGCCGGTTCGCGGTTCGACGAAACGGTCGCGGCGGATTTTTACAAGCTCGGATTTACAATTATTCAGGGTTACGGATTGTCGGAAACCTCCGGCGCGGCGACGGCGACCTACGAAAAAGACAACCGCGTCGGCTCGGTCGGCAAACCTTTTTTCAACGCCGAAGTAAAAATCGACAAACCCGACAATGAAGGCGTCGGCGAAGTCCTTATTCGCGGCGCAATGGTTTTCAAAGGTTATTATAAAAATCCGCAGGCGACCGCCGAGGTTTTTACCGAAGACGGCTGGTTTCGCTCGGGCGATCTCGGCAAATTCGATGCTGACGGGCATCTTTTCATCGTCGGGCGCGGCAAGGACGTGATCGTTCTGCCGAACGGCAAAAACGTGCACCCGGAAGATTTGGAAGTTCATTATCTGAAATCGCCGTATGTCGAAGAACTGGCTATTTTGGGCGTCGAAGATAAAACGGTCGGCAAAGCCGGCGCGGAAAAGCTGGTCGCGGTCGTCGTGCCGGATTTCGAATATCTCAAACAGGAAAAAATCGCCAATTCGCAGACCTACATTAAATTCTACCTCGACAATCTCGGGCGCGAACTGCCGGAATACCAGCGTGTTCGCGAATATATCGTTCGCTCCGAACCGCTGCCGCGAACCGCGACGCGCAAGATCAAGCGCTTTGAACTGCTCAAAGAAATCAAGGCGGGCAAAATCGCGGCGGGCGAAAAACCGCCTGAAAAGGTCTGGAATTTTACCGCCGAAGAAAATGCTTTAATCGCCACGAACATCGGACGAACGGTGGTCGAAGTGATCAAAAGAAACGCGAAGGAAACAGAGATTATTCACCCGCAAATGAATCTCGAAATTGATTTGGGCTTGGATTCGCTGGCACGCGCCGAAACTTTTGCCGCGCTCGAAAATGCTTTTTCGAGCGAGTTTGAAACCGACGAAGCCACGCAGGCGCTGACCGTTCGCGACATAATTGCGCTGATCGAAAATCACGTCGGAGTGATTGACGAAAATCAAGCCATTTCCACTAACTTGAATTGGTCGAAAATCGTTCATCAAGCCGACGACGATTTTCCCGAAGTTCAATCGGCTTTAAAAAATCGCCCGATATTCATCGGTTTCGTCTTTGCGGTTTATAAGGTTTTTAATCTGTTCTTCAAAGGTTTTATGCGGCTCGAAGTAGAAAACATCGAAAATCTCCGGAGCCTCGAAAAACCGTTTCTCATCTGCCCGAATCACCAGAGTTTTCTCGACCCGTTCGTGCTTTGCTCGACCTACGACTTTGATAAATTCAGAAACACGTTTCACGTCGGCGCGAGCTATTTTTTCGGAAATCGTTTTATGCAATGGGTCGCGGGAATGCTCCAAACAGTGCCGGTCGATCCGGACGCGCAATTGATGAAGGCGATGAAAGCCGGAGCGATCGGCTTAAAACGCGGCAGAATTCTTAACATTTATCCCGAAGGCGAGCGCGGTTTCGACGGCGATCTTCACGAATTCAAAAAAGGCGCGGCGATCTTAGCGACCGAATTAGATTTGCCGATCCTGCCCGTCGCGCTCGACGGTCTGCACAAGGTTTGGGCGCGAGGCACTCTGAAAATTCGTCCCGCAAAAGTCAAAATCCGCTTCGGCAAGCCTTTTTACGCGAAAGAAATTACTACGCCGGAAATGAGCGACGAGCAAAAATACGAAGTCGTCATCACTCATCTGAGAAACGAAATCGCGCTGATGATCGACGATTTACGAAAATAGCCGGCAGCAGCAGTCTCGTTTCAATAGAAAACTCTGTCAACTCGGCAGCGCTTTGCACAAAAGCCGTAAAAATAAACTGCCAAAGGCAACTCTTTGGCGAGCTTTATATACTTATTTCGTTATGCATTTCAACCCAAAAAAGTTTATTTTAACTTCGCTCTTTTGCGGCTTATTAGTTCTCAGCCAATCAATCAATTTTTTTTCGCAAACGACGGACATCAATGCGAAGGACGAAACGGGACTAACTGCGCTGATGACGGCGGCGCAGGACGGCACTGCCGCCGAGATCAAAAAACTACTCAAAAAGGGCGCGGACACCGAACTGAAAAACCAGTACGGCTGGACGGCTTTGATGTATGCGGCAGCATTGAACATCTGGTTTAATTCGTCAACCAAACCCGACGGCTCGGTGCTGAAAGCGCTTTTAGACGCGTCGGCAAACGCCAACGTCAGCGATTCGCGCGGCATCACGCCCTTGATGATCGCGGCGAACGAAGGCAAAACCGAATTCGTCAAACTTCTGCTTTCAAAAGGCGCGGACGTTAACGCTAAAAACCAAAATGGCGCAACCGCGCTCTCGTATGCGAAAGCGAAAGGCTTCCGCGACACCGCAACGCTGCTCGAAAAAGCGGGCGGAACCGGAATCGAAATTGACAAGGCGCAGATTCCCGAAAGAATCGGTCCGATAGATGTTTTGCCGAAACGAATATTCACGCCCGAGTCGCGCGCGCGATACACCGACGAAGCGCGAATGATGAAAATATCCGGCGTCGTCCGTTTTCGGATATTAGTCGGAGCCGACGGAACCATCAAAAGAGCGAAACTCATCAGCGGACTTCCCTACGGCTTGACCGAAGAGGCGATTCGAGCCGTAAAAAAAATAAAGATCGAACCCGGCAGCCACGAAGGCAAGCCCGTTGAATATTGGCTGCCGGTGCAGTACACATTCACGATTTATTAAATTTTTCGATAGAGACAGAAACCCGCGCCGAAGCCGTCGCCGCTTCAATAAAAGCAAGCTGATTTTTTTGTTAAAGCTATAAAAAAACCTGCAAGTTCGAAATAACCGAAACGTTCTTTAAATCAAATCTTTGAGGAGGGATTTTTCTGTTATGAAAACGAATATTTGGAAAATTGTTTCAATTTCAATCGGTCTTGTCTTATTTGCCGCCGCGCTTTATCATTATCGCCCGGTTTCGAATAATTTTACGCGTGTCACGGTCGTCGGAGAATCGCAAACCGATGTGCCCCCCGACACGGCGATCGTATCTTTCTCGGTCGTCACGAAAAACGCAACTGCTGTCGGCGCGCAGCAGGAAAACGCACGGAAAATCGAAGCCGTGCTGAAAGCGCTGGAAACTACAGCAAACGGCGCGAAACAGGAAGTTAAGACGAGTAATTACAGCCTCTCGCCCGAGCAGGATTACTCAACCAGCGGATTGTCGAAAATCGTCGGCTACGAAGCGCGAAATACAGTCACGGTAACGACCGACAAACTTGATCAGGTCGGAGCGATTATCGATGCCGCGACCAAAGCGGGCGCCAACAGCGTCGAGGGAATTTCGTTTAACCTGCGCGACGACAGCAGCAAACGCGGCGACGCGCTCGGGACGGCGACCAAACAGGCAATGGCAAAAGCCGAGGCGATCGCCACGAGTTTAGGCGGAAAGATCGTCCGTGTCGTCGAAACCGTCGAAGGCGGCTCCGCACCGACTCCGATTTCTTATTCAAACGCGGCAATGTCGACGAATACGACAACAGCCTCGGCATACAGAACGCAGATTCAGTCAGGCTCGATCAACGTTCGCGGACAAGTTACGCTCGTCGTCGAAATAGACGCGCGGCGATAGTTTATTAAACCTGAGTAAAATTTCACAGAAACAAGGCAGGCTCAAAACCTGCCTTGTTTTTCAATAAAATCCGAAAATTTATTTGTTTTCACCCAACTTTTACCCGAAAATAGGCAGGTAATTTTTTCTCGCCTATTTTCATTTTTGGAGAAACTATGAAGATTTTTCTGCTCATTATCGTTATTCTGTTTCCTTTTACAAACGCTTTGCCGTGCAGTTTTATCGGTTATCCCGAACCGCCCTTGAGCTTTTTTATTTCTAAATATCGAACGATCTATGTTGGCAAAGTAATCTCCAAATCTAGCGTCAGGGAAAAGGACAAGGACGGCGACTGGTTTCGGGTTCACAAGATGAATCTCAAGGTCGAAAAAGCGATCAAGGGCGTTGATAAAGAGATTCAGCAAGTCGTCACCTATGAACGGCTCGGTCCGAAAGATTCCTGCTCAGAGGAGCCGCAGGTTTTGAAAATCGGCGAAAAATGGATTGTTCACAGCAACTTTGACCAGGACAGTAAATCTAAGTCTAATTTCAGACGATTATTCATTCGAAAACCTTCCTGCCGGAACATACAAAATTCAAATCCGATTTCAGCGCCCGACCCAAGATTTTTATAGAAATTTTAAGACGGTCTATTTCGACGAAACTAAAACATTTAATTTCGAATATGAAGTTAGACTTAAAAGCGGTGATTCCGATTATTATTATGTCTTTTATATCGGCGTAAATTAAACTTGTTTTCGCCCAACTTTTGCGCGAAAATTAGCGTATAAACAACCGACCGGCTTTTTAGTCTTTTACAACCAAAGGGGAAATATGAAAACCAGATTCATTGCGGCATTTTTGCTTGTTTTTTGCTCGTTTATTGCTTTGCGGGCGCAGACGCCCGAGCAGATCGAGCTTGCTAAATATATTCAGGGAAATTACACCAAGCGCGAGGTTTCGATTCCCGTGCGTGACGGCGTCAAGCTTTTTACGGCGATCTACGAGCCGAAGGATAAATCGCAAAAGTATCCGATTTTGCTTAATCGCACGCCGTATACCGTCAGTCCTTACGGCGCGGATAAGTTCAAACCGGCGCTCGGACCGAATTATTTGTTTGCGCGCGAAGGCTATATTTTCGTTTATCAGGACGTGCGCGGTCGCTGGAATTCGGAAGGCACTTTCGAAGACGTGCGACCGGACATCGAAAACCGCACGCCGCAGCAGATTGACGAATCTACCGACACTTACGACACGATCGAATGGCTCGTAAAAAACGTCGAAAACAACAACGGTCGCGTCGGCACATACGGCATTTCGTATCCGGGCTTTTACACGTCAGCCGGTTCGATCGATTCGCACCCGGCATTAAAAGCGTGTTCGCCGCAAGCGCCGATCGGCGACTGGTTCAAGGGCGACGACATGCACCACAACGGCGCTTTGTTTCTGGCGCAGAACTTCAATTTTTTCAGCGGTTTCGGGCAATTTCGCCCGACGCCGACCACGACGCCCGATTACCTGAAAAAATGGGCGGGAAGAAATACGCCCGACGGCTATAATTTTTATCTCGGGCTCGGCGGTTTGAAGGAAGTCGCCGATTATTACGAAACGGCGGTCGGCTCGCGCATCAAGTTTTGGGACGCGATGATGACGCGCCCGAACTACGACGCGTGGTGGAAGGAACGCAATATCCTGCCGAAGCTTCGAAACGTCAAATGCGCGACGATGACCGTCGGCGGCTGGTACGACAACGAGGACTTATACGGCGCTCTGCAAACCTACCAACACATCGAACGGCAGAATCCGAAAATTCCGTTCAACGTTCTGGTCGTCGGTCCGTGGGATCACGGCGGCTGGTCGAGAGCGGACGGCGACTGGCTCGGAACGGCTTATTTTACCGAAAAAACCGGCAAACATTACCGCGAAAACATCGAAATCCCCTTTTTCAATCATTTTCTGAAGGACAAGGGCGACATCTCGAAGATCAAGGAAGTAAATCTTTTCGACACGGGCGCGCATCAGTGGCGCGAATTTGCCGAATACGAACCGACGAACGGCACCAATACGGCGCTTTATCTTGCGCCGAACGGCGGACTTTCGTTCCAGATGCCCGCGATTTCTTCGACCGAAAACGTAAATCAGTTCAACGAATACGTTTCCGACCCGATGAAACCCGTTCCGTACACGCAAAAAATCACGGCGAATTACCCGCGCGATTTTATGACCGAAGACCAGCGTTTTGTTTCGGGGCGTCCCGATGTTCTGGTTTATCAAACCGAACCTCTGACCGAAGACATTGCGGTCGCGGGCGACATCAAACCCTCGCTGTTCATCTCGTCGAGCGGGACGGATTCGGACTTTATCGTGAAATTGATCGACGTTTTTCCGGATGATTACCGGTTTCCGGAAGGCATCAAACCGCCCGAAAATTCGGCGTGGTCGGTCTTTCAACCCGGCGGTTATCAAATGCTTCTGCGCGGCGAACCGATGCCCGCACGGTTTCGCAACTCGTTCGAAAAACCCGAACCGTTAAAACCGAACACGGCGACCCGACTGCAATTCACGATGCCGGGGATCGCGCATACGTTCAAAAAAGGACACCGCATCATGGTGCAGATTCAAAGCACATGGTTTCCGCTCGTCGCGCGAAACCCGCAGAAATATACGGATAATTACAAATTAGCGACGAACGCCGATTTTCAGCGCGCCACGCAGCGCGTCTATTTCGGCGGCAAAACCGCATCGGCGATAATTCTGCCGATTTCTAAAAAGTAATTCCGTGTTTCAAGTTTCAAGTTTCAAGTTTCAGGTTTCAGGTTAAAAATTCAACAACCTGAAACTTGGAACTTGAAACCGTTTTAAAGCATAATGCACGAATGAATAAAATAAAATATTTTGCGTTGTTGCTGTCATTTACGGTTTTGTTCATCGCATCGGGCTGCTATAAAGCGCCGACCGCGAACAGCTCGCGAACTTCGACGACGACCACGACTTCCGCGACTTCGACGCCTTCGACCGATAAATCCGCGTCGCCGACAGCGCAGAATTCGCCCGCGAAAAGCGGCGGGAATTTCCAGCAGGCGGTCAGCGATTACAACGCGAAAAACTTCGGTAAAGCCGAAGCCGGTTTCAAGGAAGTTCTGCAAACGGAGCCGACAAATGCGGACGCGAATTTTTATCTCGGAAATATTTATTACAATCAAAAAAAATACGACGCTTCTCTGCCGTATTTTCTGCAAGCCGTGAAGATTGACGGCAAATCGGTCGAAAAGCTGATGGCGCTCGGCGAAAATCAGCGCGCGCTCAAACAATACGATACCGCGATCGTGCAATTTCAAAAGGTTATCGGTTTCGAGCCGAACAACGCGAATGCTTATTATGGTTTGGGTTTAACTTATATCGGTTTGAACAATAAAATCGGCGCGCGCCAACAGCTTCAAAAACTCGAACCGCTCAATAAATCGCTCGCTGAAAAGCTCTCGAAAGAAATTGACGCGATAAAATAAGGAGAATTCGATTATCCGGCGGCTTTCGTCGCTTTTTGTTTGGTGAGATAGCTTTCCCAGCCGGTGCCGGCGCAGTTCATACACGGAGTAACTGTGTAAATTCTACCTTTTCCTTCGCATTGGCGGCATGATACCGGCGGCTGAGAAACCTTGACGCTTCCCTTTCCGCCGCACACAATGCACGAGGCGCAGATTCCCGGGGCGACATTCCACTCGCCCGTTCCGCCGCACCACGCGCATTTTGACGGTGGGTAAATTGTTGTTTCTTCAGACATTTTCGTTATTCTGTGTAAATAATTTTTCGGAAACCGGAGCGACGTTTTCACTGTGTTTTCGAAAGACGGTTTTGTGCGTCACATATTCTTCGCATCGAAGAACGCTCGCAAGTTCGACCGCTTCGTGAATCGTCATCAGTCCATCATTGTCGCCCTTCGCCTGAACGCCGCTCGGACGCATTTCCCAATTCACAAAACCCTTATATTTCAGCTGGTTAAAAGTATCCGCCGCTTCGTAACCGCTGATCGCCGTCAATGATTCGAGCAGATGCTCGGTCTGATTTCGTTCACGCGTCGTGATCTCAAGCGCCGAACGGATCGCTTTTCTGACCTGTTCCGTCAATTCGCGCGCGAGCGGCGACGCTTGTTTTTCGAGCCTGATTTCCGGCGAGCTGCGCAGTTTGTAAAGTTCGTCGCGGTATTCGGTGAGCTTTTGCAGATAATTCCGGCAAAGTTCGACGAGATTTGTGCTTTCCGCGCGATTCAGCGCAATTTCGGCGTTGAGAAGATTTTCGTTGACCAGCAATTGGACTATTAACATAATGCCGCCTCGCGATTAACCGATCAATCCCTGATCGAGTTTTCCGGTCGTTACATCGGCGGGAACAGTTTCCGAGGCTGCGCCGAAACTTTTTACGGCGTCCTCTTCGTTATCGAAAACATCAAAAACCGTCATCAGCTTGGTGATAAACATCAATTCGTGGACGCGCTCGGTCAATCGCAGTAATTTCAGTTCGCCGCCGTTTTTTTGCAGTGTCGTAAATCCCGCGACCAGCTCGCCCAAACCGCTCGAATCGATATATGTAACATTCGCCAGATTGAGCAAAACGCGTCTTTCGCCCTTTTCGGCAAGAAACCGCAGAATATTGTGAAGCTCGATATTGCCTTCGCCGAGACGGATGTTGCCCTGCAAGTCCAAAACGGTGACATTACCGTTCCGGCGTTCGGTGATATTCAGATTGTTCATTATTTTCCTCTGTGCCAATTAGCTGTTTGATTCAGGTGGTCCGGCTAATTCCAGAGAAACTGATGAAAAGAGTAAGCTATTTTCTTTACCTTTTCAGAATACTCCGTTAATTGACTATAAGCAAACGGGTTCTAATGCGCTGCCGCGCATTGAAAAGATAAGCAGACAAAATATTTCAATAAAGTTCTAAATTAACTTAATTTATTTTTAGAATCGGCTTTTTTAATTTTTGTCGTTTCGTTTTTCATGTCGAAATTTGTTAATTTGTAAAAAAGACTTTATTTTGCGAGGTTAAAAAAATTATGCCAACAACGGCGATCGGCTGCGGATTATCTTTAATTATGATTGGAATTGCGGGTTATGTCTGGGGAATGCTCGGCGATAAAGCGAGTTTTACGGCTTTGATTCCGGCGGCTTTCGGAATTGTCATCGCGCTGCTCGGCGCGTTTGCCAAATCGAGCGAATCGGCGCGTAAACACTTGATGCACGCCGCGCTTCTGGTCGCGCTGATCGGTTTTGTGATTCCGACGTATCGCCTGTTGTCGAATACAGGCGCGATTACGCTTTCGCCGGGCGTCGTCGCACAGGCGGCGATGGCTTTGATTTGCCTGATGTTCCTGATTTTAGGAATTCAATCTTTTGCTACCGCCCGCCGTTCAAGGGTAGTTTAATTTCGACGAGCAAACCGTTTCCGGTATTCGTCGCCCTGATCGAGCCTTTGTGCGCGAACACGGCGCGCTGGGCGATTGCCAAGCCGAGACCGACGCCGCCTGATTTTCGCTCTCGCGCTTCGCCGACGCGGTAAAACGGGCGAAACAGATTTTCGAGCTCGCCCTCCGGCACGCCGCCGCCGTGATCTTTAATGTCAATAACGGTATCGCCGTTCTGATTCGTGAGCGAAACTTCAACCGCCGTCTGCTCGTCCGTGTAGCGCACGGCGTTTCTGAGAACATTCTCGACCGCGCTCCGCAAGAGATTTTCACTGCCTAGAAAACGGCTGTCTTCGATTGCCGTGATCTTGACGGCTTTGTTCTTCGCCTGCGCTTCATAATCGGCGTCGGCGACGGTTTCTTCGACCAATCTTTTCAGATTGATCCGCTGCATTTCGAGTTCCTGCGCGCCGCTTTCCAGTTTCGACAAAATCAAAAGCCGCGAAATCATCTCGTTCAAACGATTCGATTCCTTCTCGATGCGCGCCAAAACCGGTTTCGTCGCTTCATTCGATTTCTGCTTGGCGATTTCGAGGGCGACGTTCATTCGCGCGAGCGGCGAGCGAAGTTCGTGCGAAATATCCTGCGTCAGACGTTTTTCCGACGTCACGAGCGATTCGATGCGTTCCGCCATTTCGTCGAAATCGCGCGCCAATTGCGCCAGCTCGTCGCCGCCGCGACTGTCTTTTTTGCCGAGCCTCGTTTGCAGGTCGCCTTTCGCCAGTCTTTTCGTCGCGCGCTGTAATTTAACGATCGGCGAAGTCAGATACCGCGCCAAACCGTAACAAACCAGTCCGCCGGTGAAGATCACCGCTAAGATTCGCCAAATCCAGGTGCTCGCTTCCGGCGTCGTTACCGGCTGAAAGCGTTTGAACTGGATAATCATCACATAATCCGACGAATCGAGCAGATGAATTTTCTTTGCCGCAAACGTTTCGTCGGGCAAACGGTCGAATTCGACCGCGTCGCTCTGAAGCGCGGTTTCGAACAACTTGAAACCGTTTTGCGGAATTTCTTCGCCCGAAATCAGTTGACCGTTTTTGTCGTAAAACCCGACCGACGAGACACGCTCTGAATTTTTGATCCGCGCGAGATATTCGTCCAAACCGGTTTTGCCCTCGTTCTGAAAAATCTGCGCGGCGGTCTGAACCTGAAAATTAAAACTTTCCGTAAACAAAATCCGCCGCTGGCGCACCAGCGGTTCGTTCTGCGTCGTCCAGCTAACAATACTGAAGACGCCGATTAAGAGCGCAATCGCGAGCCAGAACCAGAGGAAAATTTTTAGAAATAAACTCATTTCAATTTCGGATTTCGGATTTCGGATTTCGGATTTCTTTTCCGGTTTAAGTAGATTCTATTTTTTACGAATTGTCTTTTACCGACTTTTTTGGAAATACTCCTGTTGCTTACGCGACAGCAAATCCGAAATCTGAAATCCCAAATCCCAAATCAAATAACTGTGTAAATATATCCGACCGAGCGAATCGTCTTGATGCGTTCGCTTTCGTCGCCACTGCGCGCGCCGAGTTTTTTGCGTAAGTTGCTGACGTGCATGTCCAAACTCCGGTCAAACGGCGAAAGGCGACGGTCTAAAACTCTCTGGCTCAAATCTTCTTTTTTGACGATTTTACCCGCCTGTTCGAGCAGCGCGACGAGCAGATCGAATTCGACCGCCGTCAGGTTTAATTCCGTTCCGTCAATTTTCGCCGTCCGTCCGGTAAGCGAAACTTCGATGTCGTCAACCGTGAGCGCTTCGGCGGCGGCAGCCTTTTTCTCATCCGTGTCCTGCACGCGGCGCAGAACGGCGCGCAGACGCGCAACCAGCTCGCGCGGGTTAAACGGCTTCGGCAGATAATCGTCCGCGCCGATCTCAAGCCCGACGATGCGTTCCATATCGTCGCCTTTCGCGGTCAGCATCAAAACGGGCAGCTTCGAAGATTTCCGCAAATCGCGGAGCACGTCGAAACCGTTCTTTCGCGGCAGCATCACGTCGAGAATCGCCATTTCGTATTCGTTCGAAAGCGCTCGCTGCAAACCGGTTTCGCCGTCGTGAACGGCTTCGGTCGTAAAACCTTCGACGCTTAAATATTCGCTCACGAGTTCGCAAAGCTCTTCATCGTCATCAATTATCAGTATCTTACTCATAACTGAAAATATTTTACGCCAAAAAACTTTTCGATGCCTAAACTTTTACATTTCTTTGCACAAATCCGCGCTTTATTTACGTTCAAAGCGCTAATTTATTCGTTTGACTACACTGAACGCGAAAAATCAGCGCGTAATTTATTTGAAATAATTTTAGGAGAAAATATGAAAAAAACATTAATCGCATTTTTAGTGATGGCGGTCGTCGGTGGCGGCGCGGTCTTTATTTTTGCCCAGAAAGGCAAAAGCGGCGGATTCGGCGGACGCGGATTCGGCGGGCGCGGTTTTGAACGCATCGCGGAAAAATTAAACTTGTCCGACGAGCAAAAAACGCAGGTCAAAACGATTTTGGAAGACTCGAAAACTCGCGTCAAACCCTTAATGGAAACGATGCGTGAAAGCCGTCAGCAAGCCGAAAATCTCGGCACGGACGGCACGTTTAATGAAGAACAGGTCAACCAGATCGCCAATGCCCAGGCGGAAACGTCGAGACAGCTGTTCATCGAAAAGGAAAAAACGAAAGCTCAGATTTTTGCGGTCTTAACGCCCGAACAGCGCGCCGAAGCGGCGAAAATGAAGGAGCAGTTCAAAGACGGCTTCAAGGGCAAAGGCAAAAATCGTCGCGGCGGCGGAAAAGCTGAAACCGGCGAATCGGAAGAATAAATAAAAGTCAGTAGCGCCGAAGTGAGCCGAGGCGTCACTTGTTTATCAACTCGGGACGCATTTGCTTACGCAAACGCTACTGACATCTTCACAAAGCCGACGCTACTGACAATTTCGCAACCTTTTTCAAGGCATTGCGTATTGACATTTGCCAATCAAAACTTTTATACATTTAAGTTAATGCCGACAAAAATAACCGAACTCGAAGACACGGAACGCGGGAAAATAATTTTGCGCATCGAAGGTTCGCTGATGCAGGCTGACGCGATTTTGCTCGAAAAAATCGCGCTCGATCTGCGCGAACAGCGCGGCAGGAATATCACGCTCGATCTTGCCGATCTCGATTTTCTCGATTCCGAGAGCGCGCCGATTCTCAAACGCATCGAGCGCGAACACGGTTTCGAGATCGAAGGCATCGAATTTTTTCTCCAGACGATTGTCAACGAAGCCGAAAAAAACAATAATTAACGAATGAAATTAGCGAAAATAGCCGAATTTTTGCAAGCTCAATTGATCGGCGACCGCAGCGCGGAAATTCTTCGCGTCGCCGGTTTTGAAAACGCCCGCGAAAACGAAATCAGCTTTCTCGAAAAGGTAGAAACACCAATTCAAACAAACGCCTCGTGCCTGATCGTCCCCGAAAATTTCGACGCCGAAATATCAATTCCCGTGATCAAAGTTAAAAACCCGAAGCTCGCCTTTGCGCGGATTGCCGCCGTTCTGCATCCGCCGAAAAATCTCGGAATAAAACGTCACGAATCCGCCATCGTTTCCGATTCTGCGCGGCTCGGCGCACACCTTTTCATCGGCGCGTTCGTCTGCGTCGGCGACAATTCCGAAATCGGCGACGAAACACAAATCGGCAACGGCGCAAAAATCGGCGACAACGTGAAAATCGGCAGAAATTGCGTGATTCACCCGAACGTTTTTATCGAAGACAACTCGACGATCGGCAACAACACGATTCTGCATTACGGCGTCTGCATCGGCGCGGACGGTTTCGGTTATGTTCGCGACGGCGCAAACGGTTATATAAAATTCCCGCAAATCGGCACGGTTTCGATCGGCGACGACGTCGAGATCGGCGCTCACACCTGCGTCGATCGCGGCGCACTCGGCGAAACGCGCATCGGCAGCGGTACGAAAATAGACAATCTCGTTCAGATCGCGCACAACGTTCAGATCGGCGAGCGCGTCGTGATCGCTTCGCAGACCGGAATTTCCGGCTCGACCGTGATCGAAGACGACTGCGTGATCGGCGGGCAGGTCGGTTTCGGCGATCACGCAAGAGTTAAAAGCGGCGCGATCATCGGTTCGCAAGCCGGAATTTTACCCGGGAAAATCGTTCGCGAAGGTGTTTGGTGGGGAACGCCCGTGCAGCCGCTCGACGAATATAAACGGCAAAACGCGCACGTCAAAGGTTTGGCGCGGCTCAAGGAAGAAGTTAAGGAATTAAAAAGACAAATTAAGGAAAAATCCGAATAATTCGAAGGTTAACAGCGAGCTTCATAATCTTAATAGTTACAACTTTATTTTGAAATTTCCTGACCTTTTGCGTTAAACGGCTCAACAATTGAAACGGCGAAATCAGCCTTTCACTTAAATTACTATGCGACCTTTAGATTTAATCTCTGATTTTGAAATCACATTTCGCGGCACATACATTCACGTGCAGCTGGCGGGTAATTTCGAAATTACAGCGCCGGGAATGGAAAAACTTTGGAAAGCAACCGCCGAAGCCTGTCAAACATATTCCTGCAACAAAGTTCTGAGCGAAGGAAATATCCTTGCTCGAAAATTAAAAGCCTGGGACGCTTAAAGTTCGGGTTCACAGGCGAGCGAAATCCTGAGTTTGCGCCACGCCTGTCTTTTTTATAATTATCAACCGGACGATATGACGGAATTCTTTAAAACCGTCTCGGCGAATCGCGGCAGTTATATCGAATTCTTCACGGACAAAGCCAAAGCGTTGAAATGGCTCGGTGTTGAAACGGATTCGTAAATTGTTCCGAACGAATAATTTAACCTCAATAAGTTATTTTTCCTTTTCCGATTTTGAGTCCTGATTCTCGTAATCCTCGACAAAAGTTTTCTTTATTTCCGGTTTTCGCGTCGCCGGCACGGAATTTTGCGGCTGCACGCTTTCTTTGTTACTTGATTCCGCCTCGTTTTTCGGCTCGATTTCAGTATTTTCGTAAACTACCGGCTGAACAACGGTTTCGTTCGGTATCTGATAATTCGGCACGGCATCATTCGACGCCGTATAAGAATCGGGCATCGGCTGATGCTTGAAACATCTGACGCCCGAAACCATGCCGCTCGTGACGACGACCTTTTCGCTTTGCGGGCAGTAAGAATCAGCCGTCATTCCGGTTTCGGGGTCAATCGTGACTTCGATCAAGCCTTTCGGCATCGGAAAACTTTCGCCGCCGAATTCAGGACGCGTCTGCACGACCGATTTCATAAAATCAACCCACAAAGGCAAAGCGACCTCGCCGCCCGTCGCGCGAATATCTTCGTTATCGTCCACGCCGATCCACGCAACCGTGACCAGATTCGGCGTGTAACCGACAAACCAGCCGTCTTTCGAACTTCCGGTTTTACCCGCAAACACAACATCCTTACCGAGCGCGCCGTCGGCTTTACTCGCCGTTCCGCGCTCGACGACCGCCGTCAGCATATCGGTAATCATATAAGCCGTTCGCGGATTGATAATTTGCCGGTTGCTTTGTACGGAGCTGTAAACCGTTTCGTCTTCGACCGAAACGATCTTGTCAATAAATGTCGGCTCGACGCGTTTTCCGCCGTTGGCGAACGCGCAATACGCGGCGGCAAGCTGCAAGGGCGTTACTTCGATCGTGCCGAGCGGCATCGAAGGATACGGTTCGACGTTTTCGAACCCGAATTCACCGGCTTTACGCGCGACGTTTTCTAAACCGGCGTCAACCGCCGTCTTGACCGCGACGACGTTTGACGATTTCGCGAGCGCCGTTTTCAATGAAATCGTTTTATTCGAATACGAATCGCCGTAATTGGCGGGTTTGTAATTTTTTTGATTATAAAACTGAAACTCCATCGGCGCGTCGTTGTAAACCGTTACGGGCGTCATTCCGCGTTCGAGCGCGGCGGCGTAAACGAACGGCTTAAAAGTCGAACCCGGCTGACGCCGCGCGTCGGTCGCGCGGTTAAACTGCGAATCGTTGTAATCGCGCCCGCCGACCATCGCCAGAATATGACCGGTTTGCGGGTCGATCGCGATAAGCGTCGCCTGCATTTTCAATCCCGACTTGGCATAAACTTTGTCGAGCGCCGCGAGCTGTCGGCTGACCGACTGCTCAGCCAGATTTTGCAGATGCGTGTCGATCGTCGTGTAAATGCGGTTGTTAAAGTTCGTGTTGAGATAATCGGTCGAGAATTTTTCGTTTAATTCCTTGGTCGCCGAATCCACAAAATAAGGCGCGACGGTTTGATTGTTGGTTTTCGGCTTGGCGAGTTTTAATTCGGATTTTGCGGCGATTTCGGCTTCCTGCGCCGGTACGAGATTCAATTCCGCCATTTTCGCGATTATCCATTCGCGGCGCATGTTCGCTTCGGCGGCGTTTTTGTGCGGCGCAAAACGCGTCGGATTTTTGATCATCGCCGCGATTGCCGCAGATTCTTCGAGCGTTAAGTCTTTTAAATCCTTATCGAAATAAGCGCGCGCCGCTTGTTCGACGCCGTGAATTCCCGTCAAACCGTATTGTCCGAGATAAATTTCGTTGCAGTAAAGCGTAAAAATTTCTTCCTTCAACATCCTTCTTTCGAGCGCGAGCGACAGAAAAGCTTCGGAAAATTTGCGGCTGAACGAGCGTTCGGGCGAAAGAAACGTATTTTTAACGAGTTGCTGCGTGATCGTCGAGCCGCCCTGCCGGATCGCGCCTTTTTGATAATTGGCGGAAATCGCGCGCAAAATCCCCTGCGGATCAATGCCGCGATGCTCAAAAAAGCGCCGGTCTTCCGCCGTTAAAATCGCGTTTCGCAAATTCTGCGGAATGTCTTCGTATTTCAAAACGTGATTTCTGCCGCGTTTGGTTTCGGTGCGTCCGGTCAAAAGTTCGGGTTCGATCTTGAATTCGTCGAGCGTGTTTTGACCGTCGGTAATCGAGGCGATGCGATTATTTTTAAGTTCGATCTGCGCGGTTTCGGTCTTTCCGGTCGAATAATTTTTCGTGTTAATTTCAATCGTTTCGCCATTCACCGAAAAGTTCCCGTTCCAGATTTCGTCTTTTGCGGCGCCTTCGACATAACCCGCGCGGCGAAGCAGTTCGACAACGTTTTCCGGCGTCGTTTTTTGGTCTTTTCTTAAGACGAACGGCGCCGAGTAAACACCGGCACGCGAATGCCAGAAGCCCGAATTGATGCGGCTGTCAACAATCGCCGAATATTGACTATAAAAATAAAAGAACGCGGCAACCCCGGCAATCGTCAGAATTAGCGACAATAAAAAGCCGTAGAAAAGCGTCTTTTTCGCCAGCCGAAAAATTTTGGTTCCGGTCGGTTCCGTTCTGACAAACTGAACGACTTTTTTGGTGTTAGCGGTTTTTACCTGATAGCCGCCGTAAGTTTTGCCGAAATTCGTAATTGCTGTTGACATTCTTTGTTCACCCCTCGCTCTTAGAATTTCGCTAAGCAACGGTTGTTCCACAAAGTTTAATTACGACAATTAAACGGTTTCAGAGAGTTTTGAGGTTTTTTTGAATTTTAATAAGAGCATTGAAAAGTTTCAAATCACCATTAAAAAGACACTGAGTTCTGTATTATTTTATTACATTTAAAATAAACCGTGCCGCGCGTTTCGACGCGCCGCCCTGTCCTAAACGGTCGGTAACGGCTTTCAGACGCTCGCGCATACTTTTATTTTCCGCCGGTTCGAGCAGCCGGAAAAGCTCTGCCGATAAGGCTTCCGGCGTGAATTCATCCTGGATAAGCTCCGCTGCCAGACGCTCTTCGGCAATCAGATTTATCAGACCGAAATGCTCGACCGAGATCAAAGGACGCAGTAATTTATAATTGAGCGGCGAAGTTTTATAAACGATCGCCATCGGCGTGCCGATCAAAGCGGTTTCAAGCGTCGCCGTGCCGCTCGTTACGGCTGCCGCGTCCGCCGCGTTCAGCGCCTCGAAGGTTTCGCCTTTCACGATCGATAAATTTTCCGGCAATTTCAAAGCTTTATTTTTCGCTTCCTCGACTTCTTCCGTATGACGCGTTCCGGCAAGCGCGACGACAAACTGCAAAACCGGGTTTTGCTCGCTCATCAGCGCGGCGGTTTCGAGCATCGGCGGCAGAATGCGCACGATTTCCTTATGTCGGCTTCCGGCAAGCAGCGCGATCACGGGTTTTGCCGGATCGAGATCGTGTTTGGCGCAAAACTGCTCTTTCGTGAGATTTGAATGAACCTCGCGAACCGTCGGATTGCCGACAAATTCGACGTGCGAAATTCCCTGTTTTTGATACCAATCCTTTTCGAACGGCAGAATCGTCAAAACCGCATCGACATATTTTTCGATCGTCTTGACGCGATATTTGCGCCACGCCCAAAGCTGCGGCGAAATGTAGTAGATAATTTTCAAGCCTTGTTTTTTCAGCGTTTTGGCGAGTTTGAGATTAAAATCCGGAAAATCAACGAGGACGACAACAGCAGGTTTTCGCGCGGCGGCGGCTCGTTTTAATTTCCCGAACGCCTTTAGAAACATCGGCAGCGCGCGCCCGATTTCGAGCAGCCCGACGATCGAAAAATCGTCGGCGTTGACGATTTCTTCGACGCCCGCGTCGCGCATTTTATGACTCGCCGCGCCGAAAAACTCGAATTCCCTGTCGGGTGCAAGCTCGCGGATCGCACGAACGAGCTTTGCCGCATGCGCATCGCCCGACGGTTCGCCCGCGACGATCATAATTTTACATTTAACATTTACCATTTATCATTTATCAAATTATTTTCTGAATTGTTTTTCGGTTATCTATTGACGCAATTCTGTGATAGGAACTTTCTTCCGCGAAATGGTAAATGATAAATGATAAATGGTAAATGTTAAATGCTCTACGACAACCCGTTCTAACTTTAACGGCATCAAAGCAGTTGTTTTTCAAACGCATTTGTAATTTAAATTTGATACTTGCTTGCAGAACGCATTTTTTACCTTTAAAATGCAATGTTTTGTGCTTGAATAGAAATTAAGTTTTCTAAGTCTTTTTTACGCCCTCGTAAAAATATAAATTATCGGAGGATTTTGTGAAGTTTCACATTTTCGCATTTTTTGCAGTTATTATTTTACTCAGCAGTTCTTTTACCATCACAGCGCAAGTTGATTCGGTAATCGGACAAGTTTCGTCGTCCGTTTCCGACTCGTTCGCGGGCGGCATTTCGGGCGACGGTCGTTACATAGTTTTCGAATCAGCCGGCAACCTCGCCACGGTCAACCCTCGTAACACAGACGGAACCCGTGAAATTTTTCTTTTTGATTATGCGCAGCGCCGCATTTTTCAAATCACCGACACCAAAGCGCTTTTAACCAACACGGCAAACGCTCCGACCGCGGACAATGTCAAAGTCGATATTGTCAATATTCGTCCTTCGCTCAGTAACGACGGGCGTTGGATCGCGTTCAGCTCGAACGCGACCTGCGCGTATCCGGGCAACGGAACGATCCCGGCGATCGTCAGCGCGACAAATCCCGGAAGCTTTGATCCGAACGCGACGACCGGCAACGCATGTCTGACCGGAACGAGCCCGAATCAAGTCAATAATCTGGTTAACGACGGCAACACCGAAATGTGGCTTTACCAAATTCCCGCCGCGCCGCCGGTTGCGAATTTATCCGCCGGCGAAGAAATTGCCCTCACCGATTTATCGGTCGGCACTTTTACGCGCGTGACCAACACGCTTCCGAGCCGCCTTCCGGTTGCCGGTTCGACGACGCTTCTTCCGCTGATCGCGGACGATAACCGCGATTCGAGCATTGACGACACCGGAGCCGCGATCAGCTTTACGTCGAACCGCGATCTGACGCCCTGTCCAACGACGCCGTCGCCGACCTGTGGAAACTCCACTACCTCGCCGGGTTACGACAACGACGAAATTTTCAGTTTTGTCCGCGCGACGAGCGCCTTGACGCAGCTTTCGGCGACGACGCGCGGCACGATTTCGAATCCGATCTATAACGCGAATTCGACGATCACGAATCTCAATACAGGCGGCTGGCGCGTTGTGTTTCTGAGTAACGCCAATAATCCGATTCCCGGGATGACCGGCAGCAACGCCGATAACAACGAGGAAGTATTTTTGCTCGACCTGAATGCAGCCGGCGCACTCGATACGCTTCGCCGACAGGTAACGACCACGACGCGCACGAATCCGGGCGATGTCGTCAATATTTTGAATTACGGCAGCAGACGCATGAGCCGTGACGGTCGCTACGTCGCATTCGATTCTTACGCCGATCTGGCAAACGAGCACGCCGGCGTTAATCAGGCGGGTTTTGCGACTTTTATTTACGACACGACTTTAACGACAAACGCCTTTCAACGCGTTTTGCCGCGCAGCAATGCCGACAGCGCCGCTTCGGGCGGCGACCTTCAACGTTATCCGGGTTTTACCGATTACGACGCGAACCGTTTTCCGCTGACGCTCGTTCTCGAAACGCGTATGAATATTCGCGGCTCTGACGGCACGATTCCGACAACTGCGGACGAAGGCTTAAACAACGTCGCCGCTCGTCCGGCGCAGATTTATTCAACGTCGCCGGTATTTACCGCCACACAGGCAACGACGCGACCGTACAAACGCCTGACAAAACTGCCCGTTCCGAGCTTCTTTCTCGCTTCGGTTCAGCCGATCCCGAGCAACGACGTTCAGCGAATGACGTTCAATCTGGCGCAGACCGAAACCGGAACCGGAAACGCCGATTTGTCGAGCGAAACTTACTATTATCTGCTGCCCGACTTTGAATCCGAATCACCGGCTTCGTTTAACTATGCGACCGGCGCGAGCCGTATCGCAATTTCGCCGTCGCCCGTTCCGACACCGACCGCGACACCGACACCGTCGCCGACTCCGACCGGATCACCGTCGCCGACGCCGTCGCCGACGCCGCAGCAGCCGCCTGCCGTTCAAGGCGCTTCGCCCGGACTGCTCGCGATTCTGGATTACACGACGAGCACGAATCAGCCGGTTGTCGCGCGTACCGCCGTCGGTTCGCTCGAACGTCGCTTTACTCTTCCGATCGAACTGAGCGGTGTGACGATGACCGTCAACGGCGCAGCGGTCGGATTAAAAGCGGTCGGACAGCGACAAATTACTTTTGTCGTTCCGCCGGGACTCGGTTCTTCGGACGCCGGAACGGTTTATCCGGTCGTCGTCAATAACAACGGCGTGATTTTCCGGGGGAAAATCACAATCGTTCCCGCGCGACCCGATATTTTCTCGACCGTTTTCGGACCGGGCGGACGCGCCAAAGTTTTCAATGCCACGAACCGCGTTCTGACGACCGAACCGTTTACGGTCAGAACTTTCAGGCTTCGCGGGAGTCGTCTCGTTCCGTCAGTTTTAAGAATTTATGTGACGGGCGTCAACAATCTTCCGGCAAACGCTTTCACGGTCAGGATCGGGAGCAGGGTGATTGCGGGGGCGTCAATTATTTCGAGCGCGACATTAGTCGAGCCGGGCGTTTACACCGTTGATTTCACGCTGCCGCCCGAACTAGCCGGGGCGGGCGACCAGCCGATTGTCGTTTCAGTGTCGATTAACGGCGTTGTCTATTCGAGCCGTCTGGACGATACCGCGCCGCGAATATTTATTCTATAAATTCATCGCTTAAATTAAAGAAGGGTAAAAGTTTTGGTTATTTGCAGATTAACTAAGCTTTTACCCTTTCTTGCGAAACAACCCGCCTTATACTATCCTAAAACGTATGCTATGGAGACGGACAAGCGATTTTTTTGAATATTGGTTTGTTTAGCTGTTTAATCTTTTAGAATCTTCTATTTCATATCCTTGAAGGAGTCTTTATAAAAAATTATGTCAACAAAAGATGTTAATACTTTGCGAATCGCGCCGAAGATTTGGCGAAACGGTGAATTGATCGATTGGGACGAAGCGCGCGTCCACGTGATGACGCACGCGATCCATTACGGTTCGAGCGTTTTTGAAGGCATCCGCGCTTATGAGACGGCAAACGGACCGGCGGTATTTCGCCTGACCGAGCATATGCAGAGACTTCTTAACTCGGCGAAAATCTACCGGATGGACCATAAATTCACGCGCGAAGATTTATGCAAAGCGGCGGTTGATGTCGTCGGCGACAGCGGTTTGGAAGCCTGCTACCTGCGTCCGGTTATTTTTCGCGGGCTCAACGAGGAAAAACCCGCGTTCGGCGTAAATCCTTTCCCGAATCCGGTCGACTGTTACATCGCGGCTTGGGATTGGGGCAAATATCTCGGCGAAGAAGCGCTCGAAGCCGGTGTTGACGTTTGCGTTTCGAGCTGGACGCGGATCACGACCAATTCGCTTCCGGCGGTTGCCAAAGCGGGCGCGAATTATATGAATTCGCAGCTCATCAAGATGGAAGCGCTGCTCGGCGGATTTTCCGAAGGCATCGCGCTCGACGATCGCGGAATGGTTTCCGAAGGTTCGGGCGAAAACCTCTTTTTGGTCAACAACGGTATGCTTTTAACGCCGCCGCTCGGCGCTTCGATTCTGCCCGGAATTACGCGCGATTCGGTCGTCCAGATCGCCAAAGACCTCGGAATTCCGGTCAAGGAAACGACGGTTCAGCGCGCCGCGCTTTATCTGGCTGACGAGCTTTTCTTTACCGGCACAGCCGCCGAGATTACGCCGATCCGTTCGGTTGACCGCATCACGATCGGCGAAGGACGTCGCGGCGAAATCACGAAAGTGCTGCAAGACCGCTTTTTCGAGATCATTCGCGGCGAACGCCCCGCGCCGAACGATGCGCCGTGGCTGACATACGTCGAGGAAAAAAAAACGGCTAAAGCTTAATTGACCAAAACCGACTGCTTAAAAAGTCAGGATTTTATCAGCCGCGGATTGACGCGGATTTCGCGGATTAAATAATTTTTTTATAATCCCCGAAATCCGCGTCAATCCGCGGCTAAATTATTTTTATGAAATTTTCAGCTCAAGACTTTCTTGCCAAACTTCCCTTGCCAGCCGGCGATAAA
Source organism: Acidobacteriota bacterium (assembly GCA_031411895.1). Lineage (GTDB taxonomy): Bacteria > Acidobacteriota > Blastocatellia > Pyrinomonadales > Pyrinomonadaceae > JAFDVJ01. The sequence goes on along the minus strand of JANOBZ010000130.1, from coordinate 15,879 downwards.
TGGAAAGACGGCGTCTGGTTTACAAACGCTTTTACGAAAAACGATTTCGAACTCGAATTTTTCGCGCCGCGCGGGCGTGATTATCAAACGCCGCACGAAAAGGACGAATTCTACATTATCGTCGGCGGCACTGCGAATTTAATCATGGAAAATGAAACCGTCAACTGCAAACCCGGCGATGCCGTTTTCGTTGCGGCAGGCGAAGCGCATCACTTCGAAAATATTTCCGAAGATTTCGCGACTTGGGTTATATTTTTCAAATAAAACTCTTGCCATTTTTTAGATAAACTGCAAAACTTGCTTCATCAACTTTTTCGAATAAAATTTTCAAGGTTTGCAATGAAAAAACTCATCTTTTTACTGATTCTAATTTCGCTTTTTTCAGCAATTACAGTCGTTCCCCAAACGACCGAAACGATTCGCGTCGGAGTTTTCTTCGATATGACGGGAGCAACTTCCAGTTTCGGCATTGCGTCAACTAACGGTATCAAATTGGCTGTTAATGAAATAAACGATTCCGGCGGAATAAACGGCAAACGACTGAAGATTTATCTCGAAGATGATGAAGGCAGACCGGAAAATGCAAGAACCGTTGTCCAAAAACTAATTAATGAAAACAAGGTTCACGCAATTCTCGGCGAAGTCTCCTCGACCAATTCTCTAGCCGCCGCGCCGGTCGCGCAGGAAGCGAAAATCCCGATGATCTCGCCCGCGTCAACGAATATGAAAGTAACGGAAGTAGGCGATTATATTTTTCGCACCTGTTTCCACGACCCATTTCAGGGCGAGGCGATGGCGAAATTTGCGTTTTATCAGCTAAAAGCCCGCCGTATCGCAATTTTTCGGGATGTTACCTCTGATTACAGCAAAGGATTAAGCGAAAACTTTACGAGCACGTTTAGAAAACTCGGCGGAAAAATTGTCGCTACTGAAACCTACGCATATAGAGACCAGGACTTTAATTCTCAGTTGGTGAAAATGCGCAGACAAACGCCCGACGCCCTGTATATTCCGGGTTATTATAGTGAGGTCGGTGTCATTGCAAAACAAGCGCGCAAATTAAAGATGTCTATTCCGCTGCTCGGCGGCGACGGTTGGGATTCACCCGAACTCTGGAAACTCGGCGGAAATGCTTTAAATAACACTTATATAACAAATCATTTTGCCGTTGATAACCAGGCTGCCGAGGTTCAGAATTTTGTTAAAAAATACGAGGCGAAATTCAAAGTAAAACCCGACTCGCTCGCCGCTTTAGCTTATGATTCGGTTTATTTTCTGGCTGACGCGGTAAGACGTGCCAAATCAACCGACGGCGATTTAATTCGCAATGCGCTCGCGCAGACCAGAAATTTTTCGGGCGTAACCGGAAAAATTCTGAGGCTCGACGAAAACCGCAATCCGGTAAAACCGGCTGTAATCCAAAAATTAAATACTAAAACCTCTGATTTTGTGTATCAAACAACCATCGAGCCATAGATTTACTTAAGTGTCGCCAGCAAATCCTGATAATCAGCCATCGCCGCCTTGATGACTTCGTAAGATTCCTCGCGCCCGTAACTAAAGGCGATCTCGCATTTCGCTGCTTCGCTCGGCAGCTGTTTGTAGGTCAAAAAGTAATGCTGCAAACGATTGACGATTCCTTCGGGCAGCATTTCCAAATCGTTATAGTTTTCGTAAACTTTATCGCCGACGAGCGTCGCGATGATTTTATCGTCCGCTTCGCCGCCGTCGATCAGACAAAAACCGCCGATCGGGCGCGCTTTAAGGATAATGTCGCCGCGCGGTATGTGATGCTCGGATAAAACGAGTATGTCGAGCGGGTCGCCGTCGCCACGGCTTATCTCGATGCCTTCGGAATTGTCGCGGGCGTGATTCGCGATGCGTTCGGCACAGTAGGTTTGCGGGATAAAACCGTAGTTTGCCGGAACGACGTTCGAATACTGCTGCGGACGATCTATTTTCAGATAGCCGGTTTCCTTATCAACTTCGTATTTGACCGTATCGCGCGGCACGATCTCGATAAAAACCGTTACTTCATTCGGCACTTTTTCGCCGAACGAAATGCCGTGCCACGGATGTGCTTTATTGATTCTAAACATTAATTTCCTTTATAAATACTAAAACTTATGGTCAATATTATATGACAAACATCTTTGCAATGTCCGCTCCGTTTTGTCATTATTTTTCTAAAAACTCTCTAACCGTTTATAAGGGGAAATTCATGAAAATTAAACGACCTTTTTTTGTCCGGATACTTTTGTGTCTGCTTTTGCTTTGCGGCGGCGCGACTTTAAGTGTGCAAGCCGGTTTTGTTTATGTTCTTAACGACAGCACGACGGGAAATAATATTTACGGTTTTGCGGTTGATGAAACGACCGGCACATTAACGCCGCTCACCGGTTTTCCGGTCGCGACGGGCTTTAACGGCGGCGGTTCGACCAATCTTGAAATGATCGCCGTTGATAATCTGAATAAACGTTTATATGCCGTCAATCGCGGTTCGAGCAACATCAGCGCATATTCGATCGACCAAGCGACGGGCGCTTTAACCGCTCTGCCGTTTTCACCGATCGCGGGAATCGCAAACGAACGTGTCGTCAAAATTCACCCGACAGGCTCGCCTTTGATCGTCGGCGGCGACGCGGTGGCAAGCTTTGTGATTACACCGACATCGGCAACTCCGGCGGCAGGAAGCCCTTACGCGGTCGGCACGGGCGTCAGTCCCGGCGGTTCGACATTGAGCCGCGACGGAAATTATTTTTACACCGGCGGCAATGTCGGCAACTTCTTCGCCGGATTTTCGATTGACGCCGCGAGCGGAGTTTTAACCGCGCTTGCCGGTTCGCCTTTCAATACGGGCGGCGCGACGCCTTACCCGACCGCGACCGATGCTTCGGGCAGGCTTTTCGTCATTCCAAGCCGGCTCGCTTCAACGCGCGTTTATACGACGTCGAACGGCATTCCGACCGTCGTTACGGGCAGCCCTTTTGCCAACGGCTTGACCGGAATCACGGCTGAAGGAGAAGTTCATCCGAACGGCAATTTTATTTATATCGCCGACCGCACCAACAGCCGGATCGGCGTTTTCCAGATAAACGGCAGCGGCGCCGACACGACTTTGACCCAAATCACCGGTTCGCCTTATACGACCGGCGGAACTCTTTCATCAACGATGGTTTTTAACGCCGCCGGAAGTTTTCTTTTTACGTCAAACGCCAACAGCCGCAATTTAACGACATTTACCGTCAATCCGGCAACCGGCGCTTTATCGAATCCGGTCGTTCTGGCGGCAAATACAGCCGGAACCGCAGGCATTCTCAACGGCATCGCTTACGCCAATTTCGCCAGCGCGTCGGTTTCCGTTTCCGGCAAGGTCATTTCGTCCGAAGGCAGTGTCGTTCCGAGAGCGACCGTCACGGTTTCCAACAGCAGCGGCGTCGTTGCGACCGCGAAAACAAATTCGTTCGGTAATTTTATGTTCGTAGCTCTTCCGGGCGGCGTCGCTTACACATTTAATGTCGTGACCAAAGGTTACAACTTTGCGCCGCAAACCGTGACCATAAACAATAATTTGACCGATTTTAATTTAACGGCACAGCCTTAATTTTCGAATCAGCAAGCAGCAATGTCCAATGCAATCGAACTGGAAAATCTCCCAAACTCCCTTATCATTCGATTTAATCGCCCCGAAATTCGCAGTCCGCTCTCACTTTTTGTTTTACGCGAACTGCACGAGATTTTCGATCGTCTAAGCGCGGAAAATCAAACGCCGAAAATCATTTTCACGGGCAAACTGGACGTTTTCGCAGCGGGCGCTGACTTACGCGAAATTGCCGCGCTTTCTGGCAGCGAGGCGCGCGAATTCGGGCTTTACGGGCAAAGTTTGATGGAAAAGATCGCGCGCACGAATGCGGTTGCCGCCGTCAACGGTTTTTGTTTCGGCGGCGCGCTCGATCTGGCTCTCGCTTGCCGAAAAAGAATCGCGTCCGCAAACGCGCAGTTTTCGCATCCGGGCGCGAATCTCGGAATTATGACCGGCTGGGGCGGAACGCAGAGGTTGCCGCGACTTATCGGGCAAGCCGTCGCGCTCGAAATGTTTTTTACCGCGAAAAGAGTTTCCGCGCGTGAAGCGCTTCGTATCGGTTTAATTGACGGCATCTCTATAAATCCGCTCGAAACTGCGCTAGAATTGTTGGCGGAATAACCGTTTTTGCCGCGAAAATCGTCTATGAGTCTCAAAACAGAACTGCGCCCGCTGGTCTTGATCGCGCTCGTCGCTTTCGTTGTTTTTGCAAACAGCCTCGGCGGTGATTTTGTTTACGACGACACGCGGCAGATTTTGCGAAACCCTTTGATTCAGGATTCTAATCTTTACGGCAAAGCGCTCGTTTCCGACGTTTGGGCGTTCAAAGCCGACGGCAACGCAGCGGCGAGCAATTATTATCGTCCGACGTTTGTCGCGTGGCTGATCTTGAATTTCAAGATTTTCGGAGCGAGCCCGTTCGGCTGGCATTTGCTCAATGTTTTGCTGCATATCGGCGTCTGTCTTTTGGGCTTTTGGCTTTTGCGGCGCTGGAAAGTTTCGCAAAACGCGGCGTTTGTGATCGCCCTGATTTTCGCCGTTCACCCGGTTCACAGCGAATCGGTCGCGTGGATTTCCGGTTCGCCCGACCTGCTTTTTGCCGCCGCATTTCTCGGTTCGCTGATCTTTGCCGATAAATGGACGGCTGACCGAAAACTGCTGAATTTTATCCTGTCGGTCGCGTTTTACGCGCTCGCGCTCGGCGCAAAAGAAGTCGCCTTATTATGCATTCCGATCTATTTTTTGATTTTTAGAAACCACCGCGAAACTGCTGAAAACAATAATAAATCGCCGCGTTTTTTAAGTTCAACGCTTAATTCGACCGCGTTTTTTGCCGCCGTCGCCGCCGCTTTCTTTCTGCTTCGCTGGGCAATTCTCGGCAAAATCACGCTGCCGGTCGAAGACGCGCCGAATCTCACGAACGCACTTTTAACCATACCGGCAGTTTTCGCATTCTATTTCAAACAGATTTTTTTTCCGCTCGCGCTCGGCGTAAATTATCCTCTGCGACCCGTCGCCGAAATCGGTCTGACGAATTTCATCCTGCCGCTCGTAATTTCGGCGGCGATCATCGCGGCGCTCTGGTTTGCGTGTCGAAAATCTTTTTTAAGACAAATCGGCGTCTGCCTGTTTTTGCTGCCGCTTTTGCCCGTTCTTAACGTCGCTTCGTTCCCGTTCGACCAGATCGCTCACGACCGTTATCTTTACCTGCCTTTGTTCGGGCTTTTGATAATCGTTTTTTCGCTGCTCGACGAATTGTTCAAAAATAAATTCGCCGAAAAATCCGATAATATTCTTTTAACTTTGGCGATAATTTTAAGTATTCCGCTCGGTTTGCAGACATATTTTTATAATCAAACATGGAGAAACAATCTCGCGCTCTGGTCGCACAACGCGACAATTGACCCGACATCGGCAAACACGCTCGTCAATTACGGCGCGGCATTATCGAGCGCCGGAAGATACGCGGAAGCCGTCGAAATCTATAACCGTTCGATCGAAAACCGCCCGACCGCGCTCGCATATATGGGACGCGCGCGCAATTATATGGTATTGAAACGCCCGGACGAAGCGATTGCCGACCTGCAAACGGTAATCAACATGCCGCTCGAAAGCCTGAACGCTTACACGCTTTATCAATCCTACGAAACACTCGCGCTGATTTATTCGACGACCGGAGAGTTTTCGAAGGCGGAAGCAAATCTGCTTGAAGCCCGCCGCCGGCTGCCGATCTACCGCGCCGCGTTATCTGAAAAACTTGCCGTCGTTCTGTACCAAAAAGGCGATAAAGCGGCGGCTCTGACTGAGCTTGAAGCGGCAAAAGAGCAAGCCCGCACCGAGCTTTTGCCTGAATCGAAAACCGTTTTTTTGCGGCTCGGAATGCTTTACGCCGAATCGGGCAGAAAGCCGGAAGCGTTAGCGGTTTTGCAGGAATATCTCAAGCTGACGGCGAATTTGAAAGACAACGTCTCGCTCGCCGACCGCCAGCAAGCGGCAAATTTACTGAGAAGTTTGCAGTAAATTATTTATTCAAAAATTTTGCGATTCCCCGCTGGCAGTCTTGTGTGAGACGCGCGATCGTGTTGACTTCCGCGCCGGTTTCGAGCGCCGTGTCAAACGTCATTCCGTCCATCTGGTAAAGCAATTTTTTCGACAAAACGACCGCCGAGCGCGAAACTTTTCCATATGCCGCGACATAGTTTCCCACGTCTTCATCGAAAGTTTCGTCATCGAAAACGCGGTTTATCAAACCCATTTTTTCGGCTTCTTCGGACGAAAATTCAAAGCCCTGAGTGATCAGTTCGAACGATTTTTTCTCCGGCAGATTGCGCCGCAAAATCGCCATCACCATCGCCGGAACAAAGCCGATCCTGACTTCCGGATAACCGAATCGCGCCGATTTTGCCGCCAGAACGATGTCGCAAGCCGTCGCCAGACCGCAGCCGCCCGCGAGCGCGCGACCGTGAACCGCCGCGACGACCGGAACTTTTATCCGGCGGATCATCGCCAGTAATTGCATAAGATTTTCCGCATCCCAGAGATTTTCTAAAACGTCGCTTTCCGCGATTTTTTGTAGGGCTGACAAATCCGCGCCCGAACAAAAATCCTTGCCCGCGCCACGGATTACGATCGCGCGCAAAGCTTCGTCGCGGTTAGCATCGGCAAGTGCGTTTTTAAGCGCGTTGATTAGCGAATCGTTGAGCGCGTTTCGTTTTTCGGGACGGTTTAAGGTGATAAAAGCAACGGAATTTCGGGTTTCGACGATGATTTCTGACATTTTAATTTTCCTGCGCCTTGAACATAAAAGCGTCAGTCATAAATTTACTACGGACAACCGCTAATTTCGAGCCGTCAGGCGACCAATCGAAGCTCGCAATGCGCTGCCCGCGCGTATTGTCAAAATTTTTGCGGGCGAACCGTCAAGCAGCTGTAAGATCCGTTCGTCCGCGACTTTTCGGGTCGCGATATAAACGAGCGCCTTGCCGTCGCGCGTCCATGCCAAATGCCTGACGGTCGCAAACTCGAAGGTTTTGATAATTTCGCCGTTTTCTAAATTTTGGATCGAAATATTATATTTTTTCGATTTCTCGTCTCTTTTTTCGGCGGCGAGAAATTTTTCGTCCGGTGAAACGCTCCGCAGAGACGTGTCCGTATTCGTCAGCGGCACGATTTTGCCGTCCGTCTGTTTATACAAAATCCAGCCCGTACCCTGATTATTTCGCATAAAAAGCAGCGTCAGATTGTCCGAAAGCAGCTTTGAGCGTAAGCCGACGCTGTCCGAGTTTGTTAACTGACGCTCGTTTTTGCCGCAATCGCTGAGGATTTTAGCGTTCGGCGGCGAAATAGATTCGGCAAAACTCGAAGCTTATCTTTTCTACAAGGGCAAATAAATCGCCAAGCAATCCGGTTCGTCTTACGGTGAAAAACAAAGATTCTCGTCCGGGGCGAATGAGCTGAGCCACCGCTCGCAGGTTTGGGAATTTACGTTTGCGACCGTGCGCGGATTTAACCGGAGCGAAAGCAGCTCCGATTATTCGAGCAGCTTTTTCTCGATAAAAATCCGGGCGAATACGAAATCAGGATCATACGCGACAACCAGCTTTCGCTTTCGATCAAAATTTTAACGCCAATTCGGGATAAGAAATTCGCCCGAATTGGCGTTATTTTACGCTTAAAGGCTTTCTTTACTTCTTAGCGACTTAGCGACTTTGCGGGAGATTAAAAAATTCCCCGCAAAGTCGCTAAGTGTTAAATTCTGATCCGCGAAATCAGCGTTTATCTGCGGCTAAAACAACTAATCGCCTAAAAATTCGCGTAAGGTATCGTTGACGGCTTCGGCGGCTTCCTGCTGAACCCAGTGCCCGCTGTCGGGAACGCGCACTTCTTCATAATGCGCGTCAATCGCGTCTTTCACGTTCGCAACCGTTTCGGGCAAGATCGCCGAATCTTTTTCACCGTAAATAAACAGCGTCGGAACTTTGATTTTTCCCGATTCACGGCGCGTAAAAAATTTATCGAGCACATTGGCGCGGTAATAATTCAGCGCTCCGGTCAGAGCGCCCGGTTCGCGCCACGATTCTTTATATTTGGCGATTTCATCGTCGCCGATAAAATTCGCGTCAGCCGCAAGTCTGCGCATTGATTGCTCGACGAGCGCAAAATCGTTGCGGCGCAAAATCCATTCAGGCAATTCGGGAATCTGAAAAAACAGCATATACCAGCTTGCCGCAAATTGCCGAAAAGATAGATTTTTCTTCCACACAGACGGCGGCGGAACCTGCATACAGACGAGTTTCGAAACGTATTCCGGGTAATTTTCGGCGATTGACCACGCGACCGCCGCGCCCCAATCGTGCCCGACGATCGCCGCCTGCTCGCGTCCGAAATGGCGAATCAAGCCCAAAATATCGTCCGCGACTTCTTCGATCTGATACTCGGCTGTATAAATCGGCTTATCCGACCAGTTGTAGCCGCGCAAATCCGGCGCGACAAGCGTAAACTCATCGCTCAAAGCTTCGAGCTGATTGCGCCACGAATACCAGAATTCGGGAAAACCGTGCAGAAAAACGATCAGCTTTTCGCCTTCGCCGGCAGTCGCATAATGCAGTTTTACGGCGCCGATCTGCGCGTAATCAAATTTTATCTCGCTCATTTTTAACCCCTTGGAATAGTAAATTTTGTATAAATTTTATGTGATTTGCAGATTTTTCGCTTCATCGTCCGACAATTCGATTTTCATACGCAAAAGCGCGGTCGAAAAGGTTTTGCCCTGCGCGTCGGTCATTAAGGATAAAGTGCCGCCGCCGCCTAATGATTCATGCAGCAGAAAATTGAGCGCTTTTAAGTTCGGCAACTCAAACCGTTCGACTTCGCCTTTGACCATTTCGCCGAAATGCGCTTTGACTTTTTCGCGCGTTACTTCGCGCACCAGAATCGGGTAAATTTCGTCTTTGAACGCGATCACGCCGACGTTTGCCGTGTCGCCTTTATCGCCCGAACGCGCGTGGGCGAGTTTTGTTAATTCGATTTTCATACAATTATTTTAATCTTTTTCGGTGTAAAACGAGAAATAGTAAAATGCGGCTAACACGAGCGAATGCGTAATTTCGCCGGATTTTATCAATTCGGGAATTGAATCTAAAGGATAAAGTTTCGTGACGACCGATTCGTGATCGTCAAACTTTACGTCTTCGATTTTTTCGGCGTTAAAGGCGGCGAAATGATAGAGCCAGTTGTCGTTTATCGCCGGATTCGGGCGCGATTTGCCGAGAAAAACGAATTCCTGTGCCGCGAAACCGGTTTCTTCCAAAAGCTCGCGCCGCGCCGCCGTTTCCGCCTCTTCGCCCGCGTCGACCATTCCGCCCGGAATTTCGAGAATCGTTTCGCCGATGCCGTGCCTGAACTGTTCGATCAAAACGATCTCGGAATCTTTGGTGATCGCGATGACGTTGACCCAGTCGGGATTTTCGATGATGTAGAACTTCCCTGTTTTATCGCCGCTTTGCGCCGAATCTTCGCGAACTTTAAAAATCCGGCAGTCGGCGATTTGTTTTGATTCGACGGTTTCCCATGTTTCTACTTGCGTGTTCATAAAAATATTTTAATGATTGCGAAAAATATGTTTCAATAATATATCAGGTTTGATTATTAAGGGGGAAGGATATGAAAAAATTCAATTTAATCTTTGCGGCAGTCTTGATGTTTGCCGCTTTTAATGTTTTCGGGCAAACGACGCCCGTACAGGCGACGCCGGTTTCACTCGACAACATTCTGTCGGAATCGCAGAAACAGAGCGAAAACTACCGCGAAACCTTTCGGAATCTTTTAGCCGACGAGGTGAAAACCTTCGAAGAATTCGACAAACGCGGCGAACCGGAACGCAGAACGACCGTTCGTTCGAGTTTTCTCGTTTATCAATCGGGCAAAGATCAGTCGGCGACCGCCGAATTGCGCAATGTTCTGGAAGTCAACGGCAAGCTGATTCCCGACAGCCAGAAACGCGGCGAGGAATTTCTTGCTGAATTAGACAAACAGCAGACGCTCGAAAGCCAGCTGCAAAAATTGCAGAAAGAATCTTCGAAGTTCGATAAAACGTGGGAAGTTTACGGCTTGACGCTCAATCAGGCGGTCGCGCTCGCGCCTAATCTGCGTTCGATCTTTGACTTTCAACTTGTCGGGACGGAAATGTATGACGGCGGCGAAGTTTACGTCGTCAGCTACCGGCAGAAATCGAAAAGCCCGTTTATCACGGTCAACGAAAAGGAGAGAAACACCGCGCCGAACGAGCTTTCGGTCAATTTCAATTTGAATGTTCCGGGCGAGCTGAAAAAATCCGACATTCTGCTGCGCGGAAAGCTCTGGATCGACGCGAAAACCTTTCAAATCCGGCGCGAAGAACGCGAACTGGTCGCCCGCGCCGCCGATCCCGTGATGCTGCTTTCGAGCGTTTTCGAATATCAAACGAGCGAATTCGGCATCCTCGTTCCGAAAACGATCTCGATGACGATCTTCAACGCCAAAAAGGAAAAAGGCGATAAATTTAACTCGTTAAAGGATTCGATCATCAGTTTTGAATATTCGAAATTCCGTCAGACGAGCGTTGAAGTCAGAATTTTGGACGACGAAACCGAATAATTTTCGGACAGAAATCTTTTTACCATTAACAAAAAGCGCCGCTTATTTAGGGCGGCGCTTTTTCGTATATTGTTAATCTATCGAACCTTATGCTTCAACGATTTCAACCTTTGTTTCGATCAGCGTTTTCGGAATCAAAGCGGGAAAATACGCCATAATTTCTTCGACCTTCGGACGCCCGCCTGCAAAACCCGTGACTGCCGGCGGTCCGGTCAGAATCAGCGGCGCGAGTTCTTTGGTAAATCTTTCGACGTCGGCTTTCGACTGACCGCGCACGCCGAAACGCAGCTGAACTTCGGGAATATCCGGCGAAGGCTCGCCCGCGAGATGTCCGTGCGTCGCGTTGACGCCGACGAATTCCGTTAGAATCACGTCGAATTTCAAACCGAGTTTTTCGAGCCGCGCGCGCAGAATCTTATCCGCCGCCTGTGCTTTTTCGTAAGCGTCGGGATATGAGTAAACTAACGTGCCGACCGCTTTCCAGCCTGCCGAATAAGCGATCGAAACTTTGTAAAATTCGGTGTTCGGATTTCCCTTTATGCCGAAAACCTTAACCCGGTTCGTGCCGTCGTCCGCCAGATTGATCGAAGTAAAATCGGCAACCACGTCGGGCGTGATGTAGGCGTGCGGGTCGCCCATCTCGTATAAAAGCTGTTCTTTGACAGATTGGACGGAAACGATACCGCCGGTGTTTTCGTGTTTCGTGACGATGAATTCGCCGTTCGCTGTTGCTTCGACGATCGGAAAACCAATGTTTGCGAGATCGGGAATATTTCGCCAGTCAAACTGGCAGTTTCCGCCCGAACACTGCCCGCCGCATTCGATGATATGTCCGGCAATCGTTCCGGCGGCGATGCGGTCCCAATCATCGAACGTCCAGCCGAATTCATGCATCAGCGGCGCAAGCGTCAATCCCGTGTCCGTCAAACGTCCGCCGACGATGATCTGCGCGCCTTTATCCAAAGCCTCGACGAGCGGCTGCGCGCCGAGATAGACGTTAGCCGACTGAACCTGATCGCGAATCGCCGCAAGCGGTTCGCCCGTGTCCATATTCGTTATTCGGACGCCTCTTGCGGCAAATTCATCGAGGCGTCCGAGAATGTCGTCGCCGGTGACGACGCCGATCTTAACTTTTCCGCTTAAACCGAGCTCGCCCGCGACCTGTTTGATCGCTTCGGCACAGCCTTCGACATTGACGCCGCCCGCATTCGAGAGAACTTTGATGTTTTTCTCGACGCAGTCGGGCAGAATATCGCGCATCAGCGAAACGAAATCGCGCGCATAGCCCGCCGACGGGTCGCGCTGGCGCTGTTTTTGAACAATACTCATCGTCACTTCCGCCAGATAATCGAGCATCAGATAATCAATCTGCCCGCCGCGCACCTGCTCGACCGGCGCGGTCAGCAAATCGCCCCAAAATCCCTGCCCGCTTGCAACTCTAACTTTTTCTTTCATTTATTTTTTTCAGTAATTCAAATATTAGTTTTCTTTATTGTAGCTTTGCCCGAAAGGAATCGGCAAACCGCCCGTAAATGATTAAATTTCCTGATTAAATCGGATTCTTTATTCAATTTACGCCGTATGTTATGATGCAACTTGATAGTTTTAACCATTACATATCTTACAAACATCAGGTCAAATCAAAGTGAAAAAACAAGGGGAAGATAAATCACCTAATACCAATCAGGATTTTTCAATCGAATCGGCGCGGCTTGCCGCCATTATCGAATCGGCTGAAGACGCGATTGTCAGCAAAACGCTCGACAGCATCGTAACCAGCTGGAATAACGGTGCCGAGCGGGTTTTCGGCTACACGGCTGACGAAATCGTCGGCGCTTCGATCATGATCCTGATTCCGGACGACCGGCAGGACGAAGAAAATCTAATTCTCGATAAAATCCGAAACGGCGACCGCATCGAACATTACGAAACGATTCGCCTGCGCAAGGACGGCACACCGATTGACGTATCGCTTTCCATCTCGCCGATCAAAGCGCCTGACGGTACGATCATCGGCGCGTCGAAAATTGCGCGCGACATCCGCACCAGCAAGCAGATCGAGAAAAAACTCAAGGAACAAACCGAGGTCGTCGAAACGATCTACCGCATCGGACAATTTCTTTCAGCCGAACTCGATTTGCACAAACTCGTGCAGGGCGTGACGGACGCGGCGACCGAGTTGACCGACGCGCAGTTCGGTTCGTTTTTCTACAATGTTCTTAATGAGGACGGCGCGTCTTATATGCTTTACACGCTTGCCGGCGTGCCGCCCGAGATGTTCGAGCATTTCCCGATGCCGCGTGCAACCGATGTGTTCGGTCCGACGTTTCGCGGCGAAGGCACGATTCGTCTCGGCAACGTCAAGAAAGACCAACGCTACGGCAAAAGCTCGCCTTATTACGGAATGCCGCCCGGACATTTGCCGGTCACAAGCTATCTGGCGGTTTCGGTAATTTCGCGCTCCGGCGCGGTGATCGGCGGACTCTTTTTCGGGCATTCCGACGAGGATAAATTCACCGAACGGCACGAAAAGATTATCGAAGGACTCGCCGCACAAACCGCGATTGCGATGGACAACGCGCAGCTTTACGAAAGCGCCCAGCAATCGCTCAAGGAACGCGAAAGACTGCTTGCCAGCGAACAGCAAGCCAGACAAATCGCCGAAACGGCAAGCCGCACGAAAGACGAGTTTTTGGGCTTGCTCTCGCACGAATTACGGACGCCGCTTAACGCGATCCTGGGCTGGTCGCGGATGCTTACCAGCCAGTTGGACGAAACGACTTACAATCGCGCCGTCGAAAGCATCGAGCGCAACGCCAAGCTTCAATCGCGTTTGATTGACGATATGCTCGATGTCTCGCGCATTATCTCGGGCAAACTGCGGCTCGACACGCAGCCGGTTGATCTGACGATGGTCATTAACGCGGCTGTTGATACGGTGCGTCCGGCGGCGGAAGCCAAAAATATTCGCGTGTACGTTGTGCTCGATTACAGCGCGGGAACGATTTTGGGCGACGCGACGCGGCTTCAACAGGTGATCTGGAACATTTTGTCGAATGCGATTAAATTTACCCCGAAGGACGGAAGCGTGCAGGTCGCGCTGAATCGCGTCAATTCGCATCTCGAAATCACCGTCAGCGATACGGGAATCGGGATCGAAGAAGATTTTCTCCCCTTTGTTTTCGACCGTTTCCGGCAGGCAGACAGCACGAGCAGCAAAAAATACGGCGGGCTCGGGCTCGGGCTTTCGATCGTTCGCCAGCTGGTCGAGCTTCACGGCGGAACCGTCGAAGCCCACAACCGCGAAGAAACAAACGGCGCGGTTTTTGTCGTCAAACTTCCGGTCATGGCAGTTCGCCCGAAAACCGAACAGAACGTCGAGGAAACCGAAAGCGTCAAACAGGCAGTCGGCAATTCGATCGCGTTCGATTGTCCGCCTTCGATTGATGGAAGAAAATTGCTCATCGTTGATGACGAGCCGGATGCGCGGATGCTTTTGCGGGCAATTCTCGAACAATGCGGCGCCGAAGTTCACACCGCCGAGAGCGCGGCAGAAGTGATTTCCTTATTGAAAGAAAACACGTTCGACATTCTGGTATCCGACATCGGCATGCCGGAAATTGACGGTTACGAATTAATCAGAAAAATCAGAGAGATGGAAAAAGGCACCGGAAAACGCCTGCCAGCCGTCGCGCTGACGGCTTTTGCGCGCGCCGAAGACCGTTTGAAAGCATTATCGGCGGGCTTTAATATGCATATTCCAAAACCCGTCGAACCCGCCGAATTGATTGTCGTAATTGCCAATCTGACCGAAATGAATTTATAAATCGCTGACAGCCGGCTTTGCACAAAAATTCAGGAAAAGAAACGATTTTTAAGATTAGCTGCGAATGAACACGAAGAAACACGAATTTTTGTAATTAGTTCGTGAAAATTCGTGTTTCTTCGTGGCTGATTTTGGTTTTTGTTCAAAGCCCTGACAGCCTGTAAAATAAAAAAGCCTTGATCCTTGTAAATAAGAATTGCGGCTTTTTTATATTTCGTTCGATAATTTTAAGACTTTCTGTTGTTGAACTTAGGCAACGGCTTTCGTTTACTTTTCAGCCGCTACTTTTACTTTTCGACGATCCGCACTTTCTCTCTCCTGCATGAAATCAGTACAGTCAAAAAATTCGCGGTTAATTTAATAAAAGAGCGCTCAAACGAGCGCCCTTGAAAAACTAAAAACTAGAGATTGTCGTCTAACTTAATAAAGAACTTTCTTCGTGCGGCTGACTACTTTTCTGCCGGTTTTCCAGGTTTTTTTGCCGGTCCATTTCGTTCCGACCCAAACTTTACGCGAAACATATTTAGTTCCGTTCCATGTTTTGCGAACGACCCATTTTCCGCCGCGATAGGTGCTGCGGGCAATACCCGGACGACGTTTTCTGGTAACTCTGACCTGTTGTGCCTGTGCCGAAAACGGCGCGTTGGACGAAATCGCCTCACCGATAAAGACGACTGAAAACATCATTGCAACTGCGAAAAACAAATTAATTAATTTCTTCATACTTACTCCTTGTTATGTTTAAATATCTTTCGTATCAAAACTTACGGTTGTAATATTTTAATACGTTTATAATTCTGTTTTTACAAAATTGCAAATGGCGTTCCAAAAAAACAATTAATTTGCCCGCACGTGCAGATTAATGAATTTAACGATATCCTCGGTCGAAGTTCCGGGCAGAAAAACCTCGGAAACGCCTTTTTGTTTGAGCACGGCAATATCTTCCTGCGGGACGATTCCGCCGACGAGAACGAGCGTGTCGTCCATGCCATTTGCCCGCAAAAGATCAACAATGCGCGGGCACAAAGTATTGTGCGCGCCCGAGAGAATCGAGATGCCGACCGCGTCAACGTCTTCCTGCAAAGCGGCTGACGCAATCATTTCGGGCGTCTGCCGCAATCCCGTATAGATGACTTCCATTCCGGCATCGCGCAGCGCCCGCGCGATAACTTTTGCTCCGCGATCGTGCCCGTCAAGACCGGGCTTTGCGACCAGCACGCGAATTTTTCTTTCATTCATAATCTTTGTCGGTGGTCGGGTGGAAGGGTTTGGGGGGGCAAAAAAAAAAAAAAAAACACCCAAAAAAAGACCCCCAAAAACAAATTAATATAATTAA
>JANOBZ010000129.1:0-17025 GCA_031411895.1 Acidobacteriota bacterium | reverse complement strand
CCGCTAAGAAAGAATAGTTTTTGTTTGATTTGAAAACAAATCCGCGTGCATCCGCGTTTATCCGCGGCTAAATTTCCTAAGCGGTTTTGGAAAGCCGTTCGACTGTAAAAAGAAGCGCGCGGGCGCGTGTGAAGCATTGTTCGAGCAGATTGTTCGTCAAAATCGTCTCTCGCTTGCGCAGGGCGAACTTTAAATCCTTGCGCGCCGCGTCGTAATTTTCGAGCCGCAGATAAACTTCGCCGCGATTGACGCGCGTCGGAATATCGGTCGGGTCGGCGGCGAGCGCGGCGTTCAGATGGGGCAGCGCTTTTGCCGGATTATTTTCTCTGAGCCATAACGCGCCGAGCGCAACCTCGAAATAGACGGTTGCCGGCGCGAGCGCGATCAATCCTTCGAAGATCGTGATCGCTTCGTGATTGCGACCTTGTTCGGCGAGCGCGAAACCGAGTTCCGAGACAAGCCGAATCTCGTCCGCCGCCCAGCCCGCCGCCGCGCCGAGCGAAACGCCGCCATTTATCCATTCCTGTTCAAACTGCATCATTTCGATTTCGGATTTCGGATTTGGGATTTCGGATTTGTTTGAAAATTTGTCATCCGAAATTTATAATCCCGAAGGTTTAAACTTGCTCGCTGCCGAGTGCGGTTCTGCCTTTATTCCAAAATTAACTTAATTTTTTGGCAAAGTCATCCGGCAAAGAAAAAAAATCTTTGCAAAACGCCGATTTTTATTGAGAGAAAATAAAATGTGAAATTTTTTACGATTTTTTTCAAAAAACAGGAAACATTTGCGAAACCGCACCGATAACTTAGCCAGACAAGTTAAGAAACACGCGTGGTCGAGCCAGTGGCAATTCTAATTTAACTAATTAAACAAACGGAATACCTGGAGGAAATTAGAAATGTTCGGAATAGGAAAATTATTAGGAAACGTAGCAGGCGGTCTTTTGGACAAAATCGGTTTAGGCAGCATCGCGCCGTTTGTCAAAATGGGCTTGAACGCCATGACCGGCAACTGGTTAGGAGTCGCGCAGGACGTTTTTGGTCTGGTCTCCAAGTTTAAGGGAAACTTCCAGAATAACGCGTCGCAGCTGCCGCCGCTCGGCGGATTTGAAAATCAGAGCAATAATTTCGCGGCGGAACAGAACAACCCGCTGACCGGAAATCGCTTGTCGGATATTTTCAAAGGCTTAGGCGATCTGTTGAGAGGTTTCAGAAACCTTTCGGACAACCGGCGCAGCAACGATATCGGCGGATTGAGCCGAATTTTTAACGCTTTCAAAACTTTGAACGACGCATTCGGCAACAATCAGCTTTACACGAATCGGCTGTCGGTTTCGCAATACACGAATATTCAGGCATAGGTAACGAAAGATGACTGGTAAAACGGAGACAGTTCGCGAGAAATTGAATATCACACCGCAGGAATTCGCGGAGATGGGACGAGTCGGGGCGATGTATTACCAGCAGGGCAATTTTGACAAGGCGCGTACGATTTTTGAAGGATTGGTCGAAATTGACCCGGACAGCGCAAATGCACATTCAGCACTCGGGGGACTGTTGACTTTGCATCAGGACGACGAGAAAGCCGTCGCGCATCTGAGCCGGGCGATCGAGATCAATCCTTCACAAATCGCGCCGTATGTAAACTTAGGCGAAGTTTATATTCGTCAGCAGAAGATCGAGGAAGCGGTGGCGAATCTGAAAAAAGCCATCGAACTCGATCCCGAAGAGCGGGACGCCGGCGCAAATCGCGCGCGGGCAATGATTTTAGGAATTTATCAGGTAATCAAATCCGGCAGTGATAATTTGGAAGATATAAATTTGGCAACCGAAGAAATAAATTAATAAATAAAGGGAGAACAAAGATATGGCAGCAGTACAAAATACAACACAAGTTCCGGCGGATCAAAAAGCAATTTTCGATGAACAGCGCAAACTAAACGCCGAAAATCTGGCAAGCAGCATGCAGATGATGCGCATACAGCAAGAGCAGGCTAAACAGCAGGAAGCCATTTCGATGCTCAGCAACACGATCAAGAACGCGCACGATGCGAAGATGAATATTATCAACAACGCTAAGGGATAACAAAAAGGGGGATGTTACCTTTAGTGGCGGCGCAAGCCGCTGATAATGGAAACCGGAGGTGTTTGGCTGAGATGCCGGATTCCTCCGGTTTTTATTTTGATAAATCGTAAAAAGCGCGAATTCTTCGGGAGGTTTTATGAAGAAATTAGTTTTCGGTATTTTATTTTCGCTTTGCTGTTTCGCCGGTTCGGTTTCGGCGCAGATCATGACGAACCCGGCGCAGTGGTATATCAACAACCAGATTTACTCGACACGCGTTTTTAACGGCGTCGTTGCTAATTCGATGCTTCGCAAAGGCAATCGCCAAGCGCGGCAAAATCAATCGAGACAAACTAATCAGTCGAAAAAACCGACCGTAGATTTTACGGCTTTTAGAGCGACGCCGAACAATTCGCTGCCTCGGCTTTTGGCAGGGAATTCGCAAAACGCGCGTGAAACCGAGCAAATTTTAGACGCGTTCGTCAATCTTTACCGCCAAACCGCGCAAAAGGACGGTTTTCCGGCAAACGATCTGGCGTATGCGTTCGAATATTTTGTCGTTAACAATTACCAGATTTATCATGATCTGTTCGATCTTCCGGCGGAAAAAGACCCGCGTATGCGTCGTGCGATAGACGGTTTCGAGCGCATTCAAATTGCGAGTGAAAAGCGCCTTTTGCAGATTTCGATCACGCAGGAACGCGAAATCTATAACCAGTTCAGAGAAGTTTTGGCGGCAAACCCGGAGATTCAAAAAATGACCGACGCGCAGAAACAGGAAGCGTCCGAACTGCTCGCGATCATGTTCGGCGTAAATTTTGCGGGTTATATGAAAGGCATCAACGACGGCGACGATAAATTGACCGAACAATCGCGCCAATTAGCAAAAGAAGGCTTGGAAAAGCTTCTCGGAGCTTCGATCAGCCGGATAAGAATTACGGACGGCGGATTGGAAATACCTTGATTTTGGATTTTGGATTTTGGATTTTGGATTTGCTAACGCGTTAGAAAAACGATTCCTTAACAAAATGTTTTAACTGAAGAATCGATTCGAAATTTATCGCACGAGCTTATTAACGAAACCAATCCAAAATCCAAAATCCAAAATCCAAAATTGATATGAGTTTAGGAATTTTTTCATTTGATCTGGCGGCGCTGATCAACAGTTTGTCGAATTTTCTCGAAGCTGCGGAGACGCAAAACCCGCCTTTAGTTCCGGAAACGACGCTCGATAATGTCGAAGACGTTTTGCAGAATTCGAACGCTTCGGTTGATTCGGCAATTGACGATATTTTAATGGCGGCGGCGCTCAACAGCACGATAACGTCGGTAATTACGACGGCAGAACCGGTTAAAAAAGAAAATCCGCCCGAAAAAACGCCGCCTGTTGCGGTGCGAGTTCCGACCGTCGAAATTGATGAAGAAACGCGCAGGGAAATCGAGCGCCTGATAAAATCGCTGCAAACTACGGTGACGCATAATTACCGGAGTTCGGATATTATTGACGAAGCCGTTTCGCTCGATCGCGTCGCAAATTTTCCGAAACACCACGCGCGCGAAAATACGAAAAAGAAAAACGATAACGTCGAACAAGACCGCAAACGCGAAACGCAAAAACTCGAAATGCTCCGCGACGAACTGAAAAAAGCGATAATGAAAAATAACACGGGCGTTTAGCAGGCAAAACAAAAAACTTAAAAAAAGGCATCGAACGCGGTGCCTTTTTTATTTGTTCCGGCGCATCGTAAACGGCGGGTTTTTGAGCGGCAGGAAAGTTTTGTAATAATGATTCAAGGCGCACTTTCGCGTCGAAGTCGGCATCAAAAAGAAAAAATCGTCTCTTGAAAGGAAGAAAAGTGAAAATCAGCTTATTAAGTTTATTAACAGTCACATTGCTCTCGATTGTCGCTGCCAGCGCGCAATCCGGAAGAATTCAGACCGCGCCGACCGCGCCCGAAGATAAGCCGACGGTGCAGTTGACGCAAGACCCAGCCGAAATAAAAAGGCAGGATGCGATCACATATTCTGAGTCCGCGCCGACTGTCAGGCGTTTGCTTCCGCCGCCGAATAATAACAAACCAGCGAAATCCGATAAGAAAAACGATTCGCAGACGACGTCCGCCGATGCGCAAACTTCGCCGGACGAAGACGCGATCACGGTCGAAACCAACCTCGTCACGATTCCCATCGCGGTTACCGATCGCAACGGCTTTTACGTTTCGAACTTGAGTCAGGCGGATTTTAAGATTTTCGAGGACGGCGTCGAGCAGGAGGTCGCATATTTCGGCGCAACGGACAAGCCTTTCACGGTCGTTTTATTGATTGATGTCAGCCGTTCGACGCGTTATAAGATCGAAGAAATTCAAGCCGCCGCCGCTGCTTTTGTCCGTCAGCTCAAGCCGCAGGACAAAGTGATCGTCATTCAGTTCGACGATAAAGTTAAGGTTTTGACGGAATTAACATCGGATCAGGCTAAAATCAATAGCGCGATTGCGCGTACGGGGTTCGGCGACGGCACTTCGATCTACGAAGCGGTTGATTTTTCGCTTCATAAACAGCTCGAAAAGATCGAAGGTCGCAAAGCGATCGTGCTTTTTACGGACGGCGTTGACACGACTTCCGAAAAATCGAGTTTTGAAAGCACCGTGCGTGACGCCGAAGAATCGGGCGCGGTAGTTTTCCCGATTTATTACAACACTTTTTCAAACAATTTCGGCGGCACGGCAAACGTCGAATACCAGCGCGGCAAAGCATATTTAACCGAACTGGCGGCGGCAACCGGCGGCAAAATGGTTTTACCCGCAACGACGCCGAACGGCTTAACGACAGCATTTGAAAGCATCGCCGAAGAACTCAGGCGGCTTTACAGCATCGGTTATTACCCTTCAAATTCCGGCGGTTCGGGCGAACGTCGTCAAATAAAAGTGCGAATAAATCGCCCGAAACTCGTAATTCGCGCGCGCGACAGCTATATCGTCGGCGGCTCCTGAAATGATGAAGTATGAATGATTAACGGATTTTAATTCATAATTCATAATCCATCCTTGACGCGCGGGCTTCGCTCTCGGCCTATTCATATGCCGAGATTTAAAGGGGAAATTTTCATTAAATCTTCGATTTGAAAAGGCGCAAACGCTCAAAATGAAGCGTTTGCGATACTTATTCGACGCGATTCCGATATATCGCATTTAAATAGCAACTATAAATTCAAAAATGCATCATACTCATATTAGTCCTTCTCTTGCACCGGTTTATTTTGGTGCGCTCGTCAAAGACGGTTTTTTGGATCAGTTTGAGAGCAGGTTTTTTTAATTATAGAAGTCGCTCTTGCAATTTTTTGAGCATCCGAAACCCGACACTTCGCAGTCATCCGTTTTTCTCCGAAGCCAAGTTCGATTCGAAGCTTCTTTTGAAATCCCAAATTTTGGGAACAGGTAAATATTATGTCAATGAAACTTTATGTAGGAAATCTTTCCTTCAACACATCAACACAGGATTTAGAAAAAATGTTCGGCGAAATCGGCAGCGTAAATTCAGCCAGTATCATCGAAGACCGCGACACGGGTCAGTCACGCGGTTTCGCGTTTATCGAAATGTCTTCAAATGAAGAAGGGCAGAACGCGATCACGAAACTCAACGGCACGGAACATGACGGGCGCGAACTGATCGTGAATGAAGCCAAACCGCGCGAAAATCGCGGCGGAGACAATCGCGGCGGTTACAAGGGCGGCAGCTCACGCTATTAAGAATAAAAGCTGACAGCGATTTTTAGTAAGAGCCTCAGGTTAATTTTTTAACCTGAGGCTCTTACTTATTTTGATAATATTTCAGATTATTTTTTGTTGCGGAAAAAAGGACGCAAAATTTTTTGTAATAATTTTTTAGGGCAAAATTAGGATATTAACATAGCCGCGAAGTAGAAATTCGCGCTGAAAGCGATCGAGAAAGTAGCCGGACGTGAAACGTCGGTAATTTGCTTTCTTCCGGCTTTTAAGTTGAGTCAAATATGTTAATGCCAAAATTAGATTAAGATTGGTTGCCCACAACAGGTATGAAAAGGTGGAAGTTCAGTAAAGTAAAATATTTTATGCGGGCGAAATCGGACTGAAAATTCTAAGCTGTCTGATTTTCAAGTCTTAAAGGACGCGGCGCGCCTTGAATTGAAATCGGCTGCTGTTGAATGGGAACGCAGCATAGATTCATCAATTTTTGTTGGTCGCGCTGCATTTCCTCATCTTCTTTGAGCCATCCCAAAACTTCGCGCAACACTTTTGCCGCCCGTTCGTTTTTCGGTTCAGTAATGCGGTAGTGCGCCCATTTCCATTCGCGGCGTACGCTGACTAATCCGGCTTTTCTCAAATACGCCAGATGCCGTGAAATCTTCGGCTGATTGGTTCCGATTATTTCCGGGAAATAACAAACGCAGAGTTCGTCCCGCTGCATCAGGTTGAGAAGACGAAGGCGTGTGCGGTCGGACAACGCCGAGAAAAACAATTCCATATCGAATTTATCATCACTACTCATAGCAAAATCATTATATCATATCAAATATGGCTTGACATATATGGTCATAAGGAATATCGTTGAGTTGTCAGATACGGATAAACGTATTTCACAAATTTATTTTTATAAAGAGGTGGCTTAATTATGTCAGAAAAAATAGAACATGCGGTGCGCTCAAAATACGGTTCGGTCGCGGTCAGCGATCTTTCGTCGGAGAATGACGGCGTGCGCGCGGTCGCTCAAGCATTCGGTTATAGTGCGGAAGAATTATCTTCGATCCCGGCAGAGGCAAACATGGGGCTGTCCTGCGGCAACCCGACGGCGACGGCTCATTTGAAAGAGGGCGAAGTGGTTGTTGATTTGGGTTCCGGCGGCGGACTCGATGTATTTTTAGCAGCTCAAATGGTCGGCGCGAGCGGCAAAGCCATCGGCATCGACATGACGCCCGAAATGATCGAACGGGCGCGGCGAAACGCTCGCCAAGGCAATGACGGCAAAGGTTATTCGAACGTCGAGTTTCATCTGGCGACGATCGACAAATTGCCGCTTCCCGACAATTCGGTGGACTGCGTGATCAGCAATTGCGTGATCAATTTGGCGACCGACAAGCCCGCCGTCTTTCGTGAAATCGCACGCGTTTTAAAACCCGGCGGACGGCTTGCCGTCAGCGATATCGCTTTGAAGCAGGAACTGCCCGCCGAACTCGGCGACGACCTGATGGCTTATGTCGGCTGTATCGCCGGCGCGATTTTTATCGAAGATTACAAAAAAGGATTAGCCGAAGCCGGATTTTCGGGCGTTGAGGTTGTCGATACGAAATCCGATTTGAACGCCTACGCGGAAGTGGAAAATCAAGCGGGCTGCTGTTCGCCGGCGATGACTCAAATTGAAAGCGGCGAAAAATCACTGCCGACGATTGATTCCGGCGGCTGCGCGCCGGCGCCGGTCGGCATTGGAGGAAAGGAATTGCACAACGATTTAGCATCGCTCCTGAGCCGCTACGACGTCAATGAATATGCGGCAAGCGTGCGAGTATTTGCCGTAAAGGAAAATAACAACTAAGCATATGGCTGCGAACGACAAATCAAACGGGAAATTCAGATCGGGCTGCCGGTTTGAAAAATGCGAATTTGAGGAGCAAGACGATTTCAACCGGGATTTATTCAGCCGCGATTGGGAAGTTTTTGTCATCAAGCGTGATAAAACAACCGGAAAGCTGGTCGGAAAACTCGCCTGCTGCGCGCTTGCGCAGGTTTAACTGAAACTTAAAAGAGCCGGGGCTTAATTTCTAAGTCCGGCTTTTTTATTGGGAACAATACGGAAGAACAAAAAACCGATCTTGTTTCTCAAATCCGGGAAGATTCCCGCACAAGATTGAAAAACTTTATCGCGAAAAGAATCAGTTGCGAAAAGGGTAGCTAAGAAAACTATTGATATCAAGTTTTTATACCTCGATTTGAATGTTTGCGCGCAATGCAAGAGCAGCGAAAGCAATCTCGAAGAGGCTTTAATCGGATGTTTCGTTATGGCTCGAAAAAAACGGCGTCGCGGGAAATTTAACAAAGACGCACGTCGAATCGCTTGAACAAACTTTGGAGTTTGATTTTATCGGAGCTTGATTTTATCAGCTCGCCGACGATTCGCATTAACGGACATTGTTTGGAGCGACGGCGAGAAAGAAGCGGTTGACGCAATAAGTCGGGTGTACGGAGTTTCAGCCGTCGCTTGATTTTCTTAAACCTTTGGGCGTATTGATTGAAAACGGCAAAGTCGAAGTAAAAGGAACGCGATCGGTCAAAGAATCGAGGCTTTGGCTGGTCGGGTACGGCAACTGGACGGGTTTCGCTTCCGCAACTTTAATTGGAGTCGGACGCTCTGTTAGAGTCACGATTCGGGAAATTGTGGAAACACTTAAAACTCTTTGAGGCAATAATATATCCAACTTCACCTTTAGATAACAGTAATAGTTTATTGGCAGGTTGCTGTATTGAAAAAAGACATTATAGGTTTGGAACGGATTTTGCAGTTCTATAAAGTGAAAAAGGGAATTCAGTTGGGACGTTATCCTGTCTCTCAAAGTCGGATGCTACCCTAGCTGATTCCCATCTCCACACATTTCTGTGTAAGGAAATTATACTAAAAACTTTTTGTCTTATCTGTCTGCAATATTACTTTTCCGATAAATGCATAACCCGTTTTTCCAAACGCGGTGAGTCCTGTTGCGATTCCTGCCATTGAAAAGTAAAAGCCCCATTAACAACTTGAGTTGCACTGATAAGCGACAAGGCTCGCCGGAATTGGTGCTCCCTGAATGCTTTCCGGAACTTCCTGCGCGCAGCAGACATGGATCATGCGTTCGCGGTCGGCGATCATTTGCTCGTCTTTTCGCATGTATTTACGAACGTTCGCAAGAATTTGCGCCGCCACTTCCTGTTCGGGTTCGTTTACGCGGTAATGCATCCACAAACCTTCTTTACGCGATTTTACCAGACCGGCTCTTTTCAGATACGCAAGATGACGGGAAATCTTTGGTTGATTGGTTTGCAGAACCTCGACGAAAAAACAGACGCAGACCTCGTCTTCGCCCATTAAATTCAGAAGGCGAAGACGGGTGCGATCGGCAAGCGCGTTAAAGAAAAGCTCAAGGTCAGAATGATTTTTTGATGACGGCATCTATATCTATATAAGCGAAGATTGCCTGAATCTTCTATAAAAATAACAAATTGATGGCTTTGTTTCAAAAGTGCTTAAGTTTGAAATCATGTCTCAAAAGTATATGAAAATCAGAAGCCCGCGCGTGAACAAGGGCTTTGAAAATAAGTCGAAATTGCGCCGGAGTTGTAACATTCTTCTTAACCTCGTATTAACTAATTCTTAACTTTCAATTCACCGCGCGTAAACCCCTAAAGCTACCTTGACACATATAATTGTCGCCCATAATATCCGAATTACATATTCGCGTAATCGAGTATAGTTTTATTTTCAAAGCACATTTTTAATTTTATTTTAAGCCAGGGCGATTGAGTTGGTGAAGGGATAGTTTTGTCTTTTCACCCCGCCCCTAAGCGATATTAACCAAACAGGATTTAGCAGGAGTATATATGAATTCAAGTAATCTGAAAAAATATGGTCCGATGAAAAATAGTATTTTTATATTGATGGTATTTTTTTCCGTTAATTTAGTTCTGGCGGTAAATGTTTTCGGACAAGCCACCGGAAGTTTGAGCGGAACGATCAAAGACCAGAACGGCGCGATCGTGCAGGGCGCGACCGTGACGGCGACGAACGCGGCAACCAATCTGACGCGCACAGCCGTTTCAGACGCTGACGGACGCTGGACGATTCCGGTTCTGCCCGTCGGCAAATACACGGTTTCTTATGTGAAAGACGGCTTTAGAAAAGGCTTGTCCGAAAACGTCGAGGTCGAAGCCTCGGTCGCACGCACGGTCGAAGTGGCGCTTGAAATCGGCGCGCTTGAAAACGTCGTCACCATTTCGTCAGACCAGACGCTCATTCAAACCGAATCACCGGCAGTTACGCGCCAGATTACGGGCGAACAAATCACCCGAATCCCGACTTCGACGCGCTCGTTCACGGGTCTTTTATCTTCCGAAGCCGGCGTTTCGTCAGAACTTTCGCCGGTCGGCGTCAACGGCAACGGTAATATTTCGCCGTCGGTCAACGGCACGCGCACGACCTCGACTTCGCTTTTCTTTAACGGCATTGACGCGACCAACATCACGAGCAACGAAGGCTCGTTGTCGGACAATATTTCGCCCGCGCCCGAAACTTTGCAGGAAGTAAAACTGCAAACTTCGCTTTATGACGCTTCGACCGGACGTTCGGGCGGCGGAAATTTTCAGCTCGTCACCAAATCGGGCGGCAACGAATTTAGCGGCTCGGCTTATTATTACCTGCAAAACCGCGCTTTTAACACGAACGAATTTTTCTTGCGGCAGAGCGGCAACGAAAAGCCGCGCGCCGACCGCACCGAAACCGGCTTTACCATCGGCGGTCCGATCGTCAAAGACAGATTTTTCTTTTTCGGCGGCTATCAATACACGAATGCCAACACGGGCTTAGTTCCGACGGCGCGCACGCGCACGATTCTGCCGCTTGCCTTAAGCGCGCTCGGCACCGATCGTTCGAAAGCGGCAATCGCGGCGGCTTTTAATCAATTCAACAATTGTGCGGGCGCGAACTGTTTGACCGCGGGCGATATTTCCGATGTCGCGTGGCGCATTTTCAATTTACAGAATCCGGTGACCGGCGGTTTTGTTCTGCCGAGCCTTCAGGCGGGAACTTTCCGCACACTCGGCATCGTTGACCAGACCGGCACGGGCAGTTTTCAATCCGGCAATTTCCCGACCGTTACGTCGCGGACTTTGCAGAGAAACAACCAGCTTGTCGAGTTTATCTCGGTCGAGCCGTCGCGCTTTAAGCAAAATCAATTTACGACCAGACTCGATGGACAGCTTTCAGAAAAGAATTCATTGAACGGCACGTTTTTCTGGGCTGATTTTCCGGGCTACGATTCGTTTCCCGACCCGAACTCACTGGCGTCGCCCTTCACCTTGCAGCGCAACGACCGCAACCGCACGGTTTCAATCGCCAACACATATATTTTAACGCCGAACTGGATTAACGAAGTTCGCGTCGGTTATTTCTACCTGAACAACACGCGCAGCCTGACTGAAGAATTTTCGACCGGCAATTTCACGAACGAGTTTATCGGAATTCAAAACCCGGCGACCTTATTCGACAACAGCCGCGCGACGACGCGTCTCGGACATTTCATCGGGCGCAACAACATCGCCAATTTCTCGTTCGGCGGTCCGAATGATTCTTTCAATCGCCGCAAGCAGGCGACCTTTAGTCTCGGCGATAATGTGAGCTGGATTTTCCGCAATCACACATTCAAGTTCGGCGGTGAATATAAGCGTCACCAGTTCGATACCAATCTTCCGGAAGAACAGGCGACCGAATTCGAGAAATTCGACAGCTTTACGCAGCTTTTAACCGGCAACGCGACCGAAGCCGATACGCAGTACGGCGTCACGGACAAAAGCTTCCGTTTTACCGATCTCGGTTTTTACCTGACCGACACCTGGAAACTCAACAGCAAGCTGACCTTAAGTCTCGGTATGCGTTACGAGTTGTTTATGTATCCGAGCGAAAAGAACGGGCGCATCGGCAACTTCGATCTCGAACCTTTCCTGCCGTGTTTTGCGGCAACAGGCGGCTCGAACGCGCTCTGCGATAATCCGACGAGCGGCTTTATTATTCCGCAAAACGTCAGCCAGACCGGCAACGCGGTCGTTGACGGCGCGATCGGCGCGACGCAGGTCGTCAACAACAAACACACGCTCAAGGGCAACGATTACAATAATTTCGCGCCGCGTATCGGACTTGCTTACTCGGTTACGGACAAATTCGTGATTCGCGGCGGCTACGGGCTTTTCTACGACCGACCGTCGGCGGCGTTTATCAATACCGTTTTCAGTAACTATCCGTTCCTGCGCGAGGTCGAGATCACCGTTCCGTCGGGCAACGTCTCGATTCCGACCGCGTTTTCGGGCGTTCCGACAAATATTCCGCTTAATCAATGGCTGCCGTTCCGCATCGTCCGCGCGGCGGGCGCGACCGGCGCGTATCAAATCCGCGACAATACGCCCGTCTTCGTTGATTCGCGCGGCACACCGCAGGGCGCGAACTGCAATCCGGCGACCGGCGTCAATTGCATTCGCGGAAATATTGCCGAAACCTTCGAGTTTCGCGCGATCGACCGCAATCTGCAGACGCCTTACGTTCATCAATGGAACGTCGGCGCGCAGTACGAATTATTCGGCGGCTTTCTCGTCGAAGCGCGTTATGTCGGGACTTCCGGACGCAACCTTTTGATCGCGACCGCGCTCAATCAGGGCTTTGACCTGAACGACCCGAAAGCGCCCGACCATATTTTCGAGCGTTTCAATCAGGCATATGTTGCCGCCGGTTCGCCGAACGGACCGCTCAATGCCGGAAACACCGCGCGTGAACGCGGAGTCGGTCGCGCCTTCGGATTTTTGAACACCGTCACCGGACAGATCGACAATAATCTGTCTTCCTCGAACGGCACGATCATCAACTTCGAAGCGCGTGTCCCGATTCTCGGCTTTAACGTACCGGAAGCGATTCTTTTGCAGTCGAGAGGCTATTCCAATTATCACGGCGCGCAGTTCAGTTTAACGCGCCGCCTGACCAACGGATTGCAGTTTAACGTCGCCTATACCTTCTCGAAATCGATCGACGTGATGTCGTCCGACCCGGGCAGCACGGCGGGCGGCGGCAAGCCGGACGTCCCGAACACCGGATTTATCGCGCAGGGCGACGCGCGCAATCTGGAAAACAACAGAGCGCTTTCGGATTTCGACCGAACTCATCGCTTCAGCGCGAATTTCGTCTGGGAAATTCCGACCTTCGGCATGAACAACCGGTTCGTTAAAGGCTGGTCGCTTTCGGGCTTTTTTCAGGCGCAGTCGGGAACGCCGTTCACGGTTTATGCCGCCGAACCGGAAATCGCCAACGTTTCGCAGCTGACGGATTTAGCACGCGGTTCGGGCGGTTTGTATCGGCTCGGCTTCGGTCGTCCGAATATCAACTGTACGGCGGATCAGGCGGTCAGCAATGCCAGTTCGAGCAATCAGCTGGTCATTGACCGGAGCTGTTTCTCGTCGCCGCTCGGCGGATTCGGCAGCCTCGGACGCAACACCTTTCGCGGACCTTCCCAGAAACGCTTAGACCTGAGTTTTTCGAAAAACACGCGCATCAACGAACGGTTCAGCTTCGAAGTCGGCTTTGATCTGTTCAACGTTTTCAACACGATCAATTTCGCAAATCCGAACAGCGATTTGCAGGACACGGTTGATTTCGGAGTAGTTACGAACACCATCGGCGGTCCGCGCGTCGGTCAGTTCCGCGCCAAGCTCAGATTTTAAGCCAATTGATTTGTCTGACTTAAGTATTACGGATAGTCACTAACTGATACGGCTGCTGTTTCTTCGATGAGCAGCAGCCTTTTTTTACGCTAATTAGGCGCCGGATCAAGTAAAATGCAGTCATCAAATAATTACACTCAACGCGTCGTAACACCCGCTGTTTATGACGATGGTTATTTACGGATCGAATACGATAATTACTTCGTCTCTTGTAACGAAAGCCGATTAAAAATGCCGCGCACCGAATTTTTGATCCTTTCTCGCCTTTCACAATCGCCGGATAGAATCGTCTCCCATCAAGAACTTTGGGAATCTGCCTGGGGAACTACAAAACCGCTCAATACAGAATGCCTAAAGGTTTATATTTATAATTTGCGCCAGCTTTTCGAGCCGTTCGAAATTAAATTTGAAACGATGGTCAATGTCGGTTACCGCTTTATCCCATTGATCAAGGATTAGTCCGGTCACGAAACAATTAAAATCTTTCCGACTTATTTAGGTTAAGCGATTTCAGATCGGTTTTATTTGACTCCAAACCATATATGGCTTGACATATATTAGGCGGGGAATTATTATTAAATCTATATTTGCTTACCCATATTTACATTGGAAATTATTTTTCCGCTAAATAGTTTTTATGTTCGAACAAAGCCGTACAATCAGAACCGATAAGCGTTTGTCGAAAAAGGTTACCGATATTTATGACGACGGTGTTCTGCGCGTCGAGTACGAAAATTACCATGTTACCTGCCGATCAAAGCCGGTAAAACTCTCCCGGGCTAATTTTTTGATAATAGCAACGCTCGTCAAAAACCTCGGCGAATACGTACCGGCTGATAAACTTTGGCAGCAGTTGTGGGACAAACGTAAGCCGCTCAATCCCGAAAGCCTGAAGGTTCATATCTGCGGGCTACGGCAGATACTTTCCCCTTTTAATATTAGAATTAAGACAAAAACCAATAACGGGTATCGCTTGATACCTGCGGGAAATTGATATTCTCTGTAAAACAATTTCAGGCGACGACGCGCGCCGCTGAACAGATGTTAAATATGATCGGGCAAAACACCTTTTATCCGGCAACAATTTAGCGATTAAAAAAGCCGCCTGTACAAAGGCGCTTTCTTTTCATCTTGAGCAATTTATACTTGCGTTAACGTATTTATAGCTCATAAAAAGTATTTTAATTTGAATATGCAGCCAAATTTGACGAGACGGGTCGCCGCCGAAACTTTGGGAACGGCGATGCTTCTGGCGACGGTCGTCGGCTCGGGCATCATGGGCGAGCGACTCGCTGGCGGGAATATTGCCGTCGCACTGCTCGCCAACACGATCGCGACCGGGGCGGCGCTGGTCGCTCTGATTTTAACGTTCGGAGCGATCTCGGGCGCGCATTTCAATCCGGCGGTAACCATCGCCGATGCCTGGATGGGCGGAATAAAACGGCGCGACGCGGCGGCTTATATCGGAGGTCAGGTCGTCGGCGCTTTTGCCGGTGTCGCCGCTGCAAACGTGATGTTCGAGCTGCCTGTTTTTTTCGCGTCCACGAAAGTAAGAACCGGATTTTCGCAATGGTTCAGCGAGTTCGTCGCGACGTTCGGGCTGCTTGCCGTTATCTGGGGCTGTTCCAGACTGCGGTCGGCGATTATTGTTCCTTTTGCAGTCGCCGCTTATATTACCGCTGCTTATTGGTTTACGGCTTCGACATCGTTTGCAAACCCGGCGGTCACGCTGGCGCGCTCGATGAGCAACACTTTTGCCGGCATTCGCCCCGCCGATTGCGCAGGCTTTATAGTTGCCCAATTTCTCGGGGCATTCGCGGCGACGTTGATTTTTCGCTGGTTAGTACCGATAACAATAAACAATGCCGAATCAGTAATTATTCCGCATAACAGTATAGAGAACGGAACAAACTCGGAGGTCAAATTTCAGAAATCGGTAAAGAATAAAAATACAAATTAGCAAAATATTATGACAGATAAAAAGAGAGTTTTAGTCTTATGTACGGGAAATTCCGCCCGCAGCCAGCTGGCGGAAGGACTCCTGCGGCATGACGGCGGAGAACGGTTCGAAGTCGAAAGCGCCGGAACGATTGCCAGTTTCGTGCGCCCGCAGGCGATTGCGGCGATGAAAGAAATCGGGATCGATATTTCAGGACATCGCTCGAAATGCGTCGATGAATTTACGGGACAGGATTTCGATTACGTCATTACGGTCTGCGACAACGCGAAAGAAAATTGCCCGGTTTTTCCCGGCAAAACCCAGCGCATACATTGGAGTTTTGACGATCCGGCGGAAGCCGAGGGAACCGAAGATGAAAAACTGGCTGTTTTTCGCCGTGTGCGAGATCAAATTCGGGAACGGTTCAGAGGATTCATTGAAAATACGAAAGAATGACTGAAACAAAAAGAAGATCGAAAGTGCTTTTTATATGCGTTTACCACAGCTGGAATAGCAAGTCGAATTATCTCCAGTTGAATAGTTTGGCACACAAATGTCACATAAGAAATGACCTGTCACACACCTATAATGTTATTGTCCTAAACTGCTGCGAAGTTTAGCAATGTCTCGGAGCGGCGGAACCCCAAAGAGTTTTTTATATTCGCGGCTGAAATATGACGGATCTTCATAACCGAATTGAAAGCTCGCACTGGCGACATCCATATTTTCGGTCAGCATCAAACGACGTGCTTCCTGAAGCCGCAATTGTTTCTGAAACTGCAAAGGACTCATTGCCGTGACGGACTTAAAATGATTGTGAAAGCCCGACACGCTCATTCCAAGCTCGCGGGCGGTGTCCTCGATGCTGAGCGGCTGATCGATATGCTCGCGCGGAGTTTTTTAACTATTTTTGAAATGCGGCGCGTGTCGCCTTCTGAAGTGACGAGATGACTTAATCGCTCACTTTGTTTCCCCTTCAAGAGCCGGTAAATGATTTCGCGGATAATAACGGGAGCGAATAATTTCATCTCTTCCGGCTTGTCGAAAAGTTTTACCAGTTTAACGACCGCATCGAGCAAATCGGCATCGACCGGGCTAACGTCCATCGCTTTGATTTTCGCGCTGCTTTTTTTGCTTCAATATTCGCTTCCATCATCACCGACGCGACGAGCGCGGGATCGAGGTCGATCCGAAGATTCAAATACGGTTTTTCCTCGGACGCTTCGACGACATTGCTCATGATCGGCAGATCGAGCGTCGATATTAAATAATGACCGGGATCGTAGTGAAATAATTCGTCGTTCAAAAGAACGTCCTTGCTGCCCTGAGCGATAACGCAGAATGCGGGTTTCAAAACTGAAAGATCGCATTCGGTCGGCTTCGACGATTGGTAGATGAAGATGAGATAGGATGAAGCGGCTGACCAGCGTCACACGCCGTGGCATAATACTACCGGCAAATTTTAAATGGAGGTCAGCAGTGATGGAATACGTCGGATTTGATTTAGGTAAAGTAAACTCGCAGATTTGTTTGATAACTGA
>JANOBZ010000128.1:0-38529 GCA_031411895.1 Acidobacteriota bacterium | reverse complement strand
TGCGGAATTAGGTGCCGTATCAGCGTTGAACGTGGAATTGACAAACGTAATACCGTTCTGCACAGATGTCGCCGTCCAGCCAGCCGGGAATGCCGGAGCAGTTACCGCGTCGAAGTTTTCGGTAAAGGTCGTCTGCGGAACGCCGATAATAATTACACGTGTAAAGCTCGTCGCGCCGAGACTGCTGTTGACGTTAAATGTCAGTGTCAAAGCGCTGCCGCACGGCGTATTTGCCGGAACGGTGTAGGTAACGCTCTGCGAAACGGTCTGACCGTTGGCGATCGTGCCGTAGTTTGCCGTGCCGCCGCCGACAACTTGCAGCGTCGTGCCGGTTGCCGGATTACCCGTGTTGTTGGTCAGCGGAATATTGAGCGAGATGGTTTCGCCCGGTTCGGGGAAGCCGTCGTTGTCGCCCGTCGAATCGCTGACCGTGAAGGTCGGCGACTGGAACAGATTCGGTAAATCGAATGCTTCCGTGACGCGGGTGTTGTTAGCGCCAGTTCCAGCGGCTGTAACCGCTGCGCTGAAGCCCATTCCGCGAGTTGCGAAACCTGCCCAGACATCGCCGACATCTGTGGAATCACTTGCCAGAGTCGCCGCGATGATCGCATCGCGTTCCTGAAGCATCGTCGGACCCAAAGGCGCGAGCTTCATTCCGTCAAGAGTGTACTGCAAAACTCTGCGGTTGCCGCTAGCCCAGCCGAGACGGGTAATTAATTTAGCGCGAACTTCCCAAAGCGTGGAACTCCAGATTTCGCCCTGATTGTGAACCTGGTCAATCGTCGCCGAACCGAACGGTCCGCGGGCAAACGCGCCGTCGCTGACGTTAAACTGCGTCGAATCTACGTCGGCAAACGTCAGCGGGTTATGCGGAAGATTGCCCGGTCCGCCGGTGAATGCTTTCACCGCTCTCGGAAAACGGCGAATGCCGTAGTAATAATTATTGACAAACGTACCGGCGCTCGCGCCGCGGTAAGTATCGTAGCCGCCCACCGCGTGAGTACCGTTGATCGGGTCGGTCGGTTCGGAAAGCATCGCGTGTGCGAGGAAATCGCCCCAGCCTTCGCCCATGCCGCGCGCCATGTTGGTCGAAAGACCCGACGCGTTGCCGTGCAAGCGGTTCGAAATTCCGTGCGTGTATTCGTGAATCACCACTTCAGCGTCGAAGTCGCCGTCCAGATCGGGGGTCGGACCTGTCCACAGATACATCTGCATACGTCCGCGACCGCCGTCAGCCGGCGTGCTGAAATTGGCGTTGTTCGTTCCCGAGCAATCCTGCGCTTCGGCTGAAACACGGTCGGCACCGGCGCCGCCGCGACCGAAATTGTCCTGCTGGAAGTTGCGCGCCTGTTCGGTAAAACCAAGCCGGTAAGTTTCGTCGTGAATCCAGTTGGTCATGTAGAAAAGCTGTGTGACCGCCGCTCTCTGCGCGTCAATCATTCCGTGCGGCTGAACGATCGTCGCGCAGCCCGAAACGGCTTCGCCCGCCGGAATCGGCACGTCGCCCGTGTTGTCGTTCGGGTTCATCGGGTTGACCGGGTAGTTGAATGTGCGGGTTACGCCGATGGCGCGACCGTTGTTTAAATCAACGCCGTTCGTGGCGTCGCGGTCGAGACCAGCTTCAAGGTTGTTACCGTCGGTTTCGTTGCCGCCGTCGGTGATCCAGCCGTTGTTATTGAACGTATACGGCGCTTCGTTGCCGATGCGCGTGATCGATGTCCGGCTGATTGCCGCGCCCTGTGCGCCGGTCAGCGTCGTCGGTCCCGGCGTCATCGGAAACGGATTGTCGGCGACGTTGATCATCGCGTTCGAATTCGCGTAAACGTTGTAGGTCGCTGTTTGAGTCTGGTCTTCACCGATGTTTTTACGCCAGAGCATCGTGCCGGTTTCGGCATCGACGATCACGTAATAAGCATTGACGGGTTTCCAGATTAATACTCTCCATGCCGGTACGGCAACGCCGGGTTCGGTCGGAAAGTACATTTTTTCTGCCGTCGTCGCCCAGTCGCCTTCACCGAAAACCGTTTTCAGGTTGCCCGATTCAGCTGCGTTCGGCGTCGCGTCGGTTGAACGAAGTTCATAATTGATGTTGCGCGCCGCCGCTTTAACGGCGTCAACCGGATTACGGAAATCGTTTGAAAGCGAATCGTAGTCGAGACCCGGCGCGAGGTTGTTGATCACGCGGATCATCTCGCCCGATTTGCTGAAACCGGCTTTGACTTCGCCGCGAAACACGGGAACGTCGCCGATGAACTGTTCGAGGTGCGCGAACGACAGGGTGCCGTCCGGATTCGTATAGTCAGCCGTGACTTTCAAGCCGTCAGCCTGCGAGTCCGAAACGCCGATCAGCGAATTGTTTTCTTTAACGAAGCTGCGGAGAATGTCCGAGCGTTTAGCGGCGGAATTGCCGGTCAAAAAAGCGCGTCCCTGTTTGACGTCGGGCGCAATTACTTCGGGTGTGCGGATGTCCGAGTTGTATTCGACTTTGAGGGTCGGAACTTTCGTGCGAAGCGTGTCTTCGCCCGAAACGAATTCGCTGCGCAGGTCGGCGACGAAATCAGCGCCTCTGCCCTGTGCCTGCCGAAATCCGTTGAGTTTTTCATACGCCGATTTGTCGGCGCGGATATCGTAATTTTCTAAGCCTTCCTCGTGGCTCACAGTGCGGTCAAGAAGTCCTTGTTTGACTTGCTTGCTGCCCGCCGACGAGCTGAATTGAGACGGAACGATTACGAGTGCCGCCATCAATCCTGAAATAAATAAACTTAGCAGAAGCGGATTACGAACTCCTGCCTTTGATTTTCTTTGCATTAAATAAGCCTCCTAAAGCTCGGGGTTGATTGATTGCTACCGAAGTAGATTTTGCTTTTATGAAATACCTTAAAATAAGGGCGTATTATTTATTGATGCTCTGACTTCCGCAGCGTTTTGGACAACTTGGAAAGCTCAAAATAACTTTCAGGAATTCTTACCGAGACTCCGAGAAAGAACAAAAAAAATTTGTTACGATTATAAAACAGAGCATCTATCAAAAAAGGGTTGTTGATAAACTTTGAATGAATACAATGTTTGCAAAAGTGTCTATCGGCTGTCAACACAAAACCGTTTGAAATCAGCAAAATTAGAGAAAAAATAAACAAAAGTGGAAGAAATCTTCGGTAACGGCGGTCTCATCGCCAAACATCACAAGGAATTCGAATACCGCGCCGGACAGATCAAGATGGCGGAAGCCGTCCTGCGTGCGTTCGAAGAAAAGAAACATCTGATCGTCGAAGCCGGCACCGGCACGGGCAAAACGATGGCGTATCTCGTTCCGGCGATCGCCGCCGCGCTCGCGACGAAAAAGCGCGTCATTATCTCGACCGGCACAAAAAATTTGCAGGAGCAGTTGATGGAAAAAGACATTCCGTTTCTGCAAAAGGTGATGCCCAAAAAATTTACCGCCGCGTATATGAAAGGGCGCTCGAATTACGCCTGTCTTTATAAGATCAAAAAGGCGGAAAATCAGCCGATTCTCGAAGGTTTGGACGAGATGGATCATTTCGAGGAAGTTCGCCAATGGGCGCGCGAGACGGAAACGGGCGACCGCGCCGAACTTGTCAACTTACCCGAAAATATTTCGTTCTGGACGCGCATCAACGCGAAATCCGAGAGCTGTCTCGGGCAGAAATGTCCCGATTTCGAGCCGTGTTTTATCACGCGGATGCGCCAGCGCGCCGACGAAGCCGATATCGTGATCGTCAATCACCACCTGTTTTTCGCCGATCTCAACGTGCGCGGCAATCAATACGGCAAAGTTTTGCCCGATTACGGCGCGGTGATTTTCGACGAAGCTCATCTGATCGAAGATATCGCCGCCGATTATTTCGGCTTTCAGGTTTCGAGCTTTCAGATTGACGAATTAGTTCGCGACGCCGACAGTTTGCCGATCACAGATGCGGCGGCGACGCGCGATTTGACGAAACTCGGTGCTAAAATCGTCGGTCTAGCCGATCAATTCTGGATTCGTTTTACGCAGGCGCGCGCGTCAGACGGCAGATTTCCTTTGCAGAAAAACGCTTTTGCCGACAGAAACAGTAAAGGCGATCTCGAAGCGACGCCGCTCGGCGAAGCCTACGTCGCGCTCGAAGACGCGCTCGAACGACTCGAAACCGCCGTTGACGTTCACGCCGAAAAAATACCCGAAGCCGACAATCTCTTAAAACGCGTTCGGCAGACGCGCTTCGATCTCGATTTTGTCTGCACACAGTCGGAGAAAAATTACGTTTACTGGCTTGAAAAACGCGGGCGCGGAATGTTCTTGCGCGCTTCGCCGATTGACGTTTCCGGGCTTTTACAGGAAAAACTGTTCGAGAAAACTGAAACCGTCGTCTTAACAAGCGCGACGCTTTCGGCAAACGGCAAGTTCGATTTCATCAAAACCCGTCTCGGCTTGGAACCCGAAAAAACCGAAACGCTCAACGCGCCGTCAGCCTTTAATTACGAGAAACAGGCTGTCATTTACATCCCGAAAGCGATGCCCGACCCGCGCGCGCCCGAATACAATCAAATGGCGGCGGCGGAAATCGTCAAAATTCTCGGCATCACGCACGGTCACGCGTTCGTTTTATGCACGAGCAATTTTTCGATGAACACGCTTTACGAACTCGTTTCGATGCGCGTCAATTACCCGTGTTTGGTGCAGGGCTCGATGTCGAAAGCCGGACTGCTCGACCGTTTTCGCAAAACCTCGAACGCCGTTTTATTCGCGACTTCGAGCTTCTGGCAGGGCGTCGACGTGCGCGGCGACCAGCTGCAATGCGTGATTATCGACAAACTTCCGTTCGCCGTTCCGTCTGATCCGATCGTCGCCGCGCGCACGCGTTTTATTGACGAATCGGGCGGCAAATCGTTTTTCGATTACTCGGTTC
This sequence comes from Acidobacteriota bacterium, assembly GCA_031411895.1. Classification (GTDB taxonomy): domain Bacteria; phylum Acidobacteriota; class Blastocatellia; order Pyrinomonadales; family Pyrinomonadaceae; genus JAFDVJ01. The sequence continues at coordinate 33,622 of JANOBZ010000128.1, read as the reverse complement.
CGCAAGCCGTCATCACCTTAAAACAGGGAATCGGCAGACTCATCCGCAGCAAAACCGACCGGGGCGTAATTGCCTTACTCGATACGCGTCTGCGCACTAAATCCTACGGCAGAGATTTTTTGAATTCTTTGCCGCGAATGCGCATCACGTCTGAATTAAAAGACGTCGCGAGCATTTTTGATTAACCTTATGAAGATAAACCGCTGGATTTTTGTTCCGCTTATTTTAGGGCTTACGACGGGCTTGATGTTCGTGATATTGCAGAACGGATACTGGTTTAACCAGTTTTTGTTGGGTTTTGTGATCGGCGTTTTCGAGGGGCTGATAATTCAGTTATGGTCGGAAATCAGAACAAGAAAAATAGTTAAAAGTAATAACGCCGAAGATTTTTCGGTCAGGCAAAAACGTGAGCTTGTGCTGCTCGTAAACTTCGAAACCGCTTTTGATCTATGCCGGCAGGCGGTTTCCGACTCGAACGCTAAAATTAAATCCGAAGACCTCGCAAATAAAATCATTAAAGCCAAAACCCGTATGAATTTTCACTCGTTCGGCACCGACATAATTTTTAATTTAAAACCGATCAACGAAAATCTCACCGAAATCGAGATTCTGACGCAGCCGACCGTCAAAACCACGATCGTTGATTACGGCGAAAGCTACAAACTAATCGAAAAACTCACCGAATTCTTAAAAGATTCAGACGCCGAACTCAACCGGCGGATTCTTGCGGACAGCGTCACGATTATGGAAGACGTTTATGTAAAACCGTTTCAGAAGGAAAGGTTGAGAGATAGCGGACAGCCTTGATGCTTACCGGATTAACTTTCTACGACAGAGATTTTCTACACTATCTGCTGCAAACGTGGGTTGTCTCGTAATTAAAAGATACAGCAAATATTTTCGACTGAAGCACCAAAGGTGCGTTTGTAATACAGCCTATGGCAACGCCATAGGAAAATACGAACCAAATTGATCGAGCGCCAAAGGCGCGGCGTAAATTGGAATATTGAATTTGGATTACGCCGCCGCGTTGCGGCTCGGATTTATAATGACGATTTTCCTGCGGCGCTGCCGCAGGCTATATTACGGCGCGCCTTTGGCGCTTTTGTTAAATGTTTATTTGGGTTAAAATCGAATCCGATTTTTTCGGAGAATCTTATGCCGCAATCCTTGTCCCAGATGTTGATTCACATCGTATTTTCAACCAAACATCGTCAACAGCTTATCAACGAAACTATCGAACCGGAATTACACTCTTATATTGCCAAAATCCTGTCTGACGAATGCTATTCACCGGCATTGATTATTGGCGGTGATAAAGACCATATTCATATTTTGCTTGCCTTGTCGAGAATTTGGACGATTGCCAAAATCGTCGAACTGATAAAAAAACGTAGTTCTAAATGGATTAAGACGAAAGGCGAAGATTATAAAGCCTTTCAATGGCAGGCAGGCTACGGCGCATTTTCAGTAAGCCGTTCGAGTGCCGAAATTGTCAAAAACTACATCGCCAACCAAAAAGAACATCATCGAAAAAAAACATATAAAGACGAATTTCGCTCGTTTTTGAGAAAACACGAAATTGAATTTGATGAAAACTACGTTTGGGATTAATAAAAACTCTCTTTGAATCACCTCGTTTTCCGCTCTATACTTGAAAAAGTCAATGGACACTCAGCTGATAATTACTTTTTCCATTCTCGTTGTTGCTTTAATACTTTTTCTAACGGAAAAACTGCCCGCCGATCTGGTGGCGCTGCTTGTTGCCGTCGCGCTCGGCATGTCGGGCGTTCTGACGCCGCAGGAAACCTTTTCGGGTTTCAGCCGGACGGCGGTGATCACCTTGATCGCGATTTTTATTCTGACCGAGTCTTTACAGCGCACGGGCGTTGCCGAACAGGTCGGCAATATTCTGCAAAAGGTCGGCGGGCAGAGCGAACTGCGGCTGGTTGTTTCGGTGATGGTCGCGGGCGCGTTTTTGTCGCTCTTTATGAACAATATCGCGGCGGCGGCGGTTTTGCTTCCGGCGGCGTCGGGCGCGGCGAAAAAATCGGGCGTCAATACTTCGCGGCTTTTGATGCCGCTTGCTTTCGGCACGATCCTGGGCGGAATGGCGACGCTTCTGACGACTTCGAACATCGTTATTAATTCGGTTTTGATCGACAATCGCATCGAAGGTTTCAGCCTTTACGATTTCGCGCCGGTCGGAATTCCTTTAACGATCGCGGGCATTTTATACGTCGCGTTTATCGGTCGGCGGCTGCTTCCCGGCGAATCCCCGATCGAACGGACGCTCGCGCCGAACAGCGAAGACCGCAACGATCTGATCGAGGCATATCATCTCGGCGAAAATCTTTTCCGCGCGCGCGTGCCGGAAAAATCATCCTTAATTGACAAGCCGCTTTCGGAAAGTCATCTGCGCGAAGATTTCGGCGTTTCGGTCGTCGCGATCGAGCGCAAAAACAAAAAGCTTTTCGCGCTTTCGCCCGACACGGAGATCAAAGACGGCGATACGCTTGTTCTCGAAGGCGACGAAGCGGATTTCCGGCGTCGCGACGTTCAGCCCTTCATGGAATTTCTGCCCGCGTCAGAATGGCACGAAAGCGATCTCGAATCGCGCGCCGTCGAGGTTGTCGAAGCGATGCTCACGCCGCGCTCGCGCCTGATCGGCGAAACCCTGCGTTCGGCGCATTTCCGCGAAAAATACGGAATGAGCGTGCTTGCCGTCTGGCGCGGCGAAAACGAAATTATCGCCGATCTGGCGGACGTTCCGCTCGCTTTCGGAGATGCGCTGCTTTTGCAGGGAACGCGCGACCGGCTCGCGGTTTTGTCGGACGACGCCGATCTGATTCTGCTGATGTCGAAGGAAGAAACCGCGATCACCGTGCCGAACAAAGGACGCGCCGCGCTGATGATTTTCGTCGCGACGCTCGTGCTCGCGGTGATTTTGCCCGATCTGACCGCCGCCGTAATGCTCGGCGGCGCGCTCGCGATGATGCTCACCGGAATTTTAACGACGCAGCAGGCGTACGCCTCGATCAGCTGGAAAACCGTCTTTCTCGTCGCCGGAATGCTGCCGATGGGCATCGCTTTGACGAAAACGAACGCCGCCGCGCTGATGGCGAACGCCGTTGTTTCCGCGCTCGGCACGTTCGGCGCAATCGGCTTACTCGCCGGATTGATTATCGTGACGATTTTACTTGTGCAGGCGGTCAACGGCGCGGTCGTCGCCGCCGTCATCGCGCCGGTCGTCGTCAACATCGCAGCGCAGACCGGCACAAATGCGCGCGCTCTCGCGATGGGCGTCGCGCTCGCCGCTTCGATGGCGTTTATCACGCCTCTGGGTCACGCCGTCAACATTCTCGTGATGAGTCCCGGCGGCTACAGCTTTCGCGATTACGCCCGCATCGGCTTGCCGCTGACGATAATTTTATTCATCGTCACGATGATTTTCCTGCCGCTTTTCTGGAGTTTGTGATAAAAATAGATTTCTGTAAACAAATTAAAAGGGAAGTGTCAGACGTTTATGAGAAAAAAAATCGCCTTGCTGTTTTCGATCGCCGTTTTACTTTTGAGCTTTAGCGCCACAGCCGACTCGCAGACGGACAGAAAACTGAAAATTATCAAAAAGCCGCACGCGAAAGCGCGTAAATGCAGCGGTCAGTCAGGCACGGCGCTCGTCAGAGTAACGTTCGGCGCGAACGGCACTGTTACCGACGCTGAATTAAGACAATCTTCGGGCTGTTATACTTTCGACGCGAGCGCTCTGGAAGCCGCCCAACAAATCGAATTCGAACCGGAAATGCGCGACGGCAAGGCTGTCGCGGTCGTCAAAACGGTCGAATATAAATATTTCAAAGTTTAGCGGAAACGCGATGTTCGGTTTAGATTAAAATTCCCAGCGACCTGACGTTTTTAGCTTAAATTTGCTGCCTTTTTTGCTGTAAACAAAAACTTTTCCGCCGCCGGTGACCGGTGTTTTGCGGGATTTTGTGTCAACCGCCCACAGATTAGAAACCGGAACGACGACACAATTACCTCTGAGCTTGAATACTCCAAAGGATAGATACAAAAATTCGCTGCCGTCTTCGGCTTTTTTTGTTATTTCAGCGCTGCCGAGCAGATTGATCTTGCGTTTTTTCAAAGGTTTGAGCCGTTCCGGTTTGATATTTTCGCCCGATAAAATAATTCCTGCTTTTTGACGCTGTAATTGCTCGTACATTGCGATTTGGTTTTTTAACAAAACGTCTCTGAGTATCTCGTTAACCATTCGGGCTTTATCCTCTTCGCTTAAAATTACCGGATTTCCGCCGGGATTTAGACAATCGCCGCCGTATTCGATTTTTATGTCGAGCCGCGCCGTTTGGCTTGGGGGAACGTCGAAAGACGGGTTTTCATAAGTCGAGCCGTTAAAGTCGGTCGCCGATATTCGATAAGAACCCGGCGGAATATTAACAAACAGGTATTTTCCCGTGTCATCGCCGGTCGTCGTTTTCTCGAACTTTGTTTTTTTCGAATTTAATTTTATCGTGATCGTCGCGCTGCGCACGGCGCCGCCGTAAAAGCCGGAAATCTGACCGCTTAACGTGCTTGTCGCCGGCTGGGCGGCGGCATTATTAATAAACAGTAAAATCAAGCAGAATCCGATTCTAATCCACATTTTCAAAATCATATTGTTCGGTAAATTTCGGCGGTAATAATTTATAATATAGAGCACCGATTCGAATGTCACGAACATTAAGGATTTGCTCAAAGCTTTAATGGACGGTTAGAATTTAAATTAATTGTTATGACGTCTTTTTAAGAAGCAATGCTGAAGCGTGATTGTTCACTGCCAAAATAAAAATATGATAAAAATTTTATTAATATGGTCGGTGCTTTTTTGCCTGACGCAGATCAGCTGCAATTCCGGCAAAGCAATTCAAGGACAGATCGTGGATACGGAAAATAATCCGATCGAAGGCGCGACGATCAAATTGTTGGTTTGGGATCAGAAAAAAGATGCTGTTCCGACTAAAACCATAGATACGGTTAAAAGCGGAAGAAACGGTGAATTCGGATTTAATATCGAAGGCGAAGCGCCGGAAACAAAATTAGTGATGGATATTGAAAAAGACGGATTTAAGTTGACGATTGCTAAATTTACGCCGCTGCTGATTCAGAAGAACGGCGATGTCTTCAAAAACTACAAGGTGATTTTAGAGAAAAAATAATGGGCAGTTTCTACGAAGTAATGATCGAGCGCAATTTCTCAAGCGCGCACCAGCTGCGCGGCTACAAAGGGAAATGCGAAAACCTGCACGGGCATAATTATAAGATCGAAATCTACGCGCGCGGCGCGGAACTGAACAACATCGGTTTGCTGATAGATTTCGGCGATCTAAAGAACGCGGCGGACGAGATCGTGCATTATCTCGACCATCGAAACCTGAACGAACTGCCGCCGTTCGATGAAGAATTGAATCCTTCGGCGGAAAACTTAGCGTGTTACATCTGCGAATATCTGAACTCGCGCGTCGGCGACGAACGCGTGCAGGTTTACAAAGTGCGCTGTTTCGAAACGCCGACCAGTATCGCGACTTATCAGATCGGTTAGCGGCGTTTAAAACACGTAATTCATCGGTTTTTGGAAAAAAATCTTGATAAATAAAGTTGATTTAAGTAATGTGGATTACCCACAGCCGTTCACAGCTCGGTCTATAATCAGTCAGGAGGTAGAAATAATGCTAATTAAAGAAGCGCCGAAGCCCAATTCTTCAAGCGTAATGTTATATACGGGAGCTTTTATCGTAACCGCGACATTAACGATGATTTTCTTTTTCTCAAAGTAAATACAAAAAAACTCTCCTAAAATAGACACAAAATAAAACATGTTTCGTTCCGTCGTCGAAAGCCGGACGGTTTTGTGTGTCTCGCGTCAGGCAAAAGCCGCGCTTTAACATTTAAAACAAAAAAGACTTTTGAACCGATAATTCAAAAGTCTTTTTTAATTGGTCGGGGCGAGATGATTTGAACATCCGACCTCACGGTCCCGAACCGTGCGCTCTACCAGGCTGAGCCACGCCCCGTTAAGTCAAGTTTTAGATTCTAGATACTCCGAGCGCGATTGTCAAACGCGATTACATCTCATTTTCGCTTGTCAGCGGAGTTTCGGCTAATTTCGCTTCGCGGCGGGCTTTAATAAATTCGAAAATGATCGGCAGAATCGAAAGCAAAACGACGACGATAACGACCTTATCAATATGATCTTCGAGCTTGATGCCGAACGCCCGTTCGACCACGCCGCCGAGAAAATATCCGGCTAAAAGCATACTCGTGACCCACAAAAAACCGCCCAAAATATTATAAAACACGAAATCGCGGTAACTCATGTTCGCCGCGCCCGCAACAATCGGCGCAAACGTGCGGACGATCGGCACAAATCGCGCAAGAATGATCGTTTTGCCGCCGTGCTTTTCGTAAAACTCGTGCGCTCTTTTTAAATGTTTGGGGTTAAATAATCTCGATTTTGGTTTATTGAAGATCGCCTGTCCGACCTTTTTTCCTGAATAATAACCGACGCCGTCGCCGATCACCGCCGCTAAAAACAGCGTCACGAGCATCACCCATATATTGAGCTTGCCCGCCGCCGCCATCAGCCCGCAGACGACCAAAAGGGAATCGCCCGGCAGAAAAAATCCGACCGCCAAACCCGTCTCGGCAAAAATAATGAAAATAAGTCCGAGATAGACGTAATTGCCGAGCACTGCGAGCAATGTGTCGATCAGCACCTTCGGATTAAGATATTTTAGTAAGTCTGTAATTGCTTCCATAGTTATTAAAGCGGAAAAGTAAAAATGTGAAAAAGTATAAAAATTCAATTAATCAGAATCTCACTTTTTCACTCTTACACTTTTTCACATTTTCACATTTATTTCCAACCGTGTTCGCCGATCAAAGGAACGAACGAACAAGCGCCGAAATCCTCGGTCTGAAAACCGTTCAGCGTGCGCGTAATGCGAATCAGAGTCTGCGTTTTCGGGTCGTGTCCGATCGGAATCACGAGCCGTCCGCCGGTTTTTAACTGTTTAAGAAGCGGCTGCGGCACTTCGGGACTGCCCGCCGCGACGAGAATTCCGTCAAACGGCGCATAAACTTCCCAGCCGTTCGTGCCGTCCGCACAGCGCAGAGAAACGTTGTGAAAACCGAGCTGCTGCAAGCGTTCCTGCGCTTTGGTCGCGAGATTCGGAATGCGTTCGATCGCGAAGATTTTTCCCGCGAGATTTGCCAGAACCGCCGTTTGATAGCCTGAACCTGCGCCGATTTCAAGAATCCGCGAATTCGGCGAAAGCTCTAAAAGTTCGGTCATCCGCGCGACGATGAACGGCTGCGAGATCGTCTGGTTCGACGCGATCGGCAGCGCGTTGTCCTTGTAAGCCTGATGTTTGATCGCTTCGGGAACGAAGAGGTGGCGCGGCAAACGATTCATTGCGTCGAGCACTCGCGCGTCCTGAATTCTGTAATGATCGCGCAGCCGGCTGACCATCGCACCGCGCAGAATTTCGTAACCGTCTTTCATAAAAAAGTTGCAGAAAGTTTGCAGAAAGTTGCAGAGTTGCAGGAAGTTTACCGAAATTGCAGGAAGTTTGCAGAAAGTTAGCAGATGATTTTAATTTTTTGCAACTCTCCGCAACTTTCCGTCAACTTTCTGCAACTTCTAACTTTCCCATTTTTTTAACAAATCAATCGCCGAGTAGTTCGTTAAATCGGCGCGCATCGGCGTGACCGAGACGAAACCTTCGTCAATCGCTTCAAAATCCGTGCCGCCTTCGGCATGAAAACCGTTCCGCTGTTCGCCGATCCAGTAATACGCTTTTCCGCGCGGGTCAATATGCTCGGAAATAAGCGGACGCGCGTCTTTTAAGCCTTGTTTGGTAATTCGTATGCCGCGCGGCGTGCCTTTCGGAATGTTGATATTTAAGAGCGTATTTTGCGGAAAACCTTCCTCGATCGCTTTTTGTGTGATCTCTCTGGCGACGCGGATTGATTCGGAAAAATCGTGGCTGCGGCTCGCGACAAGGCTGAACGCAAGTCCGGGGACACCGAGAATCGTCGCTTCCATCGCGCCCGCAACCGTTCCCGAATAGGTCGCGTCGTCGCCGAGATTCGGACCGTGATTGATGCCCGAAGCGCAGATCTGCGGGCGCTCTTCGGGCGGCAGAATCTGATTTATCGCGAGCGTCACGCAGTCGGTCGGCGTGCCGTCAACCGTCCAGTGGCGCGCGTCGATCTGGCGGATTCTCAAAGGGCGCGAAAGCGTCAAACTATGCGACGCGCCGGACATTTCCGAAGCCGGCGCGACGACGTAAACATCGCCGATCTCGGACAAAGCAGCTTCGAGCGCGATGATGCCTTCCGAATGAAAACCGTCGTCGTTGGTAACTAATATGCGGATTTTTTCCGAACTCATTTAAATATAAAATGCGTGATGCAAATTCGATAAAAATTCGGATTTACACCACGCAATACAAAATTTTCCGAAAACTACCGGTTGTAGTTAGGATTCGGATTCGGATTTTGATTTTGTCCCTGTCCCGGTCCCGAATTGGTCGGGCGCATCGGACGCAGACGCTTACGATTGCGCTTGCGGGCATTCTGCGATTTCAATTTCGCTTTCTGTCCGGGCGGAACGAAGTGCGCGTGTTTTTTCAAATCCTTGATGATTTCTTCGGTCATCACTTTGCGTTTGAAACGACGCAGCGCGCTTTCGATCGATTCGTTGTTGTTGATATTTACGTACGCCATGCTTTTGTCACCCCCTTTTCGGCATAAAATCTGAGCCTTAAAGGCAAACCAATATTAAACACTTTTTTCGCGCCGATGGCAAACGCTGGAAGAGAGAAGAGGAGCGGAGGAGAAAAGGAGAAAAGGAGCAGAGGAACGGAGGAGCGGATTTTTTGTCAGTAATCCTGAAGTTAAAATTAAACAGTTCGGGATTGCTAGGAGAAAACTACTCCTCCACTCCTCTACTCCTCTTCTACTTACCAAGAAGCGGCACTGTCAGAACGTGTCCTTCGTAAACGAAATATATCTTCGCTTCTTTTTCGTCCACCCAGATATCCATACTGCTCAGTTTTATTTCCGGCAGTTTGACCGACGGCTGAAACGTGAAAGTTTTCGTGTTGTAGCGTCCGACGGCGGTTTCCCTCGTCTTTTTGTCGTAAAGGGCAGCCCAGAATTCGTCCGGCGCGCCGGTCGGCTGCAAGGGACGATAGGTCAATTCTTCGAGCGGGCGAAATTCGCCTTTGACGAGCTGCACGGTGCCGGTCGCGGCGTCGAGCAGGTAAAATTCGGGCGTGTTCGGGCTCGGATTTTTTTCGTTTTTTCTGCCCGGAAACCGCAGGTTGGGATTTACCGGCATCTCGCTTTCTTCGTCGTTGTCTTCCGAACGATAGCCGTAATAGCGATTGCCTTTCGCGCGGTAAACTAAAATCTTGTTGTGCGCAGGCAGAAAAGTGAGCGCGTTGAGCGCGTCGGCGGGCGCCAGATCGACGGGAAATTCTTTGCCGGTCTGCAAATTTATCCGCACGAGATTTTTCGGTTCCTGCCAGCTCTCTTTGACCTTCGAAGCGACGACCCATTTTCCGTCGGGCGTGACGACCGGAAGATGGTAATTTCCTTCCTTGAACATCACCGGCGCCTGCGCGCGGCTGACTTTATATAAACCGCTTTCGTTGTGTGAGACTCTGATCTCGAAATCGCCCGCCCGAAGCTGCCATCCGCGCGGCTCGTTATCGAAGCCGGGAATTTCGGGAACCTGCGTTTCGTCATAGAGGTAAGGCATTTCGAGCGGCTGCGGCAAAATCGAGCCGAGCGCGCCGTTTTCAAATCCGCGCCAGAAATAATGCGCGTATTTGCTGTCGCGCCGACGCTTTTCCTGCGATTCCCTAATTTGTTCGTATTGCTCGTAGTTGTCTTCTTCAACTTCTGCTTTGTCTTCGATTTCAAACTGCTGTTCGAGACTTCCGGCAATTTCCGCTTCCTTGTCCTTGTCTTCGACCGCAACGCGCAGATCGCCGCCGTTTCTCCAAACCGCGCGCGCCGGAAATTTTTCGTCCGCGAGCAAAACTTCCAAACCCTGAATCTTGTCCGCGAGACGGTAGTGAAGTTTGAGATTGCCTTCGCCGAACGATGCAAAGCGCTCAACAAGCTTTTTCAAAGCTGAGCCTTCGACTAAGTTATTGAGAAAGAAAACGCGCCGTCCGCCGTTTTTACCGAACATCACGAATTCCTGCACCTCGCCACTACTGCCGGAACCGAGGGAGGACGCTGTTGAATCAATTTTCTCGTTGATGATGAGGCGGTAAAAATCTTCGTACTCCTTCACCGTCAATACTCGCTCGCGGTATCGCGCCGCGTCTTCATTGTGGGTAAAAACGACTTTGTCCTTGAAAACGCGGATAATCAGTTGACCCGTTGCATCGTTCTGCAAAATCCCGTAAATCGCGAGCAGCTCGGGATTTGTCTTGATTTCCTCGCGCAGGACGACTTCGTTTTTATCCATCAGCGGAAAATTCATACCGTAGAGTCCGCGTCCCGTTACGCTTTGAAAAATCTGACTGAGCGATTCGCTCATATAGATTTTTTTCATGTCGGGAATAAACGCCGGACGCGCGCCCAAGATGACGGCTTCGCCCGGACGCTGCGCGAGAATCATCGTGCGCGCTTCGACGCTGTCTTCCGATTCGAGATAGCGTTCGGCGGCAAGAGCGAGCGTTTTATTCGGGCTTTTGAGCAATGCGCCGACTTCGGCGACCGGCAGCGCGGCGCGAAGCAGTCGCGCGCAGCCGAGCACGGCGATTCGCGCGTCCGTATCGGTTTGCTGCCGGAGAACGCTGTGCAGATCGGCGGCGTCTTCTGCCAGACACGCGGCGATTCCGCGCCCGACGCCGGCGCCGACGCGCATCGCGAAAATCTCGTTTTCGAGTTTTTCGCGAATTTCGCGGCGCTGTGCAAGCGCCGTCAGGATCATTTCGAGATTGGCTTCACCCTCTTTGATCTGGCGCAGCCGTTCGATGAAAATCAAGCGCCCGCGCCATTTCTGCATTATTTCCGAGAGCTTTTCGGCGGTCGCCGGTTTTGTTTTGCGCAGGGTTTTCAAGCGTTCGATCGCGCGCACGACCAAGCCGTCGGTCGGTTCGGTCTGCTGCGCGACGAAATTGCCGATGCTCAGCGCGACGGGCATGACGGTTTGCGGTTTCTCGCTGCTTTCGACCGGTTCGGCATAAAATTGGGCGGTGAATTTCATCATCCCTTCGGGCGTCGAAGCGGCTTCGGCAAAAAGTTCGAGCGCGGACATTTTTTCGTCGTCGCTCAAGCCGCCGCATTCGTCGAGCGCGCGGACAAAAACCATCCGGCGATACGGATTTTTCTCAGCCGCGAGCGCAACCCTCAATGCCGGAACAGCGCGCGAATCCTTATACCGCGCGAGCGCTTCGGCGACCGTCGGGCGAAATTCTTCCTCGTTCATCAGGATCGTGATCAAAACCGGCACGCTTTCCGGCAGATCAACGTTTCCGAGCGCCCTGATAAACGCGCTCCGTCCTTCCTTGAAATCACTCGCCCAATTCGGGCTCGCCGCCCACGGAAGCAAAGCGCGCGCCGCTTCGATGCTTCCGTTATTAAGAGCCGAAAGCAGATTTTTGATCGCCGCGCGCCGGATTGCCGGATTTTTATTAGCGACCAGCGCGGTCATCATCGTGACGTATTTTTCGGGCGGCGAATACAAAATCAGGGTCGTTAAACCGGTATAAGTCTGCCCGTTGACCTTCAGGTCGAATAAGGTTTCATCCGAAAAAAGCGACACATACCAATCGTCGCGTCCGTCCCAATCCTTTTCGCTGACGAGCGCGTCAAACGCCAGATCGCGCGCGCCGGGCAGCATCGCGCGGTCTTCGACGACGTCCTGCAATTGCCGGCGGTACTTTGAAATGTCGATTTCTTCGCCCGCTTCGAGCGCGCGCGCGTAAAAAGCCCACTTCGCGAGAGTTGCCGAAACCGGCTGAGTTTTATCCGCAATTATTCTTTCGAGAATCGGCAAGGCTTTGTCCCAATCAACCCGCGCGAGCGCGAGCAAATCGTTTTGATTGGTGACGTATTCGTTTTTATCCTTGACCTGTTCGGCATTTTTGGAAAGCTCGTCAACAAAATAGATGCTGTTATAGAGAAGCCAGGCTTTGATCTGATAAACGTTGCCTTCGGCAGTTTCCGATTCGAGAAGCTTGTCGTAAAAACGTTTAACGATTTCGGCGGTTGACGGATTGGACGGTAAAATTTTGAGAAAACGGGCAATCTGTTCGGGATTTTCCTCGCAGAATTCGAGAAGTCTTTCAAGCGTTCTTTGAGAGGGCTTGATTTTATAGCGGAGCGGCGAAAAGTTTCTGCTTTGAGTTGACCAGTATTCGACTAAATCTCCGATCGGCGCGTCGTCCGGCGGAATCTTGTTTTTATCGTAAAAACCCGGCTCGCGGACGACGTTTGTCTTTGTAACCGGCAGCGATTTTTCATCACGCGGCGGCGGCGCGGGCAGATCCAAAAACTGCCTGAGCAAATTTGCCGAATTAACGGTTTGAGTTTGAGCGGCGACGGTGAAGAAAATTAAACAGGCACACGCGAGAAAAAAATGGCGCATTAATAAAACTCCTTTTTATCCGAAAAGCGATGACAAACCTTTGTTGCCCGAAGGCGTGTCAAAAGTTGCATTACCAGCGGAATAAAAACTATCCGAAAATCAACGGTTTTTCGGCAAGGGAAGCGCGAGCAGATGACCTTCGTAAACCAGATAGATTTTTCCTTCGCCCTCGTCAATCCACATATTCATACTGTCGAAAAGAATCTGCGGAATCGTCAGCAGCGACTTAAAGGAAAGCGTGCGGGCATTATATATGCCGAACTGCGTGACGGTTTTTTCGGCATCGGGCAGCGCCGCCCAAAACAGCTCCGGACTTGCCGCGACGGGCTGAAGCGGGCGAAAAGTCTGCTGAAGGAGCGGCTGCGCTTCGCCTTTGAACGGCTGAACCGCGCCGGTTTCGGGGTCGAGCAGAAACAGCTGACCGCTTCGCTCGGAGAGCGTTTCGCTATCGCCGTAACTGCTGAAAAGCAGAACCTTATTGAGCGGCGCGAGATACGCCGCCGACTGCGGAACTCCGTAGTCGGATTCGGCATTGACCTTAAATTCTTTGCCCGTCAAAAGGTTGATGCGGACGACCGAATCATCGACGCCGTCTTCGCCGCGCGAAAATTTCGTCGCGATCGCCCAGCGACCGTTCGGCGTGACGAGCGGCTTGTAAAAATAACCGCTCGCGATTCTGGTCATCTGCCCGCCTTTGATGCGGTATAAACCTTCTTCGTCGGCGCGAACCTCGACGCCGCCGGCGCGCGCTTTCCACTGCTGCTCGCCCGGTTGAACGGCGAAACCGTCAAGCGCCGGGATGAATTCGATCAGCGCGGGCTGCACGACCGGTTCGAGGAGTCTGGTTTTGTCGAATTTATACCAGGTGTAACTGCCGTAAGCTTTCTGCCGCGCTTTTTGCAGATATTCGCGGCGTATTCGTACAAGCTCCGCCTTTTGATCGGGCGTCGGCGGTTCTTCCAATTCATCTTCGCCGTCAATGACAGCATTATTTTCGGAGATTTCGGACGTTTTTTCGTTTTGTTTGCGAACCGCGACATCGTCAATCAAAAGCCGAAAATCCGCGCCGTTCTTCCAGACCGCCGTCGCGCTTTTGTCGTCGGCGGCAAAGAGAACTTCGACGCCCGCAACGCTTTTTCCGAAGTAGTAATGAATCTGCGCGGGCGCGCGGCGAAATTCCTCGAACATCGCTTCCAATTCGACGAAAAACTGCGGCAGCGGATCGGCTTTGACATAAACGCGCCGCCCGCCCGCTTTTCCGAGCATTAAAAGCTCTTTGCTCGCGCAGCCCTCGCACGGCGACAGAAACGGCGGCAGCTCGTCGACCCGCTGCGAAACGAAAAAATTCTTGAGCGCGTCGAATTCATCGGCTCTCAAAACGCGTTCGCGGTAGCGCGCCGGGTCGTCCTGCCAGCTGTAAACCGCTTTATCGGCGTAAATTCTGACAAAATTGTCGTCGTACGAATAAATTCCGAAAAGTTCCTGATTGCCTTTAACTTCCGCCTGCAATTTTTTTTCGAGCGTGTCATCTTCGGAAAACGAGTAAAAATAATACGCCGGAAATTTCTCGAAAAGGCTGTCAACGCTGGCAAAAAGCGGTGCCATCATCGGACTGAATCCCGATTCATTATCATTACCGGCGGTAAAAGCGGTGCGCGCGCCGAGAATCCGCGCTTCGTTCGGATGTCGTTCGAGCACGATCCGGCGCGCTTCGGGCGAATCTTCCGATTCGAGATAGCGTTCGGCGGCGAGCACGAGCAGCTTGTTCTGGCTTTTCAAATGCGCCGCCGCTTTCGGCACGGGAAGCGCGGCGCGAATCAGGCGAGCGCAGGCGAGCAGCGCGATTTTCGCCTCGTCGCTGCCGCCGTCAAGAAGCGCGTCGTATTCGGCGGGCTGTTCCAAAAGACACGCCGAAATTCCGAGCGCCGTCTGATTTCCGGTGCGAATGTCCGAAACGTCGCTCGATTGCTTTTCGCGCAATTCCTTGCGCAAGGTCAGAAGTTTGACGATCGCCTGAAGATTTGATTTGCCGTCGCGCAGATCGCGCAGCAGCAGCGCGTTGATCGCCGTGCCTTTCCAGTTTTGAATAATTAAACGCAGCGCGGTCGCGAGCGCCGGATTTTTCTTTTCCTGAAACTCGATGCGCGAAATTACGGCTTTGACCAGTTCCTCGGACGGTTCTTCGAGCGCGACGAGCTGGCTGCCGAGTTCCGCCCTCAAATCGCCCGCGTTAAACGGCTGCGGGCTGAAGCGAGTATTAGTCGTAGCAGTATTGGTGGTTTTGACCATCGGCGCAGTCAGAGTCTCTTCTTCGTCGATCGTAAAACTGCTGGACGTATTATAAGCGGCGTTAACGTTCGACATTGACGAGCGCTGCTGTTCGTCGAGATTTTTGGCGGCTTCTTCGAGCGCGTCAATTTGTTCGGTGATCGTAAATCCGTTTGAAACGAGTATCGCGCGCACCGTTCCGGAGCGTTCCCACGATTCGACGAACGGCAGAACCTGGCGCAGCGCCGACGCCGCCTGCGGGCTTTTCTGCGTCGCGAGCGCCATTATCGCGGAGCTTCGATACGGATATGTTTCGACCGTCTGCATTCGGCGGGCGGTATTTGAGTTGCCGGTCGTCGGGCGCACGACGGTGTTGGTGTTCGACTGCGAAACGCTGACTTCCTCGACTTCCTTTTCATTGAGCATCGCGATCAAGCCGGGAACGCTTTCGGGAATGACGAACAGGCGCAGCGCGGCGACGATTTTGGTTCGCTCGCCGTTTGCTTCCCTTGCCCATTTCGGGTTTTCGAGCCACGGCAGCAGCGCGCGGATGATGGATGGATCTTTCTTGGCGATGTTGTCGTCCAAAAGTACCGAGAGATTTCTGACCGCCGCGCTCCGGATCGTCAAGTTGCTGCTCGCCGCCAGTTCGACCATTTTCGCGACGTATTTATCGTCGGGCGAATGATTGATGATCGTCGTCAAGCCCGTATAAACCGTTCCGTTGACGCGCAGCTCATAAAGCGTTTCGTCTTCGAGCAGCGAATAATACCAATCGTCGCGACCGGGAAAATCGCCCGATTCGACCAGCGCGTCCATCGCCAGATCGCGCATTCCGGCGCCTGCCGATTTGTTCTCGACCGCATCTTGAAGTTCGCGGCGGTATTTTTCGATGTCGAACGTGTCGTTCGTTTCGAGCGCGTGGCGGTAATACGCCCACCGCGCGAGCGTCTGCGAAACCGGCTGGTTCGAATCGGCGAGCAGACGGTCTAAAAGCGGCTTTGCCTTTTCCCAGTCAACGCGCGCGAGCGCGAGAACTTCGTTCTGGTTCGTGACATATTCGTTCGTGTCGCCGGCTTGATTCGCGATCTGATAAAGCTCGTTCGAAAAAAAATTCGTGTTGTATGTGAGCCATTTTTTGACCTCCGCGCGCCACGACGAATCGAATTTCGGATCGTCCAATTCCTTGTCGTAGAGACGTTTGACGAGTTCCGCCGTTTCGGGCGCTTTAGGAAAGGCGTCGAGCAGCTCCGAGAGCAGTTCGGGCTTTTTCTCGACCTCGTCCATCAGCCGCGCGAGCGTTTTCGGCGAAGGCTTCGGCACGTATGTATATTTCGCGTCGAACTGATTCTGGTGTTTCCAGTAGGCGAGCAGATCGTCGATCGAGGCATTGTCGGCGGGCGGCGTTTTCTTGTCGAAAAAATCTTCATTACGCTCGGTCAGATCGGGACGATAAAACGGATTCGGCGGCGGCGGCGCGGGCAGTTCGAGCAGCAAAGCTAAAGTATTGCCCTGCGCTTCGGTCGCGGGGCTGAACAAATACGATCCGATAAACAAAAGCGCGGCGCAGAGCGCGACTGAGGACAAAAATCTTTTCATAAAATGACGACCTCTTGAACGGTAAAAGAATTGATAACTTATTTATAACGAAAAAGCAACACTTTTTTGCACTGCAAAAGCGAATAAAAACAATGAATGTGGGAACCCGCAAACAAACCCGGTGAAGTCCACAGAAAGTCAGAATGCGCCTTTCATTTTTCCTTCGGCAGAGGCATCGAGAGCAGGTGTCTGTCGTAAATGAAATAAATCCTTCGGTCTTGCTCATCTACCCACATATCATTACTGTTAAAGACAATTTCTGAAAGTTTAATTAACGGAGTAAAGGTTAGAGTTTTGGTATTGTAGCGACCGATCAAAGTCTGGGAATAATTTTTCCAATCGGGAATGGTCGCCCAAAACTCATTCGGATTTTTAGTCGGCTGTAAGTCGCGATAGACAATCTGCATGAGCGGCGCGACTTCTCCGGTTGTCAGCGCGACTTCTCCGGTTTCCAAATCGAGCAAATAAAACAACGGCTTTTCGGGACTCGGATTGTTTTCCCGTCGGCGGCTCTCGATTCGATAGCGCGTCACCAAAACTTTGTTCTGCGAGACGAGGTAATAAGCTGCGCCGACGAAATCTGCTGCCGGAAGATTTAACTTAAATTCTTCTTTGGTCGCTAAATTAAAACGATATAAATAATAAAGGTTGCGCCATTCCTCGTTTGCCTTTCCGTAAATCACCCACTTTTTATCCGGCGTGACAAACGGATAATTTATAATGCCGTCCTGTATTTTTATCCTTTCGCCCTTTCTAACTTTCCACAAGCCATCATCGTCTGGACATAGCGAGTATTGTCCGAGCCCGATTATGAAAGGATAATCATTACAAAAACGCGCGATGCCGTCCGGATTCAAATACTGAGAATCTTCGGGCTGGGCGACGTTTTCGCCTAACACGCCGTTTGAAAATTTTCTCCATGAAAATCTCTTATCCCAATCTTTAGCGTCATTATCTATGACCAGAACGCGCATATCGTCGCCGTTTTTCCAAAACGATTCGATCCAGAATCTGTCATCGGCGAAGAGAAGTTTCATTTCTTTGAATTGGTCTTGCAGATAATAACGGATTCTGAATTTACCAGATTTTTCTAATGCCGCGTAAAAATTTTCGATTCCATCCATCGGCGTCGGTCGCTCGCTGCTGTATATAAAAACGCGGCGTCCGCTTTGCCGCGTTATACTGACAAACTCGTATTTGCTGCACCTATCAATGCAAACATTTCCGACCGGCGATATGGTTTCCAGATCGGCGGCGGCGAGCTCCTTCTGCAAGTTTTTTAATTCCGTCTCGGATAATTCTCTTTCCTTATAGCGCGCCGAATTTTCATAAACGGTAAAAACGGCTTTATTCTTATAAACGCGCACGATTGCGCCGCGCACGAAACCGTAAATTGCCTGCAGCGCGGAATCTTCTTTTATCTCGGCGCAAAGCTTTTTTTCAGCCGCCTCTAACTGAGCTTTTAATTCATCACTCGGTTTTCGATAATCTGTGAAAAAGTCGCCTTTCACGCAGCTCATAGTTTGTGCCGCCGAAGCCAGCGCCAGAAATAATATAAATAAAATGCTTAAAACAAAAGATTTTTGCATGGATTTAACTTTTTGAGGAATTTATAAACTTTTGTTGCCGTAAAACTGAAAAAGTTGCTTTTTGGAAGATTTGTAAATCAGGCAAATGTATCTTGACGGGAAGTCAGAGAGTTGGCGACAAATCCCGATGGCTGGTCAATGAAAAACGCGGGAATGCTTTTATTAAGCATTCCCGCGTTTTTAGTTTGTAAACAACCAACTAGGCTTCGAGTCCCGAGTCTTTCTTTTCGCGTTTGATGCCGCCGATCTGGACGAGCTTTTCGCCTTTGATGCTGTTTTTTTCTAAAACCATCTGGTTGTAGAGTTTTTTCATCATCTGCATTTCTTCGGCTGCCGTTTTCGGTCCTTCCATCTCCGGTTTGTTCGGACGCGCCAAGTCAACCTGGTTCAGGTTGAGATTATGCGTCGCATCGCCGAGCGCGACTTCCTTGCCTTTGGCAAAGACTTCGTGGCGACCGTGTTCTTTATACCACTGCGCGACCGTCGCGTTCTGGTGCATGTGCTCGATGATGTTTCTCCAGCCGATGCCCGTGTTGTATGCGCAAAACGAAATTTCGCCTTCCTGCGTGCCGTAGGGAATGATGCACATTTCGGTGCGGCGGAAATCGTAGTTGAACAAATCCTGGAACCACATTCCGGCGATAAACAGGAAGTTCCAAGGGTCTTGACGACGTTTTTCGATATCTTCGATCGTGCGGTCGCCGCTGACCTTGCCGTAATCTTTGCCCGACAAGCCGAACGACTTATCGAATTTCTTCAGGATGCCGCCCAGAGTCAAGCTTTCCGGCGAACCGTACGGGTTGTAGTTTTTCAGAAGCGCCAAGCCCATCATCAGGTTCGAGAACCATTTGCCGCGGTTCGTGTCGGTGATGTGCTGCATATCGGTGACCAAGCCCTGAATGTTCAGGAATTGCGGAACCGGCGCCATTTCTTTCGTTTCCTTGTTAATCATCACGGCGGTTCCGACGCCGCAGTTCGGGTGGCAGCCGCACGAAACCTGTCCCCAATCGGATTCCGGTCCGTGAACGACGTCGGCGAAATCGGCGAACGCGCCCATCAGTGAAAGCGGGAACCAATCGCGCGTCGGTTCGGTGATCCCGACCTGTTTCTGCACGTCAAGGGCTAAGTGCGAAAGCGTATAACGCTGCTGCAGGCGGCGCTGTTCGGTGATGTGCTCGTCGCGACCGGTAAACGATACCGGCTGAAACGCGATGAACGAAATTTTCTTCGGATTTTCGAGCGCGAAACGAATGATCGTTCCGACCTGATCGTTGTTGACGCCGTTAACGAGCGTCGTCACTAAGATAATATCAACGCCCGCTTCGTGCAGGTTATTGATCGCGCGAAGCTTGACATCGAACAGGTTGCCGATTTGGCGGTGCGAGTTGGCGTCGTTGCCGATACCGTCGAACTGCAAGTAAACGAATCTTAAACCGGCTTCGGCGGCTTCACGGCAGAATTCTTTCGATTTCGCGAATTCGATACCGTTCGTGGCAGCCTGCACCGAGTTATACCCGACTTTGCGCGCATAGCGGACGGCGTCTAAAAAGTAAGGCGAAAGCGTCGGTTCGCCGCCCGAATACTGGACGGACATCTGACGACGCGGCTTAATCTGAATAGCGTTGTCGAGAATCTCCGAAACATCTTCCATCGAAAGCTCGTGAACAAATCCGACCTGATTGGCGTCCATAAAACACGGGTCGCACATCATATTGCAGCGGTTCGTCAGATCAACCGTGAGAACCGCGCCGCGTCCGTATTTGATCGAGGATGTGCCGTGATTGTGCAGCTCTTCGTCATTGTGCGATTGCATATCGCGTCCCGGAAAAAGAGTTTCAATGTGTTTCAAAAACGCCGAATCGATCGCCATCAAGTCTTCGAAATGTCCGTGATCCGGGCAATCCTTAATCATCCAGATCTCCCCGTCGCGCTCGATGATCTGCGCTTTGATCTCACCGACTTTATCATTGACGAGCGTCGAAACGTCGCGCTTGCCGCTTAAAATCTCTTCGCGTGCCTCAATGACACAGTTCGGGCAAAGCGAGTCGGTCGTGCGCGGGAAGCCGAGCGTCGGCTTTGATTTCTCCCACGATTTCTGGATCGGCTTATCCGCCCATTTCGGCGTGAAAGACGGGTTCGGTTTGTATTTGTTAACCGATTTAATGGCGTTAAATAATCCGCCTGCAATGTATGTCAGTCCCTTTTCAAAATGTTTTACGGGTCTCATATTATCTTCTCCAAATGATTACGTTGTTATCTTATGTGTTCGGAAATGTTAAGCAATAAAAATATTATCGGATATGCTATTCCTTTTAATGTCATAATTAAATAGCAATAACCGTGCCGTACGAGATGTTATATGTAAGTTGTTGATTATAAGTTAGTTGTGCGGATATTCTAAATATATCCGGAATAAGAATTTTTGTGTCATAATGGTACATATTAGGCGTATATCATATTAAAAGCGTTTTTGACACAAAAGAATTGCCGTGTAATACTTTAGATACGAATAATTTTGAGATTTTCAGAAACGCGGCTTAAACCATTGCTTAATAGTTTTTCACAGTTGTTGAAAAACTAAACGATACAATATGTTGAGAAAAGCTGATTATTTCGCCTTTATATAACGAAAAGTCTTTTTTGCGGAATTTTGTTCACCTTTTGTTTGCTTTTAAGCAGTTGATTTAACGACTACTTGAGGAAAAAATTGTAAACTACTAGAATTAAAGAGATTAGCCGTATTTTTAAAAATCTTTACTTGGAATTTTTATTATGCTAAATTTTGTTTCACCTTACAAGAAAGTAACAGGGTTTTAAAGTAAAGCATTTCGACAGCATTCTGGTTGAGCAACTAATAAAAAGCGGTAGAGATAAAGAATAGTTTATTAAATTATAGATATGTCAATACGCTTCGGAACATCGGGTTGGAGAGCAATAATCGCCGATGACTTCACATATAAAAACGTTGAATTGGTTACGGAATCAATTTGCAGCTATTTGAAAGAAAGTTTCAGCGAAGGCGAGAAAGCGCTGATTGTCGGACACGATTCGCGCTTTATGGGCGAAAAGTTTTCGCAGGTAGCGGCAGAAATCGCGAGAAAAAAAGGATTCCGCGTTCTGCTCTGCAATCATCCGACGCCGACGCCCGTGATCTCACACGCGATTCGAAATCAGAAAGCGGTCGGCGGAATGAATTTCACGGCTTCGCATAATCCGCCCGAATATCAGGGAATCAAGTTTTCGACTGCCGACGGTGCCCCGGCTCTACCTGAGATTACGAAGCGGATCGAGGAACTCATTATAAACACGCCGGATGTTGCAGATACGGACGGCGGTTCGATCGAAGAGTTTGACGCGCGTCCGGAATATCTGGACGATTTGAAAACTAAGATAAATTTCGATGCGATTGCCGCAGCCAAAGGCAGATTCGTTTACGACCCGCTTTGGGGAACAGGTCGCGGATATTTAGATAAAATATTGCGCGACTATGGTTTAGAGGTTGAGACGCTGCACGACTGGCGCGACGTAACATTCGGCGGGAAATCGCCCGAACCGAGCGAAAAGCAGGTCCGCGAATTGATCGAAGCCGTCAAAACGAAAGGTTTTACGCTCGGACTCGCGACCGACGGCGACGGCGACCGATTCGGAGTGATCGATTCGAACGGCACGTTTATCCAGCCGAATCATCTGATCGCGATTTTGACGGATTATCTGGCGGAATCTCGCGGCTGGAAGCTTGGAGTTGCAAGAAGCGTCGCGACGTCGCATCTGGTTGACAGAGTTGCCAAAGAGCGCGGCTTAAAGTTATATGAAACGCCGGTCGGGTTTAAGTTTATCGGCGAATTGATAAACAAAGACGAGATTATATTGGGCGGAGAAGAATCCGCCGGTCTTTCGATACGCGGGCATTTTCCCGAAAAGGACGGAATTCTGGCATGTCTTTTGGCAGTCGAAGCCGTCACTGTCAGAGGAAAGAGCCTGACCGAACAGCTCAACGAGATTTACCGCCGTGTCGGGCGGCTCGAATCGGGCAGAATCGGGGTCAAACTCGACTCGGAAGTTGCCGCGAAATTGAAAGAAAAGTTAGCGCAGGAACCGTCGGAGATCGGCGGACGAAAAATTGAAAACATAAACCGAATGGACGGCGTGAAGTTTTTCTTCACAAACGGAAGCTGGATGTTGATGCGACCGTCGGGAACTGAACCAATGGTCAGAATTTACGCCGAATCCGAAGACATAAATGAACTGGAGGTGCTGCTTGAGCAAGGTCGCAGATACTTACTGGAATAATCCGCAAACTATCTCTATGCCCGTAAAGACGCGAAAAAAAGCGGCGGGACGCGCTACAACTTCGACACCGCAATGGTTTTTGTTTGTGGTCGTCGTTTCGATAACACTTATGCTTTGTTTGGCGGTTAATTTCCGCGCTTTTTCCGAGATGACCGCGGAAGCCGAACAAAATAATCAGTTAAGCACTGATGTTGAAAAATTATCGGTTGAAAATCTCGCTCTTCAAGAAGAGATTCACAACCTTCGGAACGATTCACAGACGATCGAGCGCGAAGCGCGAAAAATCGGGATGAATCGTCCGACTGAAAAGAGTTCTGTGCCGGCGAATTCAAACTGACTGCGGAGAAGTTTGACCAGCTAACATAGATTGCCCTGCCTGTTGATAATCCGCCTTTTGCCTGTCCGCTCCGCGTTGCCTACAGCTAAGCCATCCGCCTAAAATCAAGGCTTCAAGTTTCCCGAAACTTGAAGCCTTACTTCCTTTTAAATTTTAGATTTTGGATTTTGGAGTGGTTTGGTTAAAGTCAAAATTAAATGAGCAATTACAGGCTTTATTATTCGCCTTACTATTATGCCGACATCGGCGAAGGACACGTTTTTCCGATTCGCAAATTCGAACTCGTGCGGGATTTATTGCTTAATGAAGGAACTTTGCGCGAAGATGAAATTTTTGCGCCCGAACCGGCAAGCATCGAAGATTTGCTGCTTGTTCATACCGAAGATTACATTACGCGGCTGGTCGAAGGCGCTTTGACGGCAAAGGAGATTCGCAAGCTCGGTCTGCCGTGGTCTGAAAGTCTTGTGCGGCGTTCGTTTTACGCGATTTCGGGAACGATAAATGCGGCTCGCTACGCATTGGAAAACGGCATTGCGTCGAATCTCGCAGGCGGAACTCATCACGCATATCCCGATCGCGGCGAAGGATTCTGCGTTTTGAACGATGTCGCGGTCGCAATTCGCGTTTTGCAGAGAGAAAAGCTCGCCGAAAGATTTTTGATCGTTGACTGCGACGTTCACCAGGGCAACGGCACGGCTTTTATTTTTCGCGATTCGCCCGAAGTTTTTACTTTTTCGATGCACGGCGCGAAAAACTACCCGCTTTTCAAGGAAAATTCGACGCTCGACATCGAATTGGCGGACGGCACCGGCGATACGGAATTTCTCGAAACGTTGTCCGAAGCCCTGCCGCGCATTTTTATGCATAATCCCGATATAATCTTTTATCTCGGCGGTGCCGACCCGTATGAAAAAGACAAACTCGGGCGACTCAAAATGACACAGGCGGGTTTAATGCGCCGCGACGAGCTCGTTCTGCAATTTGCTAAGGAACATCACACGCCGATCGTTACGACAATGTCCGGCGGCTATGCTCTGGACATTAACGACACGGTCGAAATCCACGCTAATACTATTCGGGCGGTCAAGAAAGTTAACTTTAGCAAAGAAGAAAAAGGGTAAGCAGTTATTGACAGGTATGATATTATACGAGGTACGTTAAACTTGATTTTATATTGCTGGAGGGGGATATAATGCAAAGTTATGTTGGACAAGTTAATGTTCGATTGTTGGGACTCGGTCTAATCATAATTGTTTTTGCGCTAACAGGATTCTCTCAAAATATGTTTCGCAAGATGAATGATTTTGACGGCGACGGCAAAGCCGATTTCGCTGTCACTCGAAGCGAAGGCGGTTACAAAGTCTGGTATATCCGGCAAAGCCGAGACGGATTTAAAGCCTTTCAGTGGGGAGTTTCCGGCGATTTGAACGCGCCGGGCGATTACGACGGCGACGGGAAAACCGACTTCGCTATTTGGCGTGGGCAAAATTTTCCTGATCCAATATTAGTTCCTCGTTTTTGGATTTGGAACAGTGGAAGCAGCAATGTTACGCAGGTCAATTTTGATAATATTTTGCGTGTAAATGGAACAATGCAGCAAGATTACAATGGCGATGGAAAAACTGATCCGGCAGTTTTGATAGGCAACATTTTAGAGCCTCCCGGAAGTGGTGATACAAGCGTTTTCGGCAAATATAGCGGCACGGCAGGTACTGTACAATTTGGAATTCCTCCGTATTCTTTTCCAATTCGAGCAGGTGATATGACCGGAGATGGACGTGCTGATAGTGTTTATATTTCGTATAATAGAAATCCTTTTGTCGTAAACATTACAAATATTGCGACAGGTGCTTCCAGTAGTATTCAATTCGGACGTTCGGAGGACCGGTATGTTACCGCAGATTTTGATGGTGACGGCATCGGAGATTTAGCAATTTTTCGTACATCGAATGGTGATTGGTGGTGGATAAGAAGTTCCGACAACACGGTTCAGGTAACAAATTGGGGAGTCAACGGCGATACGCCTGTTCCGGCAGATTATGACGGCGACGGCAAAACGGATGTCGCGATTTGGCGACCCGGTTCCGGTCAAGCATATTATTGGGTTTATGGCAGTCAAAACGGCATCAGCGTTATTCCCTGGGGACTGTCGACCGATACAATAGTTCAACCATAAATCAATTTTTCATAAGTGATTTCATAGCGGCAGAAAGAAAATGCGACATTTGCTATTTCTTTCTGCCTTTTCTAATCTGTAATTTCAGCTAAATTAAGAACATAGGGAATTATCTTGTAAAATGAAAATCGTAGTAATCGGGAGCGGTTTCGGCGGATTATCCTGCGCGATTCGCCTTCAGGCACAGGGACACGACGTAAAAATCATCGAAAAACGAAACAAACTCGGCGGACGCGCGTATGTCTACGAGCAGGACGGTTTCAAGTTTGACGGCGGTCCGACGATCATTACCGCGCCGTGGCTGATTGACGAGCTTTTTACGCTCGCGGGAAAACAAACCGCCGATTACGTCAAACTCGTCAAAATAGATCCTTTTTACAATATCCGTTGGGAAGACGGAACGGTTTTTAATTACAACGACGATAAGCAGAATCTCTATGCGCAGATTGCGAAAATCAATCCGAAAGAGATCGAATCCTACAAAAAATTTGCCAAATCGCTCGACGAGATTTACCGGGTCGGTTTCGAATTGATCGATAAGCCGTTTTCGAGCATTTGGGATATGGTCAAAGTTATCCCGCAGATGATTAAGCTCCGCTCGGACAAATCGGTTTACAAGTTTGCCTCAAAATATTTTAAGGACGAAAAACTGCGTGAAGCGTTTAGCTTTCACCCGCTTTTGATCGGCGGAAATCCGTTTACTTCGACCTCGATTTATGCGATGATCCACGAACTTGAACAAAAATTCGGCGTCTGGTTTGCGATGGGCGGAACCGGCGCGCTCGTCAAAGCGCTCGGGCGTCTGTTTACGGACATCGGCGGCGAGATTTACACGGAAACCGAGGTCGAAGAAATCCTGATTGACGACGTGACGCGCCGCGCGAAAGGCGTGAAAACAAAATCAGGCGAAACCGTCGAAGCCGACACCGTCGTCAGCAACGGAGATATTGCTTTCACCTATATGAAACTTATTCCCGAAAAATTTCGCGTTAAATATACGGACAAGTATTTGAAAAAGCTTGACTATTCGATGTCTTTGTTCGTAATTTATTTCGGGACGGATAAAAAATATGAGAATATGGCGCACCACGAGATTCTGTTGGGCAGGCGTTATAAGGAATTGCTCGAAGATATTTTCGACCGCAAAATTCTGGCTGACGATTTTTCGCTCTATCTGCATCGCCCGACGGCGACCGACCCGAGTTTGGCACCCGAAGGCTGCGATTGCTGGTATGTTCTCTCGCCCGTGCCTAACTTAGCCGGAAACATCGACTGGACGACGCAAGCCGCAAAATATCGCGACCTAGTTATCGGTTATCTCGAAAAACATTATATGCCCGAACTTTCGAAGCATATAATTTCCGAGCACGTGATTGACCCTTTGCATTTCGAAGGCACGCTCAACAGTTATCTCGGAAGCGCATTTTCGGTCGCGCCGACGCTCATGCAGTCGGCATATCTGAGACCGCATAATGTTTCGGAAGACATTCCGAATCTGTATTTTGTCGGCGCGGGAACACATCCCGGCGCGGGCATGCCGGGTGTGATTTCAAGCGGAAAAATTGTCGGCAATATGATCGGTAATTCCGTTTAAAGATTCCCACAATTAAAAACTCGAAAGACGGTAAGAATCCGAAATCGGCGATTACCGGCTCTCAAAAGTTAATTAAACTTGCGCGTGTCAATTTTTCGGCAGCTAACTTTTAATTGACGTTTGAGCGCTGATAATTGTCAATTACGGACTTTTGAAGCCAGCTTCAAATACTTTCTAAAGCTTAAGACGTTTCGAATTTTGGGAAATTATGTATAAACAAAAATTTGCAATTATTCTTTTCGTTTCCCTCGTTTTATTTTCAGCTTCCGCCGCGACCGCGCAGGAAGATTCGGAAATCGAAAGACTTATCAGGACAGTTTCGGTTGATACGCAGCGCGGCGCGATTTCAAATTACACATATCTGATGAGGTTTTCCTTTGAACGCCACAAAAAAATGGCAGGCAGAAAGTTTACGCGGCTTTACGAAGCGATTCTGCCGTCGAGGTTTGTGACCAACCGGATTTACGGGCATCAAATTCTTTTGCTTGAGGACAGCGAAAAACGTCTGACGCCGGAAGACATTATGATCGCGCGGCAAAATCTTGCCAGAGAACTCGAAAAAGCCGAGCGCGATGCTGAAAATCAGCCGGTCGAAGCGCAGACTTTCGAAGACGGCGGATACTGGTCAACCTCGTTTATGAACGAAGGCAAAAAAATCAAGGTTGACATTCTGAAGCTGCTCCAAAGCGCCAAATTCAGCAACTTGCAGCGCCGGAAAGTTGACGGCAAGGACATTGCGACGATAGATTTTTCGCCGAAACCCGATGTGCTTTTAGAAAAAACTCTGCTTTATCTTGCAAAACTCGAAGGTCAGATCAAGATTGATGAAACCGACAAGCGCATCGTTCGCGTCGAAGGCTACGCGCCCGGTGAATTTGCCGTTCAACGCGAAAAGCCCGAAGCCGAACGCCAGAAAGAGATGATCTTTCTGTTTGCGCAGTGCAAGGTTGTCGAAGGCTTCTGGTTTCCGCAGACAATTATGTTGAATTTCGGAAGACATCCGGAAATCTTCGATCCGATCGAGGTTCAATACAGTTTTATCAGTTACAAAAAAGCGAGCGTTGACGTGAGAGACACGATCGAAACGCCGAAAGAGCCGACCGAAACACCGACTACCGACACCAAAGAAAACTAATCGGAGTTTGGATTTTAGATTTTGAATTTGGGCTTACTCGACATTCCGGAACATAATTACTGAGGTTGGCGTTTTATAAACGGGCGATCCAAAATCCAAAATCCCCAATCTAAAATCTCTATGTGGTATTGGACAAAAATTTTATTTCTGGTTTTGGTCGGCGCGGTCGTCGTCTGGCTCGGTTATGAGTTTGTCACGTTTCCTTCGATCTCAAAGCTCCGCACGGAAAATCCGGCGACGAGTTCGATGATCGAATACCGGCTCGGGCAAGCGCGCGAAGAAAACCGCGAGCCGCGCAAATTTATGGTCTGGCAGCCGATCGAACAAATTTCGCCGAATCTTCAAAAAGCCGTTCTCGCGGGCGAAGATTCGCGTTTTTTCGAGCACGACGGCTTTGATTGGGACGCGATCAATAAAGCCTGGGAAGAAGCGCAGCGCGAAGGCGAAAAGGAAGCCAAAGCCGAGGGCGATTACGATCCGGATAGCTGGATTCCGCCGATGCCTTCATTCAAACGCGGCGCTTCGACCGTTACGCAGCAGCTCGCGAAAAACCTTTATCTCTCAGAAGACCGCAACTTTCTGCGCAAAGGTCGCGAAGCTCTCTACACGTATTATCTCGAAAAGAACTTAAGCAAAAAGCGGATTCTCGAAATCTATCTCAACGTCATCGAATGGGGCGACGGCATTTACGGCGCGGAAGCCGCGTCGCGCGTTTACTTCAACAAGTCCGCTTCGCAGCTGACGCCGCAGGAAGCCGCTTATCTGTCGGCAATTATCCCGAGTCCTTTAAATATTTTCAGTCCGAAAGCTTTACCCGGCGAGCCGCCCGCGAAAACGGCGCAGCGTCAGAAAAGAATAGCGCGCCGTCAAAAAGCGATTTTACGCGGAATGAATTCGATCAAGCTCGCTTATTAAAGCGGGCTTTATTTTTTGCGCTTGTAGATCAAAGTCGGCGTCAGCTGAGTCGGAACTTCGTTGATGCTGACGAGTTCCCAACCGTCCGCGCCGGTTTTGTTTAAGAACGCTTCCGGTCGGTCTGTTTGATTCAGGCTGATTCCTTCGACCTTATATTCCCAGGCATCTTTTTTTCTGCGCGTTTGAGTGTTTACCGAAAGCGAAAAAGGCGATTATCAAAAGTATCGAAAAATTAACCGCCAAGCCAGATTTTGTTTTTCACAGAAATATTCCTGTCGCTTTTACACTGCTTTCGGGAAAGAAAGTTTCAGAAATCGCCGTTTGAGAAAGATAACATTACGCGTGAGTAAGTTTCGTTTCCGTGCTATTAAATGAATATTCATGCGCCGGAAGTGTGTATCCGCGCCCGTTAAGAAACTATCCGCGCGAGTAAAGTAACGTCAGTATTGGATAAAAAAGGAACGCCGTCATCCTGACGGCACACGTCGCTGAAAGCGGCGTCAAACGTCGCGATTGACAGGAATCTTGAATATAAATGAACCGTTTGAGCGTTTTTCAAACGCTGTGCCGTCAAGATGACGGCGTTCCGCATTATCCAATACTCACGTTATCCAATACTTAGGTTATTTAGTTTTTCGGGTAATTTATCACTTTGATAATTCCCTTTTTGAAGTTGTGCGGGTTCGGATTCGGCAGGGTCGCGAGGGTGAAACGGTGATTAAATTCGCCGGTTTCGGAAGTTCTGCCGTCGGGCGTCGCCTGCCATTCGTATCTGACGACGGCTCTGTCTTCAAATTCGTAAACTCTTTCGATATGGTCGGTTTCATAAACGGTCGGTGTTTCGGAAACGATTTTCTCGCGCTCGTCGCGCATAATGATGTCGGCGTATTCTTCGGTGCTTTTCATAAACTTAACAAATTCTACATTAACGCCCGACATTTAAACAAAAAGGAGACGGTAGAAATTAAACTCCGCCTCCTTTTCTAACTTCTCACTTTCTGATTATTTACTGGCGCTTGCCGTGTAGCTTTTCTTAAAGCTCTGTTTTTCTTCTTCCATCTCGGCGCCTAATTCTTTGAGCGTCGCTTCGTCGAAGAGTTCTTCAACCATCGGAAACATTTCGCCTTCTTCTTCCTGCACGTGATGCGTAATGTCTTCCATCAAAACTTTCAGCTTCGGCTCGAATTTCTCGCTGTTTTCACTTAAAGCCGCCAGCTCGCGCAGAAACATTTTCGCCTGGTGATGTTCTTCGATGCCTTCGAGAACAATGTCTTCAAGTTCTTTTTCTTCCTTGATTTTCGGATAAAAGATCGTTTCCTCGATGTGCGTGTGAATTTCGAGTTCTTCATGGATTTTTTCAAAAAGCGCCTTGTGTTCGCCTTCTTCCGTCGCTTTTACTTTTTGAAAAAGCAAATCTACCTTGTCGTGGTCAGCCTTTAATAATTCGATCGCATTCATAATAATACCTTCCCTCTGTTTGATAATTTTTAGAATGCATTTAATACATTCTTTGTGTTCGGGTATAACGAGGTGCAACGACCGTGCCAATCAATTTTAGATTTTGGATTTTGGATTTCGAATTTATCAAATACGTTCGGCTCACGGGTTTACCGAGGCGAAATCGAAAACCGAAAACCAAAAACCAATTTATACGGTTATCACAATTTTGCCGAACGCTTTTTCTTCGATCACGGCGCGGTGCGCTTCCGTTGCATTTTCGAGCGCGAAGGTTTTACCGACGATCGGTTTTAAGAAACCCGCCTGAAGCCCATCGAAAATCGCCGCGTGAATTTCGTCCATATCAGCTTCGGGCGCATTAAAAAGCGACAATCCAAGCACGCTCGCGTCTTTGCCCATAATCGCGCGCGGGTTAAATTCCAGACTTCCGCGATTGCCGATGATCGAAACTCGCCCGAAACGCGCGAGCACGTCGAAATCCTTTTGCAGATTGACGTTCGCGAGCATTTCGAGAATTATCTCGACGCCTTTGCCGCCCGAGATTTCCAGAATTTCTTCAAGATAATTTTCCTGCGAATGGTCAACGACAAAATCCGCGCCCTGTTCTTTGACGAGTCGTTTTCCTTCGTCGGAGCTTGCCGTTCCGATGACCGTCAAACCCGCGTTTTTCGCCCACTGAATCGCCGCGACGCCGACGCCGCCCGACGCGCCGTGAACCAAAACCGTTTCGCCAGATTTGCCCTTCGCTTTTTGAAACAACGCCCGAAAAGCAGTCGCGTAAGGGACGAAAACGCCCGCGCCTTCTTCGAACGAAACGTTTTCGGGAAGTTTTATAAGCTGTTTTTCATCAAACACGGCAAATTCGGCATAAGTTCCCGAACCGGCGTCAGCCGTCAAAACGCGGTCGCCCGCTTTGAATTTCGAAACATTTGCGCCCGTCGCTTCGACGATTCCCGCGCCGTCTTTTCCCGGCGTGTACGGCAATTCGGGTTTCTGGGCGTAAACACCCGAACGAATATACGTATCAACCGGGTTAACGCCGGCGGCTTTAATCCGCACCAAAACCTGATTTTCGCGCGGTTCGGGCGTGGCGATTTCTTCGAACTTCATCACGTCCGCCGCGCCGAATTCTCTGACAATAATCGCTTTCATAAAAAAAATAAAAAAGGGACGAGAGACAATTTAATCCCTCATCCCTCATCCTTAATCCTTCAAACTAAACGTATTTTTCCAACATTTCCGTCAGCTTTTCGCGGCTGATATTGCCGCCGACGTAGCGTTCCTGTTCTTCGCCGTTTTTGAAAACGATGAGCGTCGGAATGCCGCGAATGCCGTAGCGCTGCGGCACGTTGATGTTTTCGTCAACGTCCATTTTAACGACCGTCGCTTTATCTTTCATGGCTTCGGCAACGGCGTCAACCGTCGGCGCGATCACGCGGCAGGGTCCGCACCATTCCGCCCAGAAATCAACCAGCACGGGTTTGTCCGAACCTAAAACGTCCGCTTGAAAATTTGTGTCTGTAACTGCTTTTGTAAATTCACCCATATTATTTTTTCTCCAAAGGTATTATTTCGTATTCCGATTTTTTCGTGCCGCGCAAGACCGTAACTTTCTGCCTTTGCCCGACCGCCTCGTCGGTTAAAATTTTATGTAACTCATCAATGCCCGAAACTGTTTTGTCGCCGTATTCGATAATAATATCGCCTTCGCGAAGTCCCGCAACTGCTGCCGGACTCTGCTCGTCCATCGAAATTATAAGAATACCATTTTCAGCCGCAAGATTGTAGTATCTGACGATCTGACGCGGCACGGCGACGTTCTGTCCGGCGATGCCGATATAGCCGCGCCGGATTCGTCCTTCGCGCAATAATTTAAGCGCGACGAACTTTGCCGTATCGATCGCGATCGCAAAACAGATGCCCTGCGCTGCGGCGATCGTCGCCGTGTTGACGCCGATCACACGCCCGCGCGAATCAACGAGCGGACCGCCTGAATTTCCGGGATTCAACGCCGCGTCGGTCTGAATCACGTCGTCGATCAGGCGTCCCGAATAAGCGCGCAGACTTCTGCCTAAAGCCGAGATCACGCCCGCTGTCACGGTGTATTGAAACCCGAACGGATTGCCGATCGCGATCGCCATCTGTCCGACCTTCAAATTGTGCGACGCGCCCAATTTTAACGCCGGCAGATTGACCGACGAGCTGATGCGAATAACGGCTAAATCCGTGTCGGGATCATCGCCGACCAGATCGGCGGTGTAAACTCCGCCGTCCTGCATCTGCACGGTCATTCGCTCGGCGTTATGAACGACGTGGCTGTTTGTAATAATGTAGCCGTCGGGCGTAAAAACAAATCCCGAACCGCTGCCGCCCGCGCCGCGACTGCCGCGACCGTTTTGCCTGACGCTCTGCACGTCAATCTTGACGACCGACGGGCTCGCGATTTCCGAAGCCGAAACGACCGTGTTCGAATAAACGTCCAGAATTTCGGCGTCGGACAAAATATTTTCGGCTGTAACCGTCGAAGACGGCGCGCCGTTTAAATCATTTCCCAATAAGAATTCTACTTCCCTCATGTTCGTTGTTTAGTAAGCAGGAAGCAGTGAGCAGTAAGCAGTTTTAAGAATTAAACTACTGCTTACTGCTTCCTGCTTCCTGCTCACTTAATCACCAATTCAATTTCCGTTCCGGCGAGCGCTTTGCTGACCGGACAATTTTCCTTGGCGGTGTGCGCGAATTTTTCGAATTCCTCAGCCGATAAATCCGGCACTTCGCCTTCTAATTCAAGCGTGATCTTTGTGATGCCGAAACCCTCGCCGACTTTGTCCAGACGCACGCTTGCCTTCGTGTGAAGGCGCGTCGGGTTGTGTCCGGCTTTCGTCAGCGCGGCGTCGAGCGCCATCGTAAAACATCCGGCGTGCGCCGCTCCGATCAACTCTTCCGGATTCGTCGCCGCCGTGCCTTCGTCGTTAAAACGCGACGCAAACGAATACGGTCCGTCAAACGCGCCGCTTCCGACCTTCAAATTCCCGCTTCCCTCGGTTAAATTCCCTTTCCATTCCGCTTCTGCTGTTCTTACCGGCATAATTTTTATTTTCTCCTCTGTTTTTATTTAGATTTTTCAGCCGCGGATAAAGGCGGCTGAATATTATTTTTCGCTAATCATTTTGGTTAAAGTAATTTGCGGCTCTTCGGCGGCAAGCGCGCCGGCGGCAGCAAAAAACTCCTTGAAATACGGCAACTCGAAATGATTATCGAGCGCCGCACGATCTTTCCAAGTTTCGTGCCAGACGAAAATCGTCGGATCGTCGATCGCCTGATGAACGTCGTAATTTACGCAGCCCGCTTCGGTGCGCGAATCGGCGACGATTCCAAGCGCCAGACGTTTCGCTTCTTCGATCGCATCATCTCTGACTTTCAAC
This sequence comes from Acidobacteriota bacterium, assembly GCA_031411895.1. Classification (GTDB taxonomy): domain Bacteria; phylum Acidobacteriota; class Blastocatellia; order Pyrinomonadales; family Pyrinomonadaceae; genus JAFDVJ01. The sequence continues at coordinate 169 of JANOBZ010000128.1, read as the reverse complement.
CGCGCGACCAAAACTATTTTTTCATCACTCATTTATGATTTTTCTCCTTTTCAACCTTTGCGAGCTTTGCGTATTTGCGGGTAAATATTTTATAACGCCAATAAGCAAAGCTCGCCAAGTGAATTTTTTAGAAAAAGTTTTACAAAAAGATACGATAAAGCGCGTTTAC
>JANOBZ010000127.1:0-55709 GCA_031411895.1 Acidobacteriota bacterium | reverse complement strand
AATGGCTCAGACCGACTGATTATGGTTCGTTTGCCAAGTTCAAAACGAAGATTAAACACATCTTCAATCAGGTTGGACTGGAATACAAAATCCAATTTCACCAAATGACGGTTTAATCTAATATTGTTGGGGTGCTTACTTATTTTTGATCATAATCTTATTTAACCTGAAGAAAAACATCTTCAGGTTAAATATTTCCTAAAATCACACTGTTATTAGCGAGGCTACACTAACATACATTGTTTTTTACTGTCAACACTTTTTCGAAATTTTAGTTTCTTGGAGTATGTTTACTTATTGTGATTGTCGTTTTTCCTTAATTTTCTAATTTTATTCGAACTCTGACCATAAATTTATTGTGACTGATACAGCTTTTGTTGAGCTTGCCTTTGAAAGTGTTTCTTTCCATTTTTTATTATCCCAAACTCACATTAAATTAAACGGATTTTAGATCGGAAAATTATTTTGTATGTTTGAGAGACTGAAATTTAGATTTTAAATTTGAAAAGATAAAAATTATAGATCGAGAAATTTTAACTCTTCGCGCCTTGACGATTTGCTGCATCGAATAGCTTTGCGCAAAAACTCAGGAAAAGAAGCGATTTTTTAAGATTAGCCGCGAATGAACACAAAAAAACACGAATTTTTGTATGTAATTCGTTAAAATTCGTGTTCATTCGTGGCTGATTTTTGTTTTTGTGCAAAGCTGATCGGCGCGGATAATAACTTATTTCGACATTTATTTTATGCCTGATTCAATTCAGAGCAAATGACCGAAAATTTATCAAAATTTCACAATTTCGTGATGGTTTTGAAATTTTCGGGTGCGAAACTTCATTTGTGAAACTTTTAGGACTTTTGTTCGTGGACGCCAGATTGTCGCTGATGATTGTGCTCAGGTTTTGTTTTATAAAAGCCGCGTCACGTTTCGGATTTCATATTGTTCCGATGGTCGTCGTTTGTTTTCTGCTTCGACCGTTTTATCGAATATGTGAAAAACGATACGAAACAGGTAAAACTAAAGATTTAGATTAATTATTCCAAAGTTCGCCTGGTTACATAAAACTTAATTTTTTTTGCTTATCCTTAAAATTTAAACTTCATCAGTGTGTCATATGTTTTAATTGGCTATTATGAACGACAGTAAAAAACGCGACAAGCCGCACCAAAAATCTAAGGAAACTCCGTCTGCACCCGACGGTAAATTGTTATTTAATCGTGAATTGAGCTGGCTCGAATTTAACCGGCGCGTTCTCGAAAACGCCTTCGACGAGGGATTGCCGCTCCTCGAACGGTTAAAATTTCTGGCGATTTTTTCGACCAATCTTGACGAGTTTTTCATGATCCGCATTTCCGGTCTGAAGGAACAGATCGAGGACCAGGTGACGGAGTTGTCGCCGGACGGCATGACGGCGCACGAGCAGCTGGCGGAATTGAACCACCGTTTGCACCCGATGCTCAAAAAGCAGGCGTTCTATTTGAATAAGACGATACTGCCGGCGCTCGCCGAAAACGGCATTACGATCGAGACTTACAATGATCTGAAGCCGGGTGAAAAAAAACGACTGGATGAATATTTTTGCGACGAGCTGTTTCCCATTTTGACGCCGCAGGCGGTCGATTCGAGCCACAAATTCCCGTACATTTCGAATTTGAGCCTCAACCTCGGCTTGTTTATCGAACCGGACAAAGAGCATATTCAGGACAATCTGAAACCATTGTTTCGTCAGAAGCGGTTCGCGCGCATTAAATTGCCGCCGAATCTGCCGAGGCTTATTCCGATTGACGAAAAAAACGGACGTTTCACCTCTCTCGGCGAGATTATCGCCGCCAATGTGCAGCATTTATTCCCGAATATGAAATGCGGCGAATGTTTTTTGTTTCGCGTGACGCGCGATGCGGATATTGACGTGCGCGACGATGAATCGGGCGATCTGCTCCAGACCATCGAAGAGGAGCTTCACCGCCGGCGTTTCGGATTCGCCGTCCGGCTTGAAATTCATCAGTCAATGCCCGATAAGATGGTCAAGGTCTTGACCGATGGCATCGACCTGAATGAAACGGAAGTTTACCGGATGGACGGATTTTTGAATATCCCCGATTTAATGCAGCTTTACTCGATCGATAAACCCGAGCTGAAAGACGCGCCGATCCGCTATGTGCATCTTTCCGCATTATCACGGGATAAAACGATTTTCGAGGTCGTCAAAAAACACGATGTCCTGCTCCATCACCCGTATACTTCATACAGCACGGTGACGGATTTTATCGCCGACGCGGCGGACGACGAAGCCGTCAGCGCGATAAAAATCTGTCTTTACCGCGCGGGCAAGAATTCGCCGATCGTCGAATCGCTGATCCGCGCCAGCCGGAACGGGAAACAGGTCACGGCGCTCGTCGAACTCAAAGCGCGCTTTGACGAAGAAAACAACATCGAGTGGGCGCGGCAGCTCGAAGACGAGGGCGTGCACGTCGTTTACGGCATCCAAAAGCTCAAGACGCATTCGAAAGTCGCGATGGTCGTCCGGCGCGAGAAAAACAAACTCGCGCGCTACGTCCATATCGCGACCGGCAACTATAATCCCGCCACTTCGCGAATTTACACGGACCTCGGGCTTTTAACCGCCGATGAAGAGATCGGCTTGGAGGTGACGAACCTGTTTAATTTTCTGACCGGTTATTCCGTGTTTTCGGGTTACAAATCCCTGCTCGTCGCGCCGGTCAATATGAGACGCGAATTTCTCAGGCTGATCGAACGCGAAATCGAGAACTGCCGGGATAAAAAACCGGCGCGCATCATCGTCAAGATCAACAGTTTGACCGACGTCGAAATAATCAATGAGCTTTACCGGGCTTCGCAAGCCGGAGTCGAGATTGATCTGATCGTGCGCGGAATCTGTATGCTGCGCCCCGGAATCGAAGGGCTTTCGAAAAACATTCGCGTCCGCTCGGTCGTCGGGCGCTTTCTCGAACACAGCCGGATTTTTTATTTCGAAAACGGCGGCGACGAAGCCGAGATTTACATCGGCAGCGCCGACTGGATGCGCCGAAACATCGACCGAAGAGTCGAAATCATAACGCCCGTGAAAGATGAAAATATCAGGCGCTACATCAAGGAAACACTTCTCGACTCATACTTGCGCGATACGGTTAATGCCCGAATCTTACAATCCGACGGAGCTTACGAACAAATTTCGGGGGACGGCGTCGAACCGTTCAACGCGCAGATGTTTTTCGTCGGACAGGACATTAAAATATAAAAATGCCTTTTTATATTTTATACGGCTTTGAATAAACTGATTAAAAATTGTAACGAATTGCTATTTCCTTTTTACCAGTCTGGATTAAATCGAGCAATCTTCAGCTCTGCCGTCTCATTAACACAAATTTGACAACATCGTCACACCGATGTCAGATCATCAGTTGAAACTTTAACCGATGACAAAAAAACGATTGGAGATTGCGGTTATTTCCGACGTTCACCTCGGAACGTACGGCTGCCACGCCTCGGAACTGGAACAATACCTGCGCACGATCGAACCGGCGTGGCTCATCATCAACGGCGATTTTATCGATGGCTGGCAGTTTAGTAAAAAGTATTTCCCGGAAAGTCATTCGAGAGTTTTGCAGCAAATCCTGAAGATGATGGGCGAGGGCGTCAAAGTCGTTTACGTGACCGGCAATCACGACGAAATGCTGCGCCGCTACAGCGGATTCAGTGTCGGAAATTTTCTGCTCGACGACAAATTTCTGCTCGAACTGGGCGGCAAAAAGTTCTGGTTTTTTCACGGCGACGTGTTCGATCTCTCGATGCAGCACGGAAAGTGGATCGCCAAACTCGGCGGTTTCGGCTACGACATTTTGATCCTGCTCAATCGTTCGGTCAACATGATTCTCCAGCGGTTCGGTTACGAGAAATATTCGTTTTCCAAAAAAGTTAAAGGCAGCGTCAAAGCGGCACTCCGGCACATCAATAATTTTGAACAAACCGTTGCCGACATCGCGATCGAAAACAACTACGACTATGTCGTCTGCGGTCATATTCATGAGCCGGTCATCAAGAAAATCAATAATCAGAACGGAAGCGTCACATATTTAAACAGCGGCGATTGGGTCGAGAATTTAACCGCTTTGGAATTCGCCGGTAACGAGTGGCAAATTCAATATTTCGACGCGAAAGAACTGGCGGTCGCCGATTTAACGGACGAATCAAGGTCTCGCTCGATCGAACTTCGGGAAATAATCAGTTTTCCGCCGGCAGGCAAAAACGGGCAGAAAATCGAATCGAAATTGAGCGGCAAAGTTTGAATTTTCAGGAAATCCTAAAGCAAAGCGGGAAAAAAAGAATATGATAAAATTCGACATCCTCGGCGAGCGAGAAAAGAAATCATTCACGAACGTATTGGACTGGCAGCAGAATTACAAACCTATCAAATGCATTAGCCACAAAAAAAATGCGATTTTGAATCTGCTGATTGATAAATCCGGTTCGAGCGTTTCGGTCGCCGCCTGCTGCGAAGAATTTTTTCTGAAAATCGTCGAAAAGAAGAACGGGTATCTTTCGGTATCCAATAAATAAAAAATCGTGCGGCAATTCGCACTTAAAATGATTCTTTAGGTTTGCTTTTCGGCGGGGCAGGCTTTTGTTGTTTGGTTTTTCTGATTTCCTCGTAATTGTCCAGCCAGTAATGCCAGCGCCAGCTGATCGAAAGCGGATTTCTCGTGCGGTGAAAGCCGAAAAAAACGTTTGTGCGCTTCTGAAGATAATAAATTGTAAATTGCAGCAGTTTTATCATGTCTTTAGTTCCTCGGAAACAGAATGGCACGGGCGAATAAACAAAAAATGACAAAGAGCTTAATTCTCTGAAAACTCTGCTGTTACATAAACTTCATGGTGATTTAATCTTTTCTCAAACTTCGCGACACATCCGCTTAACTTTCGATTGTTAGCCTCTATTTTTCTATTCACTGGCAATACCTAAATTTTAAGAAACAGGAAAAGTTTATCGAATGTTAAAGAAAATTATTTCTATTAATCGGATTTTATTTTTAGCGATTTGTTTCGCTTTTTGTTTAACGAGCGTTAAAGCTCAATTTGAAACGGCGACCGTGCTCGGCTCGGTGCGTGATGCTAATGAAGCTGCCTTGCAGGGCGCAACGGTGACGTTGAAAAACGTCGGAACCGAAATTACGCAGACCGCGACGACCGACGCGAACGGCGATTATCAATTTACGAATGTCAAAATCGGCGTTTATCAGGTGATTGTCGAGGCACAGGGTTTTAACCGCACGGTTGCCGACAACATCAGCGTGACGATCAATGCGCGACAGCGTGTCGATTTATCTTTGCAGGTCGCTTCGACGACCGAAACCGTCGTCATTACCGATGCGGCGACGCCGCTGCAAACCGATTCGAGCGAGATCGGACAGGTCATTCAGCGGCAGCAAATCGTCAGTCTGCCCTTAAACGGTCGCTCGTACGCGAATCTCGCGCTGCTTGCGCCGGGCGTGCGCGAATCTTCGACGAACAGCTCGATCGGCGGCGGCGGACGCGAAGCGGCGTTCAACGTCAACGGACTGCGCGCGACAATGAACAATTTTCTCTTAGACGGCGTGGATAATAACGCGTACGGCACGAGCAACCAGAGTTTTTCGTCGCAGGTCGTGCAGGTTTCGCCCGACGCGATTGCCGAATTCAAGGTGCAGACGAATACTTACAGCGCCGAATTCGGACGCTCGGGCGGCGCGGTCATCAACGCGTCTTACCGCACGGGAACGAATCGTTTTTCGGGTTCGGTGTGGGAATTTCACCGCAACACGGTGTTAAATGCGGTCGGGTTTTTTAAGCCTTTGGGCGGCACAAAACCGCCGCTGATCCGCAACCAGTTCGGTTTCGCGCTCGGCGGTCCGATCGTCCGCGACCGCACGTTTTTCTTCGGCGATTTCGAAGGTTTCCGGCAAATTCAAAAAAGTCTGGTTTATTCAAACATTCCGACTCTCCTTCAGCGCCAGGGAATTTTAGGCGTTACGGTAAGAAATCCTTTAACCGGCGTAACTTACGCGGCGGGAACGCCGATTCCTTTAACGCCGTTCGCGCAGAAGGTTTTAAGCGATCTGCCCGCGCCGAATCTGACGGGCGTGGCGGGCGCAAATTATCAGGAACTCGTCCTGAACCGTAATTTCAGCGACAAATACAACATTCGCATCGATCATAAATTCAACGACCGGTTCAATATTTTCGGACGTTGGAGCTACCGTAATCTGAACGCTTTCGAAGCGCCGAATATTCCCGGAGCGTCGGGCAGCAACCAGAACGGTTTTGTGGATATTAAAAACGCGCAGCTCGTTTTCGGCGGAACTTACGCTTTTGAAAACGCGTCGGTTCTGGACATTCGTTTTTCGCGCTCGGCGATCGATGCCGGAAAACGCCCGCCGCTCACAGGCGGTGAGAGTATGCTCGAACTTTACGGAATTACGGGCTTGCCAAGCGACCCGGAAGTAACGGGCGGTTTGACGACGCAGACCATCGGCGGACTGTCGCAGCTCGGACGCCAAGCAACGAATCCGCAGTATCAAAACCCGACCAATTATAATCTCCGGGCGGGTTATACGATCCTGCGCGGTCGCCACAGCCTGAAATTCGGTTATGAATATCTGCGCGTCAACACGGAAGTTCAGGACACGAACCCGCTCATGGGAATCGATACTTATACCGGACAATACAGCCGTCCGACCGGCGCGGGCGCGAACAATATTTACAATCTCGCCGATTTCTACTTCGGTCTTCGAAGCCAGTATGAATTAGCGAATCTGACGGTCGCCGAAATGCGCCAGCGCTTTCATTTCGGTTATATTCAGGACGATTTCAAGGTTAATCAGAAATTGACCTTAAACTTGGGGCTGCGTTATGAATTCGGAACGCCCTACTACGAAAAAAACAATCGTTTAGCGAATTACGATCCCTTGACGAATTCGATTATTCTGGCTTCAAACGGCTCGCTCAAGACCCGCGCGCTGGTTGATCCGGATTACAATAATTTCGGTCCGCGCATCGGTTTTGCCTACAATATTTTCCCGAAAACCGTGCTGCGCGGCGGTTACGGCGTCGGCTACAACTATCTGAATCGTCTCGGCAGCGCGGACGTTTTAGGCACGAATTTCCCGATCATCACCCGCGCGGCGGTCGCGCAGACCGCGCCGGATCCGGTGCTCAATCCTTTATGCGCGGGAAACACTTACGCGACCGGTTGTTTCCGCCCGACGCAATCGGGTTACCCGACGAGCGGTCTGCCGAACAACGTTACGCTTTACATTCCGCGCGACATTAAAACGCCGATGATCCAAAACTGGCAGCTTTCCGTCCAGCAGGAGATTTTCTGGAATATGCTCCTGGACGTTGCATACGTCGGAAACCGCGCCGATAATCTCGTCATCTTAGCCGACTATAATCAGGCGCGCCCCTTGACGCTCGCCGAATTCGCGTTGCCCGCCGCGCAGCAGCCTTCATTGCAGGCGCGTCGTCCGATTGCGGGCTTCGGCTCGATTTCGGCGGTGCTGCCCGAAGGTTTTTCGAATTATAACGCGCTCCAGATCAAGCTCGAACGCCGTTTTGCAAGAGGCTTGTATTTTCTTAACTCGTTCACCTGGTCGAAAACGATGGACAACGCTTCGCAGGTTTTGGAAGAACCGAACGGCAATACCGGAACGCCGCAGAATTTTTATGATATTTCGTCGAATAAAGGCATCGGCGCGTATGACCAGCCGTTTAACAACACGACGAGTTTCGTCTGGGAACTGCCTTTGGGGCGCGGTCGCTGGCTCGGCGGGAATATGAACAAATTTCTCGACGCCTTTATCGGCGGCTGGACTTTGTCGGGCGTGAACACGATGACCAGCGGGCAGCCGATCACTTTTCGCTACGGTCCTTCGCCGGTGACGAACAATTTACCGACGTTTTTGGGCGGCGTCGCGCTGCGCCCGAATGTTTTATGCGATCCCGTCAATGGCGGCGACCGATTGAATCCGACGCGCGATTATTTCATTCGTTCGTGTCTCGCAGCGCCGCATCCGACTTCGCCATTTGGCTCGGCGGGTCGCAACACGGCGCGCTCAGATAATTATTTCAATCTGGATTTGGCGGTGCAGAAGGAGTTTCGTCTGCCGATCACGGAATACACACGCATCGGCTTTCGCGCCGAATTTTTCAACGCGCTCAACCGCACGAATTTTCAAGCGGCGAATTCCGATATTAACAGCGCCGCTTTCGGCACGATCAACAGCACGTTTCCGGCGCGGCAAATTCAACTCGCCCTGAAAGTTACGTTCTAGAATAGTGGTCAGTGGTCGGTGCTCAGTGGTCAGAAAAGACAAAAAACTGACCACTGTCCACTTTCCACCGACTACTGCATCGAAACTTATGAAAAAACTTTTATTTTGCTTTTTACTTTTAATTTCAATTAACACTTTTGCGCAAACGACGCGCGTCGTCGAAATCGAAGGGCATCGCGGCGCGCGCGGGCTTCTGCCCGAAAACACGATTCCGTCGTTTTTGAAGGCGCTCGAATACGGCGTCGAATGGATCGAACTTGATCTGGTTGTGAGCGCCGACGGTAAGCTCGTCGTTTCACACGAGCCGTGGTTTTCGCACGTTATTTCGCTTGATAAACGCGGCTTGCCGATCACCGAAGAGAAGGAAAAAGAATACAACATTTACCGGATGAAGTATTCGGAAATCAAGCTTTACGATGTCGGCAGCATCGGCAATAAGGGATTTCCCGAACAGCAGAAGATGAAGGTCGCGAAACCGCTGCTCAAAGACGTTTTCAAAGCGGTTAACGATTACGCGAAGAAAAATAAATTAAAGCCCGTCCGCTTTAATATCGAAATCAAATCGAAACCCGAGTGGGACAACATTTACACGCCTGTGCCGCCGGTTTTTGCCAAAATGGTGTATGACGAAATTCTCAAACACAAGATGGAAAAACAGGTCATCGTGCAGTCATTCGATGTGCGCCCCTTGCAGGAAATTCGCAAACTTCCGGTCAAATTACCGATCGCGCTGCTCGTGATGAACAAGGACGGCGTCGAAAAAAACATCGCCGGTCTCGGGTTTGATCCCGACACATACAGCCCGCATTTTTCGCTCGTCGATGAAGCGACCGTTAAATATCTGCGCGCGCGAAATATCAAAATCGTGCCGTGGACGGTCAATGAAATCGCCGATCTGGAAAGGATGAAGCGGTTCGATCTCGACGGAATTATCACCGATTATCCCGACCGCGCGGTAAAAGTGTTTAGGAATTAGTTTTAGTGAGATTTCCAGCGTTTTACATTTTTGCAAAAAAAACAAAGATCAATATAAAAAAGACCGTTTCGGCGGTCTTTTTCAATTGGCGGTTAATCATTAATGATTCGTCTCGGATTGAGATTTCGTCCGTTTTTTTGTCGGCTCCGGTTCACTGACCGATAAAACCAGTTCGCGGAGGCGTTCGACAAAATTTTCGGTTTTCCATTCGCTCCAAAGCTCGACCGCGCGGCGGTAATTTTTAGTGCGCAGCCGGACGAATCTTGAAAGCAGCCAGAGATCGGTCGGTGATGTTTCCTGCTCGTTTTCAAGCAAGCGTCGGCTGAAGCTTTCGATCCAAAGGTCGGCGTCGTGAATTTCGCCTAAAAAAGACTGCATTTTCGATATTTCTTCGGCAAACGGCTCCACGAGAGCGCCCCAGCAAGCGGTAAAAAGCTCGATCGCGTAGCGCAGACGCTTGGCTGAAATACGAAGTCGGTGAAGTTTTTTTATTTCAAAAGGTTTGTAAAGACTCGTGCTTAAACTGCAAAAGTCTTCCAGATTGTCGAATACGGCTTTGCGTCCGGCGTCGTTAAAACTTAAAGATTCCGAACCTTTCTTCTTCCTGATCGCTTTTTCGAGCGCCGCGTAAAACCTGGCTTTTAAGTCTTCGATCGCGGAAACGCCGAGCGCCGTCATTAAATCGAGCTGGGCGTCGGCGCGCTGTTTGCGTTTCTCTTCGATTAACCTTTGAATGCCCGTTTTGACTGTTTCGTCTTTCGCTTTGAGCTGCAATTTTTCGAGCGCCGCGATCGCCACATCCAGATCGCGCGCCGCACCGAGCGTATCAGCCAGATTCTTTAAATCCTTGCCGACGGCTTTGAGCGCGCCTTTTCGCAGAATCGGTGCGAAATCGCGCAGCGCGCTGCGCAGACGCCGAACGGAAACGCGAATATCATGCACCGCTTCGATGTCGTCGGAATTAAGCGCCGCGCCGCGCAGTTCCACGATTTCGTCGAACCTCGTTCGTAAAACTTCTCCTGCCCAGATCAGCGCGTCAGCCGTGCATTCAAGCCCGGGTATTTCAGATGCTTTTCCCATAACTTTAAATTTAGCAAAACGATTTCGGAAAGTAATGTTAAATTTTTTGCCTTTGCTGGAAAAGCACATCGTAAACAGACTCGAAAAATCAGGTCTCAGAAATAAATCAGGAATCAAGCCTTAACATTTCTGTAACTTTGCAGTGTTATTTTTCTCAAAACATCGGCTTTCATTAGGTAAATTGCCAAAATCCGGAACAGTTTATTACTCGAATGCCGATTATTTTTCCGAACCGCAGAAGCATTGCCGCTTCCGAAAACAGAAGATTATAATTTCCGGCAATTAGGCGAACTTCAAATTTCTGTAAATTACGAATTGATTTCAATGATGTGAGATTATGAATCAAATTTTGATAATCGAAGACGATTGGGATATCGCCGAAAGTCTGCAATACAATTTTCGACGCGAAGGTTTTACCGTAATCATTGCCGAATCAGGCGAGAAAGGCTTGCGATTCGCTTTAGACGAAAATAATCCGCCGCTCTTAATTATTCTCGATTTAATGCTGCCGGGGATGGGCGGGCTGGAAATTTGCAGGCGGCTGAGGCGCGACGCGTTGACGGAAAAAACGCCGATCATCATGCTCACGGCAAAGTCAGCCGAAACGGACAAAATTGCCGGTTTCGAGAACGGCGCGGACGATTACATCGTCAAACCGTTTTCCGTTAAGGAAGTCGTCGCGCGCGTCCGCGCCGTTTTACGCCGCTCAACCGATTTCACGCTTGAAATTCATCAGGACGATTATCTGATGATTGATGTCGCGAGAATGATCGTTCGCTGCGTTGATGATGAGGTGAAATTGACGCGCAAGGAATTTTCACTGCTCGTTCATCTGGTCAAAAACGCGGGACGCGTCGCCACGCGCCAGCAGCTTCTCGACGGCATTTGGGGATATAATTATTACGGCGACAGCCGCACCTTAGACGTTCATATCCGGCGTCTGCGGCAAAAACTCGGCAAGTGCGGCAATCGAATCGAAACCGTCGTCGGCATCGGTTATCGTTACGTCAAATAGTAAGGTTTTATTCGACTTAAACTATCCGCTGTATGGATTTTTGCGTTCCGTCTCTCTTACCTTAATTTTTTGCACCGACAAATTAACCTTTTCAACTCAAAGTTAACCTTTAATTCAAACTCGATTAACCGCAATTTAACCGCTTCGCATTAGCCTTATAATTTGTAACGCCGGTAAACAGATTTTTTACGCAGAACAGTTTTCGCACCGTTAAGAAAATCGTAAATTTCCATGGGGAATTCGCGGTTTTGAAGGGCGAATTCTATTTGGAATAGTCGAACTTATTCCGCCGTCTGCTGCGGTCAAACCGGCGGAAGATCGAAAATAAAAGGTTAACTAAAAGATTTATATACAATGAAAACGAAAGAAACATTAGAAACTGAAAATAATTCGGAAACATTTGAGGAAGTTGTCGCCCGTCGAATCGCACGCCGTTCGTTCTTAAAGGGAATGATGGCGGCGCTGCCGGTGATGGTCGTTTCGGCTGGCGCGCTCGGAAAAGCTTCGCCGGCAATCGGTCAAACGCGCGGCAGAGCGGCGAATGCAGCCGTTAATTCATCGGGCGCATTGACGTTCAACCCGATCAAGCTCGACCGCACGGACGCGGTCAAAGTTCCGCAAAATTATGTGTCGAACACGCTGCTTCGCTGGGGCGATCCGATTCTCAACGGCGCGCCTGCCTTCGACCTCAACAATCAGACGAAACAGACGCAGATGCAGCAGTTCGGCTATAACTGCGATTTTGTCGCGTATTTTCCGCTCGAAGTAACTTTCCCGCTCAAAGAAGGCGAAGAAATCGCCGTTTCGAACCGCGGGATTCTGACCGTCAATCACGAATATGTCAACCCCGAACTGATGTTTCCGGGCTACGCGGCGGGCGCGCCGACATTAGTGCAAGCGGAAGTAACGATTGCCGCGCACGGTATGTCGGTCGTCGAAATCCAGCGCACGAACGGCGTTTGGTCGTATATTCAAAATTCGAGCTATAACCGCCGCATCACGGGCGAAACGCCGATGCAGTTTACCGGAGCGGCGGCGGGCGACGATTTGTTGAAAACGACCGACGATCCGACCGGCACACAGGTTCTCGGAATGTTCAACAACTGCGGCGGCGGCTTTACGCCGTGGGGCACGGTTTTGACCGCCGAGGAAAACTTTAACCAGTATTTCGGCAACCGCAATGCGATTCCCGACTCCGACCCGCGCAAGGCGATCCACGCGCGGTACGGTCTGCCGACCGGAGCATCGGAACTAAAATACGAAACTTTCTTTCCGCGCTTTAATCTGGCGACAAATCCGAACGAGGCTTTTCGCTTCGGCTGGATCGTCGAGATCGACCCGTACAACCCGAACTGGACGCCGAAAAAACGTACCGCTCTGGGACGCTTTAAGCACGAAGCGGCGACCGTCACGAAATCAGCCGATAACCGCGCGGTCGTCTATATGGGCGACGACGAGCGTTTCGATTATATGTATAAGTTCGTCAGCCGCAACCCGATCAGCCCGGTGCGCGAGGAAAACTTTGACATTCTCGATTCGGGAACGCTCTACGTCGCGAAATTTAACGACGACGGCAGCGGAACGTGGATTCCGCTCGTCGCCGGACAAGGTGCATTGTCAGGCTGGACACCGGCGCAGGTTTTGATCAATACGCGCGGCGCGGGCGACGCGGTCGGCGCGACGAAAATGGATCGCCCCGAAGACATCGAGCGCAATCCGGTGAACGGGAAAGTTTATGCCGCCTTTACCAACAATACGCAGCGCGGCACCGGCAGTCTTCCCGGCGTAAACGCGGCGAATCCGCGCCCGGTCAATCGTCACGGTCACATTATCGAAATTTTGGAGAATAACAACGACGCCGGCGCGACCGCTTTTAGGTGGGAAATATTTATGCTCTGCGGCAATCCGCGAAATCTGGGCGACCGCACGTATTTTGCGGGACTCAATCCGGTCACCGCCCGGCGGTTTGTCAGCCCGCTTTCGTGTCCCGACAATATTTCATTCGATTCGAGCGGCAATTTGTGGATCGCAACCGATGGGATGCCCTCGAATCTTCCCGGCAACGACGGGATTTTCGCCGTCGCCACGGAAGGCGCGGAACGCGGCATCGTCAAGCAGTTTTTGAGCAGCGTTATCGGGTGTGAAACCGCCGGATTGTTCATCTCGCAGGACGACCGGACGCTGTTCGTTACCATCCAGCATCCGGGCGAAGGTTCGACGCTCGCGAATCCGTCGAGCCGGTTTCCCGACTATAATCAACAGATGCCGCCGCGCCCGAGCGTCGTCGCGATTACCAAAACCAACGGTTCTCCGATTATCGGAAGCTAACTCGAAATGAATGGAGAAGTAAAATTATGGAAACCAAAGATATAAAAAACAAAAGAGATTTACTTAAGAAATTTCGCGCGATCGGTCAGTTCGTTTTTCTCTTCGTCATTTCGTTAACCGCGGCGAACGGGCAGGAAAGTTTGCGCGACGCGCTGGATTTAGACGGCGATAATAAAGCCGATCCGGTAGTGGCGCGTCCCGCAAATAATACGTGGTACACATTCAAAAGCGGCGGAACAGGGCTTGAAACACGCACTTTTGGTTCAGCCGTAGGCGACATTCCCGCACCCGGCGATTACGACGGCGACGGGAAAGGCGATTTCGGTGTTTGGCGTCCTTCAAATGGAACTTTTTACTATTTTCTGAGTTCGAACGGCACGTTCGGCTCGCAAGCGTGGGGAGTTGTCGGCGACGAACCGGTCGCGCGCCGCTGGGATAACGACGCCGTGACGGATTTCGCCGTCGTGCGCCGCACGGGCAATCAATTAGTCTGGTACGTTTTGAGAAGCTCGGACAGCGCAACCAACGTACAGATTTTCGGTCTGCCGAACGATATTCCGATTCCCGGCGATTACGACGGCGACGGGCGCTTCGATGCGGCGGTCAAACGCGCGGCGAGCGGCACGGCGCAGGCAACCGTTTATATTAACCAGACAACTGCCGGACTGGCGATTGTCAATTGGGGCTTGGGCAACGATTTTAACGCGACGGGTGATTACGACGGCGACGGTAAAACCGATTTGACGGCAGTTCGTGCCGATGCCGACAATCTCGTCTGGTATATTCTCAACAGCTCGAACGGCGCGGCGCAAATAAAAAGTTTCGGTTTGAGCCGCGACGATTATCTCGTATCAAACGACTACGACGGCGACAATAAAACCGACATTGCGGTCTGGCGCAAATCCGATGGTATTTTCTATATCGAAAATTCCGGCGGCGGCTATCAATTTATCCAGTGGGGAGCGCCGACCGATTTCCCGATTGCCGGGTACGATACGCATTAATCTTAGACGGTGAAATTTAAGAGCAATGGCGTTTCCTGTATTCCTCACGAGACGCCATTGCTTTTATACGCCCGGGCGGCTTTGCCCAAAAACTAAAATCAGCCACGAAGAAACACGAATTTTCACGAACTAATTACAAAAATTCGTGTTTCTTCGTGTTCATTCGCGGCTAATCTTAAAATATCGTTTCTTTTCCTGAGTTTTTGTGCAAAGCCTCGACCAGGCAGAGATTTATAATTTGACCCGAATTTTATCAATCCCAAAGTGTCGCCTTGTTTGTTATACTTCTGCCGCTAAAGCCTGATTTTAATACCGCCGTTAAAAACTCGTCCTTCCGTGTGCGTATAGATTTCGGCGAAAGTCGGATTTTGATGCGGCGGAAAAACAACCGTTCCGAAACGGCTTTGTCTCGTATCGGTAATATTTTCGGCGTTGATGAAAAGACTGAATTTGCCGAAAGTCTTTTCTCCGAAAACACCTAAAACCCAATACGGCTTAGTTTTAAAACGATCGCTCAAAAATTGGCTGCCCGTGTAATACGCCTCGATTCCGGCTTTGAAGCTTTCCTCTTTTTCAAACAATAAGGCTGAGTTCAGCTTGCTTTTCGGCGTTAACGGCAGGAATTGATTTCCCGTCAGATATTGCGCTCTCGCATCGGTGTAAGTATAACCGGCAAATAATTTTACGAGATCGTACGAGGCTCTTAAATTTGTTTCGAATCCGGCGCTTTTGACCGGCTGAACGGCGTTTGAAAAACTGAAAGTGCCGTTCGTGTTTTGCCGCAAAATAAGCGGATTATCAATCTCGGTGTAAAAGAACATTTGATTGACGGAATAGGAAAACTTTTCGCCGATCGAATTTTTATAATTTAAGTCAAAAGTCGCGCCCTGGCTGCGTTCGGCTCTCAAATTATTGCCAACGGGCAGGACGTTTTGAAAAAGCAGAGTTTCGGCTTCTTCCGTGAAGATGCTCGGCACTTTATAGCCTAATCCGTAGCTCAGGCGGCTGCTCAGATTCTCCGTAAACCTGTAAAGCAGCGAAATACGCGGCAGCGCAAAAACGCCGTAATCTTTGACGCCGTCGAGCCGAAATCCGGCTTCGAGCGACAATTTTTCGGTAATGTTGAAACTGTCCTGAACATATCCGCCGAAAGTCGTTCGGGTTTCGTTTCGCCTGAACGGATTGACTCCGTTCGAGCGTTCTTTGAATTGATCAAAAACCGCGTTAAAGCCGAAAATGAGCGCGTGATTTTTGACCGGGTGAAAATACGCGACATCGGTATAGGAATTGAATTGACGACCTTTGAAAAGATAGTTCGGAATCTCGATTTCACGATTAAAAAAAGCCAGACTTTGTTTGGCGATGATTCTTCGTCCGCCCGAAAAATCACGGTCGAACTGCAAGGTCGTGATATTGCGAAATGAATTATTGTTCTCGAAATATTGGTGAAAATCGTCCGTCTGCCGGCGAATAACGAAAACGTCGCCGCCCTTGCGGTTTTGATAAGTCGTCGAATTTCCGATCATCAGGCGGGTTTTATCGTCGGCGTAAAAGAAAAGTCGCGGATTGAAATTAAACGACCTGGTCAAAGGCAATTCGGTAAAATCGTCGTCGTCAACGTCATATTCTTTCTGGTAATTGACCGAACCGAGAAATGTGTAGCCGATGCGCTCGATCCGGCGCGAATTGAAAATAGAAAAATCCGTTCCGAGAGCCGACGTTTGATTGAAAATCATCGATATCACGGGTTTTTCCTGCGGCTCTTTGCTGATGAAATTTACGACTCCGGCAATCGCGCCCTGCCCGTAAAAAGTCGATGCGGAGCCTTTGATTATTTCAACCTGTTTCAAATCGAGCGGCGGAATATCCAAAAGGCTCAAGCTGCCCGAAAAGCCGCCGAACGCCGGAAAACCGTCTCTTAAGATTTGCGTGTATCTGCCGTCGAGTCCCTGAATTCTGATGCTTTGCGTGTAGGAAGTTGCCGACGTTTGCTGCACTTTAATTCCCGTGCTTTCATTAAGAATCATCGAAACGTTCGCCGACCGCATATTGCTTTTTTCGTCAATTTCTTCTTCGTCAATCGCTTCGACTCGCGTCGGCACGTCTTCGATTTCACGACCCGTGCGAGTTGTCGAGATGACGACGTCGCCGACTTCGTTAACTTTCAAAAGAATCAATTTTTCGCTCTCGTCAGCGAGCGGAAAAGTAAATCGTAACTCCTGAATTTCGTAACCGTCGGCAAAGATTTCGATGATTTGTTCGCCGTCCGGAATGTTTGTTAATTCGGCTTTCCCGTTTGAGTCGGTGATCGCAGAAATACCGGTATCTTTGACGGAAACCTTCGCGCCGCTAACGGCTTCTTTCGTTTCTTCGTTTTGAATTATCGTTTTGAACGTGTTTTGTGCAAATGAAATTTGCGCCGTCAATAAAACGGCAAAAAATAAAATGATTTGCTTCATTAAAATTCTGTAACCTCTTCGAAATTTACAAATTCACTAAAACCCGCACGAAACCGGATCGGACGATTCGGTTTTGCGGAAAACATCTGCCTTAAATAAAAAAGGCGCGCTTTAGACTGTGTGATTAAATTTCGGCGGCTGCCAGATGAAATCGAAATACTGGTGTGAATAGTGACTTTGCGATGCGATTTTTGAAAAGTCCCTTGTCAAAACCGCAATTTCTTTTTCCTGAACCGGACTTGAAAGTTTTTGGATAACCGACATCTGACGGCACGAACAAATGCAAAACGGCGAACATTCGTGCGATTCTTCTCGCTCGTCTTCCTTCTCTTCAAATTGATTTTGCTCGATTCCGGTTTGCGGATCGGAAAATCCGGTCTCGGCAATGTCGCGGCACGGCTGCGCGGACAAAACCAGCAAATATATAGTGAAAATAAAGGAAAAAAGCTTCATTAATTCTAAATAAAATACGACATCAAGCGCTGTTCGACAAACGAAATTATACAAATTTATCTTGTTTGACGCCACGGCAAAACGCCTGATTCTTTCAATTGTACGGTTCAGCTATATTTATTGAACCGGAAAGCTTGGTAATTGAAATTCTGTGTGGTAGTAAATGGAGTTTGATGTATTTCTAAACACGAATTGACACGAATATTTGAAATTATTTCGTGTCAATTCATTTCAGTTCGCGGTGCGCTTAACTATTCAGCGAGAATCGAATAAACGTCGCGGCGCGCTTTGTTGACGATTTCGTTGATGCGTTTAATCGTTTCCTCGTCGCCGTCGCGCACGCCGTTCATGACCGCCGCGCCGAGTTTCATCAAAGTTTTGCGGATTTCAAACGCCTGCGCCATTTTAGGATTCGCTTCAAACCTGGTTTCGCCGCGTTCTGCGAGCAATTTTAATCCCTCTTCGGTAATCGTATAAACTTTCTTGCTCTCGATCTGTTCACTCGTCAGATAGCCGCCTTCTTCGAGCATCTGCAAAGTCGGGTAAACCGAACCCGGACTCGGACGATAACCGCCCGATTGTTTTTCGAGCTCGCTGATTATCTCGTAGCCGTGTCGCGGAGTTTCTTTCAAAATTTCGAGCAGATGAAACTTTATATCGCCTCGACGCATTCTCATAAATTCACCATTAAAACCCGGACGGCATCCGCCGCGTCCAAACTTAAAACCTTTTCTTCCAAACATATATTTTTACCTCATTATTTTTTAATTTTCAATGAAATACCAACATTTCATCGTGATACAACTATTTGTATCACGATATATCGGAATAGGTCAAGTAATAATCTAAACGTAAAGAAATCAATCAAAATAAAGTTATCTTTATACGGCGCGAACGAATATTTCGAGACAGTTAAAACAGAACGAAAGCTGTCATAAAAACGTTTTCGTTTAAGAGTTTTCCTGATTAAACTCGAATTTTTATAAAGGATTTCGACCGGCTGTTTTTTCACTGGAAGAACGCGCCGACGACGACTTTATAAATTCCATCGTTCCGTCGTCAACCCGACCGTAGCGCAGCATCGAAAGGTCTTTAACGTAATTTTGGTGCAGACGCCACGGCGTTTTCGAGCCTTGACGCGGCAATGTGTCGAGCGCTCTTTGAACATAACCGGACGTAAAATCGAGCACCGGTTCGGCTTTAATTGACGAATCGTTCACGCGCGGCGTGCACTGGTCGTAGCCGTGTTCGTCCATATATTTGATCAGGCGGCAGACATATTCGGCGGTCAGGTCGCATTTCAGCGTCCACGAGGCATTCGTATAACCGAAGGCTGAAGCCGCGTTCGGAACATCGCTGTACATCATTCCCTTGTAAGCAATCGTTTTCGACATCTCGACGGGCGCGCCGTCAACTTCGAGCGTCAGTCCAGCCATCAGTCTGAGCACAAGCCCGGTTGCCGTCACGATGATGTCCGCGGCGAGATGTTCGCCCGATTTCAGTTTCAATCCCGTTTCGGTAAAAGTCTCGATGTGATCGGTCACGACCGAAGATTTGCCTTCGCGGATCGAGCGGAAAAGGTCTGAGTCCGGAACCAGACAAAGCCGCTGATCCCACGGATTATAATCCGGCGTAAAATGTTTGGCGTCGAATTCCTCGCCGAGTTCTTTCTTCACGCCTTTTGCGATCAGGCGCTTCATAATCGACGGTCGCTTGCGCGCCAGATTGTAGAAAAACATTCCGAGCAGTACGTTTTTCCAGCGCGACAGCGCGTAGGCGGCGCGCTCGGGAAGAATGGCGCGAAGCAAATTCGCGATCTTATCCTGTGCGGGACGCGAAACGACGTAAGTCGGCGAACGCTGGAGCATCGTCACGTGCGCGGCTTTTTCTGCCATCGCCGGAACGAGCGTCACGGCGGTCGCGCCGCTGCCGATCACGACGACGCGTTTGCCCGCGTAATCAATATCTTCCGTCCATTTTTGCGGATGCACGATTCGACCGCGAAAATTATCCATCCCCGACCATTCGGGCGTGTATCCTGCTTCGTAATCGTAATAACCGGTACAAAGATAGAGAAAACCGCACGTAAAATGCACGGCTGCGCCATCGGTTTCCGCCTCGATCGTCCAGCGCGCTTCGACCGAAGACCACGCCGCGTTTTTTACGCGATGGTTGTAGCGAATTTTCTCGTCAATTTTGAATTCCCGCGCCGTTTCGCGGATGTAATTAAGGATTGCCGGACCGTCGGCGATCGCTTTCGGGTCGGTCCACGGGCGAAACCGGTAGCCGAGCGTGAACATATCGGAGTCCGAGCGGATGCCCGGATAACGGAATAAATCCCACGTGCCGCCCATCGCCGCGCGCCCTTCGAAAATCGCAAAACTTTTCTCGGGGCATTCCATTCGCAGATGCGCCGCCGCGCCGACGCCCGAAAGCCCTGCTCCGACAATTAATACATCAAAATGTTCCATATTTTCATCTGGCTTTTTCAACCATTATATGAATGAAGAAGGAAAACGCGAAGCCGCTGTCTTTATCAACGACTTTTCTATCAATCTTAGTTAAAGAGAAGATATTTGATGATTATCGGTAATTTGTTTTTCGGCAATCGCCCGGCTTTGCACAAAAATTAGAAAAATCCTGATATTCGATACCGTAATTTTACATTCTACCTTTTACATTTTTAATTAATTGCAGTGTTTAATTGCTAAAAAATGCAAAATTAAAAATGTAAAAGGTTAGAATTATTCAGCTCGATTTTCCGCTTTTACTTAATTTTTGTGCAAAATCCAACCGCTCTGAATTACCGCTTAGTTGCGCTTAATTCCGGAATGCCGCTCACGAAATTGAGCATCCGATCGCCGATCGCTTCGGCGCGCAATTTGATAAAATCGGCTCTTTCACCGGCAAAAGCTTCGTCAACCGCTGCGCGAAAAAGTTCGAGCCAGCGGCGGAAATGCTTCGGCAAAAGCTTGGATTTTTGATGTATTTCGGCGTGAACCTGCAAAGGATTTCGCCCGTGTTTCTGGTAACTTCCCGTGCCGAAAAGCAGCGCTTCCCAAAAATCGCCGATAATCGGCAGATGATGTTCCAAATCCAGTTTGACGACCGTCCTAAAAAAATAACCGATCGTTTCGTCAACCAGCGCCCGCGCGTAAAAACGATTCATCAAATCGTCAATATCGGCGCGGTTTTCAATGTCTTTTTTCATGCTCTAAGCTTCCTTAAATTTCGTGACCAGCAGATCAATCGCCGGCTGCGCGACGACTTCGTGATCGATGCCGCCTTCGAGAGTAATCAATGTGCCGGTCACGAGAATCTGCTCGTCGCTCAACCCTTCGCCGGCGCGAAACACGCCGTTGCCCGCGAGACACAAAACGGTGATCGGCTCGACGGCTTTATGCTTTGCCAAAACTTCTCCGTTACGAAGCTTTACTTCCATTAAACGGCGGCGCGAACCGTTAAAAAGTTCTTTCACGTCCTTGTTTTTTTCGCCTTCGATAATCTCGCCAAGATTTAGATTTTTTAATAATTCAATAGTTTTCATAATTCCTCTATTTAAATTTAACTCCAACGGCGTAAATAAAGTGTGGTTTACATCACAAATAGAAAAAAACTTTCTTAATTCGGCGAATCTTTGCGAAAAATCGAGAGAAACCACGAAACAGATGCGAAACAACGCTTCGGGAAATCCGAATTTTTCGCGTTGTTTCGCATCTGTTTCGTGGTTCCGAATAATAAAGCGGACGGCTTCGTCAACGGTTTATCAAATCCAGACTGCGCGCTTTTCTAAATTCCGGGTTGAGCTGAATCGCCCGCGCGAAATGCTTTTCGGCAAGCGCGCCCATCCCGACGCTTTCCAGGCGCAGCCCGAGCGTCCAGTGAAAAAGCGGATCGTCAGGCGTTGTCTGGTCGGCTTGTTTTTCATACGCGGCGGCGGCTTCGGGCTGCCCGCTCAAAGCGGCGGCACCGGCGAGCAGATTGTTGGCGAGCGGCAGACCGGCTTTTCCGCTGACGGCATCGCGCCAGACGGCGACGGCTTCTTCGCGGCGTCCGAGCTGCCAGAGCGATTCGCCTTTTTCCTCGCGCGCGATTACCAGGTCGGAGCGTTCCGCCAAAGCCGCGTCGAGCGCCGTGAGCGCCTGATCGTAGCGTCCCAACCGATTCAGAATCGCGCCGCGATAATATTGACTCAGAGCTTTGCTCTGCCCTTCCTGACGTTCGGCGGAAATGCCGAGCAGATTGACGGCTTGCTCGTTATTGCCCGACAGATATTCGATCCACGCGAGTTTCGCGAGAGCTTCTTTATTAACGAACAGACCGGCATTGAATGCGGCGTAAAAATGTTTTTTACCGGCGGCGATGTTTTCGCGGTCGCTCTGGCTCAGCCAGCGGGCGGGATTCGTCCGCGCGAGCGCGAGTTCGTCGGGAATTTTTATATTTTCAAAAGCGCGTCGGGCGGCGATTTCGTGATAGCGCACCCAGCCGCTGTGCGCGTTCAAGCCGACCCATATGAGCGCGAAACTGAGAAACGTCCAGCCCGCTTTTTGAATCGTGCCGGAAGATTTCAGATTGGAGCCGAAAAACGCGAGATTGTTTTTTCCGACCAATTGCCAGATTTTCACCGCAAGAAACGTCGTCACGCAGGCGATTCCGAGCGCCATCAGCATCGGGACGAGCTGGTAAACGTCCCAGACGGCGAAAAAACCAGCCGCAAAAACCAACGCCGCCGCGATTTCTTCCGTCCACGACAGCGAATAATTTTTCTCGATCTTTTTCGAAACGCCGAGAGCCGGTTTGCCGAAGCCGAAATACAAAGCGTCGTTCGGACAGACGCTCACGCAGTCCATACATTTCATACAGCCCGGATCGACGACCATCCCGTATTCTCTGACCTCGGCGTGAACCAGAACGTTCGACGTGCAGACGGCGGTGCAGTGCCCGCAGCTGTGGCAGGCGTCCTGATCGACGCGAATTCTGCCGGGCGCGACCTTGTCGGCAAGACTGAAAAAGCCGCCGTACGGGCAGGCATAAGTGCAAAAGCCCTTTTGTCCGAGAAAATAGACGGTCATAAACCCGCAGATAAAAAGAAACGGAATCGCGACCAGAACGGGCGGGAAGGTTTCCCAAAAATTGCTCGTTACCAGATGATTCGTCCATTGCGGAAAAAGCGGCTCGGTCGCGGGTTTGACGAAAAACCGGTAGACGGTCGGATAAACGAACATATAGAGCGCGACGATGAGCGGCACGAAAATCAAAAGCCGCGAGCGAAACGGCTTCGGCTTGAGTCCGATCTTTTTCAAAATCCACGCGCAGAAATCCTGCAAAGCGAGAATATGACAGCCCCAACCGCAGACGAACCGCCCGAAAATGAGCGTCGCGAGAATCGCCAGCGCAAAGAAGATGAACCCGGCGTTGACCGCGCCGCGCTGCAAAGTGTGCATCGCTTCCGAGGGCTCGATCGGCGAAATCGTCTGTCCCGAAAAGCGCCATTGGATAATGTGAGCGATCATCAAAAGATTGAGCGCGATCAGCGCGGCGGCGCGCCAGCGGCTCGCACGCGAGTCACGGATTTTACCTTCTTTTTGAGGTGCGGGATTTTGTAAAACAGGCAGCTCGATCGAACGCTGTTTCGTCGGTTTTTGGCTATCACAACCGTTTTTCATAATATTAAAATCTGCTGCTTTCCGGAGCTTCGGCGGAAAAACCTATTATACCGAACTTGATTAAAGTCCCGAAACGATGTATAAAAAAAGGCACCCCAATCTGTGCAAGTAAGTCAAAATCTTCGTGGTGTTTACTAATTAAATTTTACTGCTTAACAAATTCTAAGCGGTTCGAATCTGAAATTTTACTGCTTGGTAAAAGCTCAAGCGGTTGGAATCTGAAATTATGTTAAAAACAATTGTGATCGTTTTTCTCGCGGTGGTCGGACTATTTCTACTGACCAACGGGACGAATAATTCTTTAGCCGGAATCAGCCCGGACAAACAGGCAGCCAATTCCGGAACTCTTGAAAAAATGATTGTCTCGGACGGCAGCGTTACGATGGACATCAATCTAAGCCGGCTCAACGGCGCCGCATCGCGCGCGCGCAAAACAGAGCAGCCGAGCCAGCTGCGTTTTAACGCCGAGCAAAACTCCTTCTTTACAGTCGTTGTTTTTAACAATGAACTGCGCGGAGCGCTGCCGGGTTCGATGCCGATCATTCCGCAGAATTTCGTTAATCTTCCGGCGAAACTGAATGCATCCGTTTCGAGTCTTGTGCTCGAAAAAACGCCGGCTGGCGAACCGTATGAATTCGTCATTCGCGACGGCAAAACGGGTTTTCTCTTCTTCAATATCGAAGGATTCGAATTCACCTATGATGCAAACGACCATACGCTTAATATTAAAGACGGCAGAATGCTGATTTCAAACGAATTTGCCGCCGAGCTTCGCCGTCCGGCGGACGCCGGCGCGATTGTCGGGCAGTTTTCCTTAAAAACGACGATGCGCGCGATTGAAGTTACGCAGATCGTTGAGGGCGAAGTAACGTCAAACGTGCTTCCGCCGGTCGATAATCCGGAAAGCGCCGGAAACGTTCCGGGACCGGACGTCGTCGTCGGCGATTTGGCGGGGCTGGCGCAATTCGGCGCGGCTGATGGCGGGTTTGTCGGGCTCGCGGTCGGCACCGATTCGTGCAATTTCGGGACGGTCGATTTGAACTGGTTCCAGAACCCGAGTAACGATCACCCGCTGATTCCGCAGAACCTTTACCGCATGAGCGGCGGCGCGACCAACGACGAACGATTTGAACAAGTCGGACAATCGCAAATGAAACACGCGTTCACGGCATTGACTCAAAATCTTTGCGCTTTAGGCTGTAACGGAGTCGGCGGTTCGCGGCTCGGTTCGGGCTGTTCCGACCCTTATTCGGCAAGCTTGAATTCCGGACCCAATCTCGGTTCACGCGCTTTTGTAAATCCGTTTACCGGGTTTTACCCGCGAAACGATTCCGCGACGCCGAACAACAGCCATACCGGTCATACGCATACCGGTCCGTCGCATCGAATTTTGACGCCGATCGCCGACCTGAACACAACCCTGAATGCGGGCGCAACCTATTACGCCGAAGGACAGTATATTACGCCGCACGAATATGTCTGGTGTCAGGCTAATCCGACGCAGTGCAATATGTACAATAACGTTTCGTACCGCCGATTCAGCGTCAACGGAACCGGCAGTCCTTTCAGCTTTGGAGCGGTCGGCGCTACGGTTCGCGCCAAAACGGCGATCACCGCCTGGACGGGCGCTACGATTTCCGAATTCAAGCCCGCTCCGGGAGTAGACGGCGTCGCCTCCGTCGGTTATAAGGTAACGAATCCGTCGCCGGGTGTTTACCGTTACGAATATGCTATCTATAACCAGAATCTCGACCGCGGTATTCAATCGTTCAGCGTTCCTGTCGGAAACGGAGCAACAGTGAACAACATCGGCTTCCACGCGCCCCCGCAGCATCCCGGCTGGGCAAACGACGGAACGTTTAACAGCGCCGGATACAGCAACGCGCCGTGGGCGCAGTCGAACGCCGGCGGCGCGATGACGTGGAGCTCGGAAACCTTTGCGCAGAATCCCAATGCGAACGCCATTCGATGGGGAACGCTGTATAATTTCCGCTTTGAATCGAATCGTCCGCCGCAAACCGTGACCGCGACGATCGGATTCTACAAAACCGGCGCACCGATAACCGTTCAAATTCAGGGACCGAGTCCTGCGCAGGTTACGAACGTTTCGATCTCCGGACGTGTCGTCACATCGTCAGGACAAGGCATCGGCGGTTTGTTGGTCGCGCTGACCGACGCCGGCGGTAATTTTGTCGCCTTTGCGAACACCAGTTCGTTCGGTGCATACAGCTTTACCAATGTCGTTCCGGGCGGACCGTATACCATCGAACCGCTCTCGAAACGCTATGTCTTCGAGCCGATGACGATGCCGATTACGGGCGATGTCACGGATATGAATTTCGTCGCCGAACCCAACTAATCCGGCGCGCAATTTACGGCGATTCTTTAAGGTCGCCAAAATAAAAACGGCTGCTCAAAAAGCAGCCGTTTTTATTTTGGCGAATCGCTTATGAATAACAATTATTTAAGCCTTTTTTCCCTTTAATTTGATATTACGGCTGCTGTCCTTGAGAAAGGCTTCCTTAAAAACGATTTTGCCGTTTTTGAAAAGCCGTTTGCCGTTGCTGACGACATCGCGAATTTCGAGATTGCTCTTATCGAAAATTAAAATATCGGCGGCGTTTCCTTGTTTTTGATTAATTTCAGCATAACGTTTCAAATCAAAACCGCCGCTTCCTGCGGTTCAAAAGCATTTTCGATCGCCCGCGCGGCAGTGTGTGCAGTGATGCTCTTTCAATTCGGGCAGCGATTCGAGCAGACGCCGGTTAAAATCCACAATTTCTCGGCTTTCCTTATTTTTCAGTTCTTCGAGATCGAGACACATCACCAATACAGGCTGGTGACTGAAAATATTTGCGCCGTTCAATATTCTGATGGTTTTAATTTTCATTCGTAACTCCTTGAAAAATTGGGTAAATCATTTTTCGACGTTTTTTTTGAGGGGATTAGCAGAAATGTTTTAAGCGGTTTGATTTTTTTCAGCGCGCCGCCAAACTTTGTCAAGTTCAACCGAAGAGGCGACCATTTTAATATCGTCGCCTTGTCTTTCGGGGCGGAAACCATTATTAAACGCGTCTTTATTCCTCGCCGCTCACGCCAACCAGTTTTTTCAGCGAGGGACGGATGGGTTCGCGTTTTTTCAAATCGTATTTGTAACCGGAAGGCAGCACATGAACATCGACACCGAACAGTCCGAGCGTTTCCCCGTCTTTGCGATACGGCAGGTCGTTGTGATGCATCCGGCTTCCGTCCATCACGGTTACGACGCCTTCGCCGATCACCGAAAAATCTCCGTTTGTAATAACGATCGCCGTCCGCTCGTCAATTCCGATGCCCAAATCCTGCGGGTAATGCGCGATTGCCGTGAGCAGCCGTCCGTGTCGTCCGCGCTGCGTAAAATGCGTGTCGATGATCGTTCCGCGCACCAAATCCATTCCCGGCGCGATGTCGACACCGCCGACGCTCGGCGCGTTGTCGCTTTTGCCCGAGATAATCATCGAATTCGACATCATCGCCGCGCCCGCGCTCGTTCCGGCAACGATAAAACCATCTTTGATTCGTTCGTGGAGCAGATTATGAAGCGGGCTTCCGCCCATCAGGCTCGTGACGTTGAGCTGGTCGCCGCCGGTAAAAAACAGCGCGTCGGCGGCTTCGATTTTTTTCAGCGATCCTTCGTTAAATGAATCGTCACGCTGAGAAATGTCGATCACGATGACATGTTTGATACCGCATTTTC
The DNA here is from genome assembly GCA_031411895.1 of Acidobacteriota bacterium. Classification (GTDB taxonomy): domain Bacteria; phylum Acidobacteriota; class Blastocatellia; order Pyrinomonadales; family Pyrinomonadaceae; genus JAFDVJ01. Next base: position 28,664 of record JANOBZ010000127.1, on the reverse strand, counting down.
TGAACAGGTTATTATATTTGGCAGCCGCGCTTTCGGGTTCGGCGGTCGCCACCGTCATAACCGTAATTCGCGCGTCGGACTTGTCTTTTAAAAGCCCGAGAAATTTCCCTAAAACCTCCGTTGCTTCGGCAAATTCCCCGCCGCCGATAGCGAAAAGCACCGTTTTTGTTTTACCCATAAAATTTAATTCCTTCAATTCCTCGCTTATTGGCTGATAAATAGTTAAAATCTGTTTCAAATAAAACTTAGCAAAACGGAAAATCGACTTTCTGTCTACTGTCTGACAATTAAATTTTCGGGCGCATATAATAATTGTGATTCTCGAAAGCCGCTCAAACTTCGATTTATGCGCATTTGCTTTTCGCGCGGCGGCGATCCGGGCGAATTTCGGCGGCGGTGCGGCAAATGGCAGAAAAACGAGCAAAAAAATAAATAATTGAACAATGGGAAACAGATTTAGCAATAACCGAAGATTAAGCCGCGCCGGAATCGTGATCGGCGTCGGGCTCGGCGGACTGGTGGACAGTTTTCTGCTGCACATGATTTTGCAGTGGCATCATCTGCTTTCAAACATTATTCCGTCCGATTCGGTGGAAAATATACACCGCCTGATGACGACCGACGGAATGTTTGACGCCGCGTGTTTTCTGATTATTTTAACGGGCGTTCTATTGCTGAGAAACTCTGCGACAAACGATTTGGTCGTACCTTCGTTCGTTGCCTTTGCCGGTCAGATGATTTTCGGCTGGGGGCTTTTCAATACCGTCGAAGGCATTATCAATCATCATATCTTACAGATTCATTACGTTCGACAGGTTCCGGAATACGCCGTTTACAACTGGACTTTTTTGGGCGCGGCGGGCGGCGGATTTTTAATTTTGGGCTGGTTTTTGATGCAGCGAAACAGAAATCGCCGTTAGATTCTGCGAGTAAATATAAATTAACGTCAGTATTGAATAAAATCGGAGCGCGGACGGTTCGTCCGCGACGACGCAAAGCGGAGTCGAAACGCTTCGATCTCGATTAAAGTTTGCGGCGATCGAAGCGTTTCGAGCGTTTTTCAAACGCTGACGGACGAGATGACCGCGCTCCGATTCGATATTTTCTTATCCAATACTCAGGTTAAATTATTGTAATTTTTGCGCAATCCCGCTGCGGAACGAAACAGGTAATCCGAACAAAAAAAAGCAAGTGAAACATTATCGCTTCACTTACTTTGAACAATTATTGGAATTTAATATGCTCGATTCCGTTTTGTTCACAAAAGATTTACATACTCGTCGTTTTGCTCATCTCGCCTTCGACTTTCAATTCTTCGATCTCTTCGCCGAGCATTTCGATCTGTTCCCTGCCCAAAACTTCGATTGATTCGGGAAAAATGTCTTCTTCTTCCTCGGTCACGTGTTTTTCGAGCGCGGTTTTCATTTGCGCGAGAATGTCTTGAAATTCCGGGCTGCTCGGCACGAGCTCGTTCATTTGGACGAGCATTTGTTTGACCATTTCGTGCTCGGCGACCGAATCCTCCATAATGTCGCTGAATTCCGGATGCTGCGCCAGCGCCGGGTAATATATTTCCTCTTCCTCGCGCATGTGAAGCGCGAGCGCCGCCGCCAGTTGATTAAAAGTTGCGGCGTGTGCGCCGGTTCCGTCGCGCGCGCCTTCGAGCGCTTCGACTGAGACTCATCGCCTTTTTGTGATCTTGTATTAATATCTCGGTCGCTAACATAAATTCTCACCTTTGCCGTGCGGCAAAAGTTTATTTCCCCCTTAAAAATTTTAATTGCCTGTCATCATCAAAAGTTTAAATAAAAAATTCTGCAATCTGTGTTCTCTCGCTGACATAAAAGAATATTTATCCCGTTTTTCCGTCTGCCGCCGAAAACTGCGCCGCGCCGCAGAACGCCGATGCATACTCCAACAATTATTTTTTTATTAATCTTCAAATCTCGGCACAATCCTTGCAATATAAACATTTAGACAGTTAAAAACTGTCTGATTTTAATACAACTTTATAATTTGAAATTTTGAATTGAACAAGGGAGGATAAATCCGAATGTCATTAGTAATTTGTCCCGAATGCGGACATGAAGTATCAAACGAAGCGGTCGCTTGCCCGAATTGCGGGCGTCCACTCGCCGTGCCGACGCCGGTGATTCAGCGGAAGGTCGTGGTTGCGGAAAACCGATCTGACGAAGGTTTTCCGAAATGGGTTATCGCGCCGATCGTTATTCTTGCGCTGGTCGTAATTTTTCTGCTGATCGCGATTACGCGCAACAACGAGGAAGCCTCGAACACGCGCACCGTCAATGTTAATCTCGATACGCAGCGGCGTTCGACCGATTCGCGCGAAACCAGCTCGCGCACCGATACTTCGCCGAATCAGATTCAGGTTCCGTCGAGTTCGACCACGGTCAATCCGCCGTCATCGTCAACGACCGCGCCGAGTTATCCGTCTTCGTCGACGAGCGTTCCGCCGTCATCGAGCGTGACGGTTCCGTCTGATCGAGGCGTGGTTGTGATCGACGCCAAGATTGCGACCCGAAGCGGTGCTGTGCAATCGGTCAAAAACGAAAAGTTTTATCTTTTGGACAAGGATTTGGAACAGATTTTGAGCGAAGCCGACCTTGAGCCGATCGATGGCAATTCGTTGTCGAACAGCTTCGGGCTGGCGGTGATGTATCCCGACCGTTACGGCGATTTTCAGCGCGGCGCGCTTGCCGCGATCAAAAAACATATCAAATACAGCGTGACGACCGGCGCCGACGGCAAAGCCTCGATGAAGGACGTTAATCCCGACAGCTACTATCTTTTCGGCATCACGAAATCGCGCACCGGTTTTGCGATCTGGAGCTCGCCCGTTAGCATCACCGGCGGCGAAAACAAGCTGAACCTGCAGCCCGCGACATTAAACGAAATGTCTGAATAGTTGAGACAGAAAGTTAACAGAAAGTTGCAGAAAGTTGCGGATAGTTGCAGAAAGTTAAAAAACTATCTGCAACTATCCGCAACTTCCTGCAAACTCTGCGAACTCTCTTCAAACTTTCCTGCAACTCTTTACCGATTTCGACCTAATTGTTCGTGCGACGAAACCCATTCGTCGGCAATCACGGCGGTTCCCAAAGATAATTCGCCGCACAAAACGGTCGCCGCGACGATTTCGGCAAATTTTTTCGCTTTGTCTTTGCCGTAACAATCCAATAATTCGAGACATTCGCGCTGCGTCGGCAAGCCCGTGCCGCCGCCGTAGGTTGCGACGATCAACGACGGAATCGTGACCGAAAAATAATAATCGCCGGTGCGCGTAATTTCGGCATAAACCGCCGCCGCGCTCGATTCGGCGACGTTTGCCGCGTCCTGCCCGCAGGCGATAAACATTGCCGTGATGCCGTTTGCCGAATGTGCGCCGTTGTTGTTGACGCCCGCCATGTATGCGCCGAGCTGCGACGTGAGCCGCGCTTCGAAAATCTGCTCGACCGAAACGTGCATAATTTCCTTTAATTTCGCCGCGGAAATCGTCGCCTCGGCAATCACTTTTTTGCCGCGCGTGTGCAAAGTGTTGACCCACGAAGTTTTTTTGTCGGTCGCAAAACTTCCTTCGAGTTGGTAGCGCTCGATGTCCGGATAAACCGTCTGAATCCAGTCGCACGCAGCTTTTGTCGCCTTGCTCACCATATTCTGTCCGGCGGCGTCGCCGGTCGTGTAATTAAATCTGAGATAAAGAAAGCGGCTCGCCGGAAACTGCTGAATGTCGCGCAAACGCCCGACGCTCGATGTCGCGTCTGCTTTCGCTTTGATCTCGGCGAAATTTTCCTTAACCCACGCGCCGAACTTTTGCGCCTCGCGCGCCGATTTGAAAACGAACGCGGGCGCGCGCTGCATCGCGTCGTCAACGACGGTCGCCGTCACGCCGCCCGATTCGCGCAAAAGCTTCATTCCGCGATTGTAGGACGCGACCAAAGTCCCTTCGGTCGTTGCGAGCGGCACGAAAAATTCGCCCCGCGCAAATTCGCCGTTTACCAAAAGCGGTCCCGCTAAGCCAATCGGAACCTGCGCGACGCCGATAAAATTTTCGATATTCCCGGGCAAAACCTCAGGCTCGAACGAAAATCCGCCGACGTGTTTTAATTCGACGTTTCGCTGCTCTTTAACAAAATCGCGTCTTGCGGCGGCGGCTTCGCGCGTGTAATCGTTTTCCTTGTTTCGCGGAATTTTTGCGGTCATAATTATTTAATAAAACCTGCTTCCTGCAAGGCTCTTTTGAATAAACTGCGGTGCATTAGATTTACTTTGAAATCGTGATTATCATACTTCGCATCGAATTTGAACTTTAATCCAAACTTTGCATTTGAAATTTCAGCAGCCGCAAAACGCATCGGTTTTGGGACGGAATCTTCTTCGAATTTCAAATTTTCCCTTTTCATCTTCTCGATATATTCGTCCAAAGCTGACTGCAAAATTTCGCTCGATTCGCCGCCGCGCCATAGATTTTCCTGACGGATTTTCGGCGAATTCGTCGTCGGACGAAATTTTCGTTTCAAAAACTTTCCGACCTTCACGCTTTTATCCGCGGCGGTGCGAAGCCACGGAACTGCGCCGAATCCGGGTACGAAATTTCCGAGCACTTCGAAAACCGCCATCGCATCTTTTCCGCCAAGCTCGTCTGCCTGCCGCGCGTAATTTACACGCGTGTGCGCAAAATAATATAAAACGCCTTTCGTAATAATTAAATCGCCCCGAAATTCGTTATTAAAATAAGTAACTTCCTCAAACGAAATCGGCAGTTTCATTGTCATTTTCACCTGTTTTCATGATTATCGCGCATCCAGTTTTGAATCTTCTCGACATCCTTCTTAACCGTTCGCGAAGCGGCGAAAAGTACGAGCATCAGCGCCGTACTCAAAATCGGTACGAGATACATTGCCGAACGAAGTCCCGCGCCGCGAAACGGTTCTAATGTTTTCGCCGTAAATTCCGTGACGCCCGCCGCGATTGCCGCCTGCTGCGTATAATGATCGCTGATTAAACCCATAATCCACGGTCCGAGTGAAGCGCCCAAAAGATACATCGCGAGAAAATAAACCGCCATCGCCGTGCCGCGCAAAGCCGGTTCGGTGACGTCGGCGATCGTCGAATAAACGATCGAATAGTAAAAATACATCAGCGCGCAGCTCGTTCCGATCAGCGCCGAATAAACGATGTATTCGCCGCCGGCAATTCCGATCGCAAAGAAGAAAAACGGGACGGAAAGCAGAATCGCCAGAGCCGCGATCAGCAAAGCGCCGTCGGGACGTTTTCGTTTCGCCCAATCGCCGACAAAACCGCCTAAAAGAAGTCCGGGCGCGCCGAGCAATCCGTAAACAATCGCCGAAACGTTGCTTGCCTGCGCGATGTCGAGATTATGATGACGCATCAGATAAGGCGTGATAAAGCCGCCGAGCGCGTACATATTGAAATTGTGGAGCGCGCCCGACAGGATGAGCCAGATCATCGTCGGCGACGATAAAATCAGTTTATAAGCCGAACCTTCGCGCTTTTTCTGCCCGACGTTGACCGCTTCGCCCGCGCCGCGCACGGGTTCTTTCATAAAGAGCACGGCGAGAACGCACAAAAGTCCCGGAAGTCCGGCAACGAGAAAAGCAGTCCGCCAGCCGTAAGCTTTCGCGACCGCGCCCGAAACGACAAAACTTAAGGCAAGCCCGATCGGTAATCCCAGCATAAAAACGGACATTGCTTTGGCACGTTTTTCCGAGCGAAAATAATCGCCGATGAGCGATGTCGCCGCCGGTGCGCAGGTCGCTTCGCCGATGCCGACGCCGAGCCGCATCGCGAAAATCTGCCAGAAGCTTCGCGCAAAACCCGAGGCTGCCGTCATCAAGCTCCAGAAAAGCACGCCGAATGCGAGAATCTTTTTGCGGCTGTATTTATCCGCCAGCTTTCCGAGCGGCAAGCCGACGAAAGCGTAGATCAGCGTAAAAGCGGTATTCAGCGCACCGAGCGCCGAATCGCTCAACTCGAATTCCACGCGAATCGGTTCGCCGACCGCGCCGATGATCTGGCGGTCGAAAAAATTCAGCGCGTTGATTAAAAACAAAACTCCGAGCGCGTACCAAGTCGCTTGTTTTTGATTCATAAGAAATTAAGTTTTTGTCGGCAAATTACGTTCGTTACAAACCGGATCAAATCAATTGTTTCTGATTGCGTGCTGAAAGGCGAGATATAAGACAAGTATTCCCCCGCCCACCGCTGCGCCGGCGATAATTCCGATTCGTGCGCCGCCCGACAAACCTCCGCTTTCAATTTTTGAAACCTCGCGGTAGGCGATAACGACGGGCTGTCTGGTTTTGGAGATCGCGAGAGTAAACGTATCGTCGCCGATCTGGCTGATATAACCCTTCATTTTCACGCCGTTCAGCATTTTGACACGGATGCGCTTTTTCTCGTTGACGCCGCGCGCTGCAACTACGGCTTTAATCCTTTCAGCGTTTGCGTCGGGTTGTGCCTGCGCAAAAACTGATTGAACGCTGCCCCCGAAAACCAGCAGCCCGATAAGAATCAGAGATAAATAACTTTTTAACATGAATTCTCCTTTTATTTTAATTGTTTCTTCTGCTAAACGTTCTTATCAAAAACACGTCCGAAATATTCCGTAATCTCGGTCGTCAACTGCTCGCGTTTTCGCTCTTCGATTCCGGCAAGTTCTTTTGCCAGAGTTTTCTTAAACTCGATCTGCATCTGCCGCGCGATTTGGATTCGCTGCGCCTGCGGCGAACCGGCGCCGTGCATTGATTCGGTCAAATAACCGACCGCGTTTCTGCCCAAAGTCATATTTTCGATAAGCCGCAGTATTCTAACACGGTTTTCGGTCGGCACATCGGCGCGACCTTTCAGATACTTTTCGAGCAGATAACCGATTTCTTCACTTTTGAAATCTTTTTCCGACGGCATCGTAACAACCATTCCGCCCGCTAAATCCTGCGCCAGACGCCCGATCTCATACGGCATTTTCGTGACGTGATGTTTACAGACATTGGCGATCATATCGTCGTTGATGTATGCGCCCGATTTCGTCGGTTTCGACTGATAGCTCGACGCGATGCCGGTCGCGTAGATCGTTTCGTTCAAATGCGTCATTTCGACGAGTTTGTCTTTAATATGCGAAACTTTTTCGACGCCGTTGTATTCCGCTACTTGCGCCGCCGCGCCGATCAAAACGTCGCCGACGCCCGATTTGCAGACGTAACTGCGGCGATGATAGCACGTGAATCTTTCGACGAGCATCGAAGCAAATTCCGTTTCGCCGTCCATAAAGATCATATCGTTCGGGATAAATACGTTGTCGAAAATGACCATCGCTTCCTGCCCGCCGAAATTCAGGTTTCCCGCATCGATCGTGCCGCCTTCCATCGCCCGCGTGTCGCACGATTGCCGCCCGTAAATATATGTAATACCGCCAGCGTCAACCGGAATCGCGCCGACGATCGCGTAATCTTTATCGTTTTCCGTCAGTCGCATCGTCGGCATCACGATCAGCCAGTGCGAATTCAAACAGCCCGTCTGATGCGCCTTTGCGCCGGTGATAAAAACGCCTTCGTCCGTGCGCTTTGTAATGTGCACGAAGAGGTCGGGATCGGCTTGCTCGTGCGGCGCGAGGCTGCGGTCGCCTTTGACATCGGTCATCGCGCCGCCGATCACGAGGTTTTGCCGTTGAACATCGGCGATAAAAGTTTTGAGCTGCTCGTGATAAGCGGTTTGAAATTTTTCGTCAATCTCGAACGTCACCGAATAAAGCGAATTGAGCGCGTCCATCCCGACGCAGCGCTGAAAACACGTTCCGGTCAATTGTCCCAGACGACGCTGCATTTTGTTCTGCAAAACCACATCGTCGCGGTTCATCGCGATATTCAAGAAACGATTGACCCGTTCACCCGTCAGATGCGACACGGCACCGGCAAGCTCCGGCTCGCGCTGTGCCAGATCATAGGTTTCGGCAACCGCGTTGATGCTCGGGCGAATCATCGGATGCTCGACGATATCCTCGACCAATTCGCCGAAAAGATAGACTTTCAGCTTTCGCCCGCGCAGGGAATTTATGTAATCTTCACTCGTTTTAATCGGTTTACTGATGCGTGGTTTGACAGCTTGACTCGTCATATTTTTATCGGCTTTTTACAGAAAATATTCCGTAAACAAATTGGTAAAATTGGTAAGACCAATTAACTTTAAATAATTTATGTTTTCAGGTCGAAATTATCTTGACAAATTTGGGATTGTCTATTAACTTTAGTTAAATTCTACCGAACGGTAAGTAAAAAACTAACATAATTTATCAAACGAAGCAATTTTATTTAAGCGGTCGCCCGATTGAAAGACACGCTTGTTCTATAGAAAGTTTTATCGAATTTTCTATGCCGAGAAACGGAACGCAAAAAAGCCTCTACCGCGCGCAAGAGATTTACCTGCTCGCCGCGCAGTTGTTTGTCGAAAAAGGCGTCGGCGCGACGTCGCTTTCCGATATAGCCAAGACGCTAAACATAACCAAGGCGGGACTTTACTATTATTTCGAGAGCAAACAGGAACTGCTTTACCGGATTGTCGAACTCGGCTTGGATAACGTTAAGGACGAAGTTTTAGACCCGGCGCGCGAGATTGCCGACGCCGAAAAACGTTTGAAATTTATCATTTTAAACCACGCGCGACTCGCCGCTGAAGGCAATCACGCCGTGATTATCGTCTCGCACGAAATGAACTCGCTCAGCTTTACGCAGCGCGAGGCGGTTTTGAAAAGGCGGCGCGAGTATTTCGACTTTGTGCGCGACACGCTCGTCGAAATTCAGGATAGCGGAAAGCTCCACGACGTTGATCTGACGACCGCGACTTTTACGCTCTTCGGAATGATCCTGTGGCTCTCGCGCTGGTATCGTCCGGGCGGCAAGCTTTCGGTCGAAAAGGTTTGCGAGGACGTTTGCGAAATGGCTTTAAAGGGTTTGCTGCGCAGTAGTAGCAGTTAAATTAGATATTTTCCATTTATAAATTTACCGGTAAAGTGTGTCAGAAAAACTTTGCCGCAACGCTATAATTTTTTGATTATTCGATTGATGGAGGCGATTCTATGAAGAAAATGAAAACGATTTTTGGAATTTTTATGCTTGTCTGTTTGGGAGTGGTTTCAGCTCTCGCGCAGACTTCCGCGACGGCGGAACTGCGGGGCAACGTAACCGACCCGAACGGCGGCGCGCTTGCCGGCGCGACCGTCACGGCGACGGATAACAACAAGGGTTCAACGCGAACAGTGACGACCGACAGCGACGGAAACTATGTTATTCTCTCGCTTCCGCCGAGCACTTACACGGTTAAGGTTTCGGCAAACGGATTTGCCTCTAAAACGTTTAACAACGTACTGCTCGAAGTCGGTCAGCAGCTCGCGCTCGACGCCGCAATGACGGTCGGCAACGTTGACGCGGTCGTTGACGTTCTCAGTGACGAACAGCAGCTCGTTGATACGGAACGCACCCAGCAGTCAACCGTGATCAGCGCGCGCCAATTAAACAATCTGCCGATCAACCGCCGCAATTTTTTGGATTTCGCGCTTTTAACGCCGGGTGTCAACGATGCCGATAACGTTAACGATTCGACCGATTTCCGCGTCGCGCAGACGCCGCAATCGGGCTTGAGCTTCGGCGGCAACAACGGTCGCGGAAATTCGATCAACGTTGACGGTTCGACCGCCGACACGCCTTCGGGCGGCGCGCGCAACGTCGTCAGTCAGGAAGCCGTGCAGGAATTTCAGGTTGACCGCAACAGTTACAACGCCGAATACGGCGGCGCTTCGGGCGGCATGGTCAACATCGTTTCGAAAACCGGCACGAACAATTTTCGCGGCAGCATCTTCGGTTATTTCCGCGATAAAAGATTCGACGCGCGCAATGCTTTCGACTTTAATCCCGAAGGCAAATCGCCTTACAGTCGCCAGCAGTTCGGCGGCTCGATCGGCGGGCGCATCATCGAAAACAAAACCTTCTTTTTCGTTTCGGCGGAAGGCTTGCGCCAAAACCAAACGTCTTTTGTAACCTTGAACGAATCGCTTACGAACGGTTTTCGGCTCGCCACGCCGAACGCTGCGGGCGATCAGAACGCGTTTCTGAATTATCTGGTTTCGCGCCCGGCATTCCAACCTTTAGGAGTCGGCGTCCGCAATGTTCTGACTGTTCCGAGTTTGAGAACCAGTGGTCTTTACGGGACCACCGACGGGCAATTTCCCGCCGCCGAAAACAGCGCATTGGTTTCGGGTCGCATTGACCACCGCTTCAGCGAAAACGATTACGGGTTCGTGAGATTGAACTACGCATATTTTAACGGCGAAAATCAGGCAACCGGCGCACTCAACGCCGTTTCGCGCGGACGCAGCGTTAAATCGCCGAGCGGCGGAATTCTGCTCTCGGAAACGCATATTTTCAACGCGAACACGATCAACGAATTTCGCGCGCAATTTTCCTATTACCAGTTAACCGTCACGCCGAACGACCCGAACGGACCGGAAATCAATATTTTAGGTTTCGGCAATTTCGGGCGTGACATTTTCCTGCCTTCGGACAGCATCACGCGTTCGTTCGATATTGCCGACACGCTCTCGTTCGTGCGCGGAAATCACACGATCAAAGCCGGCGCAGTGTTGCAGTTCAGCCGCATCGGAACCAATTCGGAAACTTATCTGCCGGGATCGTTCCGCTTCGGCGCGCTGCCGTTCTCGTCCGTCTTTTCCGCCGCCCAGCGCAATGCTCTGGTCGGTACGACGGCGACCGGCGCGGCGTGTCTTGCAGCGCCGATCGGCGGGCAGATCGGGGCAGACATCGCTTCGAACTTCATCACGGCGGCGCAGGGCGCGGCGCTCAGAAATTCTCTGTGCAATGCCAACAACACGATCAACGCCTTGCAGGCTTACAATATCAACGCACCGCAGGTTTACCAGCAGGGTTTCGGTCTGCCCGGATTTTACAGCAGCAGCCAGCGTTTTTCGGTCTTCGGTCAGGACACATGGAAAATTCGTCCGAACCTGACGCTTAACTTCGGTCTGCGTTATTTTATCCAGAATGAAGCCGAACCGGTTCCGACCGACAGCAATAATTTTCAGCCGCGTATCGGTTTTTCGTGGGACGTTTTCAATAACGCGAAAACCGTCATTCGCGCGGGCGCGGGAATTTTCACCGGGCAGATTGATAACCAGATCACGAACGTCGTCAATACGCTCGCTTCGGGAACGGAGCCGTTCAACATCAATATCGTCGTTTCGGCGATCACGCTTCCGGGAACTTACAGCTCGGCGTTCATTTATCAAACACTGTCCGCGCAATGCGTGATCGTGAATTCGCCGAATCCTGCATGCCCGAACGGCGGTCGGCAGATCGTCGCTTCGGATTTGACGCAGTTCGGTTTGAATACCGCGCCGGGCAGACCGCTCGAAGCGCGAATTCGCATCGGGGATAATTTTCAGAATCCCGAAACTTATCAGGTCAGCGCGGCGATTCAGCAGGATTTAGGCGCCGGATTTTCCGCCGAAGCGAGCTACCTGTTTTCGCGCGGAATTCACCTGGTTCGCCCCGTCGACGTTCGCAAATATTCGGTGATCGGCACGAGCCCGTTTACCGGACAGCCGATCGTCAACGCGACCGAACTCGGCTGTTACACGGTTCCGGGCGTTCCGCCGGCGGCTTATAACTGCTCGGCGACAGGCGGCGGCTTGACCGGCAATTTCCTGCCGCGTTTCGCGCTCGACGCCGAATATCAATCGGTCGCGAACACCTTCTACCACGCCGGAACTTTGCAGATCACCAAGCGTTTTTCCCGAAATTACAGCATCAATGCCAATTACACTTTGTCGAAAACGATTGACGAAGCGACCGATTTCAACACGGATTACCTGGCGCAAAATCCGCTCAACGCGCGCGACGACCGCAGCCTTTCGGCGTTCGACCAGCGGCATCGTCTGGTTTTGAGCGGCGTCTTTATCAGCCCGTGGGAAAATCCGTTTTTGCGCGATTTCGTTTTCTCGCCGATTTTCACGGCGGGCAGCGGACGACCGTTTAACCTGCTTATCGGTTTCGATACGAATAACGACAGCCGTTTGTATAACGACCGTCCGGCTTTCGCGGGCAGAAACACCGGACGCGGCGAAGCGTATTACACGTTCGATATGCGTCTCGCGCGGCGTTTTCTGGTTAAGGAACAGCGCTTTTTGGAATTGACGTTCGAAGCCTTTAACCTTTTTAACAACGTCAATTACAACGGCATCAACAACGTCGTCGGAACGGCTTGCGTCGCTAATTTCGCGACCAATCCGAACTGCGTCGGCGCAACGAACGTGATTCCGATCAACGCGCGCGGCTCGGCAAACGTTTCGCCGACCCAACCGCTCGGATTTACGTCCGCCGCCGCCGCAAGACAATTGCAGTTCGGCATTCGCTTTAACTTCTAAACGAGCGAATATTTTATAAAAAAGAGCGGCGCAGAGAATTCTGCGCCGCTCTTTTTTGTCTGAAAAATCAAACTTTTCTGTTATTTATTTTCCGCGCGAAAAGTTAAAAGCAAAACTTTATTGCGGTAAAGATTGAGTTTGCCGCCCGCGATCTCGAAACGGTTGGCGTTTTCAAGCGCGTTTTTGAATTCCCTTTCGACGCTCATTCGCTCGTCTTCGATGCAGGCGCGCATCGTCGAAATGACGTTCGTGATCGCGATCGTATCGCGCGTCGTCGAATAATTTCCGCCGAAAACGTTGCAGCCCGTGTTGCCGCCCGCGCTCAATTTCGACTTATCGAAATTGATGAACGGAATCATTTCGACCTTCGGCAGGCGGCGGGTTTTGATCGTTTCGAGAACCCATTTGCGGTTTTCGAGCCGAATCACCGAATTGTCTTCGTCATTTGATTTCGCCGTGCCTTTGAATTTCAAAACCAGACGGTTTCGCGCGTAAAGACTCAGATTGTTGCCCGTTTTCTCGAATCGCGTAACGCGTTCGAGCGCGCGCGTAAAATCGGTTTCGAGCCTCATCACGCCGCGTTCGTTGCAGAGCATTCTGGTCAATCCGACGCTGCCGAAATTTATATTTTTGCCGCTCACTGAAACGTCGCCGAACATCCGGTTGCAGCCCGCGTTTCCCGAAAAGCGTGTGTTTGAATCCGCGATTTCGAGAAAGGCTTTCGAACTGTCAACGCGGCTGCCGTTGATTTCCGTGAGTTCCCAGCGCTTGTCGTTCAAATCGTTGCGGCGATTGTTTTGCGCAAACACGCCGAGGCTTAAGATACCGATGATGACAAATAATTTTAATCCTGTTTTGAAGTAATTCTGTTTCATAATCTTCCCCTTTTTTTACTATATATATTTTCGGGCGGTTTACCGAAAAAGTTTCTTTCCCGCCGCCTTTTTGTGAACGAACCGATTTCCCGCATCTTGCAGCAGATTTTGTAAAGTTTTGTAAAACTTAATAGTTACAGCCGAAGCCGCATGCAAGCCGTTTTTCCGTTCGATAAAAAGCTCGAAGTGATTAACAACTTTCGGGAATTTATGTATAATTCGAAATGAATTTAACGTTCGCAAATAATGCAACTCATCCAGGCATTTTTAACATCTGTGATTTGACGAAAAAGCCGCTTTCCCGATAGTTAGTTTCGATGAATAGCTTGTCCGATTGCGAAAGGTTCGCAGGAAACCAATCTAAAAAATTTAATCCCTTGGAGGTAGTATGTTTTTAAAATCCAAAATTTATCGCGTTGCGCTTGCCTGTTTTCTGGTTTTGACAATGATTTCGCTCGCCTTTGCCGATACGATTCGTCTCAAGGACGGAAGCATTATTAAAGGTAAAATCATCAGTTTCGGCGAAGGCAAATTCACGATCGTGATCGGTGACGGTTCGCGCCAGCGCCAGATGAACTTTTTTGCCGATGAGGTTGAATCCATCGAATTCGATTCGACGCCGCTTCAGGTTTCAAACAGCAACAAAACCACGCTGCCGACCAATACGAGCAACAAGCCCGACAGCAAGAGCAACACGGTCATCACCGTCGGGCAGACGGATAACAAACCGACTCCGCTGCCTTCGCCGACACCTTCGAAAAGCGTGATTATTACGGATAAGACTACGCAGACGACGCCTTCAAACACGAATCAGACAAGCACGAACCAGACGAACTCCACGCCGACCACGATCACGCCGACCGTCACGACGACCAATACGCCGGCGACAAATACGCAGACGAATCCGACCTACACGAACACCACGCCGACGACGGTTAAAACCGACACGAAGCCGGTCATGCTGAACGTCAAGGTTTTGGCTGACAACACGGCAAACGGCTGGTCGAATACGGGCTGGGTCGTTAAAAAAGGGCAGAAAATCCGCATCACCGGCAAAGGTCAGGTGAGCCTCGGCAACGGGCGTTATTCAACGGCGGCAGGCATCGGTTCACTGCCCGATAAGGACAAGCTTTTGCAGACCGAAGCGACGGGCGGCTTGATCGCCGTGATCGGCGACGACAACAACGAATTTATCTTTGTCGGCGCATCGCGCGAATTCGTCGCCGACCGCGACGGCGCGCTGTTTTTGGGCATCAACGAAGGAAATCTCAACGACAATTCCGGCGCGTTTGACGTGACTATCGAAATTATCTCCAACTAGAAAGCGTTTCAGAAATTAGCCACGAATGAACACGAAAAAACACGAATTACTTTAATAAATTTGTGAAAATTCGTGTCCATTCGTGGCTAATCTTTGTTTTTGTGCAAAGCTCTCTTTTCGCAGTTCTCCTTTCTTGATAAAAACCAACCAAAAGCGCACAATCGGTATCTAAAGAGTTAAACTTGCCGGGAAATAATATTATGAAAGCTGTTTTATCCTATCGTCTTTTATTCGCAGTCGTCCTTTTGTTTGCTTTCGGCGCGGTCGGATTCGCGCAGTCGAAGGTGCAGAAACCGGATAAAACACCGCGCGGCGACGGCAAGAAAAATCAGCGTCCGCCCGAAAAAACCGAGGAACAACGAAAGAAAGAAGAAGAAGAACGTCGGCTCGAAGAAGAAGCAAGAACCGCCGAACGCGACGACGATCCGGTAACGATCAAAACCAATATCGTGAGCGTTGACGCGGTGGTTTACGACAAAAAAACGGGACAGATTCTGACCGGTTTGAAACAAGAAAACTTTGCGATCTTCGAAAACGGCGTGAAGCAGGAAATCGCGCAGTTTGCGACGCCCGAAGCGCCGATCACCGTTACATTGCTGGTCGAATACAGCCGCTGGTCGGAAGTTTTCGGCGCTTACGCAAGTCGCGGTTTCGAACCCGGCAAGCTCGAAGTCGTCCGTCCGGTCGCTTTTTTCCTTCAAAAATTTATCAAGCCGCCCGACGATTACGCGTCGGTTATCGCGTTCGATCTTCGCCCGACGCCGATCACCGATTTTACGAACGACCCGAACCGCCTGCGCGCGACGGTTGATCTGCTTCTCAGAAACAATCCGGCTTTTCGCGAAAACAATCTTTTCGATTCGATAAGATTCGCGCTCGTCGGCGGCAAAGGCGATTCGGTCGTGCTCGAAAATTCGAAGGAAGAATACGCCCAATACGGCGGAATGGTCGACGTCAAAGCGAAACGCCGCGCGATTATTCTGGTCGCTTCGGGCATCAACACGTTCAGCAAAACGAGCTACGACGACGCCCGCAAGGTAATTCAGCAATCCGGCATCCCGTTTTACATTATCAGTACCGGCAATCTTTTCTTCAAGCTGTATGAAGGACAGCTTCCGGCGACCGACGGACTTAACGGAATGCCCGGGAGACTGACGTTTTTGCAGGCGCAGAACACGATGAACACATTTGCCAAAGAATCCGGCGGCGCGCATTTTCCGGTAACTTTCGAAAGCGAAGTGCCGAACGCTTTGAACAACATCAATAACCTGATGCGCAGTCAATACAGCCTCGCTTACGACGCCGGCGAAAAACCGCGCGACGGCAAAAAATACAAGCTCGAAGTCAAGGTTGATCTCAACGGCGACGGCATCTACGAAGAAAAAACGCTCGTCGTTCAGCATCGCCCGTTCTTCCAAACCGAAAAGGACAAGAAGAAGTAAAAAGTAAAAAGTAAAAAGTAAAAAACAAGAAAGCGTCTTACTCGAAATAACTTTTTCAGGTAAGACGCTTTTACTTTTTACTTTTTACTTTTTACTTGCCCGTTTTCACTTGCGTTACGCTCCGTAAATCTTGAGCTTAAACTCGTCGTTCGTGGTGTAGATTTCCGAGCGTCTGCCCGAAAAACGGAATGAATCGCGCAGGAGCATCGGCAGACCGCCGCGCGGGACGCTTGTGCCGTATTCGCGTTTCTCGAAGATCGAGGCGATTTGCGGGTTTAATCTCTGCGTGATGCCGTAGCGGATGGCGCGCGATGCGGGCGGCGAAAAACCGTTCGTGCGGCGCGGATTGATAAATTCGATCGCGTTGTCGTAAATCGAGATGCGCGTCGGAATGTCGCGAATCGCGAGATCGCGGTGCATCAGGACGTTGGCGACCGCCTCGCGAATTGCGTAGAGCGGATAATTAGCGCGCGCCTGAACGGGCGATTTTCCGCCGCCGTCGTCGGCTTTCGCCTTTTTCGGCTTTGTTTTTTCGAGATCGCAGTAGCGGCTTAAGAACTTTAAAACTTCTTCGTAAAGCATCAAAAGATTGCCGTTCAGCTCGACCGTTTCGACCATCTGCGCGCTGCCGTTCTCGCCCGAATAACGCGCGATGCGCACTTTTGCGCGCGGAATGGCTTCGGCGACTCGTTCGCTTTTGCCGAATAACAAAACGCCCGCGACGGTCGGCAGAAATTCTTCCGCGCCGCCGATCGCCAGTAATAAATCCTTTTTCAGAAAATCGGCGGTTTGATAGAGATTTTTGCCCAAAGAATCCGTATCGAACGCGTCGGCAAAGCTCCACAAAAGCGCGTCGTCAAAGTCGGCTTCGGCAACTTCCGAGAGCGGAATATTTTCGTATCCGAGCGGGCGAATCTCGTCGAGCCAGACGGACAATTCGGTGCGGCTGATCTCACGTTTTTCCGCGCCGATGCGAATGTAAAATCTGCCGTCGCGCGTGCGATACGGGCGGCGTTTCGGGTCAATATCGAGCACGACCAGCCGGCGTCCGTTGTCGAACGCGATAACGTCGATCAACGGCACGAGCGGCGGCACGATTTCCTCGCGGCAGATGCGCACGAGTTCTTCCTGCACGGATTCGGAATTGACGACGCCTTCGACGCGCAGTTGATCCGAGACGCCGAAAATTATCGTGCCGCCCGCCGTATTGGCGAGCGCGACTATCCCTTGCGTGATGCGTTCGGGATTCGAAAGTTTTACTTTGAGTTCGAGAAACGTGTCTTCGCCGCCGCGGATCAGACGCAAAAGCTCGGAGCGCGTCGTGATCGGCACAGGGGTATTCAGAATATATTCCTGAAAAGAACGCTCGGTTGGTGATTCAAACCGTTGACTGTTACGAAATTTTCTGCGCGGCATCAGGTTTTCGGCGTGCTGATTTATGTCAAGACGGCGCACGCTTTGTAAGACCGCCCGAATGTTTCTCCAACCGGAAAAGCATCACTGGAATTAATTCTCAACTGATTCTATTGAAACATTTAAGCGCCGAAAAGTAAAAGCAATTTCAAGCAGTGGTCGGTGGACAGTGATCGGTGGTCAGAAATTAGTTTTAGCTGACCACCGATCACTGTCCACTGTCCACCGTCTTTTGTAAAACTCAAAGTTTAACTGTAAGATACAGTTGATTTCGGCAATTTCTGGCGAGATTCTTCTTAAAAAAGCGTGAACACGGAAATTATTACAGCTTACGTCAGTCTGGGTTCAAACCTCGGCGACCGCGCGGGCAATCTTTTACTCGCCGTGCGCGGGCTGATGGAAGCGAGTTTTGTCGTGCATAAATTGTCGGCGATCTACGAAACCGAGCCGGTCGGCGTGACGGAAACACAGCAAAAATTTCTCAATATGGTCGCCGAGATACATCTTTCGGGCATTACGCCGTCGCAGATGATGGCGCGAATGCTGAGAATCGAATATCTTTTGGGTCGCAAGGACAAATTTCTGAAAAAACCGCGCACGGTCGATCTCGATATTTTATTGTTCGGCGACATCGTCACGGAAACGGCTTTTCTGACGATTCCGCACCCGCGCATGACCGACCGGCGCTTCGTTCTCGCGCCGCTCGCCGAAATCGCGCCGCACGTCAGGCATCCGGCGCTGAACAAAGACGCCGCGCAGCTCTTAAACGAAACCGGCGATTTCGCCGTCGTCAAACGCTGGACTCCGAACACGGAGCAGACATTCGAGAACGACGACATGAAGATATTTTTGAAAACACTATAACGATTTCGGATTTGGGAATTCGGATTTCGGATTTGCTAACGCGTTAAGTGACGCGATTTTTAGCGAAACAGTTTCGCTAAAAATCAACTCAAAGGTCAACGCATAAGCTTATTAACGAAACCAATCCGAAATCCCAAATCCGAAATCCCAAATCGAATATGGCTTATTTACAACCCGACAGACCCGAGAAAGTTTATCTGCCCGCGATCCGCGCGGCGAAGGAAAAAGGCGAAAAGCTGGTTTGTTTGACGGCATATGATTACCCGACGGCGCGGATCGTTGATGAAGCGGGCGTTGATATGATTCTCGTCGGCGACTCGATCGGCAACGTCATTCACGGCTACGGCAACACAATTCCCGTCTCTCTGGAAGAAATCTGCTCGGCGCTGATCGCCGTCAAGCGCGCGACCGAACGGGCGATGGTAATTGCCGATCTGCCTTACGGAACGTATCACGTCAACGCCGATGAAACCGTCCGCAACTCGTTGAAATTGATGAAATACGGCGGCGCCGAAGCGATCAAGCTCGAAGGCGGACGCAACCGCGTCGAACTGGTCAAACGCCTCGTTGACGAGGAAATTCCGGTCGTCGCGCACATCGGTCTGACACCGCAGAGCGTTTACAAAATGGGCGGTTATCGCGTTCAGGGCAGAACGACGGACGACGCTAAACGCCTGATCGAAGACGCGAAATTGCTCGAAGACGCGGGCGCTTTTGCGATCGTTCTGGAATTAGTTCCGCGCGAAGTTGCCGAAATGATTACCAATGAACTCGTAATTTCGACGATCGGAATCGGCGCTGGAAGCCAGTGCGATATACAGGTTTTGGTTCTCCACGACCTGATCGGGATGACGTTCGGACGACTGCCGCGCTTTGTGCGCCAGTATGCGAATCTGCGCGAAGTAATGACCGAAGCGATTCAAAATTGGACGGGAGACGTTAAATCGGGCGAGTATCCGAACGATAAGGAATCATACGGGCTGACACCGGAAGTTTTGGCGGAAATGAATAAAGCGGATGAATGATGAACTGACAATCGTGTTTGTTTTCGGCGGCATCATCGCGGCGGCGGCAATTTTTATTTACTCGCTCGGGTTTATGACCAAGCGTCAGAACCGCAACGCTGCGATCTACGCGATCAAGCAGGGTCAGGGAATTTTTCTCATTTGGACGTATTCTCCCGATGACTGGAAGATTGCCGCCGAAGAACATTTTGAGATCAAACCGCGCCGTCTGAACGAAAACGGCAAGGCGAGCTTTACGGAAAGACACGTTTTTATCACCAACGGCAAAGACGAGATTTTATACGAACTGATCGGCTGGAACCCGCACAAAAAACATCTGACCGATGTTTATCTTTATCAGCAAGCCGAACAAAACGTCATCAGATTCGAGGTCAGGGAGAAAACGATCAAAACTGACGAACACGGCAACGAAACGATGGAAGAGGATTACAAGCTCGAAACATTCTACGTTCCCGTGCCGAAACTTTGCGCGGAAGAAGGCGAAAAGGTTTTGAAATTTTACAAAGACATTCTCGATAAAAACGCCGATGCCGTCGCCGCCGTGATGCCGTACGGCTTGGGAATCTTTCAGAAGTAACCGGAAAATATGTAATGTTTTGTTGGATTTCGCTATAATTTCAATTGCAGATATTTTCGATGAGCTTGACCAAACAAATCTTGCTGGCTTTTTTAGTTCCGTTTCTAACTGCGGTCGGACTTGCGTTGCTTAGAGATTATTTTTTTAGAATTGGGTGCTTTCCTTCCGCTAAACTTCCGGGAAGAGTAACTTGCGACACGCCATCTACAAGTTTTGCGATATACTTTTCACTTATTATAGGTTTATTTATTCTTTCTTTGCTTCTGCCGCCTTTTATTTCATGGTGGACATTAAATAACAAAAGAAAAACATTAAAACAGAAACCAATTATTTAATAAATGGAAATCATCAACCGCAAACAAAGAATGGCATCGCTCGCGCGCAAACTGCGGCGCGAGAATAAGACGATCGGTTTCGTACCGACGATGGGCGCTTTGCACGAAGGTCATCTCAAACTCGTCGAAGAAGCGCGGCAGATGTGCGATGTCGTGATCGTTTCGATCTTCGTCAATCCGACGCAGTTTAACGATAAAAAAGATTTGGACAAATACCCGCGCGACCTGACGACCGACGCCGCACTTTTGACCGAATATCAGGCTGATTATATTTTTACGCCCAACGAAGCGGAAATTTACCCCGAAGGATTTTCGACCTACGTTTACGTCGAAAATTTAACGGAAACTCTCGAAGGCGCGTCGCGTCCCGGACATTTTCGCGGCGTCGCGACCGTCGTAACGATTCTCTTTAACACGATTCGACCGGACTTTGCGTTTTTTGGGCAGAAAGACGCGCAGCAGGTCGCGGTCATCCGGCGAATGACGACCGATCTCGGATTCGACACGGAAATCGTCGTCGTTCCGATCGTTCGCGAAGAATCGGGACTCGCGATGTCGTCGCGCAACGCGCGTTTGTCGGCTGACGAACGCGGGCGCGCTTCGATAATTTATCGGGGTTTACGCGCGGCGAAACTCGCTGCCCGAAACGGTGAACGAAATGCCGCGAATCTCGCTGAAACCGTGCGCAAAACCATCGAAACGGAACCGCTCGCGCAGGTTGATTACGTCGCGGTCGTTGACAACGAAACGCTCGAAGCGGTCGAAAAAATCGGCGAAACCGCCGTGTTGATTGCGGTTGCCGCACGCTTCGGAAACGTGCGTTTAATAGACAATACGGTTTTGAACCGAAAGCAGTAGATCGGCATCAAACTTGCATCTAAATTTATACGAGATGCCCGAAGTGGAAGCATCTTTTAAATATATGAAAAACATTAAAGCTATTTTCGCTGGTTTAGCCCTTGTGGCGGCTTTTTCGTTCGCCGCCCGCGCGCAGGACATTAATTTTATGTCGCTCGACGGCGCGAAGGTTAATCTGGCGGCGGACAAGGGCAAAGTCGTCGTGCTGGCGATCGGCGCGAGCTGGCTTCCGTTATCGAAAAATCAGGCGATCGCCATCAACAAGCTGGCGAAAAAGTATAGCGGCAGAGACGTTGTTTTTTACTTTATCGCGACGGATTCGACGAGCGCGAAATCGAAAAACTACGCGAGCGACGACGTGATTCGCAAGTTTAGTCAGACCAATAAATTAACCGTTTCCGTCCTGCGCGATTCGGACGGCGTGACGAGCATCAAGCAGTACAAAATCGACCAGATGCCGTCGTTCGTGATTCTCGACAAGGAAGGAAAAATCGTCGGCGCGCCGTTTGGCGGAATTGATCCCGACACCGATATTTCGGCAATTCTTTCGCCGAAAATTGACGCGATTTTATAAAATTTCAGGTAACTAAAAGCAAGATAACGGGTCTTTTTTCTAAAAGGCTCGTTATTTTTTTGGAAAAACAGGCAGCTTTGTTGTATAAAAAGAACGTGAACTTACAATTTATAAAATCCCCGGCGCTGTTTGTCGTTGTTGTCTTGCTTTTTTGTTTTAGCGCTCTCCGGGCGCAGGAAAAAACCGAAAATAAACTGGCGACCGCCGACCAGCGCGCGATTATCGCGGTTTTATTAAATGAAAAGTTTAAGAATTCGTCCGAAGAAATCATCTATCTGACGACGGCGAATATTCCCGGCGACATTCAGAAAAATTTTCCCACCGTGAAGAACAAAACCGTCCGGCTCGTTTCGCCCGATGCGGCGCGGCAGGGCGACATCTGCGCGTATGAATTCGGCGAATTTCAATTTATTGACAAATTCGTGTCCGTCAGTTTCGGCAGCTGCCGCGAAGGTTTGGCTTACGATTTCGTCAAAGAAGACGACCGCTGGAAGCCGGTCAGCTCAACGATTACCCGCCAATTGTATTATTAAACGATAAACCAGATTCACCGGCAGACCGACGACGTTCCAGTAATCGCCTTCGATGCCTTCGATAAAAAGCGCCGCCTGCGCCTGCACGGCATACGCGCCCGCCTTGTCGAGCGGCTCGCCGTTTTCAGCCAGAAAATCAATTTCAGATTCTGACATCTCCGCAAATTTCACGCGCGTTCGCTGCATTCCGACATTCGATTTTGGATTTTGGATTTCGGATTTTAGATTTTTTTCAACCAGCGCGACGCCCGTCAAAACATCGTGCCAGTTGCCCGCAAGCATTTTTAACATTCGTTTCGCGTCTGCTAGATCAACGGGTTTGCCGAGGATTTGATTATCGATGACAACCGTCGTATCCGCGCCTAAAACGATCGCGTCCGCGTATTTTTGCGCGACCGCTTCGGCTTTTTCGCGCGCCAGACGCTGCACGTAATCTTCGGGCGATTCACCCGGCAGTTCGGTTTCGTCAATATCGGCTGAATCTTTCGTAAATTCCCAGCCGACCGACGTTAAAATTTCGGCGCGGCGCGGGCTGGCGGAAGCGAGAATCAATTTTGGAAGCGTCATCATTGAACATTTATCATTTAACATTTAACATTTAATTTCTGTTTTATGATAAATGATAGATGCTAAATGATAAATGACGGATGAATGAATTGTTTCGCGCTCTGCCGGCGCTCTTAAAAGAATTCGACGATAACGAAACCGTGCGCGAAGCCGTCGCGTTTGCCGCATGGCGCAAGATCGCGGGCGAAAGCTTGCTTCAGCACGCCGTTCCGTTTCGTCTGCGGCAGAAGCGTCTGACGATCGCCGTCAAATCCGAGACGTGGCGCAAGCATCTCGAACAGCTTTCGGGACAGATGATCTTTAAGATAAATTCCGTGCTCGGGCAGGCGGTCGTCACCTTCATCGAATTTCATATTGACGAAGCGGCGGTCGAAAGGGAAAATTTCCAGGAGCGAAAAACGATGCTCTCGGACGAAGAGTATGAAGTAATCGCGCTCGACGAAGTAACGCCGAAAATGCGCCGCGCGGCTGACGCGATCAAGGACGACAACCTGCGCTATCAATTTCTGCTCGCGGCAGGAAGCTGTCTGGCGCGGAAGAAGAAACTTAAATAATGGTTAATTATTAATGGTTAATGGTTAATGAATTAAATTGACCATTAACCATTAATAATTAACCATTAACAATTATTTTTATGGACGTTAGAAAAGTAGCAAAACTCGCGCATCTCGAAATTACGGACGAGGAAGTCGCGCTTTACACGCCGCAGATGGCGTCAATCGTGGCTTATGTCGAGCAGTTGAACGAGCTCGACACTTCAAGCGTCGAGCCGATGCTCGGCGGATTAACCGACGAAGGCGCGGCGACCGACACGCGCCGCGCGGACGTGCCGCACGAATCTCTCGGACAAAAAAACGCGCTCAAAGAAGCGCCGTCCTCAACAGAGGGACATTTTCAAGTTCCGAAAGTATTATGAAGACGGAAGACAGAAGACGGAAGGCAGAAGTCGGTTGGCGAAGATTCCTTATCTTCTGTCTTCTGTCTTCCGTCTTCTTCCTTCTTTCGTGCGGCAGCGTACCGAATCTCGAAGCGCCGGAATGCACCGAATCGCGCGGCGCGGTCAAGGTACTGTATTCCTTTCATTTCGGCAACGAGATGCGCTTTTCCGAGGAAAACCTGAAACAGCGCGAGAAGTTTTTAACGCCCGAATTTTATAAATCTTTGCAGGGCTTGCAGACCGACGGCGACGTTTTGACGACCGGCAACACGGATTTTCCGAAAGCGTTTCGCGTCGGCAAATGCGAAGTCGCCGCGCCGGATAAAACGAATTTCGAAGTCCTGCTTTTCTGGCGAACAGACACGCGCACCGAGCAGCGCCCGATACGAGTCGAAGTCGTCAAGCAGGGCGATAAATGGCTGGTCAATAAAATTTTGAATTAACTTTATGACAATTCGAGAACAAATCGAAAAAACTTTAACGAACGCCGAGAATCTGAACGGCGAATTGAATTCCTTTCTGTCGGTCGAGCGCGAATACGCGACGACGCGCGCGGCGGAAGTTGAGAATAACGGAAGCGAAAATGCGCTAAACGGCGTCGCGATTGCAATCAAGGATAATATCTGCACAAAGGATTTGCAGACGACTTGCGGCTCGTACATCTTGAATAATTACAAAGCGCATTACGACGCGACCGCCGTTAAAAAATTGAACGCGGCGGGCGCTGTTGTTGTCGGAAAGACGAATATGGACGAATTTGCGATGGGCTCGTCGAACGAATCGTCGGCGTTCGGCAATGTCAAAAATCCGTGGGATTTGGAACGCGTTCCGGGCGGAAGTTCGGGCGGTTCGGCGGTCGCGGTCGCGTCGGGCGTCGTGCGCGCGAGTTTGGGTTCGGAAACGGGCGGCTCGGTTCGCCAGCCGGCGTCGCTTTGCGGAATCGTCGGCTTGAAACCGACTTACGGCAGGATTTCGCGTTTCGGGCTGGTCGCGTTCGCGTCGTCGCTCGATCAGATCGGGATTTTCGGGCAAACGTCGAAAGATGCGGCGGACGTTTTAAGCGTTGTTGCCGGACGCGACAAGCACGATTCGACGACCGCCGACGTTGACGTGCCGGATTACGCGGCGACTCTCGACAACGACATCAAAGGTAAAAAGATCGGCGTGCCGCGCGCTTTGTTCGGCGAGGGTTTGGACGACGAGATTCGCGGCGCGGTCGAAAATTCGATCGAGAATTATCGCAAATTAGGCGCTGAAATCGTTGATGTCGAACTGCCATACGCGAAATACGGCATCGCGGTTTATTACATTATCGCGACCGCCGAAGCATCATCGAATCTCGCGCGGTTCGACGGCGTGCGTTACGGATTTCGCGCCGAAGGTTCGCACGAGTTGCGCGAAATGTATCGCAAAACGCGCGAAGAAGGTTTCGGCGCGGAAGTAAAACGCCGCATTATGCTCGGAACTTACGTGCTTTCGTCGGGCTATTACGACGCGTATTATTCGAAGGCGCAGAAGGTTCGCGCGCTCGTTAAAAAGGATTACGAAAAAGCGTTTGCCGCGTGCGACGCGATTCTGACGCCGACTTCGCCGTCGGTCGCCTTTAAGATCGGCGAAAAATCCGACGATCCTTTGGCGATGTATCTGAGCGATATTTACACGGTTTCGGCAAATCTCGCGGGCATTCCGGGCATTTCGGTTCCGTGCGGCTTATCGTCGGAAGGCTTGCCGATCGGTACGCAGCTTTTAGGCAATTTTTGGTCGGAAGACGTTTTGTTAAACTTAGCGAACGTTTACGAAAAGGAATATCCGCTCAACGCGAAACCGAAGATTTTCGCAGAATAAGACAAACTAGAGCTATTCTCAGGTAAAAGAAAGACAATTTCCCGCAAAGGCGCAAAGCTCCATAAGAAAACAAAGCTTTGCGCCTTTGCGGGAGACTTTCCTGTCCTTCTTTTACTCAAAATTTGCTCTAAAACCTTTACAAAACGATTCTGCGGCGTGGAAAAATGATCTTTCGGACACGCCGCTGAGTTACTTAACGTCAATTCGGGATAAGCAAGGAACGCTCGTCTGTGACGGCACAGCGTTTGAAAAACGCTTAAACCCTGTATTTAATTTCAAGTTTTGAGCTGAATGAAATGTTTTTACGCCGCCTTCGCGACGCGTGTGCCGTCAGGATGACGGCGCTCCATTCGCCAAATTTCTCATTCAATACTGACGTTGATTATTGATTATTGATTAATCTGAGGTGTGAAAATTCGCGGTTTTGGGCGACGAGGTTCGGGTTGTTGTCGGGAATGACGGATTGCCAGCGGGTTTTTGATTCGACGATCTTTTCGGCTTCTTCGAGCGGCACCGGGCGTGAGAAAAGATAGCCCTGCCCGTATTCGCAGCCGAGAACTCTGAGCTGGTGAAGCTGGTGAATCGTTTCGATTCCTTCGGCGACCACATCGAGATTCAAGGCTTTCGCGAGCGCGATCACGGTGCGCACGATTTCGCCGTTTTCCGTGCCGTCTTCCATCATACTGACGAACGAACGGTCAACCTTGAGCGTATCGATCGGGAAACGATGCAGGTAGCTTAAACTCGAATAACCCGTTCCGAAATCGTCGATCGAAAGCTGCACGCCGAGACTTTTCAGCCGCCGGAGCATCGCAATCGCCTTTTCGGGATTATCCATCACCGCGCTTTCCGTGATTTCGAGCTTCAGACACTGCGGCGCGATCTGCGTTTTGATGATAATTTCCTGAATCCGTTCGACAATATCGCCGTGCGCGAAATGCTTGCCCGACAAATTGACGCTCAGAAAGAGCGGCGCGTGGTTCGGGTCGAGCTGCTGAAAGCGGGAAATCTGGCGGCAGGATTCTTCAAGCATCCAGTAGGTTATCGGCACGATCAAACCGGTTTCTTCCGCGACGGGAATAAATTCGCTCGGCGGAATCAGCCCGCGCTGCGGGTGTTTCCAGCGAATCAAGGATTCGAAACCGCTCAACTCCATCGCGCCGAGCGCGATTATCGGCTGGTAAAAAGAGCACAGTTCGTTTCGCTCGATCGCATAGCGCAGATCGGTTTCGATCTGGTGCAGCGTGACGGCGCGCGTGTGCATCGTCTGGTTAAAAATCTCGTAGTTCTTGTTGTGATCTTTCGCGTAATACATCGCGATGTCGGCGTCGCGCAAAACCTCCTCGGCTTCCGCGTATTTGGCGCTGCCGAACGAGATGCCGATGCTCGTGTTGATAAAAATTTCCCTGCCGCTAATGTTAAACGGGTAGGAGAATTTGTAGTTGATGAGCTGTGCGAAACTGACGACATCGTCGCTGCCTTTGATGTTGGTCAGGATAATCGCAAACTCGTCGCCGCCGAACCGCGCCAGCAAATCCTCGTCCTTAACGAGTTCTTGCAAGCGTTTGCCGACGGCTTGAATAAGGTTGTTGCCGATCGAATGACCGAGACTTTCGTTGACCGTCTTGAAGCGGTTGAGGTCTAAAAACAGGACGGCGAAATCGTACTGCGGATTCTGCTTATGCTTTTCGAGCGAGAATTTCAGCTTGTCAATAAACGAATTACGGTTCGGCAGATTGGTCAGCGCATCGTGAAAAGCGGCGTGGCGAAAGCGTTCTTTGCTCTCGCGCAGCGCCTGACTGATGCGTTCCTGTTCGGCGATATGACGCTGAAGTTCGACGATGTGATTTTCGGCTTGCTCGGCGCGCGCGCGTTCGGCGCTCTCGGCAATCGCGGAGGTTTCCTTAATATCGTCGACATACCGGCGATACGTCATATAAACGATCGCGAAAAATCCGACGACAACCGCAAACATAAAGATATTGATCGGCTGGAGCGCGCGGATCGCGACGCCCGCCATGATCGCGCCCGTAAAATACATCACCAGCGCGTTTAAACAATATTCGTTCCAAACTTCCCAGACCGACTTTTCGCTCTTTAAGGAAATAAAAATCGCGACGCAGACCGAATTGACGATAAACTGCGTGAGCGCCATGATCGTAATCATCGCCATCAAACGCGTGTTGCTCGCTGTCGTGGCGACGGTTTCGGTCGCGCCGAACAGATAATCGGCGGCAAGCGCGGTCAGAAACGTCGAAATTGCCGCGACCGCAACGTTGAGAAAAATGGTTTTGGTTTTGATCGAAATTCCCTGCCGCCGGAAATTCAGCGAAGTGTAGCAGGATTCGAGCGCCGCCAGAAGCACCGCGACCTCGCCGCCGTAGATCATCAGCGAGAGAATAATCAAGGCGTCTGAAATCGTCAGATGAATTTTTGTGCGCGGCAGCTGAATGCGCAGATAAGAGCTGAAAAAAACCGTTACGACCGAAAGCGCGACCAATCCGGCATTGATCTTTTCGTATGGGAAATAATAAATTACCCAGCCGAGAACAGCGAAGCCGACGGGCAAAACTGCCGACAGATAGAGATTGATATTTCGTTCTTTATTCTCCACTTTGAATGATTGGGACGCTGGGTAGAAATGATTCGGTCTTGGTTTTAAGAAATTAGATTATTAGGGCGAGCTTGTAAGAATTGCGTCAAGCTTTAAGTATTATATGTCAAAGAAAGCCGATTTTCCAAGGATTTTTTTTCTCAAAAGCGCTTTTTTTAATAATTCGTTACAATTTTTAACAATTTAACGGAATCAGCTATGTTGCGGAAGAAAAAAATGTCGCCGCGATCGTTTTTTGGGTAAAACACGGCGCGGCGAATATTCTGAAAAACTTAGCTCGACTTTATCCAATTTTGAAGATTGATATTTGAAAACAGAACGCCGAGCAGGTAAGTTCATTTTGATATTTCCGACCAAAGAAAAGTCAAAAGGAGACTATCTCAATGCCGAGCGTTCTGATGAAATTTGTTATAGC